>CAZIKB010000129.1:0-18203 GCA_964539665.1 uncultured Cytophagia bacterium
GTGTTCAAGCTTCAGCTTGTGGGAGTGGGGTGGAGAAAAACCACACGCTAAAGCGTGAACACCCTATTTTACAGAACTTTATGATTTTGGGGAGGTTTCTTGGATTCAAAGGAAATAGCCGTATTGCCAAAAATATATGATTTAATTTTGTGGTATTCGCCCAAAATAAGTCAATATCCAAAGAAATACAAATATACAATTGGCGATCGTATTACCAACAGTATGCTTGAGATTCTGGAAGCAGTAATCGAAGCAAAATATAGTTCAAAAAAGAAGTATCATTTCCTGCGCCGGGCCAATCTACTCCTGGAAAAATTACGTTTTTTGATTCGCCTTTCCAAAGATTTGCAATGCATCAATCTGAAATCCTTTGAATATTCTTCGAAGCAAATAAATGAAATCGGTAAAATGGTTGGCGGTTGGGAGAAATACAGTAAAGAAAGAGACAATGGCTAAACGCTATAAACATCTCTATGAAAAAATATGCACATTTGAGAACTTATGGCTGGCTTCACGTAAGGCGCGTAAAGGTAAGCGGTTAAAGGATGAAGTTCTTGATTTTGAATATAATTTAGAAAAAGAACTTTTTGAAATTCATGAGGAACTTTTATCGGATTCATTTGAATTTTCACCGTATAAAACATTTACCGTTCATGAACCGGCTGTGCGTTTAATCAGCGCCGCGCCCTATAGAGACCGTGTTGTGCACCATGCTATCTGCAATATCATTGAACCTATTCTCGATAAAACCATGATATACGACAGCTACGCCTGCCGAACTTATAAAGGTATGCACCGTGCTTTAGACAGAGCGCAATCCTTTTTGCGTAAAAATGACTGGGTGTTAAAAGTTGATATGAAAAAGTATTTCTTTACTGTAGATCACCAAATTTTAGCTGCCGATTTGGAAAATAAAATTAAAGACACGCATCTTCTTAAATTACTTGCTAATTTATTAAATACATATAAAAGCGGCATGGAATATTATTTTCCTTTTCCGGCGGATTTACCATCGGATTGTTGTCTGCCCAGGGGGTTGCCGATCGGGAATTTGACCAGTCAGTTATTTGCCAATTATTTTCTAACCCCTTTGGATCGCTTCTTAAAGGAAGATTTAAAAATAAAACATTATCTGCGTTATATGGATGATTGCCTTATTTACGCCCATGATAAACACTTTTTAAAAGAAGTCAAAAGCGCCACTATGGAATTTTTAGCTTGCAGGCGTTTAAACATTCATAAAAATAAAACTCAAATATTTCCATCAAAAAACGGTATTCGTTATCTTGGTTTTCACATTTACCGGAATTACCGCCGAATATTGCGTCCCAATCTTAAACGCTTTAAGACTAATTTTAAGAGGCGCACGAAAGATTATGAAAACGGTGAGATATCCTTTGAAAATTTACTGTTATCATTAAACGCCTGGCTGGGTTTTGCCGGCAAAGAAGAGAATTATAAAGTCATAAATCATGTTTTGAGTAGTATTAATGTTCTTCAACCGGAGAAGAAATTCAAATTTCAATTTATCTTACCTTAGGGGACTGGCCGTAAACAGTAACCGTGTTCTTCGGGGTGGTAGTTGGAACAACAATAGTAACAACACACGCGTTGCTAATCGTAACAACAATAATCCAACTAACACGAACAACAACATCGGGTTCCGTATTGTGAAGACTTTAAAAGCCGGAGTTTTGCTTTTTAAGGAAAGTAAAAGCGAGCACAAAAGTCCAGGCTGGTTCCTGTTCTGCCGGTTGTGTAGCAGGACAAAGATGACCGCTAATCCGGTATTGAGTACGCATTCGGAAAGATACCGGATTAACACAAACGGAGGTGTTCAGCCGTCAGGCTGAAAAAACAGGCTGACGGCTGAACAC
Source organism: uncultured Cytophagia bacterium (assembly GCA_964539665.1). GTDB lineage: Bacteria > Zhuqueibacterota > Zhuqueibacteria > Oceanimicrobiales > Oceanimicrobiaceae > CAZIKB01. The sequence goes on from CAZIKB010000129.1 coordinate 1,878, forward strand.
CTTTAATGGAGTAAAACACTTAAGTGTTTTGTTTTAGGTGCAATACTGAAGTATTGCAATCCGGGAGTTTTGGTTTTGTAAAATACTTTAGTATTTTGCATCCGTCAGGATTAGTTTTTTTCGTCTGTGTGTCGCGGTTTTCCACAAGACGCGAGTAATGATATGCAATACTGAAGTATTGCACTTCCGGTTTGTGTATGTGCAAAAACGATAACAAAGAGGGCTGATAATTGCAATTCAAAAGATATGAACACAATCCACCGCACCTGTTTATAGATGGCGCTATCTATTTTATCACAGGCGCTACGTTAAACAAAGAGTCTTTATTTCATGACGATACGCGTAAGGAGTTTTTGTGGGCAGCAATTAAAAAGTGGTTTAACGAATTCAACTGGACGCTCGAGGCCTGGATACTCTTCAGCAACCACTATCACATCATGACCATTGCCAAAGAAGCGAAAGACATGCCTGAAATAATTCGGAAAATCCATGGTGCGAGTGCGACTGCAATCAATCGTTTGGATTCCGCGCCCGGCCGCCAGGTTTGGTGGAATTACTGGGATACCTGCCTTCGCAGCAATAGCGATTACTCTACCCACTTGGCTTATATTTATTGGAATGCTGTAAAACATGGGATTGTGGCAAGGCCGGAAGACAACCGTTGGAGCAGTTTTAATCGCATGAAAGGAGGGAAGGGAAGGATGAATTTTGAGAACGAGGAAACTGGATTAAAACTAAATATAGAGCCCTACGATGATTTTTGACCGCTGCAATACTGAAGTATTGCACTCCTAATAGGCACGGAGTGAAACAATTAAGTGTTTCCGGATGTCCGGAGTAAAACACTTTAGTGTTTTGCCTCAGACACAGAATTGGTTATTCGTTTGAGTAATGCGGTATTTGCAATACTAAAGTATTGCATCCCATTTTGGGCTTACCAAATTAAAATATGGAGCAATAAAGTGAAACCTGTATTCGTTTACTTGATGGTTATTATTACGCCGCTTTTCAGCCAGAATCTTAACAAAAATGCCATCATCCGCTCTGCTGAGTATTACTACGGCAGCGGCCTTTCGCAGGATGTCAACGAGGCGCGCGACCGGGCGCTGGCGGAGCTCACTGGACAGATCGCCGTGCGCGTTGCCAGCTCGTTTGAACGCAAAGTCCGGGAAACCTCCGAGGGTCTGAATGAAGACGTCAAATCTATTTTGCGCACACACAGTACAGCCACACTTAAAAATGTCCAGACCATAAAAAAACCGACGTCTACAGGTGAAATTGAGGTTTTTTGTTATTTAAAAAAATCGGAAGTCGACAAAGTCTTTACCGAACGCAAACGATTAATTGCTGAAATGGCGAGCAAAGCAAAGGATTACGAACAGATGGGCAATCTGGCATTTGCGCTGAAACTGTACTATTTTGCCACCGTGCTGTTGAACTCGCTTCCTGACCAGAACGTGGTTTTTGAAGGCGTCAACTATACCACAGAACTTCCGGAGAGAATTAATCGCATTATTCTCAATTCCAGCTTTGCACTTTTCAAGGATGAACGAATCTCGGAAAAGGAACGCGAAATCACCTTGCGGCTTGCGCATGCCGGCTTGCCGGTTTCGCTGCTGGATTTTACCTTCTGGGACGGCGCCAACCAGGTGGCGGTGCAGGGTCGTGACGGACTGGCGACTTTCCGCTTATTGGGCGCCAGCACCAAATTTGAATCGCTCAAGCTGAATATTAAGTACTCCTACTACGAATCTCGCAATGAATACAGCGTTGTTGGAGATTTATGGTCGCTAATAAAAATGCCAGCTTTTCAGGCAGCTAAAACCATTCGTCTGGATTCTTCTCCAAAGCGGACTGTTAAGCCGGATCTGACCGCCACAAAGAAGTGGAACCTGAGTTTGAAGTTTGACGACGAGGTTCCAGTGGCTGCTAAAATCACTCAATCCACAGCGCAGTTTTTGGATATTCTTGCAGCAAACAACACAAGCGAAATCAACCGTCTCTATAAAAGCGATCCGTTTCTGTGTCTTAAGGTTTTAAACTATCTCAAGTACAATCGTCCTAAACCGCTCGACAGAGAGGTTGCCGCATCAATTCGCAAAACGCGCACCGGCTATGAGCTGCGCAAGATCAGAGTTCTGCACGATTATCCGAGTATCCACAAACAATCGACGGAATATCTGGTGCTCGACTTTTCGGATAAAGGCGAGCTGCTCGACCTCAACCTGAGCATCACGGCAAAGATGTATCAGTATTTTGTCGAGCAATCTAAATTTGGCAATGACTGGGGCAACCGCCAGGAAATCATCAAGTTTGTAGAGAAATACCGCACGGCTTATTTAACTCGAGACATCGAAACCGTGGACTTGATTTTCGCTGAGGATGCCCTGATTCTAATTGGCAGGAAAATCATGCGCAAGAAACTGCCTGAAAATGCGATTCAATACCGTAAATTTGGTACTCAACCCGATTATGAATATATCAAGTTAACCAAGCGGGATTACCTGAAACGTCAGAAAAGGCTTTTTGACATTCAGAAGGATATCTTTCTCGATTTCGGTTCATTTGATATCATAAAAAAGAACAATGCGCAAAACGTCTACGGTGTGGAAATGCGGCAAAGTTATGCTTCAACCACCTACGCTGATGAGGGTTATCTGTTTTTGCTGGTTGATTTTAATGAACGCGATCCTTTAATTTATGTGCGTGCCTGGCAGCCGAATGAATGGGATGAGGAAGCGCTGGTGCGGACGGCTAATTTCAGAATTTACAAATAATAGAATCGTTACACTGAGGGAGGGTATCACCATGCGTTTGTATTTCTTATCACTATTTCTCCTTGTTTCCAATCCGCTTTTCGCGCAGCTACCTCAAATGCGAATCGAGGGAAAGCCGGAAAAGAAAGAAGCGGAAATTGTTGCTGTCCGAGATGCCAACGGTCGTTTCTGTGCCGCGATTCAGGTACAGACAAATCTGGAAGGCTTGAGTTACGATTCCAACAACGGGGTGGTGCGTGTGGATAAAAATCCCGGCGAGGATATGGTTTATCTTTCTCCTGACGAACGTGTGATAAAAATTTTCAAAACAGGATACCAGCCTTTACAGATTATTCTTTCAGAAATTGGAATTCAATTGAAACCCAGAGAAGTTTGGGTTATCCGAATTATGGGAGAAGCAGAGACCATTCCGGTAAACATTGTCGTGGAACCACGGGATGCAAAAGTTCTAATCGACGGCGAAGATGTCGGTCCTGGCCCAACCTTCCGGTTGAGTTTAGGCAAGCACAGATTGCATGTTATCCATTCTGAATACGAGTCACTGGAAGAGGATATTATTGTAAAGGAGAATAAAACCTATTTCAGCTATGCCCTGAAAAGAAGAGAGTCTGCTATTCTGAAGGTGGAAACCGAGCCGCCGGGCGCGGAGCTGTGGCTCGATGGCAAGCTCATTGGTACGTCACCCTATGAAGGGCTCGCACTTTCAGGCAGCCATGTCCTGGAGGCAAAGAAGAATCTGTATATCGAAACCAGGCGGGCCATCTCCGTGCAGGGCGGCAGGAAGAACGAGATTTCACTGCGGCTTAAAGCCAATTTTGGCTATTTGCAGATTACCTCCACTCCCTCCGGCGCTACAATATATCTCGATGAACGACAGGTTGGGCAAACACCTTACCGGAGTACCGCCCTTGACGCGGGCGATTACAAAGTTCGGGTTACAAAAGACCTTTACTATAGCGAAGAAAGGTCAGCAAAAGTCGTTATCGACACGACCATAGCGTATGACTTTGATCTAAAACAGGCGTTCGGCGGCATTTCCATCCTGAGTGAGCCGCAAGGTGCAGAAGTCTACATCGATGATAAGCGGGTCGGTGAAACCCCCTACCGCGACAGTCAACGGGCTTCTGGACAGTATCGTCTCACGCTTAAAAAGGAGCTTTACCGGGAGGTCACGAAGCGCATCACGGTTACTGACAATAAGCTGTTCGAGGAAGCCTATACCTTGCCGCCAAACTTTGCGACTGTGCGCATCAACGCGCCGCCGGACGCCCAGATTGTCATTGACGGCGAAACCGCATCCCTCAGCCTGTCGCCGCTGCGACTGAGGGCAGGTTTGCACACCTTTGAGGCACGCAAGCCCAAACACAACCCGGTCAAGCAGAGCATCAATTTGGTTGTTGGCGAAACCACGACTATCGACTTATTCCCCGAACCGCGGACCGGGTCGTTGGCGGTGTTCGTCAATACGGCAGACGCCAGGGACGCCCGGGTTGTTATTGACGGCAAGGATTACGGCGCCGCCCCGCAAATTGTTAAAGACCTGTTAGAGGGGAAACACACACTGGAGCTGCGAAAACAAACCTACCTGCCTTACCACCAGGATTTTACGATAGAATTCAACCAACAAAAAACCATTAAAGCGGATATGATAACCTATACCGGCAGCCTGCAAGCCAAACGAGATAGCTGGAGCCGCAAGCGCAACTGGAGCCTGGCTGGTTCGGTGCTATTTGCCGGCGCTGGGGTGGGTTTAAAATTCATGGCCAATCAGAAATACAATGACTACCAAAATGCGACTACAACAGATGCGGCTGTAAACGCCCGAAATTCCACCGATAATTTTGACCGCTATTCCATGGGAGCGTTTATTGGCGCTGGTGTGTTTGGGGCGTGGACCTTGTATAATCAACTTCGTAAAGGGAGTGTGCAAGTGCCAGGGGATGGTTTTAGTCTCGATTATGATATTTCAAAAAAACAACTTGTTGTGCAGGTAAAATTTTAAGCATAATGTTTAACTTTTTGTTTTGAATTCAGAATACTACGAGGTTTAAAATGAAATGTAGAATTGCATCTTTCGCTTTATTACTGTTTTTCCTTTTAAGCTGTGGAAAGAGGGAATTTACAAACCCGGTGGATCCTAACGTAACACTTCCACCGCCTACTAATTTACAGGCCAATCCTATTAATGATTCACAAATTCGTTTGACCTGGCAGGACAATAGTGGTTTTGAGTCTGGTTTCCGCATCGAACGCAAAGACGCTGCCTCTTCCTGGCAGCAGATCGCCGATCTACCGGCTAACAGCACTTCTTTCACAGATACTGGTTTGGATCATCAGGTTACCTATACCTACCGTGTTTGCGCTTATGTTACCGTTAAACAGTCGACTTATTCCAATGAAGTTTACGGTAAACCTTTTCTGTTTATTAATATGGTGTTTGTAGAAGGCAGCACGTATACCATGGGCGACACCTGGGGTGATGGACAAAGTAGGGAGAAGCCAATCCACCAGGTAACCTTAAGCAGTTTTTATATCAGCAAATATGAAGTAACGCAAGCCCAATATCAGGAGGACATGGGCGCAAATCCTTCCTCTTTTTCCGGTGACAACAAACCAGTGGAAAACGTGAGCTGGTATGACGCAGTGACGTTTTGCAACAAACTGAGCGAACGGGAAGGGTATACGCCTGCTTATACGATAAATGGCACAAATGTGAGTTGGGACCTGGGCGCTAACGGTTACCGCCTGCCCACTGAAGCGGAATGGGAATATGCAGCCCGCGGCGGCAGCCAATCGCAGGGCTACAAATACAGCGGCAGCAATACCCCGGACGATGTGGCCTGGTATGCGAACAACAGTGATTCGCAGACCCATAATGTTGGCACAAAACAGGCCAATGAGCTTGGTCTATACGACATGAGCGGCAATGTCTGGGAATGGTGCTGGGACTGGTACGGCAGTTATTCGTCTAACACACAGACAGATCCAACCGGGCCTGCTTCCGGCAGTGTCCGTGTTCTTCGGGGTGGTAGTTGGTACTCCTATGGTAGCAACGCGCGCGTTGCTTATCGTTACGGCAATGTTCCTACTGTCACGTACTACAGCATCGGGTTCCGTATTGTGAGGGCTTTTTAACCTTTGTACTATGTTCTTTTACTCTTTTTTCTTTTTGCTTCTTTTTCTTTTTTTAAAAGAAAAAGAAGTCGCACAACCGGAGGGGGGTGGGTGTTCAAGCTTCAGCTTGCATTTTTGGAGGGGGGGAAGAGATCACGCTAAAGCGTGAACACCGAGAAAACACCGTAATTATAAGGGGAGAGAAAAATGTACAACTTGTGCTCGCCGGCGATTTGCAATCCGCGGCGGAATCATTGACCCAGGAAGTTAGTTGCCACACAAGTCACGATAATTGCGCAAACGCACAAATTTCAATATGCAAAATAAACAATACAAAGCAATACGTTGAATGATATTAATCAATTCTGTCCTGGCTGTTTTGTTGAGAAGGGCGAGTTAACCACTTGCCCAAAATGTGGTTATGATGAAGGCCAGCTACGCAGTCCGATAGCGCTTGCTGACCGCACGCTTTTGCACGATCAGTATCTGGTCGGCCGAGTGCTCGGCAAACCCGGTGGATTCGGTATCACTTACTTTGGCTGGGATACAAAACTCGAAACCTCTATGACTGTTTCACCACTTAACTCCGATGCTATCCGACGTTAAGATTATACTCACCGGGGATTTTAAATTGCCAGCAGCACAAATGAAGCAAGAATTTAAATCCAATATAGCGTACGAGTTTCTGCCAAAGCGCATTGAATTTGTGAACGACTTATCTAATTTTTATTGAATTTTAAATTAATAGTTCTTAAATTTGGCTAAAAGCAAATTACGATTTCATCGGCCTTTACTGTTAGGTCATTCAGTTCATCATGGCATTAATATAATCTATTTTAAATAACCTTTTTATTGCGCAATGGAACATTTTGAATTACTCTGTCCAGGCTGTTTTTCTGAAAAAGGAATCGACACAATCTGTCCAACCTGCGGTTACGATGAAGGTAAACTTCGCAGTCCAATCGCGCTTGCACATCGCACCCTTCTGCATGAGCAATATTTAGTTGGCCGGGTACTGGGGAAACCCGGCGGATTTGGGATAACCTATTTTGGCTGGGATACCAAGCTCGAAACAAACATAGCTATCAAGGAGTATTTACCGCGTGAATATGTTAGCCGGGCTCAAGATGGTTCAACTGTCACCCCCCATTCCGAGGAAGACAGCAAGACATTTAATTTCGGTCTCCAGCAGTTCATCCAGGAGGCCCGCAACCTGGCCAAGTTTGACCATCCTAACTTAGTGCGGGTGAGGCACTTTTTCGAAGAAAATGATACAGCCTACCTTGTGATGGATTACCTGGATGGCAAAAATTTGCAGGAATATCTGCAGCAGAAAGGCGGTAAGCTTCCCGAAACAGAAGCCATTGATATCATTCTGCAGGTTCTCGATGGACTAAAACATGTTCATGCGAAAAACCTTCTTCATCGCGATATCAAACCGCAAAATATTTATATGACCATAGACGGACGAGCGCTTTTATTGGACTTTGGCGCTGCACGAACTGCCATGGGTGGATTTACAAAGAGCCTGTCGGTAATCCTGACGCCCGGTTTCGCTCCTTTTGAACAATATTCTCGCCGTGGCCTTCAGGGTCCCTGGACTGACATTTATGCCTGTGCTGCAACGCTGTATTACATGATTACCGCCGAGCCCCTGCCGGAAGCGACCGAGGCCGGGCATGACGATGTTTCGCTTATCTCTCTTGCTGAGGGAACGCAGAACCTGTCTGGCGCATTATCTACCGTGCTTGAGCCTGCGTTGGCAACCCTGCCTGAAAAACGACCTCAGGATGTCAAAGATTTTCAAGAACGCCTGATAGGTGCAAAATCCGCTATTTCATCAGATGAAAAGGCTACGATTGTTCTGGATGAACCTCAAACTGTTGTACTACCCAGGCCGCAGAAAAAAAAGCCAATGGCGCTGATTTTTTCAATTATTGCAGTTGTTGCATTGAGCCTGATTGCTGCATTGGTATTCTGGCCTGAATTAAAAGAGTTTGTTGTTTCGACAGATAAAGAACAACCAGCGGAAGCTCAAGCTAAGCTGATTCCAGCAACGGTTGAGAAAGTTGAAACAGCCGTTGTGAAAACAACACCCTACGATAAATTTAAAATGGCCGGCGACAGCTTATTCAGCATAAATAAATATGTTGAAGCCAAGTCTGCCTATACCAGCGCATTATCCCAAAAGCCCAACGACGAATATGTTAACAGCAGGATTAAATTAACTGATCAGAAAATTCGTGATTTAGAAGCGAAAACCGCAGAAGCTGAACGCAGCGCTCTGTTTACCAGAAATAAAAATGACGGTGACAGATTATTTAAGCGAGGGAATCCCACCGCAGCAAAGAGCAAATATGAACAAGCTCTAAAATATAAGCCAAAAGACGCCTATCTCACCAAACAAATTCAATACTGCACTGAAATGGTTTACATTCTGGGCGGCAGCTTTGTGATGGGCAGAGAAGGCTCTGCAGATGAACCCGTCCATAAGGTCAGCTTAGGCGCTGTTTACATGGATAAATATGAGGTGACTGTAGAACAGTATGAAAAATTTTTAATGGCTGAAAATTATATCATCCCTGGTCAATGGGGAAAACAATTACAAAATCCCAAACACCCGGTAGTCTATGTAAGCTGGAAAGATGCGGCAGCATTCGCCAAGTGGGCCGGGAAACGGCTGCCAACGGAAGCTGAATGGGAATACGCAGCCCGCGGCGGACTAAAAGGTAAAAGTTACCCCTGGGGCAATGAGGCGCCAGATTCGAGACCTGAATTTGACAAGAGATTTAGCTCGCGGGTAAAGGACCGAGTCCGCAATGTCGGCTCTTTTTCGCAGAACGATTATGGACTATTCGACATGGCAGACAATGTCTGGGAATGGTGCTCTGACTGGTATGGCTTCAATTACTATAAGCAAAGTCCTGAACGCAATCCTGAAGGCCCCACAAATGGCGAACGGCGCGTGGTGCGGGGTATAGCGGCTTTCGCTGAACAATACAACTATCGCTGCGACGCACGCTTCGCTGAAGAGCCCGCACAAAAGAAAAAATTCATTGGCTTTCGGTGTGTGAAGGATTTACAGTGAGAACTGAACTTGGTATTCGTGTTCGATATTTGTGTGTAAATTTCAAGAATGAATATTTTTTTTAGACTGGCGTTGTAACTCTTCCACAAGTCAATGGTCAATTAGTCCTCACGTTTGGATTTCCTCCTAATTTTTATTGAGCTTACACAGAATTTACATTCCTGATTCTAAGTCTCCCAAAAATTTTATTTTAGTACTATATAATTAAACAGATATCTATTTTTCGTGATACACGAAACAATCACTAGTGGTTGGCGTATATATTCGTCATACACGAAAAAATACCTACGAATAAAGCATGCTTCTATTTCAGGAGGAACGATGCTCACAAAATTAGAAGAACAGATTCTCATGACTGTCTGGAGATTTAAAGGCGAAGGGTATGGAGTAAATATTTTCCAGTATCTTGAGAATATCAATGAAAAAAGAGTGACTATGGGCGTTGTCTATGACACCATGGAAAGATTGAGAAAGAAAGGCTATTTAGAAACTTTTATGGGAGAGCCAAGCCCGGTCCGTGGCGGCATGAGAAAGAAGTTCTACAAAGTCACGGAAGATGGTATTGAAGCTCTGGCGAAATCAAAGGAGATTTACGATAAAATCATGGCAGGATTTAATGAACTATTCCGGCGACATCAAAATTTGAAAAGTACCTGATATGGAATACCGATTGCTCAGCAGCTTCACTAAATTTTTAAAGTTTAGTAAAGCTCGAAGACAACTCAGAAAGATATTCTTTAGCGTGTGATGAGTAAAATATTCGTTTTTATGCAAAAGTTTTTTGATTTTCTCTCTATAGAACATTTTTTAAAAATGTTATTTTTTGCACAGAACGTCACGCTCGTCCCGACATTCGTTTAAATGTAATAATAATGATTGTCGGGATTATCGGGCATCCATGACTTACCTGGACTCCTGCTTTAAAGATCGCGGGAATGACAGCATTGCGGATTATTACAATTTTTTAGAACACTGATTCATAGGACAATATTTATGAAAATTCGTATAAAGAGAATAAAATGGTTATAGAACATTGAATCCGAATCCGCCATCAATCCCCCGATTTATTTTATGCTTTTTTCGGGATAAAATAGAACATGAGTCGTTAATTGGCGACTGTGATGAGATGTTTCGTTTTCAATATTTGCACGATGGCCCTCTACGCGCAAGATTCTGGTATTGGTTTCAGGTTTTTAAAGCGCTGCCTTCCTTTATTGTTAATAATATTTATTGGAGCTTTGTTATGATTAGAAACTACCTAAAGATCGCTTTGAGAAACTTTAAAAAACATGTTGGTTATTCCTTTATAAATGTAACCGGCCTTGCTATTGGTATGGCTTGCAGTATTCTAATTATACTCTATGTGAACTATGAATTAAGTTTCGATAAGTTCCATGAAAAAGCTGATAGCATTCATCGTTTGGCTGTTAGAGCCTCGATAGGTGATACAAAAATTAACCAGACCTTTTCTTCCGCCATAACCTTTCAGAAACTGCTCGAAGATTTTCCTGAAATTGAAACAGGGGTGAAATTTTTAGGAATTGACCCAATACCTGTTTCGTTAGATGATAGAATTTTTTATGAATCAAAAGTTTTTGCAGTTGACTCCGTATTTTTCGATGTTTTTACTTTCCCATTAATACAGGGCGATCCAAAAACTGCGCTCGCTCAACCCAATACCATGGTAGTTTCGCAAAATACAGCTCTAAAATATTTTAGAGACATTGATGTTGTTGGTAAAGTTTTATCAATCGATCTGACTTCCTGGGATTTAGGCAAAATTGATTTTGAAATCACCGGCGTGTCTGAAAATGTTCCGGATAATTCTCATTTTCATTATGACATGCTGGTTTCCTCTGAGAGCTTTCCTTCTATGATAAATAATACCGGCTGGACATCAAACAATTTTATTTCGTACGTTGTTCTAAAACCCGGCACATCAAAAGCAGACCTGGGTGAAAAACTCAAGGATTTCACCAGAAAATATATGGGTGGTGAACAATTTGATGCCTGGGTAGCAAAGGGCAATTTCTGGGAGTATTATTTACAGCCAATCACTGAAATTCATTTGAATTCTGACCTGAATGGTGAATTTGAAGCAAATGGTAATGCAACTTATGTATCTATATTTTCAGTAATCAGTGTGATTATTTTACTCATTGCCTGTATAAACTTTATGAACCTCGCAACCGCAAAGTCATCCTTAAGGGCTAAAGAGGTTGGATTGAGGAAAGTAGTTGGCTCCAGCAGAAACAAACTCGTATGCCAGTTCTTAAGCGAATCAGTTTTGTTAAGTTTCATTTCCCTGGCATTGGGCCTGTTAATTGTCGAAGGACTTTTGCCCTGGTACAGAAACCTGATTGGATGTCAACTCCAAATCCACTACTTTGATAATTATTTTGTTATTCCTTCATTAGTTGTACTTGGACTAATAGTGGGAATTATCTCAGGATCATATCCAGCTTTTTTCCTGTCATCCTTTAAACCGATAAATGTGCTCAAGAATAAAGCCGGCGATAGCAAAAGTAGTTCCTGGCTTAGGAACAGCCTGGTTATTTTTCAATTTGCAATTTCAATATTTTTAATCATCGGTACCCTGACTATTTATGAACAGCTAAAATATTTCCAGAATATTAAGTTAGGATTTGAAAAAGAACAGGTCCTGGTTGTAAGCAATCCGGGAGCTCTGGGAAGTAACATTACTCCCTTAAAAGAGACCCTGCGCAAGCATAGCAATATTGCAGATGTCTCGGGTTCAAATACATTACCGGGCAAAAGTTTTAGCAACATCGGATTCGGCGCTGAAGGTATTGACGAAAGTTTTACTTTAAATCGTTATGTTTGTGATTATGACTTTCTTAACACATTAAAACTGGAAATGGCTCAGGGAAGGTTCTTTTCCAGAGATTTCGGGACGGATTCATCGGCTGCCATTCTCAATGAAAAAGCGGCTGAATTGTTAGGATGGGAAGATGCAATTGGTAAGAAGATAAATAATTGGTCTAAGAATAGAGGCAATTTCACCGTCGTCGGTGTGGTTAAAGATTTTCATTATGAATCATTACATCAGCAGATCAGGCCAATGGCATTGTTTCTTTCTGGAGGCTACTATACAAGTACTGAAAGCTATATATCTGTGCGTCTCAATACTGAGAATATTGCTGAAACAATAAAATACGTAGAAAATACCTGGAATAATTTCGCTCCAAATAAACCATTTGAATATTCATTCCTGGACGAAGATTATAGTAATTTATACACAAATGAACAACAAACCCGCAAGCTGTTTACGATTTTCTCGTTCCTTGCAATGTTTATCGCCTGTCTCGGTTTGTTTGGTCTGGCGTCATTTATTGCCGATCGCAAAACCAAAGAAATTGGTATTCGCAAAGTAATGGGCGCTTCAGTCTCGAATATTGTTCTACATTTTTCCAACGAATTCACTAAATGGGTGTTATTAGCAAACATCATTGCCTGGCCGGTTAGCTGGTTTGTTATGGATAAATGGCTGCAAAATTTTTCCTATCGAATTGACATCGGCTGGTGGATGTTTATTTTATCCGGTGTACTGGCGCTGACCATTGCAGTTTTAACAGTCAGTTATCAGGCGATTAAAGCGGCGGTGGCAAACCCTGTGGAATCGCTTAGATATGAGTAGTTTTGAAGCGTTGATAAATCAGGCTAAATATTTACAAATAAAATACATTATGAACAAATGAATCCCAATCCACCCCGAATTCCCCGTTTTCTGTTATGCCTGTTTCGGGATAAAATCGACCATGAGTCGCTCATCGGTGACTACGATGAGATGTTTCGCATTCAATATTCGAATGACGGTCCAATCAGGGCTAAAATGTGGTATTGGCTTCAGGTATTAAAGGCCATACCGTCATTTATTATTAACAGTATTTACTGGAGATTTGTTATGTTCGAGAATTATTTGAAAATTGCGTTCCGGAATATAAAAAAACACAAAGGATATTCGTTCATAAATATCAGCGGTCTGGCTGTTGGATTCGCTTGCAGTATTCTCATAGCATTGTTCGTGCTTTATGAATTAAGTTATGACCGCTTTCATGAAAAAGCCGATCGGATATATCGGATTGTGAAGCATAATGATGTTTCCACCCCGCCGCCACTGGCGAGTACGCTGGCAAGAGACTATCCAGAAGTTGAATACGCCACCAGCTTTGCCAATCTGAGAATTCAACCTGTTAAATACAAAGGAAATGTGTTTTATGAATCTCCAGTACTGGGTGGTACGCATGATTGTTTCAATATTTTTTCATTCAAGTTTATCAATGGTGATCGCAGAAATGCGTTGAAAGAACCGAATACAGTCGTCGTCACGCAATCGATGGCGGTCAAATATTTCGGAAGCGAAGACCCCATTCATAAAAGCATTACCATTGGAGATGAGGATTATCGGATTGACGGCGTCATCGAAGATATCCCTGAAAATTCACATTTCGATTTTAAATTCCTGGTTTCCAACAACTCGTTCCGCTGGTATAATCAAGAAATGTGGAAAAATTTCTTTATGTACACCTTTATTCTCCTTCGAGATAAATCCGACGCCCAATTTATGGAATCAAAATTGACGGATGTCATTACAAAATATATTTATAATGACAATCCCAATCATGATTTTCGCTTTTATATGCAGCCATTAACCTGGATTCATTTGAATTCGGCGTTACGATTCGAACTCAAGCAAAATAGCGATATTAAGAATATCATTATGTTTTCCACGACAGCAATCTTCATCATCCTGATTGCGTGTATTAATTTCATGAATCTGCCGACAGCAAAATCGATGATTCGCATCAAAGAGATCGGCATTCGGAAAACGGTCGGTTCTACACGCAAACAACTGCTCCATCAATTTTTAGGCGAATCCATATTCACGAGTGTGCTAGCGCTTTTTCTCGGTGTGTTTCTGGTGCTTCTTTTATTGCCGGGCTTCAATAACATCATCGGCAGGCAAATCGGATTTCAGGGATTGAATCTACCTACTGTAATTATTGGTTTGGTAGCTTTTGCCGTGGTCGTGGGAATGATTGCCGGCGTATATCCGGCATTCTATTTATCTTCATTTCGTCCGGTGAATGTGATTAAAGGGATGACTGTAACCGGAAGAAAATCTTCAGGTTTTCGAAATGGGCTGGTCGTTTTTCAGTTTGTTATCTCAATCGCACTCATCATTGGGACGATTACGGTTTATCGTCAACTGTATTTTATTCAGAATACAAACCTGGGCTTCGACAAAAAACAGGTTCTGATTATGAAAAATCTTCAACCCGATCCGGTGAAGTCAGAGACGCTTAAGCAGCAGCTTATGCAACATCCTGGTATTGTCGCCGTTTCCAGCTCGGCTAATCTGCCTGGCAAAGGAAATGGCGGGAATTATATCGAAACTGAAACAGGAGATACATTGCATTTGAATATGTATTTCTGTGATTTTGATTTTCAAGAAACGCTGCAATTGGAAATGGCTGAAGGGCGATTCTTTTCAAAGGAATTCAGCACCGATTCTGCGGGTATTATTCTGAATGAACATGCGGTACAGGCAAATAATATTAAAAATCCAATTGGCCAACGAATGACATTTTATTATGGACGTCCCATTCCTGTTACCGTGATCGGCGTGGTGAAAGATTTTCATTTTCAATCGCTACATCACCGCATTCGATCGCTGGGGATGGTGTATGGGATCGATAAGGGTTGGGGAATTAACTATATTTCGATTCGCTTAAAAACGGATGATATTCGCACGGTGATTCAGTACATCGAAAATACCTGGAAGGCTGTGAATCCTGCGCTGCCATTCGATTACAGTTTTCTGGATGAAGACTATGACAGGCTTTATGCAAATGAATTCCAGATGGGTAAACTTGGACTGGTGTTTTGTATTCTGGCAATCGCGGTTTCTTGTCTCGGGCTTTTGGGGCTGGCCTCGTTTATGGCTGAGCGAAGAACCAAAGAGATCGGCATCCGCAAGGTTTTGGGCGCTTCGATTTCAGGTGTATTTTTGCTTATTTCCAAAGATTTAACAAAATGGGCTTTATTTGCCAATCTCATTGCCTGGCCAATTGCATACATTTTGTTGACCCACTGGCTGCAAAATTTCGCCTATCGCATCAGTATAGGATGGTGGAGCTTTGTCTTAGCTGGGATGCTGACGGTTGGTATCGCGCTTTTGACGGTGAGCTATCAGTCTATTAAAGCTGCTACAGCGAATCCAGTGAATGCTCTTAAATACGAATAGGATTTATACTATTGGCAGTCCTATTTCGAACTAATGATTTTGTGTGAGTGTTCGTAGAATGAATGTATAAATCAATAATTCCTTTTCGATAAATGGATGAAAAACAGTAAAAAGAAAATAGGCTATTATAAAATGAATCCCGTTCCCCCCCGAATCCCTCGTTTTCTCTTATGCCTATTTCGGGATAAAACAGACCATGAATCACTCATTGGCGACTATGATGAAATGTTTCGTATTCAATATTCAAACGATGGTCCAATCAAGGCAAAAATGTGGTATTGGCTTCAGGTATTAAAGGCAATACCATCGTTCATTATTAACAGTTTTTACTGGAGATGTGTCATGATTAAAAATTATCTGAAAATTACATTTAGAAATTTATCAAAACACAAGGGCTTTTCAATTATTAATATTGCTGGACTCGCGCTGAGTATGTCAATCTGCCTGATGATCATAATTTTTATCAGGGACCAGAAGAGTAGCGATCAGTTTCATGAGAAAAAAGACCGTATAGCCCATGTCTACACAACCGACAACCAAGAGAGCTGGGATGTCGATGGATGGTCTACGACGCCGGCTGCGTTAGCTCCGTATTTATTGGATAATTACCCATTTATTGAAGATGCTGTGAGACTGAGAATGATGTGGGGAAATGTTCTTTATTCAGGAACAGCTATTATGATTGGCGGCCTGTATGCTGAACCGTCTTTCTTTAATATTTTCAGTTATTCGTTGAAGGATGGCAATCCGGCAACCGCCTTGGAAAAGCCGTATTCGATCATTCTATCTGAGAAAACCGCTCATAAGTTCTTCGGCAATGCAGATCCAATGAATAAGACGCTCAATTTCGAAGACCTGGGCGATTTTACCGTCACCGGAGTCCTGAGAGATTCAGATCAGAAATCACATTTTAAGTTTAATGCATTAGTTTCGTTTGCCACGATTCCATCTCTGTTGAATAAAAAGGCTCTTTACCGAAACAGAGATTTAAATAGCTGGGAATCATTTAGAGAATATCATACATATAACCCGTTGTGCAAAATTGATTAGAATAAAAAAATAATGCGCATTAACCTATT
>CAZIKB010000130.1:0-18160 GCA_964539665.1 uncultured Cytophagia bacterium
AATCCAGAATAACCGATCTGCCTTTAAAGTTGGGATGCTCATAAAGCTCTACCCAAGCTTCATCCATTGTCTTCACTATCGAACGGCCTTCCTCGGGACCAAATTCAATCATCTTGACAGAACCGCCCGGCCCATCAGTGCCGTGTTCAGTCGCATAAACATAAAGTTTATTGTCCGGGCTAACATAGATTCCGCCCGCCGCCTGGAAGTCACCCTCGAAATTACCAGAGTTTGCGGAAGGGTGCATTTTTCGTTTTGCGACTTTTGTGATGACTATGCCCTCGCCCCAGCCGAAGGGATCGCTTGTCTTGGTTTTTGGCACATCTACACGGTAGGCGTCCACAAAATCACTGCCCAACCGAAAAGGACCTGGGCACCGGCCATGTGTGCCTATCAGGTAGATTTCTCCAGTTTGGCAATCCGTGACCAAATTCGTGTTCTGATACCCCTTGTCGCCATCATCGTATATAATATAATCGCACTCGAAAAGCCAATTTGTGCCAGAAGGGTCGAGCTCATCGTGGTACCAACGATCCCAAAAGCCACCGCCCTGGTCATCCGTTAAGAAACCCGAGACATCTTCCAGTGTTGGGCTGATCCAAAAATCCAACTCCCGAGCGTCTTTAGTGGCGCGCATCATCAGGTACTTGCTGTCCTCCAGTTTGACTATACCCATCGAATTGACGATGTTTTGAAAAAACTTTTCTTGCCAAACCGACACCGGCATTTGCGGGCTTGCCATATCGAAGAGCGAAATAAGAGCATTTGAATCCATCACATTACTGCTGTAGGCACCGATCAAGAGATATTTGCCAATAGCCTGGATGCCACTGGGGTGCCAATATTCCGCAGTCGTTGTATTAGTGAGGTTGACAGATTTGACAATGTGGTCCTGCGGATTGGGTGGGACATTGCGTGTTAGTTGACCCCGCATAAGCCGGTTGGAACGAAGGCGGAGGCCATCCGTGTCTCGGGATGCAAACTCCACGACCGCAAAGTGAGCCGGCTGCTCTGGTAAAAAAGGGAACGGGAACGTCTGCTGTCCATGCGAGGACGATGTGACGACATATGGCAAGTCGAGATTTGTCCCTGAAATTATTGGAAGGCGCTGCACCCCTTGCCAATGGCGCTTCGTTCCGGAACCAGTAACCGTCGGGTAATTATCACTCCAGTTGAAACCGAGCGTCTCACCGTGATCTCGCAGCGTATTGACCGCGGCGATAACATTGTTAACACACGGGTTGCAATCCTCACTGCCTTTCGACGTCACGGTGTACCCTTTGTAAAATTCTTGTCCAAATGCGACGGTCGCAAATAGGAAGAATGCTGGTAGAATACGAAGAATCAAAATACGATTACTCCATTTTGACATCCAGGATAATGTCGGGTCCCCAAAAA
Source organism: uncultured Cytophagia bacterium (assembly GCA_964539665.1). Lineage (GTDB taxonomy): Bacteria > Zhuqueibacterota > Zhuqueibacteria > Oceanimicrobiales > Oceanimicrobiaceae > CAZIKB01. The sequence goes on from CAZIKB010000130.1 coordinate 1,399, forward strand.
CGAACACAACTTAGGGGCTGGACTATTCGCACGGACTGAAGGCACGTGCCACACAATGTATCTCATCACATTCTCCAAATTTTGTTAGTTGGAAATGATCTTAAGCATAACAAATTGATTTTTTGGCTTTTTGATTAACATTCCAATTTAATTAATGAATTTTTATTTTGCAATTTAAAAATGATTCAAGTTGGTGAAAGTATTCGAGTCAATTACGATAAATTATTAGAGCAAAAAATAAGTGAATACCTGACATTTCTTGCGGTTAAAAAGAGGGTGTCAGTGTCCACTCATAATTCACCCGTGAGACAATGAAGCTATGACATACTCTTATACTTATGTTCTGCATTCAGAAAAAGACAAAGGTTTTATGTTGGTTCTACAAGAGTCCTGTAAGTATTATAAATACAAATCTTCTCTGCTAGCTTATCGGAGAATGATTCGGTTTTAAAATAAAACGGAAGAACTAAATGAAATACGGAATTCGAACGTGTTTTTAAACCGTTGCGGGGATTCAGTGAAACAAACTTGATATTTAGTGAAATCTTTCCAATTTTCTACTGACGCTGATATCGCACCAGAGCCCGCAATCAAATGGAAGAAAAAGTTAGTGGACGGTTGACTGTGATTTATGAATTTGCTTTTTAAGCTTCCGAAGCAGGTTAGTCTGTTTATTCCAAAAACTCAATTCTTCTTCTAATGAAAAATCTTTGGTTTCTTTTCGAATCTTCTGAGCAGCCTTGTGCTTCATTTCAACACAATCAAATTTTTTATTCATATCTCATAACCTCCAATGGAGAATAAATGGCAATTTGATGATGACCTTCTAAAACATTTATTGCATTGTATAATGGTATTTTGTCAAGTGTCTAGGTGAACAACTGGTTTACGCTGGTGCAGAGTCATAATTGCGGTTGTGCCCCACACACTTATTAGGAGTGTGAATTTTCTATATCTTCATCATTTTGGGCGGCTTTTTTCAGAACGTAAACCTTAATTTCCTGTGCGCGTTTTAAAGCTGTCTCCATGTCCGATTCATCGATGTCCATTGGGAATGGATATCTAATCTTAACACCATAGTCGGTTAGAAGCAGGCAGTCTTCTCCTATTTTTATGAAGTCTTTATCATACTTTTGACATATTTTGTTTAACTGAACTAAATCATGAGTTTTCTTTATTCCTTCTCCTAATAGGGCAAGAAATCCTTTTAAATATTTCTCTGCTGACTGCTGACAATGGTAACAAATTATCTCAATTGGGAGAGGTTGCATAGTCTGTAAAAACTGTGCCGAGGATAGATCAGTCTCGGCAATCTTAAACCATTCTTGAGCAATATCCTTAGTTTCCATAAACTCTCATTCCATCAGTTACAATTTTGTATTCTAAGGTATTTTTGAGGTTAGCTCTTTCAGTAAATTCTTTTTCATTATAAACCAATATATCAAGAGAGTTCGGAATCAGATCCAGTAATTCCCGTCTTATTTCCCTGATTAGCTCTATTTTTCTTTTTTCTTTAAGGTCAGCAACCACACATAAATCAATGTCACTATCTTTATCTGGCTTACCATAAGCATAAGAACCAAAGACTATAATTTGCTTGGCGTCAAATTTTTTGGTCAATGTGTCTTTAAGTATCTCGATTTGTTTGTTTATCTGATTTGCCATTTTTTTCACCTAATTTGTATTTTACTTAAAACGAAGGTTCCAATTTAATTAACGAAATATTATTTTGCAAATAAAAAATGATTCAAGTTGGTGAAAGCATTCGAGTCAATTACGATAATTTATTAGAGTAAAAAATATGTTAGATTTACAAGACTAATGTAAAAAGCGTTAATGAACAAATTTTCTTCTTGATCTCCGCGTCCTCAGCGGTGTAGAATTATTATTCAATCTAACCTTATTTCCATTTAAATATCCTGGCAATTTGGTCGATTCCAAAAACAATCGGTTTATTCGCAATCGTAGCCACATCTTTCAACATCTCTATTGGATAAGCAGTAAGTTTAGTCGTCCCATCAATCACTTTGTCCATAGTTCTGACAAAAAGATGGCCAACCGGATTTACTGCCAGCATGACATAATCCACGGTTTTCTCTTTACTCATTCGCAGTAATTCAAGTACCATTTTGTCCAGTATATCTGCCGTGATGAATTTAGTCGTTCTTATGATGAATTCAGCGGAAGGGTAGAGGTCCTTTTCTGAATTAATAGTGACTTTTTTACAATAATTTTCCGTGATGAGTGAGATTCTGGTTAAGAGCGCCGCATTCACAAAGCCATCTGCCAGCGAGCCAAAAATTTTATCTGCAAACGGAACGCTTTTAAAGCTGTCTGTGGCGAATTTTGAAAACAATTCCTGGGTAGCATATTCCACCCCTTCGGAGCCGCCAATAGCCATGGAGAAATAGACTTTTTTAGCAATGGCCCATAAATCTTTGTTGGACACCCGACCGTGGTATAAAATGAATAAATCTTTGACCAGATTTACACTGGAAGATAAAATAAGAATGGCATCCAAAAAGCCGTTTTGTGAGATGCTGGAGCTGTAAAAAAGCTGCAAAACATACTTCTTTCTGACCAATTCACATTCTGTTTCCAGGATAGGGATAATCTTTTTATACCCTTCTTCATTTTCTTCAATGCTATCAAAATCAACGTTTGCATTAATTAAAAATTGATTACGTTTAAAATTCTGGATGCGTTGCCGAATGATTTCAGGAGCTTTGTTTATATCCGTAATTGGTGCATAGTTTTTTGGTATTTTAATTATTTTATAAATTGGAATGGCAATGAAATAAAAAATGATTCCTGCCAATATGATCAATGTAAGATATCCAAAAACGGGATGGAGTGACCTTGTTAGAACGTAGAGCTCTAATAGTTCACGAAGAATGAAATAAGTGAGAAATATGGCAAAGAAAAATAGTATTCTACGGACGATTTTCATAGTAGTATAAGATAATTTGGTTAATCGGTTTTGACAATTACTGAAACAGGATAGTGTTCGCTGGTCTGAGCATATTTGTAGTTTTGCGAATTAATGACTTCCTGGATTTCATGCTCAACCTTGCCTGACCGGGATTCAACTTGAATGTTGCCTGTGCCGTTGACTATACTTTGAGTAAATAGAACATGATCGAGTAAAATCTTGGATTTGCGATCGGGCTCGACAAAGTCGTCGAACCGTACAGTCCATCGAGTTTTTCAATGTTCCAACTGGTTACTTTTAGTTGTCTCATGGTTTTTCCTTTACAAGTTTTAATTTTAATCATACTGTTATTTAGTGAATAATTCTTTTATAAGTTTAGCTTTCGGTATTTGTAAATAATTCACTGAATGGTTTAAAATATTATTAAGTGTGCCAATTTTGATTTCTTTGTGGTCTGGAATTGTTATTTTGTGGCCATGACCTTTAAAATTAGAAATCAAGCGAATGTGACTTCCTTTTTCTCTAACAATATTATAGCCAAAATTTATCAATAAAAGAGTTAATTCCCGACCCGAAATATTTCTGGGAATTTTAGACATTTGTAAAGGTTTCCTCTTTAACAATATGCAGGCGCACTATTTTAGGTATGTCTTTTTCACTATCAAAATGACACCGAAGTGCATCTTTAATATTTGCTTTAAGTTCATCTAAATTTTCGCCTTCGGTGAAGATGGAATGTCCTAACGCTCTTGCGTTATATCCTCCTTCTGGATCTTCCTCTACCATAAATATAATTTCTTTTACAGTCATGCTGTATTCTCCATTTGATTGATATATTTTATTTGGCCATTTGTAACAAAAATATACTTGCTATTTGTTTTTAAATGGATTACTTTTTTGGAACATTTCTCAATTATGATTTCTATTCATAGTAACTTAAATATAGTCAAAGTCTCTAAATAAAGAAAGTAAATTTTTATGGCTGTTAATTCAATTTCCAAATCTCGTGAATATGTTTTAGGCGATATGCCGCCTGAGGAATTTCGAAAATTTGGTCATGAACTGATTGACTGGGTAGCGGCTTTTCTGGAAAAGATCGATCAACATCCTGTTTTGCCAGATGTGAAGCCCGGCGACATTCGAAGTTTACTCCCGGATGCGGCGCCAAATTCAGGCGAGTCGATGGGGGACATTCTTGCTGATATTGATAAAATAATCATGCCCGGTATGACCCACTGGAACCATCCAGCCTTCTTTGCTTATTTTGCAATGACCGGCAGCGGACCGGCCATTCTCGGAGAACTCCTGAGCGCGGCGTTTAACATTAACGGTATGTTGTGGAAAAGCTGTCCTTCCTCTACTGAACTCGAACAGGTCACGATTGACTGGCTTCGGCAGATGCTTGGGCTTCCGCGGGATTTTTGGGGCATCATTTACGACACCGCTTCCATCAGCAGCATGCATGCCATTGCTGCAGCCAGGGAGCAGCTCACCGATTTAAACGTGCGGGAAGAGGGATTAGCCGGGCGTCCGGAGGTGCCGCGATTGCGGCTTTACACATCGGAGCAAGCTCATTCATCTATCGAGAAAGCTGCGATAACACTCGGAATTGGCCAGGCGGGTGTGCGAAAAATACCTGTCGATGAATCATTTCGGATGCAGCCGAATCTCCTTCTTCAGGCAATAAAAGAAGATCGGGAAAAGGGCTGGCGGCCTTTTTGTGTGGTTGCCACCGTTGGTACAACTTCATCAACCAGCATTGATCCGGTGCCGGCGATAGCGGATATTTGTGAACAGGAGAATCTGTGGCTGCATGTGGATGCGGCTTATGGTGGAGCTGCCGCACTTGTGCCTGAGATGGCTCACGTTCTAAATGGATGTGACCGGGCCGATTCCATCGTCGTAAATCCACACAAGTGGTTGTTTGTGCCGGTTGACATAAGCACATTTTATACCCGTAAACCTGAAGTTTTACGGCAAGCGTTCAGTTTAGTGCCGGAATATCTGCGCACACAAGAGGACAGTAAAGTAGAAAATTACATGGATTATGGTTTGCAACTGGGTCGTAGATTTCGCGCTTTAAAATTGTGGTTTGTTCTGCGCTATTTCGGAAGCGAGGGGATGGCAGCGCGTATTCGGAATCATATAAATCTTGCCCAAAAATTTGCCGGTTGGGTTGATGATTCGCCCGACTTTGAACGCATGTCGCCCGCGCCTTTCAGTACCGTTTGTTTTCGCGCTCATCCAGTCGATTTGCAGGATGAACAGGAATTGAATCGGTTAAATGAGCGCTTGCTTGAGGCAGTAAACGATACACGCGAAGTGTTTTTATCTCATACTAAGTTGAATGAGAAGTTTGTGATTAGGCTGACTATCGGCAATTTGCGAACTGAGGAGCGGCATGTCCGAAGAGCCTGGGAGATTTTGTGTGATAAGCTAGGGGAATTGAAATAAATGATTTAACTCTTTTTGAAAAATATAAAATTAGAATTGATAGATGGAGGTGGCCTATTTGAAATTATAGATATTGTATCGTCTGAAGATTTAACAAGTAGAGTGATTGACGTTTTTATTAGGACTTTGATTTTATTATTGAAAATACTAAAAATAGGAGGGATGAGTTTTTAATGAGGCTAGAGGAAAACAAAATTAAACAAGCCATTCTGCATCCAGAAAGTGAAGTTCGATATACGGCGGTGAAATATTTTTCTGACTCTTACAGTGAGGATAGAACGGTTATCCCCTTGGTCATTCAAGCAGTTGGGAAATACGGGTGGCAACACTCTTATTCACTGATTGGTCTTGGTAGTACTCTACCACACACAGAGGAGAGTATGGCCTGGGTTCTAAACGAATTAAATAGAAACATCGATAAAAAAGAAGAGAATCAGGTCAACTATTTATTTAATTTAGGTAGAATGTTGTGTAATGCCGAACCCGGATTATTACTTCAGCATGAATCCGAGATTATTGAATCCCCTGGCCTCTTGCATGATTTTAAGAACGCTATCCTGGAGCGTTTGAAAATGCTTTCCTGGGATGGCGATACTTGCTGGAATGCCTTGGAGGATTTTTGTGAGGCAGGCAAAGATAAACAGTTTGTTTCTGATGTGAATCTTGATTATGCCTCTCGAATTGTTGAAGCATTAGCGAGAGATATAGAAAAATATATAGATCAAATACAATCTCTACTTTCGTGTGAAGTTAAAGATTTTGAAAATAATCCCATGTCATGGATGGAGCCTCTTTTAGTTGAATTGGTTGGTGAAATGAGGTTAGAACAAGCTATCCCTCTACTTATTGAAAAATTAAAATTAGATACAGATTTCCTGGCGGAACAGTGCATGCGTGCCTTAACAAAGATTGGAACGGATTCAGTAGTGCTAGCAATCTATGAGACCTTTCCAAATTCTGATGATCATTTTCGGCTTTATGCAAGCGGTGTTTTAGAAAATATTCATTCAGATTTCTCTGTGGAGAATTCATTGAAGTTGTTGAGCAGAGAGAGAGATAGAACTATCAAAACCAACCTCGCTTTGGCCTTATTAACCAATTTTTCGTTTGAAGGAATTTCTATGGTACGCAAGTTGGTTAAAAATCAAGATTATGATTCTACCTTAACATATCTACGAGAGGATTTAATAAAGACTTGCACAATCATGGAAGAACGTTTTCCAGAATTTGATCAGTGGAAAGTACAAATTGAGCGAAAACGAAAAGAACGAGAACGTATTCAAAAACGAAGGATGCAAATGGAGCCAATGGAGGCTTTGAAGGAGGCATTTATAGATTTACAGTCAGACAGCTCAGAAGACAATCAAAAACTGTCAAATGAAGGTGATCAATTTTCCAATGCCGATTTTAAAACCATCATGAAAATTGGAAGAAACCATCCTTGTCCTTGTGGTAGCGGGAAGAAATTTAAAAAGTGCTGTCTTGGTTAATTTGAGAACTAACAGCATTCAGCATAAGCTGATAGTACCATGTCTGAATAAAGATTACAAATATCAAAGCAAATTTATATTTTAGAATACGAAACAATAGGAGGTTATAATATGACTGAAATCGACGAAAAACAAGCACGTAACTGGGGAATGTTTTGCCATCTTGCCGGATTGATTTGTTGGCTTGGTGTGCCATTTGGAAATATAATTGGTCCACTCGTAATTTGGCTGCTGAAAAAAGATGAATTCGCAATTGTGGAGGAGCAGGGTAAAGAAGCTCTGAACTTTCAAATATCGATTACGCTCTACTTAATTGCTGCTGCTTTTTTAGCAATATTTTTAATTGGCATACCAATCCTAATTGGGTTGGCTATTGCTCAGGTCGTTTTAGTGATTATTGCTACTGTAAAATTCAGTAATAATGAGCCATATCAGTATCCGTTTACTATCAGGTTTATCAACTAATTTAAGCCAGCCTAACTAATAGGGATATCTAATGCAAATTAAAGACAAAACCGTTTTGATCACCGGTGCTGCACGCGGAATTGGTCAGGCCATTGCAAAAGAGCTGGCTCATGCCGGTGCGCATATTATCGGCGTGGATTTGTGCCTGGAAGATATGCAGGATACGGCGGCTGCGATTCAAAAATTCGGACGAAATTTCAAAGGATTTGCCTGTGATGTTACTGATGAACCGGCTGTCCGAAATATGATAGAAGAAGCAAAAAAGTTGAATAGTGGATTCGATGTTCTCATCAACAACGCTGGAGTTTTGCCCAGTGGTCCGTTTGTAGAACGTGATTTTGATGTGTGGCGTAAAACAATCGAGGTCAACTTAATTGGACTCATGGCGCTTACACAGGTGGTTTTGCCTTACTTCCTGAGTAAAAATAGCGGTTATATAGTGAATATCGCCAGCATTGCCGGTAAATTCGGCACCGAAGGTGTGGTTGCCTATGCCGCCTCAAAACACGGCGTGGTAGGTTTCAGCTCAGCTCTTCGCGAAGAATTACGCAATACTAAAATAAGCGTAAGCTGGATCTGTCCAAGCGTGGCCGCTACCCGCATGGGTAAAGGCATACCCAGTCATTTCCTTGCTCCGCTTATTCAGCCCGAAGATGTTGCCAGAGCTGTACGACGTGCTATCAAAAAAAACGCCAGTGAGGTTTTTGTTCCCAGGAGAGTGCGGTTTGTGGTTTCAATTATGCCCAGCCTTTCACAACGGTTAGCGCGTTTATTTTTGAAGTGGAGCAAAGTATCACAAGGTTGGCTGGCAGCTCATAAAGAGCTTGAGCCTGAATAATTCACTAAACAGGATTTCCGTAAAATAATTAAGAACAAAATGATTGTTTTATATACAGTCTGATTAATTCATAAACCGCAGAGAACGCAAAGGTCTCAAAGTTGTTTTTTATAAAATATTAGATAGAAATTCAAAAAAAATCACCTGCAATTATTTGTTATAATTTAACTCTGCGTCCTCAGTGAGCTCTGCGGTGAATAGTTCAGGATAGAATATTTTGTCATCGAGCATTTTATTTTAAATTTTGGAACAGGTCAAATATAAATTAAAAAAATTAGGTAATGGAAAGGTTGATTATTCATGAAGATTAAAAGACTTCACGCTGTTCTTTTTGTGGTTTTAATGTTGCTTTTTACGAATAGTTGTCAGCGCACCGAGAAGGCTGATACTTCTCAAGGCGTCTCCTGGACTCTCGCTGAACACCGGAAAAAAACCATTTCGAAAGTGCGGTATGAACTGGTATTTACTATTCCCGATTCACTCAACGAGCGTATTCATGGAAAAGAAACTGTTTCCTTCATTCTCGAAAGTGTCGGTCAGCCTCTGGTATTCGATTTCAATGAACAGCCTGAAAGTGTGGTCGCGGTTCGGAAAGATGGAGAAGCCGTGCTTTATGAATTTGTAAACGGGCACATTGTTATTCAGTCCACCTCTTTTCAAAAAGGAGAGAATGAGATTGAAATTGATTTCCTGGCAGGCGAAAGCTCACTCAATCGAAACAAAGATTTTCTTTACACTCTGTTTGTACCGGACCGGGCTTCCTTCGCCTTTCCCTGTTTCGACCAGCCGAATCTGAAGGCGCGATATCGTTTGACGCTGAAAGTTCCAATCTCGTGGCGGGCGGCTGCCAATGGCGTGTTGATTGAAAATAATGTTGCAGATAATCAGGCCACGTTTGTTTTTGCTGAAACCAAACCCATTAGCACATATTTGTTCTCATTTGTTGCAGGAGAATTCAGTATTGTGACTGCAAATCGCAGTGGCCGAACGATGAACATGTACCACCGCGAAACCGATGCCCAAAAAGTTACCCGTAATCGCGAGGTCATCTTTGACCTGCACGATACCGCTCTGAATTGGCTGGAAGAATACACAGGCATTCCTTATCCATTCGGCAAATTCGACTTTGTGCTCATCCCATCTTTTCAATATGGTGGTATGGAACATCCGGGAGCTATACTCTACCGGGCATCCAGTCTGTTTCTGGATGAATCGGCAACACAAAATCAGCTTTTAAGGCGTGCAAGCCTGATTGCTCACGAAACCGCCCACATGTGGTTCGGCGATATGGTTACTATGAACTGGTTCGATGATGTCTGGACAAAAGAGGTTTTTGCAAATTTTATGGCGGCTAAAATCGTCAATCCAACCTTTCCACAAATTAATCATGATCTTCGTTTTCTGCTGGCGCACTATCCAGCCGCGTACAGTGTGGATCGTACCAAAGGCGCCAATCCAATACGGCAGGAGCTCGATAATATGAAAGAGGCAGGCACGCTATATGGAGCGATAATTTATCAAAAAGCGCCAATAGTTATGAAGCACCTTGAAAATTTGATGGGTAAGGAAACTTTGCGCGACGGATTGCGGGAATATTTGAACGCGTATAAATTTGATAATGCTGCCTGGCCCGACCTGATAAACATCCTGGCTCAGCGTTCCAATGAGGATTTGACTACCTGGAGCGACATTTGGGTGGATGAACCTGGCAGGCCCAAAATCACAATACAACAATCTCTTGATACCACTGGCAACATCACTTCGCTGACTCTCACACAGTCCGATCCCTTTAATCGCGGACGCAGGTGGAACCAGCGCCTCAGCCTGCTTTTGAGTTATTCCGACACTGTGCAAATCATCCCGGTACATTTCAACACTTTTTCAACAGAAGTGAATGAAGCTGTCGGATTGATGGCACCTGATTTTATTTTAGCCAATGGACATGGAACTGGTTATGGCCTGTTTGAATTCATTCCTGATAATCTGAAGTATCTGTTGCAATTTCTGCCTGTAATTAAAGATCCTATTGTCCGTGGTGCGGTCTGGATTTCTTTGTGGGAGGCGCTTTTGGAGGGACAGGTAGTTCCTGATGAGTTTTTGCAGGTAGCCTTAAACTCTTTGAAGGTAGAAACGAGTGAACTGATTATTCAGCGTATTGTGGGATACTTAACTAATACTTACTGGCGTTTTACTCCTGAAAGAGAGCGTATAAGCTGGGCGCCTCAACTTGAAGAACTCCTTTGGAGTTTAATGCAGCAGACTCCTGTTAAAACATTAAAGCCTGTGTATTTCAATGCGTTCCGTTCTATTGTGCTCACAGATTCCGGACTTAAAAATCTTGAACGGATCTGGGAAAAAGAACTGAAAATTGCCGGTCTAAGTCTATCGGAGAATGTATACTCAACCATAGCGCTGCAACTAACCGTCCGCCAGGTTCCCGGCTGGGATCAAATTCTAAAGGTTCAACACGAGCGCATAACCAATCCCGATAGAAAAGAACGCTTTGCATTCGTGATGCCGGCAATGTCTGCAGACCAAAGTGTCCGGGATGCTTTTTTTGAAAGTTTAAAGGACGCCAAAAACCGAGAGCATGAGCCCTGGGTTCTGGAAGCCTTGAATTATTTGCACCATCCTCTTCGTGCAGCACAGTCCGAAAAATACATTAAACCCAGTCTTGAATTGCTGCAGGAAATACAAAGAACCGGCGATATATTTTTCCCAAAACGCTGGCTGGATGTGACACTCGGCGGGCAACAGAGCGAACAGGCTGCTGACATTGTGCATCAGTTTATCGATAGCCAACGGGATTATCCGCCAAGACTCATGGCTAAGATTTTGCAGTCTGCGGATGAGTTGTTTCGGGCGGCGGATGTTTTGAGCAAATCAAGTGCAAATACCGCTGCAGAATAAATTTTGCAGCTCAGAGCGACCGCTGTAAAATAAATTTTACGTCTAACAGTGCAAGTTGGCTGAAGCCAACTGACAATTATTGATTATAAGAAGAATTAGTCATCTTTAGATGACTTTAGTTTTGAGCAAAGAATTTTAATTCTTGCTTGCATGCGTGTAAACAAAACAAGGATAGCATGACCAAAAAATCAAAACCATTCACAGCTGCCGTCATCCAGGATTCACCAGTGTTCTTGAATCTGGAAAGAAGTGTGGCTAAAGCCTGTACATTAATCGAACAAGCTGCTAATCAAGGAGCCAGACTCGTAGCGTTTCCAGAAACCTGGCTGCCAGGTTACCCGGTTTGGCTGGATTATGCTCCCAGTGCGGGGTTGTGGGATCATCCGCCGGCTAAAGCGCTTTTTTCTATCCTATTTGAAAATAGTGTAGCCATTCCAGGCCCCCAGGTTAATCGCTTAGCCAAAGTGGCAAAAACTACGGGCTGCCTGGTCGTTATGGGCGTACATGAACGGCTGGGCGGTACGCTCTACAATACCATTCTCTATTTTAGCCACAAAGGCGAATTAGCTGGTCTGCATCGAAAACTCATTCCCACGTACACCGAACGCTTGATTTGGGGTCGGGGAGACGGCAGCACACTTACTGTTGTGGACACTCCGAACGGCCGAGTAGGCGGTCTGATTTGCTGGGAACATTGGATGCCACTAACACGCGCCTCCATGCATGCCAAACAGGAGCTGATTCATGTAGCGCAATGGCCTATGGTCAAAGAAATGAACCTAATTGCTTCCCGACAATACGCCTTCGAAGCTCAGTGTTTTGTATTAGCTGCCGGCTGTGTATTACGCCGTAATGATCTGTTTGATGGCCTGGAAGAAAATAATGAAGCTGCGCAGCAAGCCCGCCAGCTATTAAATGAAATTCCAGGCGGCGATGACGAGTTGATTCTTCGCGGCGGCAGTTCGATCATTGCTCCAAACGGCGATTGTCTTGCTGGTCCATTGTACGATGAAACAGGTATTATCACTTCTGAGATAAATCCTCAGCTCACCACAGAAGGCCGATTGTTTTTGGATGTCACAGGTCATTATTCCAGGCCAGACGTGTTTCAGTTGCAGGTGAATGAACAGCCTTTGACTGATGTTTCTTTCAAAAAGTGAAATGAGACGATAGTCAGTTTGTCTTTCTTGAAGCGCCATTTATTTGCAAAGGATAAATTTAAAATGTAAAGGAAAGATATCATGAACCGTTGGATATTTTCAGTATTAAGCGTTATGGCTATGTGGCTTTTATTGCTAAATCCTGGCTGGAGCCAACAGATTTCACAGGAAGAAACCTTTTCCATGGCGCTTACAGGGGATGCAATTATAACCCGAAAGCTGTCTGTTTACACCGAACCTGAGTTCCTTGAAATGCTCGCTCTCATCCGCTCAGCTGATGTGGCATTTACCAATCTGGAAATGCTTTTTCACGATTATGAATTCTACCCCATGCATCAGAGCGGGGGAACGTACATGAGAGCAGAGCCTTCTCTTGCTAAAGAGATCTCGTGGGCAGGCTTCGATCTGGTTTCTCGTGCGAATAACCATACCGGCGATTATGGAGTTCCGGGTATGCACCTGACAACAAAATACACAGCCGAAGCAGGTTTGGTTCAGGCGGGCGTTGGAGAAAGTCTTTCTGAAGCGAGAGAGGCTAAATTCTTCGAAACTGCAAAAGGTCGGGTAGCGCTGATTTCGTGCGCTTCAACATTCCCAGATCATTCCAGAGCCGGTAAATCCAGAGACGATATTCCTGCTCGTCCGGGATTGAATCCACTCAGATATTCGACTACTTATATTGCCACCCGCCAACAGTTCGAAATGCTTCAACAGATTCGTGAAGATCTAGGATTCAGCTCTACCGACAGGAATGAAACGGATGAATTGAGACTTTTCAGTCGTCGCTTTCAGGTAGGCGAAAAATCCGAGACCCGCACTGCACCCAGACAGGAAGATTTGAATGAAATCTCGGCTGTCGTAAAGAACGCCAGCCGCCTGGCTGATTTAACGGTTTTGACTTTTCACGCGCATGAATCGGATCGAGACCGCTCAGCGCCGGCGCAGTTTTTAATTACTTTTGCCAGGGCCATGATTGACGCCGGAGCAGATATTGTTGTTGGTCACGGACCGCACGTCTTGCGCGGGATCGAGATTTACAAAGGCAAGCCTGTTTTTTATAGTCTGGGCGATTTTATCTTTCAAAATGAAACCCTTTTGCGCTTACCATCTGAAAATTATGAACGCTACCAGCTGCCAGATACTGCACACGTGGCTGATTTTAATGACGCCCGTTATGATTTTGATAAAAAGGGATTCCCCACAAGACCAGAAATATGGGAATCGGTGATCGCCGTGCCGGCCTGGAAAGCAAAGGAACTGATTAGTATCAAACTTTATCCAATCACACTCGGCTTTAGCAAGGCACGAACCGTACGTGGCCGTCCAATGTTTGCTAATCGTGAACTCAGCAAAAAGATCATTGAAGACTTAAAACGTCTTTCCAAACCATTTGGAACAGTCATTGATTTTATAGATGGCATCGGTGTTGTGAAACTTAATATGACCGCAACCAACTGAAATCGAAATGTGAATTTCACCTCACCATATCTAACATGCAACATCTAAGCGTATTTTTTACTTGCATATTATTGCAATATATTTAAACTTATTAAGATTTTTACATAATACCCAAACAAAACAGGAGGAAAATATTATGAAAATATCTGAGACGTATCGCAGTCAGTACGCACTTTTATTTATTCTTTCATTTGTTTTTTTATTTGGTTGTCCTGGTCTAAACAAGGAAAATTCACAACTAACTCAGGCACCAAAGCCCGAGTATTTTTTAACAAGCGAGCAGACACACAATAAGTTCAGCCGAACGATTCCACCGGCAATCACTGTGCCATCTGGCGCTGTTATTGAGGTACAAACAGAAGAAGCTACTGATGGGCAGCTCGATGTTAACTCAAAAGTGGAAGACGTATCGAAAGTTAAATCTGATCCCATCCATCCGTTGACAGGTCCGGTTTTTGTGGAAGGCGCTGAACCCGGAGACGTGCTTGCGGTAACATTACACAAAATAGAAATTGGAGACTGGGGATGGGTTGCGGTTATGCCGGGTTTTGGATTTCTTGCCGACGAATTCACCGAACCCTATTTGAAGACCTTCAAACTGGGAAAAGACGTAAATATGGTGAGTTTTTCAGATAAGATTAACATTCCACTCAAACCATTCCCGGGAGTAATGGGAGTTGCGCCGGATACCGACGAACTGCTTTCAACCATTCCACCACGCACAAACGGCGGCAATATGGATAATCCATACTTAACCGAAGGAACTACTGTATATTTTCCCGTCCTGGTGGAAGGCGCGCTTTTTTCCGTTGGCGATGCTCATGCAGCCCAGGGTATGGGTGAGGTTTGCGGCACAGCCATTGAAGCGCCCATGCGGATTATTTACCAGGTCGAAGTGCTGAAAGGTAAAAAGAAGATGCAGGAACCGCAGTACGAAACCAACGACTATTATGCGGTTACGGCCTTTGCTCCGACTCTTGACGAAGCTGCAAAAAAAGCCATCCGTTACATGATTGATTACCTGGTTGATGAACATGGTCTGGATCGAACAGAGGCTTATGTTCTCTGTTCCCTGGCTGGCGATCTGAAGATTGCCGAGGTAGTGGATTTACCGAATGTGCTGGTGAGTATGCATATTTCAAAGCAGGTTTTTGGAATGTAACTTCATAATAAAATTGTGGTTAATGTCTAATACAACTTCCATTTCTCAATAAAACAAAAAGGAGAACGACCATGAGTCTAAGTCGAAGAGATTTTTTGAAAACTGCCAGCGCAGGAGCGGTTAGCGCCGGCATGTTTGGCGCAGGTTGCACTAATTATTCTTCTGTTTCGGGTGATTCAGAGAAATTACTAAAACCGGATCCGGATCATCCAGTGCCAGCCGATTTTGATCGACTGCCTCTCGATTGGTATAAGAATACGGTAGCACGCCTCAAAGAGAGGGCCCGCGATAAAGGGATTAAGGCTATCCTGTTAACGGACAGATGGAACATCATCTATTTTACCGGCCTTTTTCATTCGACAACGGAACGTCCCTTTACTGTATTATTGCCGGTAGATGATGACGCCATCTTCTGGTATGCGCCCGGATTGGATCGTGACCTGATTACTTCCTGGTGGGCAACGGATCTGGACTATTATTTTGATTATCTCCATGCCCGGGGTGCTTTCCCGAACAAAGGTATTGTTAAAACAGGAAGCAAAGTGGAATTAACAGAATGGACCATGGAGGGGCTCAAAAAACGCGGTTTTTCACGAAGCACTATCGGCCTTGATTTCGAGCCAACACCATCGAAGATGAAGACTATGAAAAAGGTGCTTCCCGGTGCAAAATTCATCACAATCAATGATGAATGTCTCAAAATGAGGATAGTGAAAACTCCTGAGGAAATTGCCTTAATTCAACGGTCTTACAACTATTTCAGTAAGATTCATGCCTATGCCCGGAATTACATCCTCACCCGTGGAACCGATGCTACA
This sequence comes from uncultured Cytophagia bacterium, assembly GCA_964539665.1. Taxonomy (GTDB): domain Bacteria; phylum Zhuqueibacterota; class Zhuqueibacteria; order Oceanimicrobiales; family Oceanimicrobiaceae; genus CAZIKB01. Next base: position 17,086 of record CAZIKB010000130.1, read on the forward strand.
GATTTTGAGATAGCGCACGCAGCAAGAAAGTATGGCGTGGAGCTGATTATGAAAGACATTGAACACGATGGTAAACCCCACAATGCGGTTGGCATTTCCGTGGGTATCAGTTGTCGCACGGGAATAGCAACGGCCTATCCACACCCGAATCAGTTTTACTACAAAAAAGTGGAGAAAGGCGATGCCCTGCAAATTTCTGGTGGTGTCCGGATCGGTGGACACGGTGGAGAACTCTACCGATATTACCAGATACGCCCTTCAACTTCTCATCGGGATAAATTATGGGACGTGGTTACTGAATGTGTGCATATTCAGGAAGCAGAATCGAAAGCTGGGGTGACATGTGCATCGGTTGCTGAAAAAATCCATAAATTTCAGGTTGAACAGGGTATGCAGGATTATATTTATCACCGTCCTGCTCATGGTGAAGGAATGGAGGGACACCAGGCGCCGTGGCTCGCCCTGGGAGATGAGACTATTTTAGAAGAAGGCATGACATTTAGTGTTGAACCTGGTCTTTATGATCCTGAAAATGGCTGCGGATATAATCCCAGCGATGGACTGCTGGTGACCAAAAAGAAAGGAGTTCTCCAGGGCAGTGTTCCATACACTCGGGAATGGATGTACCTCGATTTGTAATAATCGGATGATGCTGGTGTATCAGAAATAATTTTGCTGGTAAATTGCTTTTTAGATATGCGTGAAACATGAAATTATCCTCGCATATTGATGGGCAAAGGCTAAATTTAGGACAATTATACCCTGGCATGGCAAAATCTATGCAACGATTTCTGAGATTATTTACCGGAATTAAAATTCATCCAGGTACAATTGTTTCATTGGCAGATGAAACGATTCCTGTCACAAATAGTGTGTCTGCTTTGTCCCTTGAATTATTATTAGAGAAGTTAAGGGATGTGATTTAATTCCAGATGGCGCCACAATGTTTAAGTTTACAGCAAATTGTTTTAAATTAATAATTCACGCGTAGAAAACTCGGGACTTCATCGGGAATAATATGTAAGGTAGTGTCAAAAGTTTTATGAAAAAATGAAGAGTATTAAAGTGAGAATCA
>CAZIKB010000131.1:0-17764 GCA_964539665.1 uncultured Cytophagia bacterium
TATGCGCTTAATTTATCTCTTGTTACGAAAAATAGGGGTTTTCGGTCAATCACTAGTTAGCTAAAAAAAATTCTTGGCTAATTTTATTTAGTGGCAGTTGCGACAGTTGTAATATTCGATCTCGAATAACTAATAGTTTCAAGAGGTAGAGTATGATATATGACTATGCTACTCGTTTTTTTGTTACTTCTGCAACGACTATATATTTCTCTTTTTGCAATAGCCTGTATCGCATTTTTTACAACTGGATTCTATTGCTCTCCCCCAATCGGCGAGATGTTTCAGGTCTCTTCAGCCGCTTTTTAGATGCATTTCTATTTTTAGTGATCATGATTATAATGAAAAGGAAAAATGGATATGAAAATCAGGAATCTAAAAATCGGAGTACGATTAGGTCTGGGATTTGGACTTGTAGTGCTAATGACAGCCATTGATGGTTTTATTGACATAAATGAAATAGAAAATGTGTTGGATAATACGGGAAAAATGTACCGGCACCCATTGGTGGTCAGCAACGCCGTCAGAGACATTCGTGCCAACATTATGGCCATGCATCGTTCTATGAAAGATGTTGCACTTGCAATGAACAACGAACAGTTAGACCTGGCGGAAGCAAAAATCGATGAAAATGAAAAAGAAGTCTATAACTTATTTAAGGTCGTTTTTGAACGATTTTTAGGCGACAAAAGTGATGTAGAAATTGCCTATGATTCATTTTCTGATTGGAAGCCTATAAGGGATGAGGTGATTCAATTGGTGCATAATGGAGAAAAAGATAAAGCATCCGAAATCACCAAAGGAAAGGGTGCAAAGCATGTTTCCTACATGAATGAAAAAATTCAAACCATGATTGACTTTGCAAATAATAAAGCAGATAGTTTTTATGCAGCAGCAAATAAATCAAAGCAACGTGTGATCGCTACTCATTTACTCATACTTACAATCATAGTATCTATGAGCACTTTCATCGCGTTTTTCATAACCAGAGGCATTACCAATCCCATAGGTGAAATGACCGAAGTATCCAGGAAAATTGAGAAAGGGGATTATAGCGTCCGAAATACAATTAACACGACTGACGAAACCGGCTTTCTGGCGCGGACTATTAATAATATGGCTGCATCCATCCAATCACACCATGCGCACCTTGAAGAAGTTGTAGAAAAACGCACAACCGAACTAAAAAAGAGCAATGAACAACTTAGGCAGGAAATCACTGAGCGCAAGCTGGCGGAAGAACAAATTAAAAACCAGAATATTCTGCTTGAACAAGCAGTTCAGGAAAAACAAGACGAAATGGAAGTGTTGATGGAGCGCTTAATTCGCCAGGAACGATTAGCTGCCATCGGTCAAATCTCCGGCAGCATTACTCACGAATTACGCAATCCCTTGGGAGCCATCAAGCAATCGATCTTCTTTCTCAATCGTCTCCATAAGAATGACAAATTGGCCTCATCCAGTTCAAAAGTGCAAGAACATTTAGAATTACTTTCTGCTGAAATTGACACCTCTGACAGGGTCATTTCAGACTTACTGCAAATGACAAAAGTAGAGCCTCTTAAAAAGGAACAAACGAATTTACGAAACACAATTTCAGAGGCTGTTGAAAGAAGTCATGTAAAAGATGGAATCCAAATAACAATCGATCTCAATCCTGAACCATTCATGACGTGGTTCGATCCCCTGCAAATGCGCCAGGTAATAATAAATCTTCTGACCAATTCTGCACAAGCTATTTCAGAAAAAGGATTGGTAACAATTAGTGCAAAAATGTTAAACAATAATAAAAAATACCATATTGAGATGCAAGACAATGGCTACGGCATCGCCTCTAAAGATCTCCATAAAATATTTGAACCGCTTTTTACCACCAAAGCCAAAGGCACTGGTCTGGGATTAAGTATTTGTAAACAGATTATTGAGAATCATGGCGGTAAGATCTCAATAAGCAGTCAGGTCAAGAAAGGCACAACGGTAAAAATTGAACTTCCAACTGAACAATCAATTCAAAAATCTAATTGAAAAATGACAAAGCAAAAATTACAAAGAAATTTAATCCTTAAAGTCAAAAAGTTATTTTACATTTTAATTTGTAAATTTGATATTTGATTTAAATATTTAAATTAGAATTCTGCAAAATGCACTTTTTTTGTCATTCTGAGGAACCCTTCGACCGTGCTCAGGATAAACTCCGTGACGAAGAATCTGTGACCACAAAACTATCGGTTTTACAGTATGTTAGTGGTTTCAGATTCTTCGCTCCCAAAGGTCGCTCAGAATGACATTTATGTATATTTTGCGAAGCCTGTATTTAAATGATATCGGAGGGAAAAAATGAATCCATCATTATCTGTACTAATTGTGGACGATCATGCGGGTATGCGCCGTACTTTAGAGGATATTTTAGACGATGAAGGCTATGAAGTTGTAACGGCTTCTACAGGTACGGACGCCATTGAAACATGTAAAAAACAACGATTCGACGTCATCTTAATGGATGTCCGCATGCCCGGTTTGAACGGAGTTGAGACCTATCGCCAGATAAAAAACTATTCAATCGGCACTCGAGTCATCATGATGAGCGCTTATTCAGTGGAGGAATTAAAGAAAGAAGCGCTTCAGGAAGGCGCCATTGCGTTTCTGCAAAAACCTTTGGATGTTGAAAAAACACTCAAAATTATTAAACAAGCAGAACACCCTCCAGTGCTAATTGTCATGGATAACAAAGAAGAACGCGAACTGCTAGCTGAAAAACTGTCGGAACAAAATTACCGCACCTATACAACCAGCACCTCGGAAGAAGCTCTTGAATTAGCGAGACAGATTCGATTTAATTTGATTATGATAGACACCAAATTACACACCATGAATGGCCTGGAGCTCTATTTAGCTCTAAAGAAGGTCACGCCAACCTCGATCACTATTATGCTTGCAGAAACCGAAGAAAATTTTTTAAACCAAGCAGAAGAAGCGGTAAAGCACAATGCTTACACATTTTTTAAAAAACCGCTGGATTTGGACAAACTGCTCACGGTTTTAAAGCAAATTCAGAGACAGCAGGTTTCGGATATTTTAGAAAAACCTGGAGAATCCAATGCGGGAAAAACAGAAAAGTAAAAAAGGGTCACCCATTCTCATCATCGATGATGACACAGCGCAACTCAAAACCATCTCTGATATTCTGGAGACTGAAAAACTGCAGCCGCTTTGTTGTGCTACCAGTAAAGAAGCATTAAAATTGTGCAAAACGCAAGAGATCAATGTTGTCATTCTTGATTTACGATTACCAGATATCGATGGTCTTGACCTTCTAAAAAGACTAAAAAAACAGAATCCGGAAGTCAAAGTCATAGTCTATACCGGCCATGCGTCTCTTGAATCAGCGATGTCTGCAATCAATGAAGAGGCTTTTGCTTATGTACGAAAGATGGGAAATATAGAAGAATTATTAGCCCACATCCATCGGGCATTCCATGCTCATTTAATATTGCATAGTGAAAAACTGGAGCATGAAGTCAAAAATAATACTGCAGAGTTAGTACGTTCTAATCGAGAATTGAAGATAGAAATCACAGAGCGTAAGCGAGTAGAAGCGGCGTTGCGAGAAAGTGAAGCTACTTTGAAAAGCATCTTTCGAGCTACACCAACTGGTATTGGCATGGTTTCAAACCGCGTTTTCAAATATTTGAACGACCGTTTCTGTGAAATGGTGGGTTATACCTGCCAGGAATTGATTGGGAAAAGTGCAAGAATGATTTATCCATGCCTGGAGGAATTCGAAAGGGTGGGCAAAGAGAAATATCAGCAGATACGAGAGCTCGGCAAGGGAGAGGTGGAAACTAAATTTAAGCGCAAGGATGGCTTTATCATTGATGTTATGCTAAGTTCTGCCGCAATTGATCCCAATGATCTGTCGGCCGGAGTCACGTTTACTGCACTGGACATTACTAATCGCAAGCAGGCGGAGGTTGCGATGCGTGAAAGCGAAGAAAAGTATCGCGGTCTTTTTCGCAAATCAAACGATGGTATTTTCTTACATGATTTAGAGGGAAATATCATAGATGTAAATCAGAAAGTGTTGGTTATGCTTGGGTACGATAAACCTGAGATTTTGGCCATTGACATATCCAGGCTTCATCCTGCCACGGCGCTTGGTTCGTCCAAAGCCGCATTTAAAAAGGTTTCCAAAGACGGATTTGCAAACTTCGAAATTGAGTTCATGAAAAAGAATGGAGATGCGATTCCAACTGAGGTCTCGGCCAGTCTATTTGAGATAGGAGGTAATAAAGTTGTGCAAAGCATTGTCCGGGACATCTCAGAACGTAAACACTTACAAATAGAATTAGTGCGTGCCCAGAGATTAGAAACCGCTGGCCGAGTTGCTGGGCAGATCGCCCACGACTTCAACAATCTGCTCAGTCCGCTGGCAGCGTATCCTACATTAATTCGTGAACAACTGCCGAAAAACCATTCCGCAGTTAAAATGATAGATGAAATTGAATTTGCCGCCAACAAAATTGCCGAAATCAACCAACAGCTTCTGGCGTTAGGCAGACGGGGTCATTACCAGATGGATCCTATGGATTTAAATCAGTTGACTCAACAAGTCCTTTTATCCCAGAATTTGCCCAACGAGTTAGTGATTCGTCAAGAGTTCTCTTCGAATCTTTTTTTAATTAAATGCGGCAGCGCCCAAATGACCCGGGCTTTGATTAATTTGATTACTAATGCTAAACATGCCATGCCGGGTAGCGGTACTTTGACTCTTTGCTCTAAAAACGTCTACCTGGATAAACCACTTAAGGGATACAAAACCATAAAGCCCGGGGAATATGTTAAGCTCTCGATATCTGATACGGGTGACGGCATTGCACCCGAAAACCTTGACAAAATTTTTGATCCCTTCTTTACAACCAAAAAGATGGATAAAGCCCGCGGCTCAGGTTTGGGATTGAGTGTTGTCCACGGTGTCGTCAATGACCATAAAGGATACATAACTGTTGAGAGTGTTGCCGGCCAGGGCACAACGTTTTCACTCTATTTCCCCATTGTCAGGGACGACGAAATTGCAGCGACGGTTGAAAAATCAAAAGGGGGCAACGAAAGAATTTTAATTGTCGATGACGATCCCGTTCAGAGAAAAGTAGCCAACCAGCTTCTTGAACGCCTGGGCTACAAAACCCACGTCGTTACCAGCGGTGAAAAGGCGATCAGGTTCATGAAGAATCATCCACAGGATTTGTTAGTTCTGGATATGGTTTTGGACGGCATCGACGGAACCGAAACCTATAAGCAAATTTTAGATTTTCAACCAGAACAAAGAGCCATTATTTTGTCCGGCTATGCCATATCCCAACGTGTAGAAGAAGCACTGCGTATGGGAGCGGGTGCATTTGTTACGAAACCGATCACGTTAAATTCTTTTGCCGGCGCCATACGTAAAGAATTGGACCGAAAAAGAAAACCTAAAGTTAATCAGCTTAGCTGAAAAAAGTGTACGGTAGTGAAAAAATAAATAGATATCCTGGAGAGTTCAATGAAAAAAGGACAGAAAAATAGAGATCGGCATCCCGTTCTTGTGATAGAAGACGATGCTGCCCAACTCAAGACCATAGCCGACATACTTGAATCCGAAGACCTGCAGCCAATTTGTTGCAGCACAGGCAAAGAAGCATTAAATGCTGTTAAGCAGCAAGAACTGAATGTGGCCATTCTCGATTTACGATTGCCAGATATCGAGGGTCTTGAGCTGTTGAAAAAGCTCAAACAACACAATCCCGAAATCAAAGTAATTATTAATACGGGGTATGCTTCTCTGGAATCTGCTTTAGAAGCCATTAATGAAGAGGTCTATGCTTATGTTCGAAAGATGGGTAATGTCGAAGAATTGCTTAAGCACGTCCATCGAGCTTTCCACACGCATTTAACCTCCTATAGCGAAAAACTTGAACGGGAAGTAAAAAAGCGTGCAAAGGAGCTTTTGCAGGCTAATGATAAACTTAAACAAGAAATGAAAGAACGAAAAAAGACAGAAAGTGCTGTAGAAATAGCCAAAAATGAATGGGAAATTACTTTCGATGCTATGTCTGACTGGGTTTGCTTGATGGATTTGAAAGGTAAAATAGTACGCACAAATCGTGTGGGAGAGGCTTTCACAAACCTTTCACTATCCAAAATAGTCGGTAAATCATGCTGTAATATAGTACACGGAACAGAGCAACCCATTCCAGGATGTCCTCTGCGAAAAATGCTTAAAACTGGTAAAAAGGAGAGTATTGAAATTCAAATACCTGACAGTGATCGCTGGCTGCAGGTCACGGTAGATCCCGTTCTGGACAAGGAAGGGAACATGCAAAGTGCTGTGCACATCGCTCGCGACATCACCGAACGCAAACGGTCGGAAGCGGCGTTGATAGTGAGTGAAGCGAAGTATCGAGGGATATTCGATGAGTCTGTTGCTGCGATTTATGTGTTTGATGTGAAGAAGAATTTTATCGATTCAAATGAGGCAGGTCTGAACTTGTTGGGATACTCCAGAGAAGAGCTATTAAATATGAGTATTCCTGATGTAGACGCAGACCCAATTGTTGTTCTACCTGCACATGAAAAATTAATCGCAGGGGAAAGATTAATCAATTATGAACATAAACTGAAAAGAAAGGATGGCACCATAATAACAGTATTAAACAACTCAAGATCACTTACCGCAGTTGATGGGAATTTCATTGGAATGCAAAGTACGCTTATCGATATCACCGAACGCAAGCGAATTGAGGAAGATCTCAGGAAACGCGAGGAGCAATACCGAGCTATCTTCCAAACCGCAGCAAATCTAATCACCTCGGTTGATGAGGAAGGTATGATAGTAGATTGTAACAATCGGATAAAACAGGTCCTGGGCTATGAGAGGGATGAGATTATCGGCCAGAACATGGCCGAGATAATCCACCCAGACTACCTGTCAAGGGCAAAGAAATCGTTAGAGGAAATACTGTCAACAGGTTTTTCCTACAACAAGCATTATAAAATGGTCAGAAAAGATGGGCAACTTATCGATGTCGAAATCAACTCCTCAGGTTTAAAAGGGAAGAACAGTCAATATTATCGGACTATTTGTATAATTAAAGACATCACCAAACGAATGCGGGCGGAAGAGGCGCTGAAACAGCGAACATTCGATCTTGGTGAACGAGTGAAGGAAATAAATTGCCTGTTTCAAGTATCTCAGCTGACAGCGGAACATAATCGACCACTGGATGAGATTTTGCAAAAAACGGTCGAGCTCCTGCCGCCTGCCTGGCAATACCCAGAAATCACCTGCAGTAGAATCTTGTTTGACGGCAAAAGTTACACCACTTCAAACTGGCAGGAGACCGACTGGAAACAATCCACTGACCTCGGAACCGGCGAAGGGAATGAAGGTGTGCTGGAAGTCGCTTACCTGGAGGGAAAACCTGAAATCGACGAAGGGCCATTCTTGAAGGAAGAAAGAAACCTGATAGACACTCTTGGTAGAATGTTGGTAGATTATCTTGAGCGAACGCAGGCAGAAGATGAATTAAAGCGCAGCAGAGAATGGTTCAGCGCCGTATTTGGTGCTTCACGCGACGGAATCGTGGTGGAGGATAACGAAATTATTACTTATGCAAACAGCGCTTTCGCCAAACATTATGGTTATGATTCGGTTGATGAACTCATTGGTCAGCATGTGTCCATCGTGCAATCAGGGGAAGATAACGAAAGGATGTTAGAATTTGGCAGACTTCGGGCGAGTGGAAAGCCTGCACCAAATCTTTATGAGTATAAGGGAAAGCAAAAAAAAGGCGCCCTGATAGATTTCGAAGCCTCGGTTTCTTCTGTCGACATTACCGGTAAATCCTATATCATTACAGTTATCCGCGATATCACCGAACGTAAGCAGGCAGAAAGAGCGTTAGAAGAAAGTGAAGCACATCTCCGCACACTGACGCAGACCGCGACTAATGCCATTATGAGCATCGATGCAAACGGTGAGATTTTCATCTGGAATGAAGCTGCCACGCGTATGTTTGGATATCAAACCAGTGAGGTAATCGGGCAGGACTTGCACAAACTAATTGTCCCGAAACAATACCATGAAAAGGCACTAGCGGGATTGAAGCAATTTGTCAAGAACGGAACCGGCGCAGTAATTGGTAAAACACTGGAGCTAACTGCGTTACGAAAAGATGGAACTGAATTTCCAGTGGAATTATCCATTTCAAGTTATAAACGCGGTGATAGCTGGCATGCCACCGGGATTATTAGAGACATTACCGAGCGCAAATGGACTGCAATGAAGCTGCAGCAACAACACAAAATATTGAATGCAATCAGCCACGTGCAATCGCAATTTATACGTGATACTGACCCGCGTAAGGTATTTGATTCTCTTTTAACAAAGATTCTTTCATTAACTAAAAGCGAATATGGTTTTATCGGTGAAATTTTGTATACCGAAAGTGATCAGCCCTATCTAAAGGCTTATACTTTGACCAATATCGCATGGAATCAGGAAACACATGATTTCTACAACAAACATGCCTCCACCGGGTTTGAGTTTACCAATCTTAAAACGCTGTTTGGCGCGGTCATAACCAGTGGTAAACCGGTTATTGCCAACCAACCGGAATCCGATCCCCGCCGTGGCGGCCTGCCGAAAGCACACCCCCCGCTGAACGCGTTCCTGGGGATTCCATTTTGTCTTGGTGAAAAAATAACAGGCATGGTAGGAGTTGCCAATCGCCCCGGGGGTTACGATGATGATGTTATCGAATTTCTTCGTCCTGTTTTAGATACCTGTGCGCACATAATTGAAGCATTAAGGAGTGATAATCTGCGAAAGCAAGCGGAAGCAGCACTTCAAGACAGTGAAAAACGGTTGCGAGATCTTTTCGAAAGTTCTCCAGATGCGATTTTTGTAGAAGACTTGGATGGCCAGGTGCTGGATGTCAATCCAGCGGCATGTAATCTGCACGGTGTCTCGAGTAATGAGATAATAGGGAAAAATGTATCTGAACTTATTCCAACTGAACACAGAGATGAAGTTCAAATAACATTCCAAAAACTAATTAAAGGTGAAATTGATTATTTAGATAGCTTTAGTTTGACTAATGACGGAAAATCCGTACCTGTTGAAATCCGAGCCAATCGTTTTGAATATGCTAATCAACCAGCCTTCCTGCTGCAAGTACGTGATGCTACCGAGCGCAAACGATTAGAGGAACAACTTTTTCAATCCCAAAAAATGGAAGCGATTGGCCGATTAGCCGGCGGCGTAGCCCATGACTTCAACAACCTGTTAACCGTTATTCTCGGTAATGTTGAATTTGGCCTGCAAGACTCCAATCCTGGCGACCCGGTTCAACTGGATTTAATGAGTATTGATAAAGCAGCGACAGAAGCAAGCGAATTAGTGCGGCAGCTCTTAACGTTTAGCAAAAGTCAGAATTTTGAACCAACAACTGTAGATTTAAATAATATAATAAATAATCACATAAAAATGCTCAGACGCATCATTGGCGAGGATATTGATCTTAATACAAATCTGGATAAGAAGTTATCAAAAATTTGGGCGGATTCTACACAAATCCAGCGAATACTCATGAATCTATCTGTCAACGCTCGGGATGCGATGCCGAAAGGAGGCGAGTTAATTATTGAGACCAGGAATTTTGTAGCAGATGAAAATTTCTATCATGAATTGAACCGGACAGGCACGCAGCTAAAATCTAAAAATCAATCAGGAAATTATGTTGAACTCACAATAATTGATATGGGTAAAGGTATGGATAAACAGACCCTGGATCGAATATTCGATCCCTTCTTCACAACAAAAAAAACAGGTGAAGGGACCGGTCTTGGTTTAGCCGTTGTTTATGGAATTGTTAAACAGCACGATGGACTAATTAAAGTAAACAGTCAATTAGGGAAAGGCGCTTCATTCAAAATCTATTTGCCAACAACTTCCGAATCCACAGAACAGGCATTAAAAAATGAAAGAAAAGCAAAATTTCACAGGGGGGAGGAGACCATTTTAGTTGTCGAGGATGAAGATGCTGTTCGAAATGTGACCTTTCGAATTTTAACTGAATTAGGTTATAATGTCCGCACCGCAAAAGACGGAAATGAAGCGCTCAATTATTTTAAATCACAAAAAGGAAATATTGATTTAGTTATTTTAGATGTGGTTATGCCGGAATACAGCGGCCCCGAGACTTATAAAAGATTGTGTTCAATGAAACCTGATTTACCAGTTATTTATGTAACAGGTTATGACGTACATTCTGAAATAATGGAATCAGATGACCCGGAACAAGGAAGTGTAACTGTTCTTCAAAAGCCCTACACCAAAAATGCGCTAGGACAAAAAGTACGTGAGTTATTAGATAATTAACTAATACTAATTACGGTAGTGAACTGAAATATAAAAATTTGTTAAAATACTACATTTTTTTAAAAAATTACTTGCATTAACGTAAATAATTTATTATTTAAGAATTATATTACGATATAGTAAATTCCGCTTGCACAGATTACTGAATTCCCTGATTTAATAAATTATATAGTTTAGATATAAATGATATTAGAGGATAATGGTCTATGAGTTTGATTCTCATAGTATCTTTAGCGATTCTTTTGGTCGGGGCCTTCTGGTCGATGTATTTTCTGGTGCGTTTGCGGGACCGGCGGATGGGATTCTTTACACTTGCGCTCATATTGATGAGCGCTTATCAATTACATATTTTTCTGGGAGATAAAATATCTCAAACAATCTCACTCTCAAACTTTGCTGCAGAGCTGCCGAATCTTTTAGTCAGCATTATGGCGTATATAGCTGTATTTTGTTTCGAACACATCATCATTCAGCAAAAACACGCAGATGAAAAAATCAACCACCAGAATGAACTAATGGGAGGTATTCTGCGTGAACTGCCAACCGTAGCATTCACGATAGATGAAAATGGTATTTTGCAGGAATGTTCCGGGGCTGGCCTCCAACGTATCGGTCTTAACAATCGCAAACTCATCAAATCAAACACATTTAATGAATTCACCCAAAATAAAGAGCAGGCGTTAAAGGCCGCATCCGGTGAATCCCATCATTATGAAAGTCATGGCGTCTCAGAGAATGGGCCATTTTGGTATGATAACTTCCTCAGCTTTGATCCTGATAATAAAAGAGCGGTCGGTTTCGCAATTGATATTACTGAACAGAAATTAGCAGTCCAGGCGCTCAGGGAGAGTGAAATAAAAAACCAGGCTTTCATTAAAGCCACTCCGCATTTAATGTTTCGAATTCACGACGATGGAACATATTTAGAGTTTAAGCCAACTAAAAACTCGAACAGTCTGGCGCCTTCCAAAAAATTTATCGGTAAAAAAATATATGATGTATTACCAGAAGATGTAGCTGAAAAAGCCATGCACTATTTAACGCATACATTACAGACCGGCGAAATACAAATTTTTGATTATCAACTTCGAAAAAACGGACGTACATGCGATTACGAGGCTCGCTTGATTGAAAGCAGTAAAAATGAAGTACTGGCCATAGTTCGTAACATAACTGAGCGCAAAGAGGTCAAGAAGGCGCTTTTAAATAGTGAAGAACGTTTTCGTTCCCTGACTGAAAATGCTCCAGTCTGCATAATCGAAATAGACAAACAGGGCAATCTTATTTTCATGAATTCTGTCGGTCTAAAAGTAATGGGCGTCTCAAATATAAAAAACGCCATTGGCCGGGCATTCCTCGATTTAGTGGCTCAAGAGGATCGTGAACGCGTCAGCGATTTACTCAACAAAGCCTTTAATGCAGAGCCTTCAGAATGTGAATATCTGGCGTTGAGCAACAGCGGCCAAAAAATCTTTCACTCGAGCTTTATTCCTTTAAAAGGAGCCGCTGGAACTGTTGAAACCATTATCGGCATAACGCAGAACATCACCGAACGAAAGAAAACAGAAGGGCAGCTCCGTAAGTTATATCATGCCGTTGAACAAAGCCCAAGTATGGTAATGATTACAGATCCCCTGGGTGTAATTGAATATGTAAATCCCAGATTTTCCAAGATTACTGGTTATTCCTCGCAAGACATTTTAGGAACAAATGTCAATGAATTGGGCGATATTTTTGCAGAAGACTACGAGAAAATACGGCAGGTACTGGATGCGGGCAAAGAATGGCGCGGTGAATTTTATAACAAAAAAATGAATGGTGAATTCTATTGGGAGTATGCTTCAATTTCATCAATCAAAAATTCTGATGGAGTCATTACTCATTACATAAAAGTAGCTGAAGACCTGACAGCCCGTAAAAAATTGGAAGAGCAATTATTCCAGTCTCAAAAAATGGAAGCTATTGGCAGATTGGCAGGTGGCGTAGCTCATGACTTTAATAATCTGCTTACAGCTATCTCAGGTTACACCGATTTTCTGTTAGATGGTCTCAGTCACAATGATCCAAATCGACAGGATATTCTGGAAATCCAGAAAGCTGGAGAACGAGCAACCTTGCTAACACGTCAGCTTTTGGCTTTCAGCCGCAAGCAAATGCTTCAACAGGAATTATTGGATATAAATAAAATAATCAAAGATTTCCATAATATGTTAACTCGTGTTATCGGGGAGAACATTGAACTACAGACAAATCTTGAGTTAAATCTTGCTTCAATCTGGGCAGACGCTGGTCAAATCCAGCAAGCATTATTAAATCTCTGTATAAATTCACGAGACGCGATGCCCAAGGGCGGACAATTGACCATAGAAACTTTCAATCTCACGGAAAAGCAAGTAAAAGAAAAAGCACTGTCTGTCAATACCGGAAATAATTATGTGCAACTCAATATAATCGATACAGGTATTGGAATGGAGCAAAATACCCTGAAACAAATATTCGAGCCCTTCTATACAACAAAGGAAATGGGTAAAGGAACCGGGCTCGGATTATCAGTGGTTTATGGCATCGTGAAACAACATAATGGACATATTGAAGTTGAGAGCGAAATAGGTAAAGGAACCACCTTTAAAGTTTATATCCCATCTGATCCGGATGCTGAATCAGGGGATAAAACAAAAAGCAATTTGCCTAAATTAGGCGATATATCAAAAACCATTCTGGTGGTTGAAGATGACGAAACCGTTCGGAACGTGGCTGTTCGTATCCTGAAAAATTTGAATTATAAAATCCTCATGGCCGAAAATGGCTTAGAAGCAGTCAAGATATTTGAATCAGACCATGAGCGCATTGATCTGGTGATAATGGATGTAGTCATGCCTAAAAGCAGCGGCCCGGAAGCTTATGAAAAAATGCGAACAATCAATTCGGATATGCCCGTAATATTCGTCACGGGCTATGATGCCCGATCGGAAATAGGTGACTTGAATCTCGCTTCTGATGCACCAGTTACTGTACTACAAAAGCCATATTCTAAAGACAGCCTGGAGAAAAAAATAAGAGAGATACTTTCAGACTGAAAGTTCTGATATACGAACTGAGTTTCTTTCTGGTTCCCTGGTTTAGTGTAAATCCTTGCGAAGCCATTCCCATGATATATCTGCGCCAACCGATAACAGCATAAGCACTAATTTACTCAGCCCGGGCGAGCATCCGATCAATTGCCTGTTCCCTCGCTTCAGCCATGAGTTTGGTATATTCCTCAATCTCACCGCCTACCATGTTCTTTTAACCAGTTAAAATATTTTCGCCTAAATGCCTTCCGCGCTGACACTGCAGAATAGACTCCTTCTCATTTATGTCTGCAGGCGACTCAATCTTCAGTGGGGGATGGATTTCAACTTCACTAGCAATCACAGCAATTTGTCTCCGGCTAAATGGTACACACTTTCAAGCAGTAATGAAATCGATAATAATTAATCCCTTTTCTTCTTTACTTATTTAAAGGTTGGTACACTTAATTCAATGGATTATTCATGATTTTCACATTAAATATAGTAAACCTTCAGAGCGATTTCAACTTTTAATTGAATTTCGATTACTTTGAAGAAAATTTTATCTTAAAATTGAAAAAACGGTTACAATTTTTGCCCTAACATCCGATAAATAGCTATTAAGTGATTTTTAAATCAACAAGTTAATCAATCTAATATAGAAAAAAATGAGGTTATTCAACTGAATTTGGGAACGATTTCGAACTTGACTGAAGAAATCAGAAACACCAATTAAAATAACTTGAATGACTTGAAGAAGAATCCAATTATTGCGGTCACGCGCATAAAGGGAAACGCTGAATTAATAAGTGTTTGAAAGCAGGATGCACATCCTCTCTTTACAAGCCTTTAAGTAAAGGAAAATTACTTGAACTCTTAGGTCATTATTTTAAAACAAGTACAATCGAAAAATATATTTAAAGAATTCTAATTAATGAATAATAAAAAAAATAGATGAATTCAATAAAGTGAGAATAAAGATGTTCAAATTGAAATGTATAAAGAAACTTAAAATTTCTCATCAATTGCTGATTTCCTTTTTAGTGTTAGGCTCATTACCTTTGATCTTTGTTACATATATTGCCCATGATAATGCTGAGAAATATTTGAGGAGAGAAGTAACGAATAAACTTTTGACGATAGCGGACTATAAAGCCCACCATATTGAATCCAATATAGTCGAGAGAAAAGGAAATATCACCAACCTATCTCGTGTACCAACAATTATTAACGCTTTGGAGATATTTTCTGAATCATTCAAGAATGACGGAGTAAATTCAACTGAATATTTGGCTCATGATGAAGAACATGGACCATTTTTAACACAATACCAAAAGACATCTGGATTTTATGATCTTTTCCTGATATCTCCTGGAGGTGATGTAGTATTTACGGTGATTAAAGAAAATGATTTTGGCACAAATCTAAAAACAGGACCTTACAAAGATACAGAATTGGCGAAAGTCTTCGAAAGAGCTCAAATAACATTGGAAACAGAAATTTCTGACTTTAAATACTACCCAGCTTCTGATGAACCAGCAGCATTTATTGCTGCACCAGTTATTAAGGAAAGCAAAGTTATCGGTTTTGTTGCACTCCAGATGAACACTCAAGAAGTCTATGATCTCGCAGGGGACTATACAGGTTTAGGCGAAACAGGCGAGACGGTAATAGCATTAAAAATAAAGAATGAGGCCGTATTTATAGCGCCTTTGAGACATGATCCCGATGCAGCATTTAAAAGAACCGTAATTATTGGATCTCAGAATGCATTGCCTATTCAGGAAGCGGTACAAGGGAAGAATGGCTTGGATTTCTCTATCGATTATCGAAACAAAGAGATAATTGCCGCTTGGAGGTATTTACCGGTCTTCAGATTGGGAATGGTTGTAAAAATAGACACTGAAGAAGCGTTTGCTCCAATTGTCAAACTCAAAAACAAGGTACTAATTTTAGGAATCAGTACCTTGTTTTTGTTGGTATTAGTTGCCCTTTTTGTTGCCAACTCCATTTCTAAACCGATTACTAACCTTGTTCAAGGAATCTTCAGATTTCACAATCGTGATTTTACTGTAAGGGTGATGGAGACAGGACCACGCGAGATCAGTGTGTTTGGACAGGCCTTCAACACAATGGCAATTGAGTTAGAAAAATCGTACGCGTTGTTGGAAAAGAATGTCGCCGAGCTATCAAAATCCAACAAAGACCTAGAGCTCGAAATCAGCGAACGCAAGCAGGTCGAGGAAGAGCTAAAAACACTCAACGAAACTCTCGAACAACGTGTGGCCAAACGGACCAAAACGATCGAAAAACGAGCCAGGGAACTGGCATGTTTAAATGCCGAATTAAAGCAGAATATCACCGAGCGCAAAAAATCAGAAGGACAATTGA
The DNA here is from genome assembly GCA_964539665.1 of uncultured Cytophagia bacterium. Classification (GTDB taxonomy): domain Bacteria; phylum Zhuqueibacterota; class Zhuqueibacteria; order Oceanimicrobiales; family Oceanimicrobiaceae; genus CAZIKB01. The sequence continues at coordinate 15,856 of CAZIKB010000131.1, forward strand.
GAAAATTATCGCAAGCGGTTCAACAAAGTCCTGCTACAGTTATTATTACCAACCAACATGGGATAATTGAATATATCAATCCGAAGTTTACTCAAATTACAGGCTACACCTCTGAAGAAGTCATTGGTCAAAGTCCACAAATATTGAAATCTGGTAAACATCCTGCTGAGTTTTATAAAGAACTGTGGCACAATCTAATGTCTGGCAACGAATGGCGCGGTGAATTCTGCAATAAGAAAAAGAACGGTGAACTATTTTGGGAATCTACATCTATTTCTCCTATTCGAGATTCTGAGGGTACAATTACACATTTCATTGCTGTTAAAGAGGACATCACAGAGAAAAAAAATGTAGAAAAGGCGTTGCGTGATAGTGAAAGTAAGTATCGTATTTTATTCAACAACATCGCTGATCCTATCTTCATCTTTGATAAAAAATCAAAGTATTTTCTTGATTATAACCATGCAGTTGTAAGAATATATGGTTATACGAATGACGAATTGAATTCTATGACTCCGTTTGATCTTCATCCTCCAGAAGATTTAGTTAAAGTGAGGCAGAACATTGATCAAAGAAATGTTACTCATGCAAATTCATACATTCATGTTATAAAAAATGGTCAACTTATAGATGTAGAAATTCTTACTGAAGAAATAGAATATCAGGGTCAATCAGCGTGGATTAGCGTTGTCCGAGACATCACAGAACGCAAACAGGCGGAAGAGACCATTCGCCACCAAAATGAATTTATGAAATCGATTCTCGAATCCCTGACGCATCCTTTTTATGTTATAAACGCAAACGATTACACAGTACAATTAGGAAATTCAGCCAGTCAATTTGACAATTTAACTGGAAGATCCACCTGTTACACGCTTACTCATCATAATGACAAACCATGCAATTCCAAGGATGATCCTTGCCCATTGGCAGAAGTCAAAAAAAACCGGCAGCCAGTAACTTTAGAGCATGTTCATTACGACAAGGATGGTAACACCAAGACCATGGAAGTTCATGGCTATCCGATTTTTGACCAGAATGGCAGCGTTGTTCAAATGATAGAATACTCTTTGGACATCACCGATCGTAAAAAAGTGGAATTAGAATTAAAACAGGCGAAAGATGCCGCTGAAGTTGCCAACCAGGAATTGATAGAAATGAATAACCATCTTGATCAAACCACAGCAATTGCAAAAGAGATGGCCTGTCAGGCAGAAATAGCCAACGTTGCCAAGAGTGATTTCTTAGCCAACATGAGCCACGAAATTCGTACACCTTTGAATGCCATAATTGGAATGACCGAACTAACCCTTGAATCTGAATTAAATTCAGAACAGAGGGGATTTTTAAATGTCGTACAATCTTCATCTGAGGGCCTTCTCAGTTTGATTAATGACATCCTCGATTTTTCAAAAATAGAAGCCGGACAGATGGAATTGGAAAACACCGATTTTAATCTGTGTGAGGTTGTAGAAACTGCCGTAGAAATATTTAGTATGCGTGCTGAGTCAAAGGGTATCGAACTACTCTGTTATGTTGAACCGCAGATCCCATCCTGGATTGTCGGCGATCCAACAAGACTTCGGCAAATTTTAGTAAACCTGACCGGCAATGCAATCAAATTCACCGAAAAGGGCGAAGTATTGGTGGAATGCAGGTTGTGTAATTCAGATATCGGAATACCAAAAACGCTGAAAACTGAAACTCACAAACCGAAAGCCGAAATCCACAATCAAGTTAACTTACATTTTGAAGTTCACGATACAGGGATTGGAATATCTAAAAAAAATATACAAAAAATATTTCAAAAATTTTCGCAGGAGGATGATTCTACAACCCGTAAATATGGCGGCACCGGGCTGGGTTTAAATATCTCCAGGTCATTGGTAGAATTTATGGGCGGGAAAAT
>CAZIKB010000132.1:0-17226 GCA_964539665.1 uncultured Cytophagia bacterium
CATCAAGTAGTTCTCACCATCAATCGTTTTCCTAATGGAAGATAAGCTTGTTTTTCCTAAATACCACCGCAATGCAATATTGAGATCACTTAGAATAATAGGGCTCAATATAGCAGCAACGATTTCATAAAGACAAATCACAATTAAAGCCCCAAAAACCGCAGGAGTACGATTATTAAAACTGGAAATAAATGAACTCTTTAGCACCGAATACGCCTTTTTCCAATAACATGTAAAAGATGCATACATAAAATAATGACCGAAAAAGCACTGGAAATCGAAATATAACCATAAGATCATCTTTGTGATTTTGGAATAGCTGAAGGATGAGTAGTGGTATAACCAATAACAATGCCATCGACAGCTCGTTTAAGGTAAAGGTTGGCAGTGCAATATTCCCGATCAAAACGTTCAATAGCTGACTTAGTTGAGTTATGTTTTCAGCCCTAAATATCAACCATCCAATACCTGTCAACACCAACATAATAAAAATTTGAAAACCTTTGGCAATTGAGCCTGCAATTGAATCATCATCTCTGGTAAGAAATGATCCTTCAGGCAATAAGCGATAGATAGTTAGAATCATGCCATGATAGAGCCCCCAAATGGCAAAGTTCCATCCTGCACCATGCCAAAGACCTCCTAAAATCATTGTAAGCATTAAGTTTCTGCACGTTTTAAATAATGAACCTCGATTGCCTCCCAGAGATACATAAAGATAATCTTTTAGCCACGAAGAAAGACTAATATGCCAACGTCGCCAAAAATCGGATGGATTCCGTGCAAAGTAAGGTAGTCGAAAATTTACCATTATTTCGAAGCCAAGACATTTAGCAACGCCTCGAGCAATATCGGAGTAACCAGAAAAATCGCCATATATTTGAATGGCAAAAGCACAAACAGCAACCAAAACGTCGCCAGACGTATGAGTTAACGGATTCCTAAATACGGTTTCAACAAGAACAGCCATGTTATCAGCAATCACAGATTTTTTAAATAGTCCCCAATAAATAAGCCATGAACCTTCGGAAATTCTTGACGAATCAGCGTTTCTCAGACTTCGGATTTGTGGAAGAAGTTTTCTTGCTCTTTCTATTGGACCTGCGACAAGCTGTGGAAAAAATGAGACGAAGAGAGCAAAGTCCAGAAATTTCCAGGTAGGTTGCATTCGGCCTCTGTAAATGTCAAATGTATAGCTCATTGTCTGGAAAGTATAGAAAGAAATGCCTACGGGAAGAATAAAGCGGGCTGTAGGCATGTCTACATGTAACCCAAGTAACAAAAAAAAATCAGTGAGGGATTCAATGAAAAAACCACAATACTTAAAAAATCCTAAAATAGATAAATTGCTAATTACAGAAACGACGAGAAACAATTTCGAACGGTGTGGCCAGCGTGTGATGGCCAATCCCATGTAATAGTCTATGATTGTAGAGATAAGGATTAATGATAGGAAACGCCAATCCCACCATCCATAAAAGACATAACTTCCAAACAACAGCAGGTAATTTTGCCACCGATGTTGCAGGCGATAATAAGCAATAAGAATAATACAAAAGAAAACTGCGAAAGTTAAGGTATTAAACAGCATTACAAAATAAAAACAGTCCTATTAATTATTAAAAGTGAATTCCAGCTTTGTTCTCAGTTATGTTGTCATTCCCGCAATCTTTAAGCGGGAATCCAGAGGAGTTAGGATGTCCGATAATCCCGATTCCTTCATTACTAAATCTAAAGGAATGTCGTGACGGACATGACAGATAGGACATTATTTATGCAAATTGTTATAATGTAACTTAAGAAGAATTTTAATAAATTTGAAGAAAGTAATCACTTCATTTATAAAAGAATTGCTTAGAAATTTGAGGAGAGGTTCAAATGAACTTATTTTTCAACACTTATAACGCAAGATCCTGCAAACTTTTTCAAAATTGGAAAATACTTAAAAAGCAACCAGTCAATTTTCTTAATAGTCTGTTCTATTTTAATACTCGGATTAAGTATTTTAGTAAATCGATCAAATAATGTAAACTTTTCTATTTCAAATTTCAAAAAATATTTCCGGATGCACTTTAAATCATCTTTTGTCAGTTTTTTCTCATCTTGTGTAATGGCTAATCCTTCCTCATACTTCTCTACTCTTGGATAAATTTTCATAATTAATTCAGTTTCTCTCACCCTATCAAAAACTACATTCCTCAGATGTTCACGAAAAAAGCCTCTCCCTCCTAATTTTAGAACCCTATGTAATTCTTTTATTGTTTGCTCAATATCTACGTGATGCAAAATGTCAACTCCATAAACTACATCAAAATATTCGGAAGGGAATGGTAATTTCTCAGTCATCCCAACATTAAAATAAATTTTACTATTTAATTTATATTGGATAGCTCTAATTCTTGCTAATTTAATTGCTTTATTTGAAACATCTATTCCAGATACCTTATACCCAATTTTAGCTAGTTTAATTGATCTGGCACCCGTGCCGCAACCTAAATCAAGTATTTTATTTTTTCTGATGTTGTAGTAACTCACAGCTAGCTTGTCTATGTACCAATAGGAACTCCATGGTCGTGTAAGTTTAAGATTAATTGATTCAAATGATAAAGGTACATTTATCTCCTCAGAGAATGTATCATAATATTTATCATAATATGCTTGTTCCCTTTCAGCTCTTTTAGTGTGCTTAAAAGAATTATAGTTCATAACTTCTTGTTCTTACATTTAAACAGAATTCCTATAGGACGAACAAACTTTTTGAATATCATGTCTTAATAGAGGAAATGGAACAGAACATCTTGACAATTTTTTATTGAATGCGCTTATTATGACTGCATTATTTTAAAACATATTTGTTCGTTGTGACTACCTTTTTGCATTTGTACTCAATAGCAAAAATGAACTGATTTTTTGGGCAAGCTCTTTGATGGTGATAGATATGGTCTTCAGACAGACCTTAGTAATTCCAATAATAAACCCACTTCCATAGCTAAAATGCAAACAATAGAAAACCATAGGTAGGAAAAAAATATATCTCCATCCGTCTCGCTTTCCGATAAGAGCACTGGCAAAGAAGGTTGTCACAAAATAGCCCATTGGAAACAAAATAGCGATCACACCAACCTTCAGCGACATAAGCAGACTCGCAACAAAACATACTACAAATATTGGCGGGACGAAATGGCGGAATTGCATCATGCGAGGATTAAGCTTAAGAATATCTACTTTTGCGTGTCCATATCGAAAATACTGCTTGAAAAGTTCTTGATACGTTGACCGGGTATAATAACTAGACTGTATCTTAGGTGTAAAATAAATTTTACCGCCCTTACTCTGAAGACGATAATGAAATTCTTCATCCTCGCAACCAACAAGGTTTTCATAAAATAGCCCAGTTCTGTCAAAAACTTCCCGGCGATAAGCCAGGAACGCACCAGTATCGACATATCCCTCTCTTCCGTTTGTTCTGAAACGTGCGTTCCCAACTCCAAAAACATTCGACATCCCTAAGGCGATCGCTTGACCTTTTCGGTTTGTTTGGGTGCTTTTTATCCATCCGCAAACACATTCGGCTCCGGTGCTATGCAAATACTTTACGCATTGTGCAATGTAATCAGCAGCAATCACAGCATGTCCATCAACTCTGATTATCACATTTCCTTTGGCTGCGCGTACGCCTATATTTAAAGCAGTAGCAGGTATTTTAGCCGGATTCATGAGCATTTTTATATTTGAGTATTCTCTAACAAATTGTTCGACAATTTCTGTGGTCCGATCTGTGGAAATCCCATCTATAACTAACACCTCAAATCCTTTTTTATCATATTTCTGGTTTGTAATGGATTTCAAACATTGATAAATATATTTTTCTTCATTTCTGATCGGTATTATGATAGAGATATATGGATTATGCATGAGAATTCGGCGTTTCAGAATTTGTTGGATGAACTAGGCTGCTTTGAATGATTGGTTAGCATTTCTGGTTTGGTGGTTAATTCTTCGAAAATGATTTCCGCCAAAAGTTCATGGCCTTCAGCAGTCAAATGTCCATTATAATTGTTAAAATAGAGCATTCTACCTGTCTGGCGAGCATTATGCCTGAATTGAGAAAGGATAGGCAGATAATTGATGTTGTTCGCTTGACAAAATTTTGATAAAATGCGATCCGGTCTCTCAAAATTCCAAGATTTTTCATTGGGATATTTTTTGATTAGCATTTTTCTGGATTCATCGTGAACTTGTTCGCCCATGGGTATTGAAAGCAACAAGAAATCCGCTCCATTTACATTGGAAATTCGCTTGATTCCCAGCATCAAGGCTTTGGTGACTTCCATGGTATTCTTCCATCGGTTATCAAGATCCGAAGAAAAAATTTCATAGTCCAAAGGTAATTGATGCTCCTTTGTAGTAGCGGCCTTACTATTATTATGTGTTAATTGCATACGCAACAAATTTAGCCTTGTTCGAACAAAACGATAAGAATGGGAATGTCTTAATAAGAATCTCGAAAATCGTCGCAACGGGTGACTATATCCCATTAGTGCATCTTTATATTGCTTCTCTATTTTGTAAGAATCATCCAGATGTAACTGCCCATCCTTGAGAATGAAAAAAGGCCGAATGGCGCGGTCGAGATCCGGCGAATTATTTCTGAAATCGTTGCCAATATAAAAAGCCAATATGATAAGATCTGGCTCATATTTGATTCCATCAAATTTGAGCCGCAAATATTCTTCGGCCGTGCCGTAATTTGGCTGGCTTACATTGATGACTTCAATATCCTTCGTCGTTCTTGCAGAGTTGTTCAAAAGACGCTCCAGTATCTTGTGGAAGGTCTGTTCGAGTTCAACCTGAAATGCGGTCGTGAAGGAATCTCCCAAAATTAAGATTCGGAATACATTATCCGGTTTTTTATATTCATACTCATAGTCGCGCAAACCTTTTGAATTAATTTTAACGTGAGCAAAACCTTCTTTCCTCCATAACCCTTCGGCATTTGGGCGAAGTATGCTTCCACAATGCTCATTGTACTGGATGAAATTTGTCGCCGTACCTCGGTGTCTTACAAACCACTCGCAAATGCCACATACAACGAGAATGCTGATAAATACAATACAGAAGTTAGGTAAAACTTCCTTTACTTTCCACATGTGAAACTAATTCCAAGAAATTATGCCAATCGGAATGAATTATCCTTTACGATTTATGATACTGGAGCCAATTAAATATCTCTTGAGCTGCAATGCGATAGGCCAAGGAACTCGCGTGTTTATCATAAGGAACTAAGTACAACTGCTCCTTGGTATAACCGCCTTTTTGGAATGTTGGCAGCAAATTAATGGACTCAATACCAAGTTTTAGAGCTAATGCTTCAACTTGTTGAAGTCGATGTTCAGGGGATTGATGTTCAAAAGGTCCTTCATCCAGTCGATGCGTGCCTGGGAAAATTATAAATAATAATGGAATTGAAAACTCATCCAAAACTTGTTTACTTTTTATCAAGTAACTCTGATACTTTGACAATAAATTTGATTCATAATTAATTGTTTGGTTGACCATTGAAATAGTCACATCATTGTCGAAAGTATTACTGTGTTCGTTCAGTTTCAAAATTTTTCTTCGTGCTATATAGTTATAATAATTTGACTCAATTTTAAGACAAAAATTGAATAAACAAGAATCTTTAATTAAGTCATATATAGGTTTACCCAAGGGAGAAGACTTCATCTCCCGGTTTTTCTCAAGCTTTACATACATGGGTTCAACTCGAAGTAAATCTTCAATATCATTTTCAGTAAAGTTCAAAATGACCAGGCTCGGTTTAATTTTTATACATCTGCGAAGAAATTGCAGTTGATCTACAATAGTGGTTCCTCCAACCCCAGCGTTAATAACTAAAGTGTCCTGTGAAGTTCTTTGGCAAAGTTCTTGTAAAACATGTGGAAAGGTCTGACTATCATCTACAAAATCTCCAAATGTTTGCGAATCCCCAATGCATAGAATTTTATAACCACCCTCTCTATTTTTATCAAACTCCTCACCTCGAAATCCCAGAGAATTTATGTTAACTCGATAAGGAAGGTGTCTATTCGTTTTCACCACGACAGACTGCCCGGGTGCAAACATTCCAGGTACTTTACTATATTGAGCCTTCGTGACCGTGCGCACCATAGGACTCGCCCAACCCCCTATTCGTAGGATAATTTCTCCGGCGATAACCATCAGGACAAATACCGAAAGAAACATCGTCATGTAGAAAAATATTTTCTTATTCAATTTATAAGATTCTGTTTTGACGATGGAACGCATCTTTATTTCATTGTTAATTAATGATGGAAACCACGCTAATTGCAAAGTCTACTTGCCAGGCATTCGGTTAATCTGATTGCTACAATTTTATGATATTTTTCATTTGGATGCGCATCGATTATATTCAGTCTAAATTTCTGGGGCGGAATGCCAGATTCTATGAACTCATCTACCATGTCAATACTTTCAAGGCCCACTTCTTCACAGAAAGCTTTTATTTTATGCTGATCTTTCTTTTGATTAAAGAAGTTTGAGGCATGGGGCAAGAAGACGACAAGCAAGGATATATCTTGCTCTTTTGTAATTTTAATATCGACGCTAATGCTTTTATATTCACATTCCAGCCTTCAGTACCTTGTTTGAAGTCAGTTTCATTGCGGTCTATTCGAGGTCTAAGTCTTAATTTTCCCAGGATATATTTTAATCCAAATTCCAATTTCCACCCAAATGCTCTATAGATATAGAGAAATTCCTCTCGTCTTACTGATTTTTCAAGACCAAGAGCTACTGATCTATTGCTAGAGTACGTTTCCATACCGAAATCGTTTACAGGAAATACCCCTACAATAAGGTAGTCTGGCTTCAAGTTTAAGCCAATTTCCTCAAGGACATAATGGTATTGTACAATGTTGTATCCCCCCTACCCCTAAATTCATCACATTGAAGCTATAATGAGTAGAGTTTCGACTCTGAAGCATCTTCTCCAATAGTTGGGAATAAATGTTTTCAAATGCAACCTCCGCTGATACCGTATAGGAGTCCCCAAGTACAAGGATCCTGAATTCATTTTTCATTTTAGTATCAGTCCACGGCTCTTTGTCACGAAATCCCATATTATTTGTCTCAAAGGGTACGCCATAAACAACACCTTGAATGTTAGGCTTCATGATCTTATATAAATTGGTTTTTGTGCTGTAGTCGAATAAATTCACATTGCTTTTCGGGATCCATAATCGCAAACAAGCTTCAGTCAAAGCGCACACCAACAAAATACTGATTATAGATAATAAGACATTTAGAAGAAAATTTTTGATTTTCCTTTAAAATACAACGAGTTCCACATAGATTATGTTTACCTATACTTCTGCAAAACGACGTTTATTATCGGTGTTCAGGCTTCAGCCTGCCTCAACCTAAAGGTTGAACATTCTATTTTACAGAACTCTATATGCTTACCAATTAAGGGGGAAAGTTATATGGACTACTGTAGAATTAAGTTTAATTCCTTAAATCGAACCACTCTTTACCAAAAGTACCAGTAGATAATCCCGAGTCCACCAGGAGTTCAAAATATGGGGTTCTGTTCCGACTGGCCGTTTGTCCAGGATTCGATCCACTCTTTCAGTACCACTGCTACAAACTTATGTCCCTGTGGGTTCCAATGAAAATCCTCTATATAATAAAGTGTCGTATTTGACTTAAATGCTTCCTCACGCAGTCTATTGAAAAGATCCAGAGTATTTATTCCCCTTCTACCAAGTTCTTTAGCTATTTCTGAACTGGGCGAGCCTTGATTTTCCAAAAGATATTTTTCGGGATAGGCAAAGACGACTAAAAAATCAATGCCGTCATTCTCGCAAATATTTTTCATTCGTTCGACCAGCCGGTAATAAAGTTTCATTTGTCCTTCTTTGTCCAGGGATCTCTTTTGTTCGAGTACTATTGAGTTTATTCTATCCGTTATTAAACGCTGATACAGATAATGATTGATGGCATAGTAAAGGTAACTGTGCTGATGGAAGAATTTTCTGCCAGGGATAGGGAGGTTTATCGCTCGAAATATGGTTTGTGCCGAGGGCTGAGCTGTTCCTTCCAATACCAGGGAATCGTTCTTTACTAAATATCGCGGACGTGGTCCGAAGGAGGATATATTTAGTAAATTATCTGTATAATCGTTTGTCATGGTTACCAAGACAACTAAATCCGGATGATATCTTAAGCCAACTCTTTCAAGAGTGATTAATTCCTGAGCCGTACTAAACCCATAAACGCCGAGATTGATAACCTCTAAAGCTTCCATTTGCTGCTGAAGATGCCAGGTAAATGTTTCATCATCACCCACTTCAGAGCCATCCACAAATGAGTCTCCAAGAACAACGATTCTAAAAACTCCCCTCGTTTTCTTAAAATCGTGCTCCGGTAAGCGAAAGCCATGGCCATTGTACCCTAAACGAAATGCATGCCCTTCAACCTCATTCTTTTTGGAGGAATTTGGTTCATGATACCACCCAAGCCAGGGATCCACTTTTGTAAATCTTTCACTGACAATTGCCACACCCATGCGTAACAATATTTCCAACAACAACAGGAAAATCAGAAAACTAATGGCTGCGAAGCCTGTATTTTTGATGATCTTATTTATTTTCATAATGTTCTACTGTTCATGAACTATCTCAGCGTCATAGCTTGATTGACCATCAAAAACAGGCTTGCCATTTGAATGAAAATTATCATACCAAAGTTGAAAAATTAAGAATGCCCATAGTAACCTTTGATGATTTCGCCTGCCAGACAGATGTTCCTTGAGAATCATTGATAAGTAGTTATAATTAAAGATCCCACTGTGTTTGACTTTCTCAACTTCCTCAATTATTAAATCTCTAAGTTCGTTTCTGAACCATACATCCACCGGCAGGGCAAACCCCCATTTACCACGATCCATAATAGGTTCTGGTAAAAACTTACGCATACTTTTTTTTAAAATGTACTTTGTCGACAATCCTTTTAGTTTTAATTCGACTGGAATTTTTGCTCCGAATTCTATAATTTCGTGGTCGAGAAACAGACATCTTGTTTCCAGTGAATTCGCCATCGCCATTCTGTCCACTTTCACCAATACATCGTTTGGCAAATAGGACTTAAAATCAAAATAGTTAAACTTACTCAGGTACTCAACCGAATCATTCAATACGTGGCTCTCGATAATCTTGAAGGAGTCTAACCCATCTAACGTCTTAAGAAAATCAGCAGAAAACAGACTCTTCTTCTGATTTTCTGATAACCCTACGGTGAAGTAATGTATATCATCCAGGCTTAAAGCTTGTAAAAATATTTTGCCGTAAGCTCCATGAGGCAACTTATCGCCAATCATCCTCGCAAGAAAATATTTTATTTTTTCGGGAAGGGCGGAGAACTTCCTTCTTTTAAGCATTCTGATATAGCGGTCATAACCCAAGAAAACTTCGTCTCCACCATCACCTGTCAGAACAACCGTGACATACTTCCGTGCCAGTTCTGACACAAAATAGGTTGGAATCGCTGAAGGGCCGGCGAAAGGTTCATCAAAATGCCAAATCAACTTGTCTAGAATATCTATGGCTGAGGGCCGCACTATGACCTCATGATGGTCTGTTGAGAATTTTTTTGCAACCAGCCGTGCATATCCCAACTCATTATATCTATCTTCCTCAAAGCCAATAGAAAAGGTTTTCACCGGCTCTTCCAGAATAGAGCTCATCAGTCCGACGACAACACTGGAATCAATGCCCCCGCTCAAAAAAGCCCCGAATGGCACATCACTTCTCACCCTTTGCTGCACCGACCTCGTTAAAATTTCTTGAAGTTGCTCACTAATGTACTCCTCTGTCCAATGGTATTGCGGGTCATATTCAAAGTCCCAATACTTTACAATCTTAAAATTGCCAAATTGATAGACCAAATAGTGGCCTGGGTAGAGCTTTTTAACACCCTCAAAGATGGTATGAGGAGCAGGAATTGCATTGAATGAAAAATAGTGATACAGGGCTTCCGAGTCCAGTTTTCTCATAAAATGTTTGTCTATCAAAAAAGACTTTATCTCAGAAGAAAAGGAAATACTCTGGTTTGTTATCATGTAGTGTAGCGGTTTCTCCCCTATGCGATCACGGGCCAAAATCAGTTTTTTCTGTTTATCATCCCATAGAGCTACCGCGAACATACCGTTCAAGAAGGATAAAAAATTCTCTCCATAATCCTCATACAAATGAACCAACACCTCTGTATCGCTTTGCGTGTAGAAACGATGTCCATTGTCCCTTAAGAGTTTTCTTAATTCTAAATAGTTATAGATTTCACCATTCAACACGACAACCAATGTTTTATCCTCATTGAATATTGGTTGACTTCCTGTTGTTAAGTCAATTACTTTAAGGCGTCGCATACCAAGACCAACCTGTTGATTGAAATAAAAACCCTCTGAGTCTGGGCCACGATGTCGCAAAACATCAGACATCCTTTTTACAAGTCCATGATTGACAGGATAGTCAAGCTTCTTTATGGATTATGCCACAGATACCGCACATATGATTCACACCTCTACTTTTCGAAGGACAATATATTCTTAAACCGCCGGCGCATCAAAGCCATATGATTAGATTGAGGTTTTGTTTGACGCGCTGTCTGAAGAACAGCATCGGAACTTTCCAGATCAAGCTCCAAACGCGTTACTATTGCTAAGAGCACCCAGTAGAAACCCATGATGTTCATTATTCTCCAATTGTCACTGGTAAAATTGCTAGCCAGAATTGCAAGAATACAAGCGACTAAACCAAGACCAATCCCTTGGTATAGACAATCCTTAGAATTCTTGAATAGTTTCCATCCTATTCGCATGCCTAACCCGAATTGCCATAGTTGCAGAAGCAACCCAATGACACCAAGCTCTACTAAGAATGCGATATACCCTGAATGGGTACTGCCAGCGGTTTTATCGGCACCCAAACCAGATTCTGAGTGCAAACGCAAATAGGGAGTTGTACTGAAACCCAGACCGGCAACAGGCCTCTGGGCTATGGCGCCTTGTACCTGTTCCCAAAGCGAAAATCGGATTGCCGCAGATCCCTCAAGCTCGCCTTCTTCGGTAACTGTCATGTTGACCCTATGCACAACTGCAACTGGTAGTATATCATCCCAAATTAAAAGGAATATCATCAAAACAGCTAACAATATTCTGCTTTTCACAACTCCTAAAAAAATTAAAGCCACTATAGTTGCGAGGTAACCACCGCGAGAAAATGTAAACAACAGTGAGTAGAAGCCAAGACAGGAAATGGCAGCAAAAGCTAGCCGTCGCCACTTCATTTTGTCCACCAGAAATAACGTCATAAATAATACAGCATACTGTGATAAAAAAGCGCCAAAGGCATTTGCATTCAAATAGGAAAAAGTTCCTGAAGCTCTTAAACCATAATCAAAATAGCCAGCAGCTCTTACTTCCCCACTCAGTTGATGGGAGCGAAAAGCGGCAACAAAATATGAGACAGTAAGAGCCAGAATCAGCATGTTGATTTGTCTCTTGTCTTTAAAATTATTAACGATGGTAAAATAAAATAAATACATAATAATCCAACTCTTCCATTCCTGGACCCGCCAGTCTCGAAAGTCTGTTGGATATGGGAGTCCAATGTTGTAGGAGCCATTCCATAATGCCACATAGGTCCAAAGTATCAGTAAAAAGATTGGCAAATTCAGAGATGTCTTTTCAAAAAAAGGTTCTCCAGCGTTCTTTTTATCTAAAAACCACTTTATTAGCATAACTACTACAAAGACGTCCAAGAAATCTTTACCTAATGGATAGATTAAGAGCTTGTCTAATAAAGTCTGGAGCGGTATAAAAAAAACCAGATAACAAACTCCGAGCTCCAACCTATAAAACAAGGTCAAAAAAAGGACGAAAATGGAAATGACATAAACGAGAAGTGGGATATACTGTGTTATTCCTAAACCTAGTCCCATGAGGAGACTCCTCAAATTTAACCGTGGTATTCTGTTCTGGAGTTAAAAAAACTGAATTCTAGTGGAACTTGTTACTTTAGTGACGAGCCGATGATTCAGCCTGTTACGAAAGTGGCTACAGGATTATTCAACCATGTTAAATTGGTGGATTTTGTTTTCATTATTTCAGACATAGTTATTTCCCATATTAGCAATTGGTGTGAATATTAATACTATGGTCATGTTAATTTTCAAATGTCCTATAGATTTGCTTTATCTTTTTATAAATAATTCCCCAGTCATAATATTTCATAACTAAATCCCTACCATTTTGTCCCATTTGTTTTACTATATGCAGATTCCGCAGAAGATACTCGGTTTTTTTTGCAAATTCTCCAGGGTCATCTGCGATTAGAATATTGCTATTTGAAACCCCTGTTATACCCTCAGCTCCAATTGAAGTGGTTACTACGGCCTTACCCTGAGAAAGAGCATTCAACACTTTCAACTTGGTGCCCCCTCCAGCTCTCAATGGTGCAATGTAGATTGTAGCTTGATCAACATAAGGACGAATATCTTGTACATATCCGAGCACATTTATTCGTTTGTCTCTTTCCGCTATTTTTCTTAAATAGGACGTAGGAGACACCCCGATGAAATTCACCTGAATTTCTGGAACATTTTTTACGATTAATGGATAAATGTCTTTTACAAAGTAATTAACAGCATCTCTATTATAAGGATCATTCATGGGACCCACCCAAACGAGGTTATTCATTTCCATAATCGATGGGTTTGGTCTAAAATAATTGACATCCACGCCATTGGGTATGACCGAAAACTCACATCTTATGGAGTTCTTAGAAAGGATTTCCTTGTCTCTTTCCGACACTACAATACACCGATCGAATTTTTGCCATAAACTCCTTTCAAAACAAAGGAGCTTAATATATTGAAAATAAAGATATATTTTGGTTATGAAATTCTTTTCGATCTTGATCCAACCTAATAATCTGTCAGACTCAACATTATGAGTTGTAAGTATACTTGGATAATTCTTGAAATCTTGGTAATAGAGTGCTAACCAGGTCGCATCAATATGTATTAAGTCAATCTTTTCTTCTACCAGTAATTTTCTGATCCTTTTGTGAACAGCAGGTAGGTGATATTTCTTAGCTGCAAATGGCAACAGAGATATTAAATTCAACAAAAGCCCAAGATAAAAACGCCATCTGAATTTTCCTTCAGGAATCAAAAAGATGTCCGTCGAGGCGCAAAATCTTTCCAGGTCTTGAACAGGTCCATTGATATTTTCGTTTTTTGAGAATCCCAGAAAGTAGATGTCGTGATCTTCCGCTAAGCATTTTAAAACATTGGCGGTTCGAAGATGATGACCGTGGTCCAGTGGAAAAGGAATTTCGGTGGACAAAAATAGAATGTTCATGTCAATTCTTCAGTCTCTAAACAAACTTTGGTAAATATTGACATATTTTCGAGCCATATTCTGAGATGAGAAATCCTGCGAAACGGTGAAATAGCCGTTCTTGGCAAAGAACTCTCTTTTATTTTCATCCCTGAGCAATTTGCTGAGGGCTTCTTTTAAGGCCACTTTATCCGCGGAAGGAACCAAGAATCCATTCGTACCATGGGATATTACCTTGGGGATATCGCCTACTCTTGTCGCAACGACAGGAACTTTAGCTGCCATCGCTTCCAGCAATGCCATAGGAAGCCCCTCACCGAGTGAAGGCAATACAAATATGTCCATTAGCGCCAACATGCGAGGCATATCATCAGATATACCCATAAAATTAACCGAGTCATTTAATCCGGATTGATGGACTTGCTTCTCCAGGCTTCCTCTCAAAGAACCCTCGCCTACAATGATTAGACGCAAGTCCGGAAAATCTCTAACAAGCTCTTTGAATACATCAATTAATATTGCATACCCTTTTTCAACCGATAGACGTCCCACAGTCCCGACCACCAAACTATTTGTCGGGATGTCAAACATTTTTCTAACTTGCTTACGACTTGAGTATCCCTTGAATCTTGATACATCAATTCCGTTTTCGATGATAGATACCTTTTCCTCCGGCACATTTTCGTTCAAAATCTTTTCCCTCACTTGCTCCGATATTGCCACAATCCGGTTAAACTTCTTGAGCCAAAAAAGATCTAACTTTTCATATAAGCGGGCCCGCAGACTATACTCGCTTTCAGACCAGGGATGACAAGTGGCAATTAATGAAACATTTGTTAACCAAGTGGCGATAAGGGCGTAAAAATTGGATTTGTACCCATGGGATTGTACAGTGGCAAAGTTTTTATCAATTATAAACCTACGAAGCAGATAAAGGGTTTTTAAATCTATGGGTCCACGGCACGAAAGTACTTGCATTGGGATGCCATTTTTCTTTGCCGTTTGAAAAAAACCGCGACTTTTGCTCTTATCATGCGAGAGTATCCCCAGCCAAACTTGATAACCGCCTATTTGCAACTCTTTCGAAAGTTCGATAACCACCCTTTCAGCGCCGTAAAGACCGCTACTTTCTCTTAGTTGTAAGATTTTCTTCCTATCTACCTTTTTCATGTGGATGGATTAAATGGTATTCACTAATCTCTCTTGAATTACAAAAGAATCCGATAATCCTTGACTGGTTCGCTTTAATTGTTAAGGCGATTAAAAGAAGGCGAAAAAGACGATTTAAGAAATCTTGTTGCGCTGCCACGGATTTCTAAGTCAACGACCATCAGACATGTGCAATACACGAAGAAACCGAGAAGAATTTTTGAAATGAGCCGCACAATAAGAATATCCAAATCCAATACGTTAATAATCAGGCACATAATTATTGAGCAGAATATGCTTTTTGCAATTCTCATCGGATATATTCTTACTCTTAAATGCACAAATGATAGCTTCATTACTAAGCCTAGCAGTATAGCATAGGTGGCTAAAGTGGCGATAGCAGCACCTTTGAAAGATAGCGCCGGTATCAAAACTATATTCAGAATTATGTTTAAAATCACGCCAATAAAAACTACGATGGCGTAAGTTTTTGTCATTTTTGAAATGTGTAACCCAGCAGCGTAGAGCTGACAGAACCCCCACAGAAAAGCACCCGTGGTCATGATAGGGATAATTGCAGCTGTATCGATAAATTTTTCAGACGCCAAAGTTAAGACGACATCCTCTCTAATCATCGAAAACCCAAATATGATGGGAATTGCAACAATCCAAACATAATTGGATACCGTAGAAATAAACTTTTCCGCGGCGGCCAATCCATTTTCCTCGTAAATTTCCATGAGCAAAGGGAATACAGCATAAGTGACTGGCAAAAAGACCAATTCTTTTAAATACACGGAGAGGCTGGCTCCCACTGCATAAACACCGACTACCGAAATACCGATGATTATTTGCAGCAAATACTTGTCAGAAAACTTGATCAGCAAATTTCCGATTTCCATGAATTGCAGTGGAAAACCAAATTTAAGGCATCCCTTGAAAAAACTAAGAGAAAAAAATTTGGGATTGATCATATCTTTGCCAATGAATAAAAAAATGGCAATGAGAGAGATGACAACTCCAGCAATCAGAAATGCTAAAAAATACCAATTTGAGGTTTTAGATATAAACAGAAGAAAGATAATACCGAGGAAAACACCGCCATAATGATGCGATATGAGAATTAGGTTAAATTGCTTGACTCTTTGCTCAAGCCGCATAAAAGTAAAGATCAAGGCAATCATTGCCCCCGTCACAACTAATCCTGCCACCACAAAAGCTAACCAACTATTCATGAAGCTCATAAAATGCTTTCCAAATATCTTAAATAAGAGTAAAAAAGATCCACTCATCAGTACTGCCAGAATGAGTGTGCTCCAAAATAAGGTCGAATAAAACGTCGAAAGCCTATGAGGATTATCTTTATTGACAGCATAGAACCTTATTGCTGCATGCTGCAGTCCGAATTTTGAAATAGCGACTAAGATAAAAATCGAAGCCCCAACCAAGCTGAACAAACCATACTCGGCCAGTGGCAACAAGCGGGTTAGAATTGGAAGCGAAATAAAACCAATCGCATTGATTGCTATGTTGCCGATGAGATATTGTGAAGATTGCCGAAAAAGTTTCTTAATCAAAATACCTGCCTATTTCTAAAGAGGCAATTTACTAATGGTTTCTTAGTTTATGGAATTGGAAGAAACGTAGCAAAATATTCCATCGAATCGTTCTTTTTGACAATACGCTTAAAAACTCTATATTGTGGAGGTGTATGTAGGTTTAAGCAGCAGTCATTTCTAATCTGAAGACACTATCAATAAAATATGATAAGAGAGCGTTTCTCAATGGCATTCCCAAATGTCTTAAAAGCGGCTTTGACAACCATGAAATTTGAGGATTTGAAAATCCACATTCATATAATAACTTAGCCCAATATTTTGGTTGTTGATGTTTGCGCCATTCAATATTAGGTTCAAAGGGATTTTTTATTCCTAAATCTCCGAAAAAGTTTCTATTTGAGCAATCCGTAACTATGAGTTTACCACCAGTTTTCATAATTGACCTCAACTTTTTAAACATAGATACATATGCGCTGTACGCTTCAGAACTATCTCGCAAATGAATACAACTCTCCTCATCTAGATGATTAATAGACGCCGTCATAAGAACAATGTCGAAGTAATTGGGACCTATATTGTAATCTTGAAACTTGTAGGGTAAAATCTCAATATCTTTAAGCTGAAGGGTGTTCACAATTTCCGTAAAAACTTTGAAGGCTTTTTTAACTGCACCACTACCCGCCTCTAAAGGCTCAAGACCGATGACAGGTTTTGCTCCATGAATGGAAGCCCAGATACAGTTTAGGCCCAAACCACAGCCCATATCCAGCATAGACTTGCCAGAAAATTCTAAGTTGCAAAATAATTGATTTTTCCATTGATAAAAATATTGACCACCACGTTTCCAAAGTCCCATATTTTTACCAAGATTTCTCAAAACGGTCAATGTAAATTCGGTATCATTAAAACTACTCTCACTAACATTCGGCTTGAAATTACAATCTAATTTTTCTCGAGGCGCAATTAACATGAAAATATTTCTTCCAATTTGACGTAACAATTCGGACCATTCAAAAAATAATTAGCAACTTATATACTACTTAACCCGTTGTGCATAATTAAGAGAAGGCATATTTGATTTCATTAATTGGTTTA
>CAZIKB010000133.1:0-16436 GCA_964539665.1 uncultured Cytophagia bacterium
AACTCGATGGTGAGTGTGCCACCCTTTTCTTCCATGGCCTGATAGGCGTTGGTACATAAATTTAGTATGACCTGGTGCATTTGCGACGCATCGGCTAAAACTTTGTCGCAGGAATCGTCAATTCGCTGTCGAATTTCAATCGTGGCTGGGATAGATGATCGCAGCAGTTTCAGCGTTTCTTTAGCGATTAATTGTAAGCCGAACGGCTTCCGTTCCTTTTCAATTTGTCGGCTAAACAACAATATTTGCGCTACCAGTTCTTTGGCTCGGTTTGCTCCTGCTAAAATATGCTCCAAATCTTCAAATAATGGATTGTTTGACGACAGGCTGGACAAAGCCATATCAGTGTAGCCCATAATTGGCATCAGGATATTATTGAAATCGTGGGCAATACCGCCGGCCAGGGTGCCGATGGTTTCCAATTTCTGGGAACGGCGAAGATGCTCTTGCAGCTTGACTTTTTCCTTTTCAGCCTGCTTGAGTTTGGTGATATCTATTGCTGTGGCGGCCATATATTGGGGGGTGCCGTTCTCGTCCGTCATTATAATGCCGCTCATCAGCATGGGGAATTCCGTGCTGTCCTTGTGCGTGTGCCATACCTCGGTGGAGTTGTAGCTCCCATCTTTCATCAGAGTTTCGATGAGCTGACGGACAGTTTCCATCTGTTTCTCGTTGTGAAACACAGTCAAACTCTGTCCGACCAATTCATCGGAAGTGTATCCGTGGACTCGCGCGAAGTAATCGTTAACATAAGTAATCTTGCCCTGAAGGTTGGCAATGGCTTAGCCGTGCACGGCTCTGTCCGAGATGGTCCTGAATTTCTTGATTTCATCTTCCGCCCGCTTGCGCTCTGTGATGTCTCTTGCGACACCAATTACCCCAATAATTAACTCCTGCTCATCTTTTAAAGGAAAATTGTGGTATTCGCATAGTTTCCCAGTATCTTTGAAAGCTAATTCACGGATTGGACTTTCACCCTTTGTGGTTCTGGAATAAAGATCTATCGCTTTTTCCAAGTTTTCTTTTTCAAAAAGAGGTGCAAAAGACTTACCGATAAATTCTTCCACCTTATGCCCTGATAATTCCTCGAAGATACGATTTAGAAACGTTATATTACCATCTAAATCGCATGTGTACGCCAAGTCCGAAGAATTCTCAAGTACGATCTTGTATCTTTCAAGTTGTTTTTCAGCCATCTTACGCTCGGTGATGTCTTGCACGAGTGATGCAACGCCCATAACGTTTCCATCATTATCGGTGAGCGGAGTATTATTCCATTCACAGATGATGGTTTCCCCTTTTTTGGTGAAGTTTTCGTTGATGTTGTGGGCGCCTCCTTTCTGTATTAATAGGGCTTTCCAAACGTTATCTACGAGTTCTCGTGCAGATTCAGGCACGATTAATTCAGCGGCATGCTTTCCCATAGCCTCTCTCTTCGAATATCCAAAAGTCTTAACAGCGGCGGTATTCCATTCTGAAACATTGAAGTTATGATCCCACTCTATGTATGCGACAGGAGTGTTTTGCAGATGAAAAGATAGCTTTCGAACGGATTCCCTGAGTGCCTCCTCCGCCCGCTTGCGTTCGGTGATGTTTTTGAAGGTTGTGTAAACTTGGTAGGGTTTCTCTTCTTCTGGCCTGAATTGTGGGACAGCATCGATGCTTATCCAGCGGTGTTTTTCCTCACCAGGATGAAAGATCCCCATCACCACATCGTGAACCGGTTGTCTCGTTTTTAAGGAAACTAGAGAAGGGTGCGTTTCCCCTGGGAAATCTGAGCCGTCTTCATGAATGGCCTGCCAACGTGGGTCAACTGAAGTGCGACCCTGCATCTGATCAAGCGTCAATCCTAAAATACGTTCTGCGGCCGGGTTGGCTGAGATTATCTGTCCATCTGCGGTTTGATAAACCACGCCAAGGGTCATTGTTTCAAACAAAATGCGGTATTTTTCCTCACTTTCCCGTAGCACTTCGTCTGTGGTTCCCAATCCGGTTTCAGACTGTTCCAATTCAGAAACGCGCCGGCGCATTTTCTTCAATTCGGCAATAAGTTGAGCTTTGGTTTTTTTTTGGTCTTTCATGTTATTACTCCAAGTGGGTTACATTTTCTTTTGATGTAACACGATTTATTACAATTATTGGGATAACAAGTATATTCTATAATTTTTAAATCTATTGAACGTGTGCGACGATTAACGACAAAGCTCATCTGCCGCCACTGAATGCAGCGAAAAAATGTCAGGTGGAACGATTTGCTATATGGTTATTTGTTGTCCTATTACTATTTTACCAATAATTTAATCTTCTACTTTCTCCATCGGCATTTCACAAGCGATACATGATTTCTCCATTATTTCCCTCTTTTTTTCTTCTTTTTGGGTTTTGGTTCAGGAAGCTCTTTAACCGTGATCCTTATTAAATTACTAAACCATTCTCTATCTTCAAGTTTGTCTTCAATAAGAAAATTCAACTTTGCCCCCGGGTATGGTGGAGCCTCAACCACATCTCCAATAAAAGATCTTCCTGCCTCAGTTGGCTTTACAAATAGTTGGTTATCACACACCAGGGCAAATATTTTGCTGTCACAATAAATTGCGTACTCCCCAAACATTTTTCTGTATGTAATTACACCTGCATTTTCTATTTGATCTACAATGAACTGAACAAAACTTAAATCTGATGCCATTTTGTTTCCTTTTTATTCTCTGGTGGTGGTTTTACACCTAACGGCAGAAATAAGCTGCGGGAACTTACGGATCACTGCACTTTGGACTTTTGAAAATCGTTTTGCGAGATCCGAAAATTCAAATTCGCACATCGCTGTTCCAATCGCTTGATTTTTTTGTTAGAAACCGATTTAATAAATGCAGGGATTTCCGCCCGGTCCCAATTTTCTTAGACTACTGCCATCAGAATCCATACTGTATATATAAAAATGATTATTTTCATAAGAAGAAAAAAGTATTTTGCTATCATTTGAAAAAAATTGAGGAACAAAATCATATTTGTTTTTGGTTAAAGTTTTGCGATTTTCCCCATTTTTGTTAATTATATGAACTTCACGTTTTTCACCTTGAACTTTTACTGTGATAAAAACTATTTTCTGTCCATCAGAAGAAAATCTTGGAGTGCATTCATCATATTGATCATTTGTAAGATTTATTTTATTACTGCCATCTATATTCATCAGATAAATATTATGATTACTTTCATAAATTATTTGTAAACCATCTGGTGAAAATTGAGGATGAATATTCCAATTTGAATCGGTTAATTGTCTTTGATTATTACCTTCTGAATCCATTATAAAAATGTTATAGTTTCCATTTACGTGAGATTCAAACAATATTTTTGAACCACTAGGAGAAAACTTTGGATTTGTATTCCAGCAATTATTATTTGTTAATTGTTTTATTTGATTTCCATTAATATCCATAATAAAGATATCACAATTATCAGTTCTCGTTGAAGAATAAATTATTTTATTATTAGCAGGTGAAAATTGGGGAAACCAATCTTTTTCGGTATCATCTGTAACTCTATCGATTTTTTTGCTAGGCAAAGCCATAACATTAATTATAGAGAAATCATACATTAATCCCCCACTTGCCGTTATATCCTTAAGACCCTGTGTTTCAAATAGTAAATATTTTCCATTGCTTGAAATTTTAGGATTATTATTATCATATTTACTGAAGGTTAATTGAGTTTTATTTGAACCATCATAATTAATTTTGTAAATATCTCCATAAAGAGAATAGTAGATTCCATTTGAATTTAAAATTCTAATTGACTCTGTTGGAGATTCACATGAGAGCATATAACTGATAATAACAAAAAGTAATATCTTTTTCATTATTAAATTTCCTATATTTAATTAAGGTTCTAACAAGCGAGTGTGCAGATCATGATAACATTTATTTTGTAATGAAAAACAGAAGCTCAGAAATTACAGTATATATACCGTCAATCAATAACAGGCACAAATATCTAATATTAGTTGGTGTTTGCCCAAAAACACAATTCTTGCTGTCAAGGAGATTGCTTCGATAAAAAACATCTCGCAAAGACTGTAAACGGCTCCGATACCCTATGTGCCAGGTTAAGATAGTTATTAACCTTTGCGAAATCAAGAAAAAAGTATAAATTGCTGTGAATTTGCAGAAGCGCAGCGGAGGTGAGTTTCGCTGAATTGAGTTTTTAAAGCTTGCCTATTCTAATAAGGCATTCAGTTTATTTTGAAATTCGAGACTTTCTTTTTCGTAGGTACTGGTTATTTTATCCAGCTCATCGTACATTTCATCTATCTGAGGGCGCAGGACATTATTTTTTTTCGGCAGTTCGGCGATTGCCGTGATATCTCCTTCATTTGAAGCTTTCACCAGAAGCTTTGTGTTGCTATGAAATTCGGCTTCAAACCGGCTTATGGTACTTTCAAGATGTTTCATCTTTTCTGCCATAGGTCTCAGGACCCTGGCTTTTTCCTGAAGCAGATCAGCTTTTATTTTTTTCAAGACCTTGCGATCCTTTTCATACGAACTTTTAGCAGATTTTTTCTGGACTGATTTTTTGAGGTCAGTTTCATCCTGCCATCCTACCGTGTCAAGAAAGTCCTGGTAGGTTCCTTCAAAAATGGACAGGGTATCTTTGTCAAAGATTAACAGGCGGGTCGCGAGAGCATGCAGGTACATTTCGTTGTGTGTAACCATAATAACAGAGCCTTGAAACTCATCAATTGCTTCGATAAGAGAATCGCAGGATTCCAGGTCGAGATGATTCGTCGGTTCATCCAAAAGGAGCAGGTGGCACGGAGTAATGAGAAGTTTTCCCAGCAGAAGCCGGCTTTTTTCACCACCCGATATTACAGATATTTTTTTTAAAGCAGCATCTCCGGAAAACAGCATGGCTCCGGCAATATTTCTTGCTGTTTGTGGAAGACATTCAGAGTCCGCGCACATTAACTCGTCAAGAACAGTTCTATTAGCTTGTAATTTTGCAACATTGGTTTGACCGAAGAAACCCGTTTTCAGGTTCGGGTGTTTTATTATTTTCCCTTTTAAAGGCTCGAGTTCGCCTGCCAAAATTCTTAACAAAGTTGATTTCCCTTTGCCATTTTTTCCAATAACGCAGATTCTTTCTCCTTTCCCGATGTTGATGGAGAACTTGTCAATCAGATACGGCGCCTCGCCTGAAAAAGAAAAAGAGAGGTCGTTTACTGCTAACATTTGCGCCGCGGAAAATTGAGCCGAATTGAATGAGAAATCAAGATTTTCAGTTTTTTCAAGTTTTTCAAGTTTTTTCTGTTTCTCAAGGGTTTTGACGCGCGATTGCACCATGCCGCCCAGTCTCGCCTTTGCTCTGAATCGCCTGATGAACAGCTCGGTCTGTTTTCTCTTCTTTTCATCATTGAGCCGGGTTTTTTCGTATATTTCTTCTTCCTGGGCTAACTGATTATAGATTTTTTCCGTTTTGCCTTCTACTTTTCTTACCCGCTGCCGGTGAATAATCATGGTGTGTGTGGTTACGCTGTCCATAAACTGGCGGTCGTGGGTAATAAGCAAGAGTTCATTTTCCCAGGATTTCAAAAAATTTGTCAGCCAGCGTATGGCGACAATATCGAGGTAGTTATTCGGTTCGTCAAGCAGCAGGATGTCAGGATTTGCTATCAGCACTTTTGCCAGATTGAGCCGTATTTGAAAGCCGCCTGAAAAAATTGACGGGTGTTTTTGCGTATCGTCTTTTGAGAATCCCAGACCGGCAAGGGTTTTTTCAACCTTCCATTCAGCGCTTTTTTCGGTTTCATGAAGGGCGAGGCATCCTTCCTTCAGCACGGTATCCTGGCTAAAATGTATATGCTGCTCAAGATAGCCGATGCGGTAATCACGAGGCATGGAAATAGAACCTTCATCTGACTCAATGCTGCCCAGAATCATTTGCATCAGTGTGGTTTTTCCGTAACCGTTTCTTCCTACCAAACCTATTTTCTCGCCGCAATTTATATTGAAGCTCAACTCTTTAAAAAGAACCTGCTTTCCGTATGACTTCTTTAGATTCGTAACCTTAAGCATTAGCTATAGCGTTTTTCCTTTGCAAGATAGATTGACCCGAATATTTATTCCCTGTTCGTTCGAAATGGCATTATTATTGAGTCTTCGTTTAGACTCCAATTAGCATTAAAAATTGGAAGCAATTTACGGCAGAAAAACTATTTTTCCAACAATAATCTTTCTGACCTGATTTGTAGAATGGCCAATCAGATCTTTAGTCATTTGCAAAAAAAATTGTTGATTATGTGGAAGGAAAAGTTTATTTAATCAATTAATATCTTGCTATTCAGAAAATTGCTGAAAAAACTATATCAGGAGGGAATTGATATGACAAAAATTAATCGAAGAGAGTTTTTGGCTCTGGCTGGTATGGCGCCGGTTGGTTTGGCTTTTTCAAATCATTTACCAAAAACTAATGATTCTGAAAACACACCTGGCGAACTTTTTGATCCCTGGCTTGAGATTAATACCAAAAACCTGGCATGGAATGTAGAGCAAGTCCGCAATCGGATAGAGAACCGGCCAATTATGGCAGTGATAAAATGCAACGGCTACGGGCACGGGCTTATCGGAATTGCTCAGGCTCTGGAAAAACAGAACATCCAGCAGTTCGCTGTTGTAAAGGTACCAGAAGCGGTGTCCCTGCGGGAAAACGGCATAAAAGGCACGATTTTAAACTTTGGCTCGTTCTCCCGACCGGAAGCGGAACAGATTGTGAAGCACAACATAACCCAATCTGTATTTTCGGAAACGGTTGATATTCTTGCTGCCGCGGCCCGCAGGTTGAACAAACAGGCCAGGGTTCACATCAAAGTGGATACCGGATTAGGCCGGGTTGGCGTTCCTTATTCTCAGGCCATGGCTTTTATCGACAAAGTCGCTTCGATGCCGGATATTGCCATTGAGGGCGTCTTTACCACTCTAACGGAAGAACTGGATTTTGATAAAGTGCAAATTGAACGCCTGCTTCAAATATACGGTGAAGCAAAAAAGAAAGGCATATCTCTGGGAATAAGACACGCTGCCAGCAGTCTGGCCGTTGCAAATTATCCAGGGGCTTTTTTAGACATGGTGCGTCCGGGCAATTGTCTTTACGGTCTCGAACCGTTACCAAATCTGGATCTCAAGCCGGTAATGTCGCTGAAAACAAGAGTGTTGTACGTGAAAAAACTGCATCCGGGAGATACGGTCGCCTATCATAGAAGCTACAAGATCGAAAAAGAAACACTGATGGCAACCCTGCCTCTCGGTTACTCAGACGGCTATCCGCATCGAGGTGTGAACAAAGCGGAAGTGCTGATTCACGGGCGTCGGTGGCCGCTGGTTGCCTATATGTCAGCTAATCATGTTTTCGTGGATATCACCGGTTCCGAAGGAATCAAGATCGGTGATGAAGTTGTCATGTTTGGCTCTCAAATGGAAAGTGAAATTTCACTCGGCGAGGCTGCCAGATGGGGAGACAGCTCAGTGTATAAAGCTGCAATTATGATGAATCCGTTGCTGCCGAGAGTATTTGTTTAGACTGAGTAATTCAAAAATATTAATAAAGAGTTCGTATAGTTGAGTTTTACTCGTCAATCAAACTGTTTAACATTTTGATGGATGATTTCATCTTTGGATTGATCTCCAACCCAAGCTTTAAAATCTCTATCGCCAGTTCGTTATAACCGTTCTGCATGTATGCTTTCCCTAAACTGTTATAAGTATTTCCTGATTTAGGGTATGCATAGTTATTTAATTTAAATAGGTTTATTGCTCTATTATTTTTGTTTTCCTTTAAGTATTTATTTGCATGTTTGTCAATCATGGTTTCTAACAATCTACCCTTATATTTGTTGGTTTCGTAAAAAACCGCGCCTTTGATATAACCATTTTTCACAGTATATTCAATGGCTTCCAAAGTGAAGGCTTCATCAATTACTCGTTCTACTGTTTTGTAAATTCCACCTAATGATAGAGTCTGTCTCGGATAAGAACTCATATTTGATATCACTACAAAGCCCATGTCTCTTTTCGGAAAATAGTAAAACGAGCTTAATACACCATATAAAAAGCCATCGTGATAAATATATTGTAGCTCATCATTCACATACCGTAACCTGAAACCGAGCGCATAATATTCTTTAACTGTATAACCATTATAATAAGTGCGCCTTTTTATTCTGACAGAATTATCAGCAAGATATTTAATGAAGTCCGGTTCCATGTGAAAGCGTATGAACCTGGCCAGGGATTTTGCTGAACATTGTGCAAATGCAGCCGGTTCCCAGAGCCCAAAATCAACCGGCTCATGGACAAGCTGTCGTCGATAACGTCTCACATAATTTTTCACAAATTGTGAACTTTTTCTGTTCAATTTATGATTCGAAAAATATAGATTATTTTGGGTTATCTTATGAAAATAATCATTTGCAACCTCGCTATAAGTTTTACCGGTGACTTTTTCGATAATTGCTCCGACGACTGCATAATTGAAATTTGCATACCGATGAATTTTATTTTTGTATTTTACAGGAAGATAGTCAACCACGTCTCGATAGCTTGAGTTATTGATGAAATTTTCATTTTCTTTTTCTCTCGAAAATCCACTGGTATGATTTAAAATATGTTTAACCGTAACATCTTTGGGAAATGAATCGATGAATTTATAAACAGAATCACTTAACGAAAGGTAGTTCTGTTGCACTAAATCCAATAAAACAGCCGCTGTAATGGATTTGGTTACTGAAGCTAACGTGTAAATGTGACCGGGTTTGGCCTTAACTTTTTTTGCATAGTCTGCATACCCAACTGCATATTCAAAACTTTCATTATTTCCCTTAAAGAAAGAAAAGCTTAATGAAGTCAGTCTTCTTCGTTTTTGATAATTTTTTAACTCTTGAGTAATTTTGGTTTCAACATTTGCAAGAAAGACATTTTCCTGTGAGAACAGGCTGGTACCGCACAAAACTGTGAGCAATATAATTCTGAATATCATATATTATTTATTCGGTAAAATTACAGTAAATATAAATATATATTTGTGTTTTGCAAGATCTTTAGTCCAGAGGGCTCCACAATTTTCTATACCTTGAGGCTGTCTCAAAAGTTCACAACGTCATTGTCAGGAGCGAAAGCAACGAAGCAATCTCCTGGATTTGTGCTCATATCAAGGGGATTGCTTCGCTGACGCTCACGATGACAGGCTTCTCGCGAGGCTATTTGGACAACCCCAGGATTTAGAATCCTCGCTGATTTGTTTACAACAAAATTGGAGGAAATCTTAAATAGTCAATAACGCAATTACAGGCATAAGGTTTCGGTTAGTGAAAGCGGAGGGCAATATTATTTCAAACTTTTTCGGAAGAGTCGATGCAGATTAAAACCATTCACTGTATGCCAAATTCTTGCACCCAGATTAGTTCACACGCACCTTTACCCGTGTCATATCTACTCATTGAACTGCTCCAGCGCCAGCCATCACCGGCTTTGACCTTAACCAGATACCCCTTGAATACAACCACATGCCCTTCTATTACAGTCTTCAATTGTTTCGCAATTGTTGAGCTTGCCGGAATAAGATGCATGTTAGCGCTATTGCTTTCTATCTCTTTACGTGGAATGGGGTATTCTTCGGTTGACCAATAATAGAAGCGGTTTGACTGGCGGATAGAAATTTTTTCTAAAACAGCTTCGTCTGACATGGATCTCCAACCTAAAGCCAGGTCGATGGGGGACAGGTCTGCCTCACGACCCCATGAGTACTTTTCTATACTGAGTACTCGTGCCTCTATTTCGAAATGTGCCATGGGTGTAATTTGATATTCCTCGAAAGTAAAGGAAATACTTTCACTAATGTTGTTTTGTTTTGGTTCGTCCGGTGCAAGTACGCCCGGGCCATGTGTTATAGTTTGATTTGACCACCATTGATATGCTCCCACTGCCACAAGAACCACAATTAAAAAACTCACTTTATTATTCATTTTTGAAATAAAATCTTGATGAAAAATGCAATTATATATAGTTATCGGATTCAATAGCAAATGCTGAACGAATGGACTGATTTCTGAATTCAATACCGACAAGGTATTTAAGTTGGGGAATTCTGTAATAAAGGAATTTTAGCAAATTCTTAATCAATCCGTTATTCCATCATACCATTTTTCAATATTCTGTAATAAGCTTGATCTGTATGGCCAGGTTTTCAATTATAAGGCTTTTATCTAAATGCAGTAAATGCTCAGAGTTTCTGTAAAATAAAAAGTGCCACAAACCGTTAAAGGATGTGGCACTTTTTATCACTCAATTCGGACGCCCGAATTTATTCGGAATATTATTTTTCAGTATGTTGAGTGTCCTTCGCTTTCCTTCAATAATAATGAAGAGAGTGTTTGGATTACTGACAATCAAAGTCTTGAAGAGTGATGTCCCAGCAATGCCAGTCGCTATCGCCAAACTGTAACAGATCTTTTACCCGTCCTTCTTTGGTAGTACGATTCCACATGATATTTGTTAAATTGTCCTTACCTTTATTGTAGATATCATAGTCCGCGTCGTATGAGGTATCGTTGGTGATGCCGTAATAGATGTACCCACCGTTTTCTGGACCGTCGGGGATTACGTTGGTATATTTGATGTCTGATGTACCTTCGCCGGGATTACGATGCCATTCTATTAAAAGCGTAGGTTTGGCATCTTCGGCTCCGTTTAATGTCCAGAAACCTTCGGTAGAAACGAGATTAGACTCCCCGAAAAACCAGTGATAGTCATTGAAACCATTTTCTTTTGAAATGTACATGTCCCAGCGGATGCCGACGCTAATTGTTTTGGCGTGCAGTTCTGCTGTGTGTTTAGCTGCAAATACATAGAAATCATACGTCCAGACCCAGGAATTGTCTGGCTGCTGCTCCGGTTGATGCTTGAAAGACTCCAGAAAAGCTGCAACTGGTGTTATCAGACCGATTGTAATTAATGTGTTCCAGACAGCTACATTTCCAGCAGCGAAACGCCAATTGTCAGTTGATAAAATCTGATCGAACTTTCCGTTACCCTGTAAAGCAAGTGTAGCCTGATTAGTTGATTTGAAATCGCTAAAATCCATAACCAGAGTAGATGATGGTGGAATATCCGGCGCTTCATTTAAACTTTCCGGCCCGGTAGAATCATTCAGTTGGCAACCATTTAACATAAACGCAAACACAGTTATACCAATAAACAAACTGAGCCACAGTTTAGAGTTCGAGTTTTTCATTGAAACCTCCTGTCATTTTTGTGATACATAAATGTTACTATTTAAAAGCAAAACGTTTTGTCTGACTGAACTCTCTATCTTTTATAAACCTCCTGAAAAATATTAAGTTCAGCGCTCTCTAAATCAACTATTGTGCCATTTTTTTATGAAAGAATACGCGAGGCTGCAGCATTAGGTTTTATTTGGAATTAGGCTGGATTTACTAGTTTGGCTAAAACAATATGAGTGTGAAATTGAACAACAGGTGATGTAAATTTGCTGCGGTAAATATGTGAGATTTTAGTCCAAATCAAGGTTTAATTGATGTTATCCGTTCGTGCCTTTGATCCGCGTGGATGATATAAGGTAAAATAAACACCAGCGCTGTTATGCTTTAGTATTACCAATTCGTGCACGTGAATCCGGCAGAAAATAAATGAAAGGCAAGCCCAATAACATCAAAATAGCAGTGCCGACAAAAGCGGTATTTAACCCAAACATGTCACCCACTGCACCCAAAGTAACTGCTCCTATTGAGTGAACAGTGAAATTCACTGCCATAAAAAGGCCGTTCGCGAACGCACGGTTCTCAGGAAAAGTTTCCTGCACCAGGGCCATGTTGACCGGGGTAATAGTAAACGCAGAAAGACCTAATGCCGTCAAAATGGGGAAACGAAGCCAGGTAGTTGACATTGTAAAACTATACATGAATAGCGGTGTTATCAGTAATGCAAGAAAAAGGACACGCTTACGCCCCAATCGATCGCTGATTGAACCACCCAAGAAAGCGCCTGCAACTCCGGCTGCCTGTAAAACCGATAGAGAAGCGCCTGCTAACCAAAGATTGTCTCCTTTCTCTGTCAGATAAGTGGGTAGATAAATCATAAGAGCCGAGTGCATACAGCCGCTTACCGCGATGACTCCTATTAATGGAAACAAAGATTTCTGCATACTCTTCAACACGGAGCGCCACGGTTCGCCATTTCTCTGCTTTAGTGAATGGCTGGGCAAGTCCCTGAGCCGGACGTAAAGAATAAACGAAGCTAACCAGCCTAAGAGCATTAACCAGGGCGTGCTTTTGAGTGAAAAATAACCCACGATGGTGACGACTAAAATCGGCCCCAAAGCGCGTCCGAGCTCGCCGCCAACCATCCAGTAACTCATGCCACGACCCAGGTTACGGCCTGAGTGGTTGCCAGCAATCGCCGGGCCAACCGCGTGCAAACTGGCTGAACTAAAGCCAGCCACCGTTAACAGTAGCGCCAACACAATGTAGCTGGGCGCCACTCCGAGAAGACTCATCATTGTGCCTGTCACTGCAGGAGCCAGTATGACTAAATAGCGCAAGTTGAGACTGTCAGCAAGATGGCCGAGCACCGGTTGCAGCAGTGAAGGCGTCTGCATAAAAACAGCAAGCAGCCCGGCTTCGGTTCTGGATAATAACAAATTATTGATGAAAGCGGGTAAAAGTGGCGCTAAGAATGACGTGTAGGTGTCGTGCACGGCATGCCCCATTGAAAATGTAACCACCAGGTTCGTCTGGAAGCGTTCAGTTTCAGCGGGCGGTGCAGATTCTGCCATATCGACTTCTGAATTAATTTTTATGGTTCAGTCCTTTTTGTTGACGTAATTTTATAAGATAGTGTTTCTCTCATGCAATCCAAACAGGCATGAATATAACTTATCTTTCGTTGAAATTCAATGAAAAGAAAAGAAAAGTTCCATGTAAATGAAAAACAGTAAAATCTGGAAATTCGAACTTCCAATTCCGTTATTCGAGTTTAAACAGGCACTGAAGTTTATTCGTTTCATGCGGAGAATCAAAGCCTGATTCTACTGAACTGGATTCTTAACTTTTTGAAATATGTTGCCGATAATTACAATTATATAACAGTTTAACAAATGGAGGTCCAATGAAAAGGTTTCAGCTACCAGTATTAATGCTATTTGTGCTCTGTTTTTTCGCAGGTAGTACTTTGTTCGCGCAATTAAGCGCACCAATAGTGGAAAGCGTTTATGGAGGCAGGATAAATGCCATCACAGGTTTCAGTTTAACAGCAGATTCGAGCAGAATATTTATCTCAACAGAAAGCGCTAATTCAATCTTTTATGCAGATGTGCATGCAACTGCGTCAACGCCATCATTTGGGAAATTTACCGTAATGCCAGGGTTGGATGCAGCCGCTGGTTACGGCGGGGCAATTCATAATTTAGCTGCGCACGAGTCATCCGGTTATTTGTTCTTCAGTGATGATGGCGAATTGCTGAGCAGTCATCCCTCTTCATCAGCAGTTAATACGGTCTTTGCAGGCGGCATGCACAGTTTTGTAATTGAGAACTCCTGGTTGGTTATCGTGGATGGCCCCTTTTGCCATTTTGGGACTTTAGATGTTTCCGCGAATTTCACAAACGCGGCCGGGTCGCCGATTTCAATGCCGGCTTTTCCACAACCTCCAACAATTTTTGTGAGCCCCGCGGATAGTACGGTTTATCTTTTTAGTGAGGGCAATTCACCAAACCTTTATAAATTATCAGATCAGTATCATTTGCTTTCAAGCTCCACTACTTATCTGGATATTTCACCAGCTACTTTAAACACGTCTGTAGAATGGCGGGCATTTGGAGTTGGTCCGGACGGCAGATTATTAATTGCCGGTTCGGACGGACCGGGCAAATATATTGCATATTCCGATGATGAAACGAACTGGACGGAATACGTATCAAGCCTGGGAGGCGCGCCAGGAACCAACATCGCCTGCAGCAGAGATACGTCTTCCTACCACGTCTATTTTGCCAGCGGTTATAATAGTAATAACGGCAATAGCGGTAGCTGGCTTGGTTTCGGTCAGCCGGGAGGATTTGAAACCCATGCCAATGACGGCGCGGTTTATGTCGATCCTGTTAATGACCATATCGTTTACATGACCACAGATCAGGGCATTGGCGTTTCTACAGACCGGGGTGGCACAATATTCGAAATCAATTACGGTGTTGAAGCT
Source organism: uncultured Cytophagia bacterium (assembly GCA_964539665.1). Classification (GTDB taxonomy): domain Bacteria; phylum Zhuqueibacterota; class Zhuqueibacteria; order Oceanimicrobiales; family Oceanimicrobiaceae; genus CAZIKB01. The sequence continues at coordinate 14,256 of CAZIKB010000133.1, forward strand.
GTGCAGGTTCGCGATTTTGATATGACGCCTTCTAAAAACACCGCGTGGCTGGCTTCGAAATCAGGCATACGAAAAGTAACGAATTACTTAAGCACTCCGCTCTGGACAAATGCTATATTTCCGAATGGCGACGGTTCGCCCTACTATTCTGCAGAAATGGTTCCGGGCGATACCAATACTGTTTATGTTGGCAACTTAAGAGTATACAAAACAACTGATGGCGGCAACACCTGGAGTCAATCTTTCACACCGGAAAATGCTCCCTACAATTTTTCTGATTTCGGTACAAAAGTAACCGCGATTGAAGTATGCGATTATAGTCATGATGTTGTTTTTGCCGGCTGTGAAATTGCCGAGGCAGATAAAGGCGGCCTGTTTTACTCAAATGATGCCGGTGCATCCTGGGACCAAATATTGTTTGAAGTTTCAACAGTCGGGCAGGATGTGGATGTCTTTGATATCGTGTTCAATTTAGAAGGCAGCGATACCGTGGCTTATGTCGGAGTTGAATATGATTTAGTTAGTCCGCAGGGAAGAAGCGTTTATAGACTTACAAAAAACGGCAGCGCCTGGAATGTTGCTCAGGACATGAATGCTTCCACAACGAGCACTGGCAGCTTAATTGTTGCTACCATCAGAGATGTCTTTGTAACTTCAACCGGTGACACAATTTACGCTGCAGGAACAGACGCCGGCATTAATCATCCGATTGCCTACTACAAGCCGTTAAATACTACAGAATTATGGACGCCGATGATTACAAGCGGTTTCCCATTTGCTTCGGGCAAAGAGGCCACGGCCATTACAGTTGGCATCGATACGGTCTATTGTGCGGTGGATAATGAGATTTATTACTATCCTTTGAGTGGCTCTTCATGGGCCCTGGGACATACCTATCCTTTTGGCCAGAGGATTAATTTCTTATATTTTGATGATCTGCTGGTTGGCACCGATACTGGCTTGTATGGCCACAACGGCACCGGCGGCGTAACCGGAGTTAAAAGTACAAAAAACCTGAATTCTCCGAACGGCTTTACCCTGAATCAAAATTATCCAAATCCGTTTAATCCGACAACGATAATCAGCTATCAAATACCGGGCGACTCAAAAGTGACCGTCAAAATATTTGACTTGTTGGGCAGAGAGGTCATGACATTAGTTAATGAGATACAACCTGCCGGCAGCCACCAGGTAAGATTAGATGCATCGAATTTGCCGAATGGATTGTATTTCTACACTATATCAGCAAAGAATTTCAAAGCAACCCGGAAAATGATTTTGCTGAAATAAGCTGGAAAAGAACAGCTATGGTGAGGTGGATTTCACACTAAGCAGAGTCAAATTTCGCACTGAGCGGAGTTCGATTGCACACTGGTGGGGTCGAACTTCACACTGAGCGGAGTCGAAGTGTGCTGCCCCCTCACCATAGCTGACTATTTACAAACAAACCATAATTTTTCCTTGACATCCATAAATTTATTACTTATTTTTAACAATTGTTATTTCCCTTTTACAGGGACCATTCACAAATCTACCAATCACCAGCGCCAGCACACGAGGAGGGGGAGATAACATTCAGTGGGGTAGGATAAAATAGTATTTTCAAATATATTGATTATCGATTTGATAATAAATATATCAGAAAAATAAAAGGGGTAATTTACTTATCCACCCCCTTAAAAGCCGGTAATAGTCAAGAAGTGTGGTAAAAAAGGACAGGGAATGAGGATGACTTATTTAAGCCCAAAACCTGAAAACTCAAACAAACCGAAACTGCTTACACTGGGGAGAGAAGCCAGTCATAAATCAGGTATCGCCAAACATGCTGGTTGCCGCACTTATAGACATTCTTTTGCAACACATTTGTTCAAAGCCGGGTATGACATTCGAGCTGTGCAAAAATTTTAAAGACACAAGAGTGTGGAAACAAATGTATTGAACAGAGGTGGAAAAGGGGTGATGAGCCCCATGGATGTTCTAATATGATCTTATTGGACGCCGCACGCGTCCAATAAACCAGGAATTACAAAGATGATAATCGAGCTAAAGGTTTAGTTTTTAATAATAGTTAAATAAAATCAATCAATTGGTTTATTGGACACTTGACTGTCCAGTTTGCTGGATTCTTTGAGTCAATACCATTTTTAGTTGAAAAAGGTGGCTCCGCGTTTTTTTATGCCG
>CAZIKB010000134.1:0-13937 GCA_964539665.1 uncultured Cytophagia bacterium
ATCAATATGTCCAATATGCCGCAGAATGTTAAGTCTTTTATCACCGGATTAATAACTACCTGATTCTGCAAAATAAATTGAAATACTTGCATTAGACTGTTAAATTAATCGGAAAGAATCTTGTTCATCTTGAGTTAGAGACTCCCAAATTTTTGGATTCATTAAAAAGATAAAAAAATCAATTGTCACTATTTTGGGCGGAAAGCCACCGAGTTTCAGATCCGGCGAGCTTAATGAGGATGGACTAATGGTCATTTGTCACTATTTTAGCATCACCTTTACTCTTCTACCTGAGCAATCACGCATGAACGTTCAAAATCTGACAAGGCGATTGTCAGAGCATAATTTATGAAGCATTCAAGAACACGAGCTACAAAATCCTATTACAGTTGGGCGATTAATTTTATTCCAGATGTAAGTTACAGGATGTCCCCCAAAAATTGATTGAGCCACTAGATATAATGAATTAATAACTTGGGAGTTATGTATTAAAAAAAGCGTGTAAATTACTTGCAAAAAAGGCTCCTACCTTTTACATTTATTTAAGAGAAATCAATTTAAAATAAAGGAGGAGCCTGATGGAACTTAAGGAATTATCCAAAAGAATTCAAATAAAATTGCATCAATTTTCAGAACGATTTTGTTTGGGATTTAGTCGTCCGGAGCGGAAGTTTCTTTACCAAATGCTGTTTGGGATATTGAAGGGAGGCAAGGTTCAACTCAATAGCATTGCGCGCCATCTTCAGGAGGGTTTGAGTTTAAAGAAGAGCACGGAGCGATTGGGGAGACACCTTGGTGCACCGGATATGTGGCGTCGGGTATCAGAGTCGACCTTAGAGACCCAGCGCTATTATCTCAGGCAATGTAAATATGTGGTTATCGACCTTTCGGACATTCAGAAGCGTTATGCAGAACAGATGTCCGGTTTGGGAATGGTTTATGATGGTAGTGAGAACAAAACGGGATCGGATTATTGGTTATGTAATGTGACCGGGGTTGATGAGTCTGGTTCGACGATTGTGGTGCCGGGAGTGTGGAATTACCCGGAAGCAAGAAGCCGTTATGGTTGGTCGTGCTAAAAGAACGGAAGAAGGCTATTGTTGGCTGCTTTGCCATCTGAATTGTACTGCAAAGAAGGCCGCGATTAAGACCGCTTTTGTCGGTTACGGGCATCGCTGGAAGATTGAAGAGGTTCACCGTCAAATTAAAAGTGATTATGATTTTAGGGGACATTCAGATTAATCAAGTCTTACCTTGACTTTTTTTTAAAATAATAGTATATTGCGCTTTGTTAATTTAAATATAATGTCCCTTCAGGAGGTCTGTTATTAATGCAAAGAAAAAATCTATTTAAAACAATAATCATTTTGTTTACGCTGGCTTGGGCTATAATAGTTCTTTTACCTACATACCAGGTGAGTATGCAAAAAAAGGAAGCCCAGATATATTACACACAAATTATAGAGAATACGACGCTAACATTCAATGATATAAATGCAGCTTTAGCCAGTGGTAACCTTGATTTACAAGTGCGGGATAATTTTAAGGAAAACAACGGGAATACCGTTAATGATATTTTGGATGGAGTAAATGCATTGCAGGAACTGTACGAAAAGATCGATGCAAATCAGAATAATGCCATTAAACTTGGACTTGATCTGCAGGGAGGGACTTATCTCGTATACGAAGTAGATCTGCCACAATTGTTGCGTAACCTGTCAAAGGTTAAAGATGATCGTTTTGAAGCAGCATTAAATAAATCGGTTCAAAGAGTTCGTGCAAATAATGGTGATTTTTTTGATGTATTACCCGAAATCTTTCGGGAGGATAGCCTTCGTATGAACCGGTATTTTGGCAAAGCCAGAGATGATGATGATCAAATTATAACTGAATTAAAAAAAGAAGCCGAAGATGCTGTAGACAGAACTTTGGAGGTATTAAGAAATCGAATAGATCAATTTGGCGTATCAGAACCCTCCATAATTAAACAAGGCTCACAGAGAATTGAGATTGAATTGGCTGGTATTCAGGATGTAAACAGGGCCAAAGACTTGATTGGCAAAACCGCGCTTCTTGAATTTAAATTAGAAAAAGAACCAGAAGTTATTACCGCTGTTTTGGATGATATCAACCGGGTGATGAAAAAGCAACTATCAAAAGAAGAAGCAACCGTTCTGCCCGATTCCACAGCTCAGGGTGACAGCCTGCCTGCTCCTCAAAGGCTACGAAAAGATACAGAAGTCAGTATGAAAGATCTTTTTGGTGAAGCTTCAATATTCGAAGATAGGCCTGAAAGCGAAAATTCTGATGAAGCCGATTCAACTGTTCTAATCGACCAGGAGATATTTCAAGATCGTCCATTTGATGCATTGTTAGCTGACCTGGGTGGGGTTATAGGGGTGCCGACCAGAAACCGACTTTCTGTTGAGAGAATCATAAATTCCCCTGATGTCCAGGCTATTATGCCTAAAGATGCCGAATTTCGATTCAGCAGTAAACCCGAAAAATTCGGTGAGCAGGAATATTACTTTATTTATATGGTAAGGAATGAAGCCGAACTTACCGGCTCGCTGATAGCTAACGCCCTGGCAAATCCCGGCTCTAATTTACAAATAGGAAGATGGGTAGTCAATATGGAGCTTACCGGGGAAGGCGCAAAAGTTTTTTCAAGAGTTACAGGCGCGAATGTGAATAAAAAATTAGGCATTATTCTGGATGGGAAAGTTGTCTCAATCCCCAATATTCAAGAGCGGATATCTCAGGGCCGGGCCCAGATAACGGGAATGGCAAACATGGAAGAAGCCCAGGATTTAGCCATCGTCCTGCGAGCGGGCGCTCTGCCTGCGCCGGTGGAAGTCATCCAGGAACAAACCGTTGGTCCATCACTCGGTCGGGACTCAATTACGAAAGGGACCTATTCTGGACTAATCGGCTTGTCCTTTGTACTAATTTTCATGGTGATTTATTATCGATTGTCTGGTGTGGTAGCAAATATAGCTTTACTTATGAATCTCATGATAATTATGGCAGTCCTGGCAGGATTTCATGCTACTTTAACTTTACCCGGTGTGGCTGGCATCATTTTAACAATTGGAATGGCAGTTGATGCTAATGTGCTAATTTTTGAAAGAATCCGTGAAGAGCTCAGACACGGTAAAACCGTCAGAGCTGCTATAGACAGTGGATATGCACGCGCTTTTAAAACAATTTTAGATGCCAACGTCACCACACTTCTGACCGCGTTGGTTTTGTATCAATTCGGAACCGGTCCTATTCGTGGATTCGCCTTAACCTTATCTATTGGAATTTTAGCAAGTATGTTCACTGCGATTGTTGTCACCCGGGTGGTTTTTGACTATTTCACCGACAAAGTTGCTGTTACTAAATTAAGTATATAAATGTTGGGAGCTATTTTTAATGCAATTCTTACTTAATACGAAAATTAATTTTATTGGGCAACGGAAAACAGCGCTAATTTTCTCTGTTGCATTGATACTAATCGGTCTTGGATCATTGGCTATTCAACAAGGCCCAAATTTGGGAATTGATTTTTTAGGCGGCACGGCCATTGCTTTGAAATTTGAAAAAGATGTTTCTATTGCTGAGGTCAGGTCCGCAATTTCAAGCGCTGGCTTTGACAATGCCGAAATCAAAAGCTTTGGATCGGAAAATGAAATCTTAATCCGGGTGGAAGAACAGGAGTCCGGAACCAAGATTACTGATGCCATAAAAACAGACATGACAAACGCCTTTCCGGATAATCCATATATCGTGGATATGGTAGAAAAAGTAGGACCAAAGATTGGCTCTGAACTTCGTTCCGCTACTATCTGGGCCGTACTCATTGCTTTATTATGTTTGTTGATTTACATTAGCTGGAGATTTGAATTTGTTTTTGCAATTGGAGCTATAGCTGCATTATTCCATGATGTTTTGATAACGCTTGGCGTCTTTTCAGTCCTTCGCTTAGAAATAACATTAGCAATCATTGCTGCGTTTTTGACCATCGTGGGATATTCATTAAATGATACAATTGTTGTGTTCGATAGAATCCGCGAAAATTTAAAGGTTATGCGAAGAGACACTTACGAAACAATCGTTAATACAAGTATTAATCAATCTCTAAGTCGTACAATTGTAACATCCCTGACTACCCTGGTGGTAGTTTTGATTCTATACTTGTTTGGTGGAGCGGTGATACGTAATTTTGCTTTTGCTATTATTGTAGGCGTTATAATAGGGACCTACAGTTCTATTTTTATTGCAAGTCCAATTGTTGTAGAGTGGGAAAAAAGACGCGAGTTGAAAAAAGGGAGACCTTTGGCAAAGCGAACCTAATCCATAAAATATAAATACGCTATATTGGGTGAGGATGATTTATGAATATTAATGAGAAAAGTACTGACGGAGTTGTGATTCTTGAGTTATCTGGTAAGATCATTGGGGGACCCGATGCATCACTGTTAAATGACAAATTGCATCAACTTATCGAAAGTAGAAAGACTAATGTCGTGGCTGATCTTGAAAAAGTCAATTGGATGAACAGTTCGGGTCTTGGAATCCTGATTGGTGGTTTAACTACTATGAGAAACGCAGGTGGAGATTTAAAGCTGGCAAATATAACCGACCGAATTCAAAGCCTCCTTATGATTACAAAACTACTTACAGTTTTTGAAACATTTGATTCCATTGATAAGGCTATTGAAAGTTTCAGCTAAAAGAATATCCTGATACTTTAATATTAAATTCTGTGTGTCTAAAATATGCTCCGACTTTGTAGTCGGAGTTTTTTATGGCTGTTAGAGAGGATTAATATGTCTGTAACAATTGTCATGGGATGTCAGTGGGGCGATGAAGGAAAAGGCAAGATCGTTGATATTTTGAGCGACAAAGCCGATATAGTTGCCCGATATCAGGGTGGCGCAAATGCAGGCCATACTGTCGTCATAAGCGGTGAAAAATTTATTCTGCACTTAATCCCTTCAGGAATTTTAAACCAAAACACCATTTGTGTTATTGGAAACGGCGTAGTAATCGATCCGGTTGCATTATTAGAGGAAATTGCACTTATTGAATCTAAAGGGATTAAAGTAAGAGGACGACTACTGATAAGTCACAGAGCGCATTTGATCATGCCGTACCACAAACTACTCGATCAAGCCAAGGAAACAAAAGATGCTGAACAAAAAATAGGTACGACAGGACGTGGAATTGGCCCGGCCTATGTTGACAAGGTAGACCGCATGGGTATTAGAATCGTGGATTTACTGGATCGGGAAACACTCAAAACCAAGTTGTGCAGAAATATTGAAGCGAAAAACGAAATCTTAAATAAAATATATGAAAAAGATGGGCTTAACGTTGAAGGGATAATCAATGAATACGTGGAATTTGATCAAAAGATAGACCCCTATATAAAAGATACATCTACATTTTTAAACGAAGCCATTAGAGATGGAAGGGATATTTTATTGGAAGGCGCTCAGGGTACGCTTCTGGATGTAGATTTTGGTACGTATCCTTATGTAACTTCTTCCAGTCCAACAGGTGGAGGAGCCTGTTCAGGAGTCGGTATTGGTCCTACTAAAGTCGATAACGTCACAGGTGTAATCAAAGCTTACACAACCCGGGTTGGCATGGGGCCCTTTCCAACTGAAATTCATGATGATGCAAATGTCAACCTGCGTGAATTGGGAGATGAATTTGGCGCGACAACCGGCCGCCCACGCCGATGTGGCTGGTTTGATGCCGTGATAGCTAATTATGCCGTACAGGTAAATGGTATTAGCTCATTCGCCGTGACGAAAATGGATGTGTTAGATACTCTGAAAGAAATAAAAATATGTGTGGCTTATAAACACAACGGTAAAAAAATCACCTCTTTTCCAAGCCAATTACATATCCTGGAAAACTGCGAACCCGTTTACGAGACTTATCCAGGTTGGGAGGCGCCTACCACTGGAGTTCGCCACTACGAAGATTTACCGGTAAACGCAAAAAAATATCTTGAGGCGATCCGTACTTTAACTAATACAGATATTTCTATTATCTCGGTTGGTTCTGACCGGGATGAGACGATATTTATTAAATCCCGGAATCTTTAAGATTCCGGGCAGTTTATTTCTCCATTCTGATTATTAATTTTGCACCTTTCCATTCGTAGCTTTTTCATAATCAAAAGACTTGTCCGGATAAGGAGGCGCGGGTGGCACGGCTACCGGCTCCTGCTTAATTTTTTTCTGTAAATACTCAATAGCGGCCTTTAGCTGCGTATCCTCTCCATTAAACGTGGCATGCGGCAGATTGTCCAGGATGATATCCGGATCAACTCCATGCCCCTCAATTAACCATTCTCCTTCAGGCCCATACACGCCGGTTTGTGCTGCGGAAGCGATCCCTCTATCAACAAGCCGGTTATTCATCGACAGCCAAATCTCTCCACCCCAGGTGCGGGCACCGATGACTTTGCCCAAATCAAGCCGCTTGAAGCCTTCAGCAAAAGCCTCGCCATCTGATGCAGTGCGTGCATTGCAGAGTACGACCATGTGTCCCCGAAAAGCATATTGCATATTCCACGTCGGTTGGCCGACACGAGGCTGCCAGTAAAACCAGGCTTTACGTAAAAGCTTTTCAAGTATCCAACTGTCGATATTGCCACCGCGATTGTGACGAACGTCAACGATCAAGCCTTTGCGGTTGAAGACAGGATAAAAATTTCGTACCCATTCTGAGTAGTTGTTACCTCCCATGGCCCGCAAATGAACATAGCCGATTTCACCCTTTCCCATTTCATCAACTTCAAGTCTGCGCGTATATTCCCATTCATCATAGCGCAGGTTGGTTTCCTGTTGAGAAGAAATAGGCTTTACAACCACATTGAATGGTTTTCCGGAAGGCGTCGATTTAACCTGCAACAGCACCTGCTGACCTGCCTGATTTTTCAACAAAATTCGTGGATGTGCTACCGAGAGAATTGGAACCCCGTTAATAGCGACAATGACGTCACCTTCATTGATGTTATTTTCCGGTCTGGCTAATGGAGCAAGCCGTTCAATATAGTCTGGTTCTGACTGGTAGATGTGATCAATACGATAGCCGCCTGCATTTTCATCGCGAATTAGGGTGGCTCCCAGAGATGCAAGACTTATCTGATCCTCCCCTTCACGATGGTCGCCGCCCCGCACGAATATATGCAGTGTCGATAGTTCGCCAACAAGTTGTGCAATCAGGTCGTTGAGCTCAGCCCGATCAGCCACCCGTTCTACTAATGGCAGATGCTTTTTCAACAAGCCCTGCCAGTCCACACCGTGTAGATTGCGATCGTAAAAATAGTCACGCTCCAGACGCCAGGCATCGACAAACATCTGGCGCCATTCTTCCCGTGTGTCAACGGCAAACATCCAGTTGTTCAGATTCACTTTATTTTTATCCAATTTAGCAGGAGCAGAAGCTGAAGCATCAATTACATATAAGTCCTGACCCTTACGAACCATAACTTTGTTGCCATCGAGTGACAGTTCATAATCTCTTAAGCCTTCCACCAGAGATTTCGGTTTCTCATTTTTATTATCAATATCAAGCGTAACCAGCTTTTGTTTTCTATCCAGTGATGTTTCACTTTCTACCCAAAACAGGCGTTTTTTATTGACAGAGAGATCGGAATAACTACCGGGTGGGACCGGCACTTCCATGATCCTTTTTTGAATACCCGTCAAATCTATCTTCACTTCGACTACTTCAGTAGAATTGTCTTTTTTAGACTTATCTTTGTTTTGTTCTTTTTCTGGCTCTTCTTTTTCAGCGACATAAAGTTCATCAACAGGTTTAAATGGCGAACGTTGTTGTTTTGTTAAGTCAGCCATGTATATTTTTGTGGTTTTATCATAAAAAGGCTCAGGTTGTCGGGGTCCCCAGGGACTTCTGACCAGTGATTGAAAGTGACGATCAGACAGAAAGTACAACCATTTTCCATCTGCACTCCAGGCTGGATTGTAGCTGTCAACCCGGTCACTGGTTAATGTGGTAATGCCGCCATCTTTCAGGCTGTAGAGCATAATCTGTGCATTTTCATTATCCGCCGATGCCACATAAGCCAGCCACTGACTGTCCGGCGACCAGTTCAGGTGAAAAAAGTTTCCTGATTGGGAAACAGCAATCAAAATTGATTTTTTTGATGCAAATTCATAAATCCAAAGCTGTTGATCTTTGTCAGTATAGGCCAGCCGCTTTCCATCAGGCGATGGGATGCCAGCGAAACGCAAGACTTTGCCATCTCTGGTCAGGTTTTCGGCTTTACCAACTCCATCGGCCGGGATTTTCCAGAATTCCAATTCGCCCGTTTCATCAGAAAGTGTAATAAGTGATTTTCCGTCTGGCAGAAACCGGGCATTACGATAGCGCACGCCATTTTTTCGGGTCGCTTCAACTAATCGTCCTTGTTTGGCAGGCGCAACAAATACTCGCCCACGAGAAGTCATTACAATCCGATCACCTTTTGGAGAAAGATGCACACTCGTTAAATATTCCATCGGTTTTTTAACCCAATTCTCTCGTGTCTGGTCAAAGTCAGAGACCAGAGTGATTGCCAGCAACTGATTTTGCTCTGTGGAAATATCGAAAAGATGAAGATCAGCGCCAAGCTGGTAAACAATTCTGCCTTGATGCAGATCAGGTGATTGTATGTCCCAGCCTTTATGTGAAGTATGTTGACGTAAAGCACCGCCCTGCTCATTCATCGACCAGAGATTCATCGTGCCATTGCGATCGCTCACAAAATATACCCGGCCATTCCAGCACATGGGTTCTTTACTGGTACCAGGATAATCGCCTGTCAGGGGTAAGGCTTCAGGTTCTCCCTGCGTGAATTTCCATAAATTTTGGGCTGTGCCGCCCACGTACCTTTTGGTTCGGCTGCCCTGGAATGGCAAGCGCGTGAAAAATATAGTTTTTCCAGTCGGTTCAAACACACCTTCACTCGCTTGACTTAAGGGAATCATGGCAGGCTCATTTGATTGAGGATGAATGGCCGCAAGCTGGGTGTTCGGAAGCGTGGAATAGTGGCGGGTGCTGTAAAGAATCTTACCGTCGGGTGTCCAGCCGATTACAAGAGCCTGTTCTCCCTCATAGGTTTTTCGAGTCGGCAGACCGCCTTGTAATGTCATGGTGTAAACTTCAGTTGGACCTTCATACTGAGCTGAAAACGCCAAAATGCTGCCATCCGGTGAAATGGCCGGGTGGGATTCAACGCCATGATGAGTAGTTAACCGCAGCGCCATTCCGCCTTTAGCGCTTACTCGCCACAAGTCCCCTTCAGAAGTAAAAACGATGGTTTCTCCATGAATCGCTGGAAAACGATAGTAGCCAGGTTGAGTCTGGGCTTGAATTAATAAAGGTAAAATTAAAAACAGCAATGAGATTAAAATTCGTTTCATTTTGAGCTCCTTATGAGAAATTATAAAATTATTTACTTAAAAGCCTCCTGGACGCTGACCTTTTTTCAAAAGGTTAGTGTCTTTTTTCGCCGAACAAACGCTAACCTGCTTGAAGAAGGTCAGCGTTTCCTAAAAGTCACAAGAAAATTGAAATCACATTCATTCATTTAGTATTGGATCTTCACGAACGGTGATTTTTTCAGTGTATGTTTTTCCATCAACGGTCAATCTAACCAGATACTCACCTGGTGCGGCCTGTGCGCCCTGCAGACCACGGAAAAAAGACCTTCTGAACATACTTAAGTTACCGAACTGATCTCGTAGTTTCTCAAATATTCGGATGATTACATTTTCATTATCTGCCTTTTTTAGATCATTTTTGACCTGTTTAATGGTTTCCTTCTGAGCATTTGTAAGTCTCGGCAGATTGTCAATCCTCGCAATCGCAGTTTCTATTCCCTGGATAAACTGCTGTCTTTGTTTTGGAGTGGCATCATATCTTAAATCCCACAGCGCTCTGTTTATACCTGGCTCATTCGGTCCAATCATGGTTCGCTTATTTTTTCCGGTGATGTCTGAAATCTCAATCATAACCTCTGCTTTGGGTCTGGATTTCAGATAATAATTTATTAGCCCACCATTGATTAGTTTGGACCTGACAATATTCTCTCGCATTGGAATATAGGGCGGATTCTCGCCTGCAAAAAACATATGTCCACGTACGCCACCGCGAGTTGCATCTTCCCAGATTGTGACAGGTCGATTCTTGAAAATATACGCCTGCGAATCGAGTATTTCCTGAGTCAACTGCTGCAGGGGGGTGATGTCGTCCAGAATCCAGAGACTGCGGCCATGTGTCCCGGCAATGAGATCGCCATCACGAGGGTGAATGACTAAATCGTGAATGGCAACGGTCGGAAAATTATTCATTAGACGCGTCCAGGTTCCACCAGCATTTAATGACACAAAACAGGCAAATTCAGAACCTGCGAACAGAAGATTTTTATTTTTCAGATCTTCTTTGATGACGTACATACTGTGTCCATCCGGAATGTTATGCGAAATCCTTGTCCACGTCTTGCCAGAATCAGTCGTTTTGTAAATCCAGGTAGAGAAATCAGCACTGCGGTGACCATCGAAAGTCAGGTAACAAGTACCTTCATCAAAATGGGAAGCTTCGACGCTGCTCACCCAAATGCCTTCCGGCACACCAGAAATGTTTTCCCTGACATTGGTCCAGGTGACGCCGCCATTACGGGTGATCTGGACGTTGCCGTCGTCAGTGCCAACCCATACCAGTGCAGGCGTCAGCGGCGACTCGGAAAAAGCAGTGATTGCGCAATGAGTTTCCGCACCAGAAGCGTCACGGGTTAAACCACCCGTGTCCCTGCTTGTTTTAAGCGAATCGTTTGTGGATAAATCCGGGCTGATTATCTGCCAGTGATAACCGCCATCAACCGTTTTGAAAAGATGATTTCCACCTAAATAAAGCGTTTGTGGACTGTGTGAAGACATGACCAGCGGCGCCCGCCAGTTGAAACGGAACTGCTCAGGCAGTCTTCTGTTTGAACTGGAGTCTGTATCCTTAACGTATTCATGGTAATTAACAATGTTTTCAGGATTTGGGCGGGTAGATTCAACCCGGCGGGTTTTGGCATTGTATCGACGAAAACTACCGCCTTCAGCCTCCGTATAGGCCTTGCGCCAGTCATTGGGATCAATCTGGATAAACATACCGTCTCCCCAGTGCAGTTTCCACCAGCTATCGTTTAGAATACCCCTGACGTCTTTACTGAAGCTCGGCCCGCCCCAGGTGCCATTATCCTGGGTGCCGCCATAAACATAATATGGCTCCCGCATATCCACTCCGATGGCATAGAATTGACCTACCGGCAGATTATCAAATAACAAAAAGGTTTTTCCGTGATCATAGGTTAACGTTAAGCCCTTATCTTTACCGAGATAGTAACGGTCTTTATTGGTAGGATGTACCCACAAGGCGTGGAAATCAAGTCCGCCTTCGAATTCGAGTCCACCAGCCCGGAATGTTTCACCGCCGTCATCCGATAGCCTGATGGTAGTAGTCATGACATAAATCCTCTGGTCATCAAGAGGATTTATGCGAATCTGGCTGTAATAAAATGGCCGGTTATTATAGCGGTTTACGAATTTCCAGCTTTCGCCGCCGTCCTCTGAGCGGTAGATACCTGTGCCGAGCCGGTCCATGTTGTAATAATCTGGATTATCCTCACCGGGTTGAAAGCCGTGCTCAACTATCGCCATGATAATTTTGGAATTCTTTCTGTAAATATCAAGACCGATTCTGCCGGTATCGCCCGTGGGCAAGCCGTTGGTTAATTTCACCCATGAATTGCCGCCATCCGTGGTTTTAAAAATGCCGCCATTGGGACCGCCGCTGTCAAAGCGGTAGGGTTTGCGGAGACGCTGGTAAAAAGCCACATACAATGTATTCGGATTATTCGAATCTATTACCAAATCGATGGCGCCGGTTTTGCCATCATCAGGTAAACCGTTAGTAAGTTTGATCCAGGTTTTGCCGCCGTCTGTGGTTTTGAATAAGCCGCGGTCACCGGTATAACCCCAGAGCAGTCCAATTGCCGCCACGTAAACAATATCCTGGTCAGTCGGATGAGTTATGACGCGGGCAATCTGATAGGTATCCTTCAAGCCCATGTGCACAAATGTTTTGCCGCCGTCCGTGGTTTTGTAAATGCCATCCCCCCAGGCGACACTGTTTCGATTATTGGCCTCGCCCGTACCTACCCAGACAATGTTGGGATTTTTCTGAAAGATGGCGATATCTCCGATTGATGCGCTGCCATAATCATCAAAAATCGGTTGCCAGGTTGTACCGGCGTTCACCGACTTCCAGACACCGCCCGAAGCAGAGGCAACGATTACATGGCTAAAGTCATTTTCAAGAGCTTCCACATCGACGATACGTCCGGAGAAATTGGCCGGACCGATGCTCCGCCACTTCATTTCTTTGAGAAGATTATCTTCGAGGGATTGCGCAGTAGCAACGGTTGAGAGATGTAGAAAGATTATTTGTGTGAGTAATCCAAAAACAGCGAGTTTGAGTCTATTCTGGTTGGACATGGTTTTTTCTTCCTCCGATTATAATATGAAGCCTCTCGGCTAAAATGAAGCTCTTGTTTATTTCTAAATCCTTAGGATAATTGATTCCATTCTTTAAGAGTGATTTCGCGACCGATTATTTCTTCAACTTCTCGAATCATCATACGTAATTGAGCTGTAGAATACTCATTATTTGAAGGTATGGCTAAACGGTACTGTTCAAAGAGCATTAACTGGTGACGGGTTCCAGAATAAGGGCCTTTGAAGCCGATTTTCCGCAAACGTCTAATGAAATCACGACGCTTACACGGTGTCCATCGGCTCAAGTTTCGGCTCCTTGTTCAGGTCTATTCCAGCAATTACAGGTAAGGTATGGCCTAGTTTAAGACCAACTAAAATCCAATCTTCCAGAGTCGAACGTAATTCATTTTGAGATTCCCGTAAAGTCGAACCAAATGCTATAACTCCTTTGCAGGGTGGAATCCTTCCACAAAATGTCCCATCCTCCAGCTTATCATAGACAGCTTCTGATATGGCTTGTTCTAAATAATCGCTTAAAATGTATTTTACAGTCATTTTACTGCTCCAAATAATTCATACAGAATAATTACAATTTAATGTTCAGTAAAACAAAACGCAATAATATTTTTTTGATTAATTGGGGAGAGGTATAATTTCAATTATGCTTCAGACAAATCAGGTTTAAAAGATTTCAATTTGAATGTAATTTATATCTTGATATTTAAATAAGAAATGAATAACTTTTATCTAATAATATTAAATGATGGTATAGAAAATGACACCTATAAATATTCAAATCTCTATTCCCTTTGATTCATTAATAGAATCAGTCAAAAATCTAAACATCAGAGAAAAACGTCAGCTTTGGGAAATGATAGAAGAGCAACTGAGTCAATCTGAAGAAGAACAACTTGAAGGCGACCCTTTAATTAGTAAACAAATTTCTGATGCAAGGGAAGCTTATAAGAGCGGAGACTATCAGACTCTGGATGATTATATGGCTCAACGTAAGGAGAAGAAAAGGTGACTTTTCAGGTCATAGTACCAAAGCCTGTGCAAAAACAATTAGACAAACTTTCTGATAAAGAATGTGACCGTATTATTGCTAAAATAATCTCGCTTAAGGAGAATCCAAGGCCACAAGGATGTGTGAAATTAAAAGGCCACAAAGACGAATTCCGTATTCGAGTTGGTTCCTATCGTATTCGATACTCAGTAGATTATGAAAGGTATCACATAATTCTATTGCACTGTATGCACAGAAAAGATATTTATCGTAAGTAATCAATACTAATGTATCAAAAGCATCTTTTTAATATCAACAAAACTTCCAGCCAGGATTTCATAAATATAGATACCAGTCGCGACAGGTTGTCCGGCGTCATC
>CAZIKB010000134.1:14037-16196 GCA_964539665.1 uncultured Cytophagia bacterium
AGCTTCTGATATGGCTTGTTCTAAATAATCGCTTAAAATGTATTTTACAGTCATTATACTGCTCCAAATAATTCATACAGAATAATTGCAATTTAATGTTCAGTAAAACAAAACGCAATGATATTTTTTGATTAGATTGAGCAGGGACTATAATCCCTGTCATGCTTTTGAACAATTGTAGTAAATGTTAAATCCAATTTCTTTCTCTTGCATATTCTGTATGCATTTCGTACTTTCTCAATAGTATTTATATAAAATTTAAAAGAAATTAGAGGTGAACAATGGTAAGATTAACTGTTCCTATACCTGGCGAATTAAAGACAGAAATGGATAGGCATCCTGAAATAAATTGGTCAGAAATAGCCAAGGAAGCCATTTATGATAAATTAATTCTGCTTAAAAAAATGGATGCGCTACTTGAAACCAGTACATTAACCGAAGAAGATGCTCTTGAATTAGGAAAATTAATTAACAAAAAAGTTGCTAATAAATATAAAGAGATGATATAATTGGAACTGGTTATTGATGCTAACATTCTTTTTGCTGCGCTTATAAAAGAAAGTAAGACCCGCCATCTTTTACTCACCAAAAAGTGGATATTTTATGTGCCTGAATTTGTTTTGGAAGAAATATATAAGCACCTTGACATTTTATTAGAAAAAACGAAACTTTCAGAAAATACACTTAAAAACTTGCTTGATGAGCTAATTATAAAAAGTCATATAAAAATAGTATCATTTGATGAGTTTAGAGAATTTTTTCAAAAAGCATAGAATATATCCCCTGATCCCGACGATACACATTATTTCGCTTTGGCCTTAAAACTCCAGTGCTCACTCTGGTCAAATGACAAAGGACTAAAAAAACAAAAAGCCATTAAAGTATATACGACTGAAGAAATTTTACATTTTGATTAGGTGAACTATAGAATTCTGCACCAGTCATTTGAGCTAACGGATAAGAAGCATCTTTTTTATATCAACAAAACTTCCAGCCAGGATTTCATAAATATAGATACCAGTCGCGACAGGTTGTCCGGCGTCATCAAGTCCTTCCCAGGTGATTGAATAGGAATGGGCTTTCTGTTCCTCATTCACCAGTGTATGCATTTTTTGACCGAGAATATTGTAAATGGTCAGCTCCACATAAGAATCCTCCGGCAGGTCGTACTCAATTGTTGTCTCTGTATTAAACGGGTTAGGGAAGTTTGGGAACAGGGTAAATTCTTCTGGCGCCTGCTCGTCTTCCTTCCCAACACTCGCGTCTATCTTCAGCTCAAGATAAGCAGGTGGAGAGGATAAAGAGTCTATAATAGCACATACATAGTATTCCCGATGGAGGGGGACAGGAATATTTCGCAGGGCTAAATCCACATTAGTGTTGTCCAATACTGTCCATTCGATGAGACACGAAGAAGATGTTGTATCTGGCATGACAGTCCCTGAGATGGTAAGGAGATCAATTTGATATGTGTAAGAAGTATCAAGCTTGAAATCCTTCTCTTCGAAATCTAAACGAGTCACGCCTTCTTCAACCTCAATGCCTACCGAGAAATGGGCCAAGCCGTCCTGCTTGACCGTATCCTGCACGGTAATTATCGGCTTGGCGGGTGGGTATTCGAACTCTAACATTAGCTCATGATTTTTTTCCGGACCATATAGTCCGTACTCAATCGTACCACCATAGTGGTCTAGTCTTACAGTTAACTCCGTTCTATCCTGGAGTTTCCTCATAGCAGATCGACTATTTTCAGGAATCTCCCAACAAAGTTCACGCCAACTACTTGATGCGCTCTCCGTGGGTTCAAAGAAGAGCCCCAACAGGTTGTCCTCCCCCCATTTTCTGAAACTCATCGCTATTTCAATTATGGCAGCCCTGCCATGATCATCGTAATCATGTCTAGCAACCACTTTAAGAGTAATCGGAATTCCTTTACCTTTCTCCAAAATAAATTTCCTGGAGACCGAGGTCCGGTACATACCGCCTTGAACTATAATAGAACTATCTGGATCTGGAATAACTTGTTGCGCCCCCAGATTCTGTATAAATACATGAAGAACAACCATTAACAGTAAGAATTTCATTTTGTTCCCCTCACTTTATATTTCGTAGTGTCAAAATATTGCATTATACAATCTTTTAATTTAGTATTTTGTAAT
>CAZIKB010000135.1:0-16048 GCA_964539665.1 uncultured Cytophagia bacterium
TCTCTCCTACAGCTTTGCGGAAGAGAAAAAACCCGATGAAACCGATCCTGCTTTTGAATTGAATGAAGATGCTGATTTAACGTTAGATTTGTCAAACCCAAACACTCCGAAATACAGCATTACAAATCTTGCCGCTGGATACGAACATGACGCAAATAATTGGGTGCTCGATGAGATCGTATTTGAGAATAAAGGTAACACTGACAAGAATTTAATGGCTGCTTTAAACCTCAAATACCCTTATCTTCTTGGCGGCAATTCAGGTGAATTAAAGTTTGGTGGTAAAATTCGTCTGCAAACAAAGGAGAGGTCTAATACAACCTGGGAATACGGCTGGAAAGGCGATGATGATGTGTTAATGAGTCAATTTCTTGCTAATGATGAGGATAAGAATTTTCTCGACGGCGCATACCGAGTCGGTCCATCAGCAGCTCCAAATAAAGTGAGAAGTTTTTTCAAGGCTAACCGCGATGGCTTACTCGAAGGGGAAATCAACCGTGAAGACACAGACGCGGAAAACTACAAAGCTAAAGAGAATGTTATAGCTTACTATGCCATGACCACACTCAACTTTGACAAACTGATGATCCTGGCCGGTTTCCGCCACGAATTGACTTCAATTGACTACACTGGCAACGAAGTTTTGTTTAATGTAGACGGTGATTACGAGAGCACTAAAGAAGTGAAAAATGACGATTCATATTCACATTTTCTACCCATGGTTCATTTTCGTTATCGTGTAACACCTCGAACTAACATCCGTGCTGCTTTCACATCCGGTATCGCACGTCCAAATTATTACGATCTCGTTCCTTATAAAATCATTCTGACCGAGGATGAAGAAATGGTTATGGGTAATCCTGCTCTGAAAGCGACGACAGCATACAACTTTGATTTTATGGCTGAACACTATCTTAGTGGTATAGGTATTTTATCCGGCGGATTCTTCTACAAATCCATGGACAAAATAATTTATACTAAATTCTTCGAGCAACCAGACGGCCACAAATATGCTGGCTTTGAAGTAGAACAAAGGGCTAACGGAGAAACTGCAAAACTGTACGGTGTTGAGGTAAATTGGCAACAGCAGTTCACTTCCCTTCCAGGATTCTGGAAGGGATTTGGAATTTATACCAATTACACCCTCACGAAATCAAAAGCCGATGTGTCTGGCCGTGCGGATATCAGCCTGCCTGGCCAGGCTGGAAATGTCGCTAATTTCGCTATCAGCTATGAAAAATATGGATTCACCGGCCGGGTTGGCCTGAATTACCATGGCAGCTATATTGATGCAGTTGGAGACGACGAGGCGAACGATATTTTCTACGACGACCACTTGCAATTAGACTTTTCTGCCAGTATGAGGATTTTCCGCGGCATGCAGGTTTACGTCGAGGCGATCAATTTGACTAATGAGCCACTGCGTTACTATATTGGTGAAGAGAACCGTCCGGTTCAACGGGAATTCTATTCCTGGTGGACGCATGCCGGTATCAAGTATGTCTTTTAATGGATAATTCAATTATATTACTTTTCCATTAAATCGTGTATCTTAAAAACGGCGTAGTTATCACAATGCGCCGTTTTTAGAATTTCTTAAGTAATACATGTAATATTGGCATCGAAATTTTAAATTCTATGGTTATTGACATCTCAAACAAATTAATCTGAAATTATGTGGCCCCTTGCTCTTCTTCGCGCAGTCCTGTTCATCATCATTTCGACGACGAAACTGCACCCATTTCTGTCACTGCTTGGAATAATTAAAGAAGGAAAATGTAAAATGAAAAGATTTTGTTTTTGTAATCTGATGTTTAATTTTCTTATAGTATCAGTCATTATTTCTTTTTCATTTTCTCATTGTACCAATGATAATTCGACACTTGAGGAAAAGAAAGATTTGATTGCACCCAAAGTTGTTACTGAACCAGTAAACATTGACTCTGACGATCCGGCGATCTGGATCCATCCAAATGAGCCTGCGCAAAGTATCATACTTGGCACCGACAAAGGCGGCTCGTTGTTCGCATTTGGTCTGGACGGTAAAATTATCAAATCTGTATCGGGTATGCAGCGCCTGAATAATGTTGATGTTGAGTACGGATTTATGCTCGATGGCCAGGCTACGGATATCGCAGTGGCAACTGATCGCGATGCGCGCAAAATCCATGTATTTCGACTTCCAGACCTTGAGCCCATTGACGGTGGGGGAATTGAGGCGTTTGAAGGTGAAGAATTTGGTCGGCCCATGGGCATAGCCATCTATAAACGACCAACTGACGATACATTTTTTGCAATTTTGAGCAGGAAACAAGGCCCGTCCGGCGGTTATTTATGGCAATATCAACTAACTGATGATGGTAAAGGAAAGGTCAAATTCACAAAAGTTCGCGAGTTTGGGGAATGGAGTGGATTAAACGATCAAGGCGATGGTGAAATAGAAGCCGTGGCTGTGGATGATGAGCTGGGTTATGTTTATTATTCTGATGAATTGTTCGGCATCCACAAATACCATGCGGATCCGGATGCACCAGACGCAAATAAAGAATTGGCCGTGTTTGGTCAGGATGGCTTTGCGGAAGACCGGGAAGGAATTTCCATCTACAAAATCAATGACGGCACAGGTTACATACTTGTATCTGACCAACAGGCTAACAAATTTCGCGTTTTTACCCGTGAAGGAGCACCAGAAAATCCTCATGAGCATAAATTAATAAAAGTTGTTAATGTCTCGACTAATGATAGTGATGGCTCAGAAGTAACAAATGCCCAACTAAGTGATGTGTTTCCAAAGGGTTTATTCGTAGCCATGTCGGACAACAAAACATTTCAACTTTATTCCTGGTCGGACATTGCAGGAAAAGACCTGACAATTGCACTGGTAAAGTAACTGTAAAAAAACATGATTTAACCTGATTAATTAATAAGCCAGGGAATAGCACGGAAGAAGACACTGAAAATCAAAAGGTTAAAGGTTCCAAGCAATAAGATTAAATCGTTAATATCTTTATTGATAAAGGTAATATTAATGAATTGGTCAAATCTAAGAAAATTTCTATTTAGCGTTTGTATATTAACGGCACTTATTCATTCAATCGGTCAAACCTATGCATCGTCTGATGAATACCAGAGTCCTAAACTGGTCATCTTAATTTCAATTGATGCTTTCCGGTATGATTATTTTACTCGTTTTGAAAAATATTTATCCAAAGGCGGATTTAAAGTCCTTTTAGAAAACGGCGCTAATTTTAATAATGCTCACATCTATCACTACCGACCAACGACAGCTCCCGGTCATGCAGCGATGATGACAGGAGCTTCAGGACATAATCATGGTATAGTAGATAGTGATTTTTGGGACAGAGAGTTACGAGAAAAAGTAAATTGCGTAGAAGACCGGGAAGCAATATTGTTGAAAGGTCAAAATCAGACTGATGGACAAAAAAGTAAAAAAGGCAGGTCTGCTAAAAAAATGCTTGTTACCACAGTTGGGGATGAACTTAAACTGTCTAATAATTTCAAATCCAAGGTCATTGGAATTGGATTCAAAGACCGCGCCGCCATCCTGCCGAGTGGTAAATTAGCCAACACGGCATATTGGTTTGATGTTACAACTGGTAAGTTTATTTCCAGTACATTTTATCTGACATCCTTGCCAGAGTGGGTTTATAATTTTAACCAGCAGAATTCGATTGATCATTTCTTTAAACGCACCTGGGAAAAAGTGCTGGATGAACAGGCTTATACGCTATCACGGCAAGATGATTTTCCAAACGAGCTGGATTACAAAGGATTGCGGAATGTTTTTCCGCATCCCGTTCACGGTAATCTCGATAAGCCCGGCGCTGATTTTTACGATGCATTCATGCACTCACCTTTTGCAGATGAGCACCTGGCTGACTTTGCCAAAGCGGTAATTGAAAATGAAAATCTTGGTGAAGATGAAATCACGGATATTTTAACCATTGGTTTTTCTGCTACCGATCGCATCGGTCATGCGTATGGAATTTACAGCCAGGAGATTCAGGATCAGATTATTAGACTTGATCGGATTCTGGAAGGTTTCCTGACTTATGCAGACAAGAAAATTGGTTTAGACAATATCTTGATTATATTAACAGCAGGTCACGGCTTTGGCCCAATTCCTGAATACATGGCTCAATTACATTTTGACGCGGGCAGGATCGAGACTGCCCTGCCTTCTGGTGCGCACTCAATTGTAATTCCAAAAACAGTTGAATTAGCTCTGGACAATAAATTCGGTTCGGCCGATTGGGTAGAAGCATTTATAAAGCCTAATGTTTATTTAAATTATGAGACAATTACCGCAAAGAATTTGGAATTGAATGAAGTAGAAAAAACGGCTCAAAATGCTCTGACTCAAATAAAAGGGATACAATATGTGTTTACACGAACACAAATATTATCAGGTAATCTTCCTGAAATCAGAATTTCGCAAAAAGTCAGTGAGCAATTTCATCCACGGCGAAGCGGAGATCTTGTAGTTGTTGTACAGCCATATTATATACAGAGTTTTTATAAGAAAGGTCCTGACAAAGGCGCAAGTCATGAAACCGATTCAGCAAATAATACACACATTCCGATGATTTTCTATGGACAAAAATTTAAGCCGGGTATTTACCGAATGCCTGTGAAATTAAACGATTTAGCGCCGACGCTTTCATCTGTATTACAAATAGCGTTTCCATCAGGAAACGAGGGCAGGGTATTATTTGAGGCTTTATATTAATGTATAAATCATCAACTACGGAATATCACGGAAAAAGACACTGAAAATCAGACAGGTTAAGTGATAGACATTGAAGAAATCCTGGATATATATTATAATTGAATCATACATGACTAAACTATTGTTTTTAAATTATCTGTGTTATTCCGTGTGTTTCCAATGTAAATAATTCAGGACAGATAGTATTTGTTTTTCTTTGGAGGGAGGACAAATGGTTGTTTTTGGTTTTCTTGATTGGTTGTGGATTATTCTTTTCCTCGTGCTGATGATTGGCTGTGGTGTCCTGTTCTATCGGCTTGGAAAGCGCTCAGAAGCTGATTTTTTTCTGGCCGGTCGCGGGCTGCCCTGGTGGTTACCGGCTTCGTCTGTTTACGCTACGCATACAGCTACCGATACGCCCATGTGGGTCACCGGGGTAATTTATCGATATGGCCTGGCTGGCATCTGGTACACTTTCTTTTCAGCCTGGTGCGCTATCAGTGCTTTTGTTTCTACACGTATTTTCCGGCGTTCGCTGGCTTACACTCAGGCAGAATGGAACACCCTGCGTTTTGGCGGATTGGGCGCAGAACTTCTGCGCGGCTGGATCGCTGGCTGGCAGGTTTTCATGAATATGTTTATCCTCGGCTGGGTTGGTATCGCTATGGGCAAGGTCTGTAATCTTGCTTTCGGTTGGGACACCTGGATTGGACTGGTAGTTTTTTCTTCGATCTGTGCTGTTTATGTGTTAGCCTCCGGTTACTGGGGTGTGGTTATGGCGGATTTCCAACAAGGGATTATTGCTTTGGCAGTAATATTAATTGTTTCAGTCTGGGGAATTATCGCTGCTGGTGGACCTGGCGCCATTGTAAGTAAACTTGCTGCGATGGATCAGTCCTGGCGGATAAATCCGTTTGCATTCACCGGGTGGTTTAGTGGAGACTTTCCGGCAGCCTGGTTTATTACCATGCTGGTCATTGCTATTCTTGGCGGATTTGGTATGGGCACCAGTATTGACTGGTATCCAGAAGCACAGAGAATCCAGTCTGCTAAAACCGTTCGTGACGCCAGTTACAGTATCTGGTGGGGAACCGCTCTCGTACTGGTTCGCAACTCTGTCTGGGCTGTGGCTATTCTTGGATTTTATGTGCTATTTCCAGATATTACCAATGCGGCAGAATATGAGCTGGGTTGGTTTCGAATTGGTTTTGATTATTTGCCCGCGGGCATGGTGGGCTTCTTTTTTGCGGCAATCCTGGCCATCCATCTTTCGACCATTTCCACACATCTGAATCTGGGCGCCATGTATGCCACTCGTGATCTTTATCAGCATTATATTAAACCTCATGCTACGGAAAAAAACCTTGTCTGGGTTGGCCGCATTTCTACCTTCATTCTTTTAATAGGCTCATTTGTTTATGGGCTGATGATGCAGGAAATCACCAAATGGCTGATTTTTGCACTCTGGCTGATGGCCGCTGGTATTTGGCTGCCGAACATCCTGCAGGTAGTCTGGTGGCGGTTCAATTCATGGGGATACATTTCATCCTGGATTGCAAATCTTGGTCTTAGCTGGCTGGTCGTTTGGATTTTACCGGCATTTGGTATTTTGCCGGAGCTGTTGGACTACCAGCAGTTTTGGCTGCTCATGCTGCTTGGTGCGCTGGTTTATATTCCGGTCACGTTATCAACCAAACCGGAAAATATGGAACACCTGGTTAAGTATTATGTAATGTCACGGCCGATTGGTTGGTGGGCTCCGGTTCGCTGGCAAGCTGAACAGCGGGGCCTGATTCAAGAGTTAGTCAAAAAATCAAAGTAGGAGGAGATACAATGTCCTGGATTCGACGTGAATGGACACCAGTTGAAGCAGACGAATGGACCAAAGAGGACTGGATCGCAATTGTAATTTCACCGTTAGCTTATGTGGCGCTTACGATTGGAGTCGCATTGAGTTTTCTTTTACTTTGGTGGGGATTCTTAATTTTAGGCGTTGGTATTGTTCTCATCGTACTTATGCACTGGGTAATTGATCCAAAATTAAAAGTCATATCGACTGAGTATGAAAAACGCCAAAAAGACTATCTGATTGAACTTGAGCGGTCGGTTCGCTGGGAGGAGTCAAAATGAATGAAGGATTAACTATGGTGATCGGCATGTCTATTGCCTACTTTGCATCGTTTCTGGGTCTAATTCTGGCCTGGATTTCTTATCGTAAACACCAAACGAAGGAAGAAAAGAAATGAACATGGTTTTGTTATTAGTTGAAACTACCAGAATAGGTAGCCCGATTCTTGGGATTATCATACCTGCGGTAATTCTGATTTTTTCATTTATTGTGACTTGGTTGTTGTACCGTCACTTTTCGCGGCACCACTAAAGACTGATGATTACGAAAACCGAAGTCATACTTAAAATGAACCATATCCACAAGACCTTTCCGGGTGTAGTAGCTCTGGACGATGTTCATTTTGATCTGCGTAAAGGTGAAGTACACGTTCTTTTGGGTGAAAACGGCGCCGGGAAATCTACTTTAATGAAAGTATTAAGCGGCGCTTATCAAAAAACCACAGGTCAAATATTACTGAATAACCAGGAAATAGATATAAAGAATCCGAAACATGCACAAGAACTTGGAATCAGCATTATTTATCAGGAGTTCAATTTAATCCCGCATCTATCTGCCGGCGAAAATATCTACCTTGGCCGTGAACCTGTCCATTCTGCCGGGGTGATAAACCAGAAATCTTTGTATAAATCAGCGCAACAGATTCTAAATGATTTAGGGGTGGAAATTAATGTCCGTCAATTAATTAAGAATATGGGAGTCGCCCAGCAACAAATGGTTGAAGTTGCGAAAGCGCTTTCTTTGGATGCGAAAATAGTCATTATGGATGAGCCGACTTCGGCCCTGACCGAACACGAAATCAATGAACTATTTGATACCATTCGCAAATTGAAGGAAAGAGGCGTTGCTATCATTTACATTTCACATCGATTAGAGGAACTGTTTGAAATTGGCGACCGGGTTACGGTTCTTCGGGACGGCAAATATATTGGCACCCAAAGTATTAGCGAGGTTGCCAAATCAGAGCTCATTCAAATGATGGTGAATCGGGAGCTTAAGGAGCAATTCCCAAAGCAAAAAATCCAAATTGGCGATGTGGTACTGAAAGTTGAGAATTTGAAAAGAAATGGTACTTTGAATGATATTAGCTTTTCACTGCGAAGCGGCGAAGTCCTGGGCGTTGCGGGTCTGTTAGGAGCCGGGCGGACAGAATTAGCCCGAGCCATCTTCGGTGTGGATGAATTAGACGCCGGCAGAATTATTATTAAAAATAAACTACAGAAAATCAAATCCCCCCGTAATGCCATTAATCTGGGCATCGGTTTTTTAACTGAAGATCGAAAAACCCAGGGATTGTTTTTAGTATTATCGGTGAAAGAAAATATCTGTCTGCCCAGCGTGGATAGATTTTCCAGATTCGGCGTTGTGAACGGCAAAGAAGAAAGCCAGGCAGCAACTAAATACCTTAGGGAATTGCGGATCAAAACTCCGGGCTTAAATCAAAAGGTCATCTTTTTAAGCGGCGGGAATCAACAAAAAGTAGTTTTAAGTAAGTGGCTTTGTTGCCAGGCAGATATTTTTATTTTTGACGAACCGACACGCGGAATAGACGTCGGCGCTAAAGTGGAAATTTACAAATTAATGAATCAACTTACTGCCAAAGGAGT
This sequence comes from uncultured Cytophagia bacterium, assembly GCA_964539665.1. Lineage (GTDB taxonomy): Bacteria > Zhuqueibacterota > Zhuqueibacteria > Oceanimicrobiales > Oceanimicrobiaceae > CAZIKB01. Next base: position 8,465 of record CAZIKB010000135.1, read on the forward strand.
GGCAATTATAATGATTTCTTCAGAACTGCCTGAAATTCTGGGCATGAGTGATAGAATTTTAGTCATGCATCAAGGCAGGATTACCGGCGAATTTTCTGCTGACGAAGCCAGCCAGGAAAAAATACTACACTGTGCTCTGGGTGAAGAAAATGTCAATTAAAGATTTGATATTGCACTATGGACGGCAGTTCGGAACCCTGTTAGGGCTTCTTGGTTTGTGCATCGTACTCTGGATTTTAACGCCCTATTTTTTAACTGTCTCCAATTTGTTAAATGTTGCCCAGCAGACCTCAATCAATGCCATAATTGCGGTTGGAATGACCTTTGTGATTATTACCGCAGGAATCGACCTCTCGGTGGGATCAGTAATGGCATTTGCGGGAGTGGTGTTAGCAAGCAGTTTACAAGCAGGCGTACCTTTCCCATTAGCCCTCGTTATTGGATTAGCGATTGGTCTTATTAGCGGATACGTAAACGGCCTTCTGATAACCTATGGCCGTCTGCCACCATTCATTTCGACTTTAGGAATGATGAGTGTTGCCCGCGGTGCAGCGCTTTTATATACGCAGGGCAGACCAATTTCCGGCTTTTCAGAAGATTTTCGATTTTTGGCCACCGGTGAGATTTTTCACATTCCTTTTCCTGTAATTGTTATGATAGTGGTTTATGCTATCGCGCACTTCGTGCTCACCCGCACTAAGTTAGGCCGCTACACTTATGCAATTGGCGGCAATGAAGAAGCCGCTCTTTTATCCGGGGTGAATGTGAAATACTACAAAAGCATGGTTTATGGAATATGCGGCATGCTAAGCGGTCTGGGTGCGATAATTCTGACCGCGCGCCTGAATTCTGCTCAACCCATTGCCGGAATGATGTATGAATTAGATGCCATCGCTGCCACGGTTATTGGCGGCACCAGTTTAATGGGCGGGGAAGGAACTGTATTTGGGACATTAATTGGTGCTTTGATTATGGGAGTATTACGAAATGGTCTCAACCTGCTGGGTGTATCTTCTTTCGTTCAGCAAACTGTGATTGGCTCTGTAATCATTGCTGCTGTATTGATGGATATGGCCCTGAAAAAGCAGAGAAAGTAACTGACCAACCTTTGCTAAACTTCAAAAGTGTAGTAAAGGTATATTATGTAACGTAAACGTGTCGTTTACGAAAAAACTCAAACGAGACGATTGAGTTACGCTTATATTGAGTTATTCTTAAATGGAGGTGTCTATATGAAAAAGTTTATAATTTTTGTAAATACATGTTTTATAATTGCCTCACTATCAGGGTGCCAGCGGGGAGAAAAACAAGGCGTTGATGGTCCTTCAATAGCGCTGGTTATGAAAACATTGAACAATCCGTTTTTCATTGACATGCAGGCGGGAGCTGAAAAAGCTGCAAAGGAATTAGGCGTGAATTTAATTATTCAGGCAGCGGAACGAGAGGTGGATGTTGAAAAACAGATGCAAATCATCGAAAACCTGATCCAGAGAAAAATAGATGCACTCATTGTTACCCCCAGCGGCTCAAAAGAAATTGTGCCGGCAGTTGTAAAAGCAAATCAGATTGGTATTCCGGTTTTAATTGTTGATACACGAGTGGATGAAAATACTTTGAATGAAGCAGGAGGGAAAACAGCCACTTTTATCGGTTCGGATAACTTTGAAGGCGGTAAACTTGCCGGCGAGTTTATTACAAAAAGTCTGAATGGTAAAGGGAAGGTAGCCATCCTTGAAGGAATACCCGGGCATGAAACAGGCGATTCCAGGCTAAAGGGATTTCATTCAGTGGTTGACAATGAGCAGGGTATTGAAATTGTCACCTCTCAAACAGCCAATTGGGAAAGAGACCAGGGCTTTAATGTATTTCAAAATATTATGCAGTCACATCCTGAAGTACAGGCTTTGTTTGCCTGCAGCGATCTGATGGCTTTGGGAGCAATCGAGGCCATTGCGGCTGCAGGCAAAGCCGGCCAAATTACCGTCGTAGGATTTGACGCATTTAGCGAAGCGCGCGAGGCAATTCAGAAAAATCTCATGGCCGCAACCATTGCGCAGCATCCATCTGAGATGGGGCGGCAGGCTATTGAAAATGCTTATCGTTTGATAAATGGTGAAAAGATTCAGGAATTTATTCCTGTGAAAATTGAGCTCATCACAAAAGAAAATGCGTTGTCAAATAAATAAAGCAAGGTTATTACTGTTGCGAAATGTAATTCCCGTAATCTTCAATTCGGGAATCCATTGGCACAGAAAAATGGATTCCCGTAGAACTGCGGGAATGACAGTTAAAAAAATATTATCATATTTTGTAAAAGTAACTAATTAAGAAGTACCAGAAAAAAAAGGTCTAACTAAAAATGAGTGCAAAATTAAATTTAGGTTTAATCGGCTTAGGCAGAATGGGGCGAAGTTACGCGGATTATATCGCGAACCGCATTCCAGGTGCAAATTTAACCGCCATTTCAGATATCAATGAAAAAAGTCTTGAGTCCGGCTCAAAAGATTTTGGTGTGTCTAAATGTTATAAAAATTACCAGGATTTGGCTGCGGACAAAGAAATCGACGCGGTGGTCATCATCACATCAACGAGCACACACAAAGATATTATCATTGAAGCAGCAAAACAGGGAAAGGCCGTCTTCTGTGAAAAGCCTTTAACCCTATCCTTAGCCGAAGCGAATGAAATTAAAAAGGTTATTGAGGACTCAGGCATATTTTTTCACATGGGATTTATGCGGAGATACGATAAAGGCTATGCAGCCGCAAAACGCAAAATTGAAGAGGGCGTCATTGGTACACCGGTGGTGTTTAAGTCCAGTTCAAGAGATCCGCATCGTCCCAGCCTGGAATTCTTAAACCGCGAAGTGAGCGGCGGCCTTTTTGCAGATATGGGTATCCATGATTTTGACCTGGCGCGCTGGTTGATGGGAGAAGTTGCAAGCGTGTACAGTATCGGCGGTATCTTAGCTTATCCTGAAATGAAGGATACCAGAGACGTCGATAATGGTGTGTCCACTCTTAAGTTTGTAAACGGCACATTGGGCGTGGTGGATTTAAGCCGAAATGGAGTTTACGGTTACGATATTCGCACTGAAATTTTAGGCACAAAAGGTACAGTGAAGATCGGATATCTGCGAGAAACACAAATTTTAGTAATGACTGAAGCCGGAATTAATCATGACACCGTACCATATTTTATGGAACGGTTTGGCGACGCCTATATTACACAACTGAGCGATTTTGTTGAAAAATTCATGGAAGGCAAAAATCCAGCCATTGCCTGTAATGATGGCATAGCGGCGTTGAAAATCAGCCTGGCTGCGCAATTATCTTGCGATGAAAATCGTCCGGTTGCCTTAACAGAAATTAATTCAAGATAAAATATTAACTACTTTATTGGTAAAAGGAGTAAACATCATGTCACATGAATCAAAATGGTTAGAATCCAATCGGCCGGACATTCGCTTTGAAGATACGCCGGTTGGCCGCTTGAAAAAGCAAATCTGGGAAGCTTCAGATCAGGAAATAGATAAAATTTTAGAGGATTATGAAATTCCGACACCATCAGAGCTGGGTAAATTAGGTGTCTACATTCAAAATACCGTGCGTCATAGAGTTGTCGAAAATAGAAAAAAGAATGATATTGTATTTGTACCCCTCGGAACAACGGAAAATCACGGAGTCCATACAATAACTCACTTAGATAATTTTATGGTATCTCAGATTTTAGAGGGTGTGCGTCGTTTTACTTTGAAAAAAGGCCAACCCGTAAATTTGGCCTATTCTCCGCTCAATTATGGCGCTCACCCTCATCATCACATTGGCATGCCCGGGACTGTATTTTTAGAAGAAGAAACCGTAAGAAAAACATTGATGAGTGTCATGCTGGGATTGTGGAATGACGGTTTCAGGAAAATCATTTTGGTAAATAACCACGGCCAGCAATGGGTGCTGGAATCGGCCATTCAGGAATTCCAAAAAACTTACAATCTGCCGGGAATCTTTTGGACCATAGACTGGCACCGGGCAGTCAGAGAGTTTTTCCGCACTAAAGGCCGGGGCGGTCCGTTTGACACCGATTTCGTTCACGCGGATGAAGCCGAAACAGCCGTAATCCGCTTGCTGCTGGGTGAAGACTCCTGTGAAATGGGATTTGCCGAGCAAACAGAACCAGAGGGATATCTGCCTGATGGACATTTTGACAAGGCGGTTGATCCATATCAGCGCCCAATGACCTGGTCGGAGGGGCAGGGGCATTTCCCCATAGAATTGTCTGCAATACCAGAAGGGGTAGTCGGTTTCCCAAAGCTTGGCGAACCCCACAAAGCCAAGCGTGCAGTGGCGGCAATTTTAAAATACCTGACTTTGATTAATGACCAAATTCTGGAGGCTTTTCCGCCAGGAACCGTGCCGCCAGCTGAAGAAGTTTGTATGCGTACAAAGGAAGATATGGAGCCTTTTCTCAAAGAACCATTTAGTCCAGGATGGAAATCAGTTTATGCACTTCCGAAGCTCAACGGCGGAGGTTCATATTAATTCTAAAATAATACTTTTCTGGATAATGGCATAAACCAAAGAATACAATAGAACACAGTGTGTTTCTGTGGTAAATAATTCAAGTTAGAAGCCGGCCTCTTCCAGGGAAGTCGGTTTCTAACGCTGCTTTCAACTTACAGATTTTCAATCAGGAATTGACATGAAATTAAGTATTGTGCTATCGACTCAGCCCGCTTCGTTTTCAGCGCTTGCATATAAAGGAGAATTGGCAACTAATGTTGCTAAAATCGCCATGCTTGGTTATGACGGTGTAGAGTTAGCTGTCAGGGACCCAAAATTACTGGATGTTGAAAATGTGAAAAAAAATCTGGCTGAACATTCCCTTGAAGTTCCGGCCATTGGCACCGGCCAGGCTTACGGAGAAGAAGGGCTTTCTTTCACGCATCCCGATTTCAAAATCCGGGAACAGGCGATAGCCAGAATTAAATCACAGATCGATTTTGCCATGCATTTTGACGCGGTCGTCATTCTGGGATTAATTCGTGGTAAAGTCGAAGTAAATATATCTGAAGAGCAAGCTAATAGCTGGTTAGTTGCAGCTTTAAAAGAATGCGCTGGATATGCCGCACCTAAAAATGTTAAATTAGCTCTGGAGCCAATCAATCGCTATGAGACCAATCTGATTGTCACGGTTCGGGATGGCATTGAGTTGACCGAAAGAGTGGCTTCCGAATACTTTGGCCTTTTGCTGGATACTTTTCATATGAACATTGAAGAGCCAGATATCGACGAGAGTATCCGGGCAGCGGGCGACAAGATTTTCCATTTCCACGTCGCGGATTCAAACCGCTGGTATCCTGGCGCCGGCCATGTTGATTTCGACCGTATATTAAAAGTACTTTCAAGTGTTGGTTATGATGGATTTGTTTCGGCTGAAATTTTACCCATGCCGGATCCAGACACCTGCGCCGAACAGACCATTAAATGCTTGCGATCGATAATTTGAAATTCATGCCAATAAAGAGGAGATGCAAAATGAAAGACCTATCAAGGCGAGAATTTTTGGCAACCAGCGGCGCCATACTAGCAAGTAGTACCATTATTAATCCGTAACACAGGGAGCTAACCCCAATAAAAAAATGCGGCTTGCAATCGTCGGTACAGGGGTAAGAGGAGTCAACATGTTTGGCCGTGAATTGCTGCAAGAATATAGTGATTATGTTGAAATCGTTGGATTGGCAGATATAAATCCAGGGCGGTTGAATTATGCAAAACAATATATTGGCGTTGATTGTCCAACATTCACGGACGTGGAAAAAATGTTAATCCAAATCAGGCCGGACAAGCTGCTTGTGACAACTGTGGATGCCACACATCACGAGCTAATCATCCGTGCGTTGAAGTTTGGTATTGATGTAATTACTGAAAAACCAATGACAACCGATGAAGTAAAAGCTCAAGCGATTTTGGATGCAAAAAAAAAGATTGGTCGTAATGTAATTGTGACCTTTAATTACCGCTACTCGCCACACCGTGCTCGTATCAAAGAATTATTGGCGGATGGAGCAATTGGCATGGTCACCTCTGTGGATTTTCACTGGTATCTCAATACTGAACATGGTCCGAGATATTTTCGCCGCTGGCATGGAATACGCGAAAAAAGTGGTACGCTATTAGTACACAAATCCACCCACCACTTTGATCTTTTAAATTGGTGGGTGGATTCGGATCCTGACGAAGTTTTTGCCTTTGGTAGTCTGGAGTTTTTTGGAAAAAACAACTCCTTTCGTTCTACTAAATGCAGGGATTGTCTGCACAAGGATAAATGCCAGCTTTATTGGGATATTACCCAAGATGAGCACCTGTTGAATTTATATGTAAAAAATGAACATCATGATGGTTACATCCGGGACGCTTGCGTTTGGAGAGAGGAGATAGATATTTTCGATAAGATGGGTGTTCTTATCAAATATGCGAACAGTGTGCAAGTCAATTATTCGCTGACAACTTACTCGCCGTACGAAGGTTATAGAATCGTTTTCAATGGAACTAAAGGTCGCCTTGAGTCCTGGATTCACGAAAAACAGTCCTGGCCCATGGATAATTATGATGAATTACGCTTAACAATGAATTATGGTGACACCGAGTTAATTCGCATCCCGCATGCCGCAGGTGGTCATGGCGGTGGTGATATGCGTATGAAGGACAAATTATTCAAAGATCCAAAAATCCCGGATCCTTTGAAACAATCCGCCGGTACACGAGATGGAACGATGTCCATTCTAATAGGCATTGCTGCGAGAAAAAGCATAGATAGTGGAAAACCAGTGAAGATTGCAGGCTTAACAGAGTTGAAGCCACAAGCAAAGCGACCTGTATAAAAGTTAAATACCAAGGGATTGATTAGCATTCGTAAAGGCAGCGGTATGTTTATCAGTGATTATTCTACAAAACATGCCAGTAGACCGATGAGCATGTATCTTGAGATGAATTTTGATAAATCTTATATCCTTCACTTTATGCACGTTCGCCAGACGATTGAACCTCAATTGGCAAAGCTTGCTGCCATGAACAGAACTCAAAATGATTTGCTTGAGTTAGAAAATAACCTGAAACAATTAGTACCGAATTCAGATGATTATTCAATACTGGCACAACTCGATCTTGAATTTCATGCTAAAATCGTCGAGGCTACTGGTAATCCTATGGATGCTCTCCTGATGAATCCTCTTTTTCGATTACTGCCGAAGATTAAGACGCTGATTGTAAAACATGTTAAACAGAAGAAAAAATATACCGCTTTAAATTATCACCAGAATATATTTGAAATGATAAAAAATCAAGATAAGCAAGGAGTTTTTGATTCTATGACAGAGCATTTACATGTTGCAGAAAGAGATGCGAAAATGTTGATGGAAGTACTGAGAGATGATGAGAAACTGTTTTAGACCGGATAATTCAAAAATAGTGATGATGTAAACAAATTCGTCTTAATATAATTGTGCAGTAAAATAATTTAAATAGTTGTCTGAAGGTAGTGTCAAAAGTTTTATGAAAAAATGAAGAGTATTAAAGTGAGAATCAA
>CAZIKB010000136.1:0-15995 GCA_964539665.1 uncultured Cytophagia bacterium
GCGCTCCCTGTCCGCATTGATGTAGCAGAAAAATTATTTTTTTCGTCGCGCCACTCAGCGCCAGCGTTAAGCAGAAAAGAATTGGACGTCGAAAAATCAAAATATTTGCTATATCGGAATTCTCTGCTCTTTATTATCCGCTTGACTTATCTCACATTGACGAGATCAACTTGAAGCGTGCCATTCTCATATTTGATAAAATGTGCTTCGCAGACAATCATTGGCATATCATATCTGCACAAATTCCTTGCATAATTAATCTCTTTAAGTTAATTTACAACTAAGATTGTAGCTGCGCTTACTTCACGGACCATGGCAGAAAGAACGATTAAACTGCCTGGTAAGCGCAAACTAAAAAGCACGCTTTTAAATTCGATTAAATTTCGCCGTATCAGTACGCATTGCCGCTTATATCAGTGTTCGTTGCGGAAGCCATTATTCACCTTGACTGTTAATTTGCGACAGGAGTTTCCTTAGAGAGGCCGAGATGCTGGATAATAAGTTAAATCAATCGGATTTTATGACTCTACAAGTGAGCGAAATAATGAAATTTCGAAGACAACTCCAGTCCCAAAATATTGAGATCATTACTTTTCATGATGCGGTTGAGTTCTGGATTGTACATGGTCTGGCAGAAAAATTCAGGACTGATTATAAAAATGGAAAATATGAAGAGCCAGTCAGAGCTTGATTTAATCAGCGATATTATTTAACCACGATTCGTAAAATAAACTCTTTTAGATACCGTATTTCACTCAATTCAACTAATCTTACCACGGAACAACACAGAAAAACACGAAATTTAATGATGTTCACGCGTACAACCGTCAGTCAATAATAGTCTGTACTAATCTATCTCAACTTTTCTGGCAGAACAAAGAGAAAAATATGAATGATAAATTCAAAATGAGAAATCCTTTACTGGTTCTTTTCTGGAGCTACGGTCTGTTCGTTTTGATGCACACAACACAATACTCTGGAGCATGGATAGCATCTCTACTAAATAACGCGAGTTATGAGTCTATCTTTAAGGAAGAAATTGTAAAAGGAAAATTTAAGAACTATTCCACTCTTTTAGGAATGGGATTGAACGGGCTAATTGTTGGGATTCCAATAGTTCTATTAATTGTCAAATACCTGTGGAAGCGAAAGAAAGAATGGATGTGTTTGAAGTTCAACATCAGATTGCTGTCACAGGGAGCGGCGTTGGGATTTTTGCTTCCGCTATTGATAATAGCAACGCTTTCTCTGTTCAGAGTTGTACGGATTACCGGCTACCCGGATCGCTTGTCAATGCAAGAGATAGGCGCCATTTTAGTTGGCTATTTGGGCTGGGTATTGTTTACAGCTGTTGTTGAAGAATTGGTTTTCAGGGGTATGGCAATAAGAGAATGGGCAGCAAAATGGGGCTGGATTGTTGCCTCGATATTTGGCGGGATTTACTTCGGGCTTGCACACTTTTTGCAAAACATCCAGAACATGAGTCCAGTCTCTTTTGTTTGGCTGGTTTTTGCAAGCATAATTACTTCCTTTCTATTTGTGGCGATGTATATCAGGAGCAAATCACTCTGGCTGCCCATTGGATTTCACGCTGGCTGGAATTTTGCTCTGTCAGCGTTGCTGGGCACAACGATGAGCGGGAAATCGCAGTTAGGAGTATTTCAAACAGAATTAATAGGGCCCGCCTTTTTAACAGGTGGAGAGTTTGGAATTGAGACATCAGTGGTTTCCGTAACACTATCTTTCATCATTGCTCTCCTTTTCTGGCGGTATTCAAAACTGGGTGAAGTAATGCTTTTAAGTCCCAAACCAGAAAATGTTATAACATCTTCAAACATCTGATGCCAGAAAAATATTGAATCTGCTAAGTATGTCATTTTAAAATTGGCCGAATAAAAATTTGATTTTTTTTGTTTAGCTTAAATAGTGTTTATTTACGATCATTCAACGTCAAATATTTAACATTTACTCTATAAATTTTGCTTTTTATCAGAAAGGTGTTATATTATTGAATTAAAATGTTTATCTTTGCAGCGTAGAACTGAAACATCCTAAACAAATTTAATCTACTAAATACTAATTTCACTTAAAAGGAGGTAACGATGAAACGGTTATCAATTAGTATTGTGTTCTTATTCATGTTAACTTATTTACTGCACTCCCCCTCTACAACACTGGCACAGGGGGAAAAAGTCCGCCCAAGCTTGAAAGCCAGCGTGACCCAATCACTTGGAATTGACACGGAAATCATCATTAACTATAGCAGACCAGGCGTCAAAGAGAGAAAAATATGGGGCGAACTGGTACCTTATGGTTTAGCACCGGGCAATAAATACTCAAAAGAAAAACCATTTCCCTGGCGTGCAGGTGCAAACGAAAACACCACCATCGAATTCAACAACGACCTGATGGTAGAAGGACAAAAACTGCCGGCCGGTAAATATGGCATTCACATGATTCCATCAGAGAAAGACTGGATCGTCATTTTCAACAAGAAAAATGACATCTGGGGAAGCTTCGCTTATAACAAGGATGAAGATGCACTAAGGGTGACTGTTACACCAGCAAAAGCAGCCCATCAGGAATGGTTGGTTTTCGGATTTGAAAACCTGGCAGGAACTTCTGCAACAGCCTATGTTTATTGGGAAAAACTGAAAGTGCCTTTTAAAATCGAATTAGCTGAAGAATCAAAGACTGATTAGTTTTGGTTACAAACACCTATTCCATTTAAGAAACACTCCAGTTTTCGGTGTTCAAGCTTTAGCTTGGTCGTAGTACTTTTCACTCAAGCTGAAGCTTGATTCCGAAAAAACGTTTCTTACAATAAAACAACCGCGCGAATATGATTGCTATGAGAGATAGCCTCATTTGTCATGCTGGAAGAATCTTTTTAGTGTATTGAATAAAATCTCTCTGCACCACAGTTTTTGACCGCCTAGAAAATTTAAACAGAATCTGTGCTATTCAGTGAAAATCCAAGGCATTACAGGCTTTCGATTTTAATATTATTTTTCATGGAAATAAATCATACTGGATAAAAAAATGTATTTCAAAAAATATGTTACACTTGTTCTTCTATTAGCGTTACCTGTAATTAATGCAACAGCGCAACCTGCTAAAATCAAAAATGCCGCCGAATTACAGATTGCTCTGCAAAAATTGAATGTACTCGGGAGCGTTCTTTATTTAGGCGCTCACCCGGATGATGAGAACACTGCAGTTCTGGCTTATTTCTCTAAAGGCAGAAAATATCGAACAGCCTACCTCTCACTCACACGCGGGGACGGCGGCCAAAACCTGATCGGCTCAGAAAAAGGCGCTGAAACTGGTATTATTCGAACCCAGGAACTTCTGGAAGCCCGTAGAATCGATGGCGCCGAACAGTATTTTACCCGGGCCATTGATTTTGGTTACTCAAAATCACCAGAGGAAACATTCGATTTTTGGGACAAGGAGCAAATTCTCGCGGATGTTGTCTGGACGATTCGAAAGTTTCGACCTGATGTCATTATAACTCGATTCCCCCCCAATGGCTCCGGTGGACACGGTCACCATACAGCTTCTGCATGGTTAGCCAAAGAAGCATTCCATGACGCCGCCAATCCTGATAAATTTCCCGAGCAATTAAAACATGTTCAAACATGGCAAACCAAAAGAATATTTTGGAATAAATGGCGGCCCAGTGAGGAAGAAGCTAAAGGATTGCGTAGTGTAAATATCGGGGAGTATAATACGCTCTTAGGTAAATCCTATTCAGAAATTGCCGCAGAAAGCCGCTCCATGCACAAGAGTCAGGGCTTTGGCGCAACAGGCCGAAGGGGAACCCGATACGATTACTTTGAATTGAATGATGGCGAAACTGCCTCGACTGATATCATGGAAAGGATTGACACATCGTGGAACAGAGTGCCTGGCGGACAAAAAATCAGTCAGATGTTGAGCGAGATACTGCAATCTTTTGATTCTCAAAATTCATCAAAATCTATTCCAGGATTAATGGCAGTGCATGACGAGCTAAACCAGCTTGACACGAATTATTGGATTGAAACCAAGCAGCAAGAACTACTGCGTGTAATCCAGTCATGCGCCGGACTCTGGATGGAGGCAATCGCAGACGACTTTACAGCCGCTCCGGGAGATGAGATTCAGATACGCACAACATTAGTAAATCGATCTAATCATCCCTTCCAACTCAAAAAAATAAATATATCAGGAATTGCCCTGGATACCACGTTAAATAACGCTATTAAAAACAACGACCCGGTAACCATTAACAAAACAGTTCGCATCCCAAAAGATTATGCGATTTCGCAGCCCTACTGGTTAAAGCAGACGCCAACAGAAGGAACCTTCACAATTTCTGACCAAAAACTAATTAGTCTGGCAGAAAATCCCCCTTCAATTAATGTCAAAATCACATTAAAAAGCGAGGGGCATAATTTGGAGTACTCAATCCCTCTTTTATTCCGCTGGAGAGACAGAGTCGACGGCGAGCTCTATCGACCATTTGAAATCAGGCCAAAGGTAACAATCGACCTGGAAAATAAAATCAGCATTTTTGCAGATAATAATTCAAAGGAAGTAAAAGTCAGATTAAAGAGTCATTCCCAAAATGTCACTGGCGAAATCAGACTCAGGGGGTCTGCAAAGTGGAACATAACTCCAGCAAAAATATCGTTTTCTTTAAAAAATAAATATGAAGAAATACAGGTCACATTTAAAGTATCACCTCCAGGACAGTCAGACGAAGCTATATTCGTAGCTGAAGCTACGATTGATGGAGAAAAATTTGACAAAGCTCTGATTGAAATTTCGCATCCACACATCGAAAAGCTGGTGCTATTTCCGCGGAGTCAGATTAAAATGGTGAAATTAGATATAAAAAGGGTGGCTAACAGATTAGGTTACATTATGGGAGCCGGTGATGAAGTCGCAGACGGTTTACGCAACCTGGATTATGATGTGGCGCTTCTAAGTGATGAGATGCTGGAAAATGATAAGCTGTCGCAATTCGATACTATCATTGCTGGAATTCGAGTCTATAATACCCGAACGCGTATGAAGCATATTCAGCCGCGACTTTTGCAATATGTGAAAAATGGCGGTACGTTAATCGTGCAATATAATGTGTCGCGCGGTTTAGTAACTGATGACTTAGGTCCCTATCCATTTACACTCGGTCGTGATCGTGTGACTGTTGAAACCGCCCCAATCTCATTTATCAATCCAGAACATCAGCTTTTAAATTTCCCAAACAAAATCAACCAAAAAGACTTTGAAGGTTGGGTGCAGGAACGAGGCTTGTATTTCGCAAGTCAATGGGATGAGAAATTCGAACCAATTCTTTCAGGTCACGACCCAAACGAATCGGATAAAAAAGGCGCTATGTTATTCACCCGATATGGAAAAGGCGTGTTCATTTACACAGGAATCTCCTGGTTCCGGCAGTTGCCAGCGGGCGTTCCCGGGGCATATCGTTTTTTTGTTAACTTAATTTCAGCAGGAAAATACAATGGAAAAGCAACACGAGCAAATTAACAATAAAGAGGGAGCACCACCGATCCTGGGCACGTGGAAACGCGTGTACGCGTTGGTATTTTTTCACCTGATTTTTTTAATCATTCTTTTTTATTTCTTTACTAAAAAGTTTAGCTAACGTTTTTAATTCTATTAATAATTAGTTTTAGTTTTAACTCCGCGTTCTCAGCCACCTCTGCGGTGAGAAATTCAGGCTAAATAATTAAATTTCGAATCATATTATACGGGAGGTATATTTAATGAAATCAAGATTTTCTTTTATGCCAATGCTAATTTGTGCATTTAGTCTCCTGCTGGTTTTTGAATCATTTGCACAACAAAATTTACCCGGTATTCGCGTAAGCCCTCAGGCGAAAGTTGCTCAGTCTGTTGGATTTGCGGAAGTTGAAATTAATTACAGCAGACCGGGAATGAAAGGCAGAGAAATTTGGGGTCAATTGGTGCCTTATGGCCTGGCGCCCAATCCATTCGGCAACGGCAAACCAATGCCCTGGCGTGCAGGAGCTAACGAAAATACCACTATATCAATAAGTCACGATGCTAAAATAAATGGCCATCCCCTGCCAGCTGGTACTTACGGTCTCCACATGCTTGTTCACGAAGAAGAACGGACAATTATTTTCAGTAAAGATCACGACGCCTGGGGAAGTTTTTTCTATGAAGAAGAAAATGACGCTTTGAGAGTGAAGGTAAAACCCCTGGAAGGGCCGGATCAGGAACGGTTGTCTTATGGCTTCGATAATTTATCAGCAGAGTCCTGTGACGCCTTTCTGCACTGGGGAAAAGTAAAAGTGCCGTTCACAATCGAATTTGACCGGCATAAAATCGTACTGGATACATACCGTGACTTATTGACCTCTGCGATAGGATTTAATCAAGCTGCCTGGGGTAGGGCTGCTGGTTATTGTGCGCAAAATAATACGAATCTTGATGAAGCCATGACCTGGATAGACAAAGCTCTCTCGATGAACGGTGGCAATAATTTCAACAATACGGCTGTAAAAGCCCGCCTGCTAACTATAAAAGGGCAAACTGAAGAAGCTGATAAATTGATGGAAGCTGCAATCGAAACGTCCACTGAAGCAGAATTGAATGCCTATGGTTATCAATTAGTCGGCCAGAACCGGCTGGATGATGCCATCAAAATATTCAAATTAAATATTAAGAGACATCCGGAAGCCTGGAATACGTATGATAGTATGGGCGATGCGTTAGCAAATAACGGCGATAAAAAAAGTGCGCGTAAGAATTATGAAAAAGCTCTTGATTTAGCGCCTGCTGGCCAAAAAGCTCGAATTGAAGGGATTCTTAAGGGGCTATAAAATCCAGATGAAAACTACTATTTGGATATAGTTTTACGTAATGATTGACAAGGATTATTGAATGAGCACTCTGGATTGGTTGTTAATGGGCAGTTTTCTGGTATTTATTGTAGGGTACGGAACATGGAAAAGTCGCGGAAGTAAAAACGTCAAAGAGTTCTTGCTGGCTAACAAATCAGTGCCGTGGTATACGGTAACTCTTTCGATTATGGCCACACAAGCCAGCGCCATCACTTTTCTTTCAACACCGGGACAGGCTTATGCGGACGGCATGCGATTTGTGCAATTCTATTTTGGGCTTCCCATCGCCATGATCATTCTCTCAATCACGGCTGTTCCGCTTTATCATAAACTGAATGTGTACACCGCCTACGAGTATTTAGAACAACGGTTTGACCTGAAAAACCGCGCTTTAGGTAGTTTTCTGTTTCTAATTCAACGGGGACTGGCTGCTGGATTTACCATCTTTGCGCCGGCATTAATTATATCGGTACTCCTGGGCTGGGATATTCGTCTGACCATATTTGCTATTGGCGGATTGGTCATTCTTTATACAGCATCGGGCGGAACTGATGCGGTCAATAAAACCCACCTACTGCAAATGCTCGTAATCACCGTGGGAATGTTCGCGGCATTTGTTACTATTTATCGTTTATTGCCTCCGGACATTTCATTTTTAGATGCAGCTCATGTCGCGGGTAAAATGGGAAAACTAAACGCCATAACTTTCTCTTTTGATTGGAGGGATCGATATAGTTTTTGGTCAGGCCTTATTGGTGGCACCTTCCTGGCGCTGTCATATTTTGGCACAGATCAATCGCAGGTGCAGCGTTATCTCGCTGGCAGCTCGATAACTCAAAGCCGAATGGGACTGCTCGCAAATGGGATTATAAAAATCCCGATGCAATTCATTATTCTGTTTATCGGCGCCATGGTTTTTGTGTTTTATCAGTTTGTCACCCCTCCCCTGTTCTTTAATTCGGTCGAAACGGCGAACGTCAACAAAAGCGCGTATGCTGCGGAGTATCAACAACTAGAAAACGAATACGCGCAAGTGCATCAGGAAAAACAAATTTACATTCGGGAAATGTTAGCTGCGAACAGCTCCGATAATAGTACGGAGTTAAATAATGCACTTCAGAAGCTGGAATCAACGAAAGCCACTGAATCGGGCATCAGAGATGAAGGGATTAAGCTCATTCAAAAAGCCAATCCCGCTGCGGACACTAATGACACTAATTACATATTTCTAAGTTTTGTTGTCAATTTTTTACCGATTGGATTAGTCGGGCTTGTGCTTGCTGCCATTCTCTCGGCTTCAATGTCTTCCACATCCGCTGAGCTAAATGCCCTGGCCTCCACAACCGTTATTGATATTTACAAACGAATGTACAAGAAAGAAGCATCCGAGCGGCATTATCTCATTGCATCCAAGTTGGCGACGATTTTTTGGGGAATTTACGCCATTTGTTTCGCATTGTACGCCAATCGCCTCGGAACATTGATCGAAGCTGTGAATATTCTGGGATCGCTTTTTTACGGCACAGTACTCGGGATATTTTTAATCGCATTTTACTTAAAAAAAATAGGTGGGAATGCCACTTTTCTTGCAGCCATAATCGCCGAGCTGGTGGTTTTTGGATGTTTTATTTTCACCGAGATTCCGTATTTATGGTTTAATGTGATCGGCTGTGTTGTTCTCATTATTGTGGCTTATTTGATAAATCCTATATTCGAAGCGAAAAACAACAAATGACAAAACACAAATCTTAAATAAATAACAATTGACCAAATACGAAATTCTAAAGCTGTTTATGAGAATAATAATGAATGTCGGGATAAATCGGGAAATCCATGTGCAAGGCGTCTGGATTCCCGCTTAAATCACGCGGGAATGACATTATAACGATATTAGGAAAATGAAAGCTACAGAACCATCTCAAAATCAAACCAAATTTAAAAATAAAAACTGGCTTCTGCTTTTGCTCCTCTGGCAAATCATTGGCTTCGTGGTGACTTTGATTGTTGCCATCCCGAAGGGAAATTTCCATTACTTTATTGATGATCTCATTTTATGCCTGAGCCTTACAAATGGTGTGGCATTATTGTGCAGTCTATATTTCCAAATTCATCAAAAATGGTTGAAGTACGCTCTAACCAACTCCTATTTACGCATTATCATCTCAATTCTGGTCGTGGGTCTAATAATCGCCACTGCAACGAAATCTTCATTTTATTTAGTTAGCAATATTTGTGGAATTGATCAATACACCGTCAGCCGCTGGCATCTGTTAACAGTCACGGTCAACCTAATTGTCTTGACGGTTATCACGGCTGCTGTCGTGCTTTATTTCCTCTACCAGAGGCTTTCAAATACACTGGCGGTTAAAATTCAGGAAAATGAAAAACTGCAGCGGCTGCAGGTCGAATCGAAACTTTCTCTGCTGCAATCCAAGGTGAATCCGCATTTTCTTTTTAATACGCTGAATACCATGCTGGATATCGTAAAACGCAATCCGGGCGAAGTCGAGAAGATGATCCTGAATTTGTCTGATATTTATCGAAAGACGCTGACAATGCCCGACAACACGCTCGTGCCTTTGAAAGAGGAGCTACTGCTGGTTAGGCAGTATCTTGAGATTGAGAAAGTCAGAATGGGCAAACGGCTGAATTATGAAATTAAGGCTGAGCAACAACTGGACTCCTATAAAATCCCTCCGATGATCGTGCAAATCATTGTCGAAAATTCAATTAAACATGGTTTGTCACCTAAAAAAGAAGGCGGTTCCATTAAGATTCTTACCAAGAAAAAGAATGGCCGGGTGCAAATTGATGTGACCGATAGCGGCGTAGGAATCGATTTAAACAAGGCCCACTCTGGATTTGGGATATACAGCATTCAGCAGCGTCTGAAGCTGAATTACGGTGAATCTGCCAAGTTTAACATTTCAAAACCTGAATCAGGCGGCACCTATATTGGCATCGAACTGCCTCATGATAATTAGAACCATCATTGTTGAAGATGAAACACCCTCGCTTGAACGGCTGAAATCACTTTTGCAGGAATTCGACGAAATCGAAATAGTTGGCCAGGCCCAGGACGGCCCGGCTGCAGTAAAATTGATCAACGATAGCAAGCCCGATTTAGCCTTTCTCGATATCCAACTGCCGGTGTATTCAAGCTTTGAAGTGCTGGTAAAAATCGAACACAAGCCCACGGTTATTTTCATAACCGCCTATGACGAGTACGCGATTAAAGCCTTCGAAGAGAACGCCATTGACTACCTGCTTAAACCAACCGACTCGCAACGGCTTGCCCGGGCCATTGAAAAGGTCAGGCAACTAAACCGCCCGGCTGATGAAAAACTGTTCACCATTCTGAAATCTATTGTAAAGCCAATAAAATATCTCGATCGGTTTTCAGTGAAGATTGGTGATGAGATTCTTTTCATTCCAGCCGAAGATGTCTACTGGTTCCAGGCGGAGGATAAATACATTTTCCTGCACACTGCCGCTCGTGAGTTCATTTATGACTCCACGCTCAAAGACCTAGAGAAAGCCCTCAATCCCGAACAATTCATTCGCATTCATAAAAGCACAATTGTAGCCATCGATAAAATTCACAAAATGAAACGAACCTTTGCAGGCAAGTTCAAAGTCCAGCTCAAAGACGCCAAAAAATCGGGTTTTGAGATTGGTCGGACGTTTGTCAATGCAACAAGGGAGAGATTAAGGTTTTAATATTTTTGCAGGATTTGGTATTCGAAAACAGATTTCGAAAACGAATCTATCAGAATCTGTCATGAAAGAATTTTGCAATGAATAAATAGTTTTATGAAAAATATATTGACAATTAATGTATATTTCAGTAATATACAAATTCAATGGATGAACTGCTTTTAAATTGTGCTGGATTTGAATGGGACGAAGGAAACGCTGAAAAAAATTGGATCCGTCACAAGGTTACTAGAAATGAGTGCGAGCAAGTATTTTTCAATGAACCACTCATCATTGCTGATGACCTAAAACATTCTAGTCTTGAGAAAAGATGGTATTTACTTGGAAGAACAGATGTTAGAAGATTACTATTTGTTGCATTTACTATAAGAAAAAATCTTATTCGTATCATTACAGCAAGAGATATGAATAAAAAAGAAAGAGAAGCATATTATGAACAAATTAAAAAAGATACCTGAGTTTAAAAATGAAGATGAAGAAAGGGAGTTTTGGGCAAAATCTGACTCTACGGAATATATCAATTGGAAAAGAGCAGAAAAAATCGCATTTCCTAAACTAAAGCCATCGACAAAAACCATTTCACTTCGCCTTCCAGAATTCATGTTAAATGAGATAAAAATGATTGCTAATAAAAGAGATGTGCCTTATCAGTCTCTCATAAAGATATTTCTAAAGGAAAGAATTGATCAGGAATTGAAACAGTCAGCTTAATAAAATCAATAAGATAAAACAAACTTTTGCAGGCAAGTACAAAGTCCAGCTCAAAGACGCCAGAATATCGAGTTTTGAGATTGGCCGGATGTATGTAAGTGCTACAAGGGAGAGATTATGATTTTAATATGGGTGATAAAGAAACGCTTGAATTAATCAAAGTGAATACTATCTCCCTTCCCTTTTCCATTTTATAATACGAATTTTATTTGCAAAATGAAAATGCGTTAATTAAATTGGTGTGTTATTCATAAAACCAGATAATCACTTTTAGGTTTAAGAAATGTCCATTCAAACAATTATCAAGTTAGGATTTAGTGTTAGCTATTGCCACCGTTAGTCAAAATCAAACAGATGAAGGGATATGTCATGAAAGTACAACTCAAACCATCCTGCCAATTGGCCGTATTGCTCGCTGCTGTATTGATTTTTCAAGTCCGCTCAATTCAAGCTCAAACTACGTTCCCTAACCCAAACATTCAAAAACAGCTAACCCTCGAAGGCGATTTGATACTCACGGGTAGTCAGACGATGACTATTGAGAACACCAGTTACATTATAAATGGCGATGTTGTGTTAAAAGACAGTTCTCAACTCATCATCCGGCAATCTATTATTGACTTGTCAGATAAGCCTGGAAGTGAAAGATTTATTCGCCTTCTTGGTTCTTCCTTTTTACAGGCCGACACCACTATCTTCGGTGGTTTGGATCTAACCCAGGGAATTAATCCCTCGGAAGTGGAAATGTTGAAACCCGGCTACCTAATCACTGAAAACAACTCAAAACTCATTTTAAACAATTGTTTTTCTTTGAATCAACAATATCAGGGAAATTCCGAGGTAACTATACGCCATTCTTACCTATTTCAGGAACCCCTGGGCCTTATTCATGTCGAAGGAACCGCAGAAGTCTTGATTGAAGACAGTTACGTGGGGGCGATTTTTATTGCTATTCCACATAATGTACCCGTTGTGATTGACAGCTTGCGGCCTGGATATCAGGAATACTGGGTTGCAAAGGAGAGTATTTCCGACAGCTTAGATTACAATCTGGTTCTACGCAGAACCGTAGTTGCGGATAATGACAAAGGCTATAACGGCGGTATTGAAATGGGCTGGAACATCGCAGCCGATGCCTTGAGAACAAATATCACCATATCTAATTCAAAACTGAATAAATTTTTATTTGGTTTTCCAGATAACGAATCTGCATTTATTTCGGGTCTGCTGGTTCGTCAACCCGTAACTATAGATTTCAACAACATTCACATCATCAATACAGAAATTCAAACCCAATGGGGCGTGTTTATGAACGGCGGCCCGGCTGTAATAAATGATTCCCAAGGGCTTTTTATCTATATGACAGGTGGAAATGCCGATATTCTTGTCCAAAATTCAGAAGTCGGTGAAATCGATCCCAGAAATTACACCGGAACGTTAATTTATGATCATTCTTCCTGGGAAGGTGGGTATGAGATTTGGGAAAACTCCCACATCAAAATCCGTGGAAGCGTGCGCATTCTGCAGCCAACTTTACCGATTTTTGATCTGACCTCAACCATGACCCGCACTTACGATGTTGTCTTGCGCGATGACCTGGACGGTTCACCTTTTGATAATGTCAACCTCTCTCTTTCAAAAGACGGGGCTGCAGTTTGGAATGGCACTACCGATGCAAAGGGCAAGGTTAGCTTTGACATTACCTTTGACTACGATAACTGTAAGGATGAGTGGATTCTGAGTGCAGATGCCAACCACATCAATCTGAATAAGACTGTTTCTATCCTTATTTCCAATCCTGTGATAATAAACCTGGAACTGGAGAAAGACAGCACCCGCTATCGGTCCGTCTTACACGTGGCAGAGAACTCTAATTTTCCTTCCGGGACCAGGCAAAGCCCTTATCCCACCATTCAAGAAGCCATTGATAATTCAGGTGGCGATATCATTTATGTTCATCCTGGAACATATCCCGGATACATCGCTCCGGGTGAAATTCGTGGGGGGATTACACTAAAAGACAGTGTTACCATTTTAGGCGCGGGTGCTGATTCAACTATCCTTACCGGAGATTTAAATGCGGAAAGTGTATCCGGAGCGCGTATCAGCGGATTCACTATTAAAGATGGTATTCATGCGATCTCTACTTCAATGACTATTACAAACAGTGTGTTTGCCGATTTTGCAGGCACTGCGATTTGGGGTTCACATTCGGATTTTCATATTATCAATAACGTGCTTGCCGGCAACAGCCCGGACGCCATATTCTTGCACGATTCCTCCACAGCGATCATCAAAAACAATATCATTGTCAACAATACAGGTTTTGGTATAGCAGGTGTGGAATCTGCGTCGGCAACAATCAATTACAATGATGTCTGGGGCAACGGAGAAGACTACTTCGAATTTTTTACCGCAGGCGAGCACGACATTTCAGAGGAACCCCTATTTGTGGATGCAAGCGGCGGCGATTTCCATTTACAATTCGGTTCACCTTGTGTGGACGCCGGCGACCCGGCTCCTCAGTTCAACGATCCTGATGGGTCAAGGAATGATATAGGCGCATTTGGAGGTCCTTCTGCACCAGAGAATATTACTAGTGTTGAAAGTGATGGTTTCTTCATCCCAATCCAAATCGCATTATTTCAGAATTATCCGAACCCCTTTAATGCTGAAACAAAGATCCGTTTTGAAATCCCAAACTCGGAATGGGTTAACTTATCCGTTTACAATATCATTGGCCAGAGAGTTCGAACACTTTTGAACGAAAAGAAAAAGGCAGGGCGTCATACTGTTTACTGGGATGGTAAGGATGAATACAACAACTCGTTGGGAACCGGAATATATTTTTATCGATTTTCGACTAACGATTTTAAGTACACAAGAAAAGCTCTATTATTGAAATAGGTTAGTGAACGTAATATCATTTTGCTGCAGTGGATGCAAAGGATTGTAGTTGAGTAAGTTAGATCACTGCTCTTTCGAGGTTTTGTTCGAACTCGCAGTTGATATGCCCTGAAATCCTTGCACCACTGAACATTTCGTTAGCGTAACCACTTTATAGAAATCAGTAATTCCGAAGCAAGGTACTTAAATGGCAAATGATGAACCTCTATATATTTCTAAACCACACCACGGCAGTTGGGGGCAGGAATATCGTATTTATCAAGATCGAGTTGAGCTTAAAGCAAAGATTCTCTTTTGTACCCTTCGAATTCCTTTGAGTAAAATCAAGGAGATCGTTGTCCGAGAATCCAAGTTTGTTTGGAGTGATATGTATCGTCACCCATTAATGTTCTGGTGGACCTTCAATAATGACAAGGGTGAAGTATAAATAGTCTGTCAGGAAAAAGAAAATAGTGCTAACCAATAAGAGGAGGATAGTATGAAGTACATGCATTGTGTTTTTGCTTTAATTATTGGTATAATTTGCTGCGCATTCGTCTCACCAATCCTTGCGCAGGACGACGTTCTCAAGCAACTTGAATCCATCGCCGTGATCGAGCAAAAAATCATGGTTCCCATGCGTGATGGTGTGAGGCTCGCGACCGATGTCTATCGCCCAAAAACAGACGAACGCGTGCCTATCATCTTTTCAAGAACTCCGTATAACTTTAACGCCTGGCGAGATGGCGAGCTCACAACACGCACCTACCAATCGGCGCACGAAGCCGTAAAGCGCGGTTACGCCTACGTCGTTCAGAACGAGCGTGGCAGGTATTTTTCAGAAGGTGAATGGGACATCCTCGGAACGCCGCTCACCGACGGATACGACGCCCTGACCTGGATGGCCGACCAACCGTGGTGCAATGGTAAAGTTGGCTTGCTGGGATGCTCCTCTACAGCCGAGTGGCAGATGGCAGTGGCGGCGCTGGATCATCCCGCCCTTGCCACCATCGTGCCGATGGGTTTCGGCGCAGGCGTCGGACGCATCGGGGATTGGTACGAGCAGGGCAACTGGTACCGGGGCGGCGCCGTGCAGATGTTGTTCATTTCGTGGCTTTACGGCGTTCAAAACGACGTCGCCCGGCCCACTTTAGGTGCGGATGTTTCTCAGGAAGACCTCGTGCGTATCTCTCGCTCATTTGACCTGGCTCCTGAACGCCCACCGGTAGACTGGCCAAAAGCGTTCCAGCACCTGCCCGTCATGGACATTATCAAAAACGTCGATGGACCGAAAGGTATCTACGAAAAGATGATCCGGCGGAAACCGAATGATCCGGCCTGGTATGAGGGCGGCCTCTATCACGACGACATGCCCTTCGGTGCGCCGAGTATGTGGTTTTTATCATGGTACGACGTCTCGACGGGGCCCAATTTGGCGCTGTTCAACCACGTACGAAAAAACGCTGCCGACCCGGAGGTTGCCGACAATCAGTTCCTGGTTATCGCACCGACGACCCACTGCGGGTTTAGACGTGCGACAGCGGAAACCATTGTCGGGGAACGCAATGTGGGTGATGCCCGGCTCGACTACGACGCCCTTATCTACGGCTGGTTCGACTACTGGCTGAAGGGAGAAGACAACGATATCCCAGAAAAGACGCCCAGGGTTAAATACTATACGATGGGCTCCAACGTATGGCAGTCATCGGAAACATGGCCGCCGGCAGAGGCCAGGATGGTGACCTGGTACCTTGGGAGCGGAGGAGAAGCCAACAGCGTCATGGGCGACGGCGTACTTTC
>CAZIKB010000137.1:0-15341 GCA_964539665.1 uncultured Cytophagia bacterium
AAAAACAATCTATAAAATAATAGGGAAATTACCCACACAAATCAACATAGAACCTGTTTTATATTTCGGCTAATCCTTGAAATTAAAATTTACACTCAAAATATTGAATTGATGATGGGTGAAAGTTCATATTTTTTATCACCAATGTCATTAGCAGTTTCTGTTTCTCATTTCATAATGAATGTTTTATAGAAACTGTACAGTCACTTGTTAGGCGCCAAAAATTATTTTATTCATGCCTTTTATTAGCTGAATAGAATGCTAACGAGTATTAGTTACTTTGCGGTGAGTTGTGCTGGAGGAGTAAGGATTGTGGCAGTAAAAAATCATACATTCATAAAAACTTATTTTCAATGAACTATAATGAATTCCAAAAATATTAGCTAATGTTGGAGGATCACAAATGCCAGAATTTTCGAAAATACCTACGAGTCATACTGTTTCTATACAAAAAACTAGACAAGGCAATATTACAATTGATAGTGGTGGATTATCTTCACTATCATTAAATCCGATTTATATTGCTGAAAGAAGAATAGTGATCGGCTGTCGAGTGTTCCATGACAAGCGCCCACCAGCACTTCTTTCTCAGGAAGTAGAAGCGAGACTTTACCGTCCGAAAACAGGTATTGTAAATCCGAGCTTAGAAATTCCTTATCCCCTTAATTATATGCATACTGAAGTAGTCCGAAAACCAAAAAATGAAACTGGACCTGCAGATTGGGAAGCTGATTCCGTCCTCTATAATGAATATGTAACAAGATATTGGGATTTGGTTTCAGGAAGATCTCAGTGGGTAAACACACCGGCCGATCTCAGTGAAGAAGACATTGGTGATGTTTGGCCGGGGGAACGCTCCATACACAGCTATTACATACCAAATTCAGCAGAATATGAACAAGCAATGGGTTGGCCCCTTCGAGTTGCAACCATTCTGGATAAATACGAACAGCATCTGTTACTGCTTATACGAATCAGAAAGTACTCCAGGACTGCTATTAAAATTTTTCGATATCGTGTTCGGGGCGTAGCGAATTGGGGGGGAGATATACAATATGGCTGGATACCAAGGGCCATAGTTTATGATCCTCCTGGCCAGGACATGAAAGCATCCCTAAAAGAAAGTGAGGAACATGGGACCAATATTTCCTTCACTCAATTTGACATGCTTGTTGAAGGAAGTTCTGTAGGAAGTACAGAAACAATTGGGATTAATTGGGGGGCCGCAAAAATGCAAGGAAAAGTAAGTACAAAAGGCACTTCAGAAAATCAAATCACAGATACTACACACGTTTCAATGGAGTTAACAAGTACACAAAAGACCATAATAACAGCTAATAACTCTACTGCTATAGGACGAGCCTACTGGGGACCACTGAGCGATCTTTTTGTAATTCTTGCAGGTCCATGGTTTAAGGTAGCAACAATTTTTAATGATCGCAGTGATGAGGGACTACCTGCATTCTTGGGCTTAGGAAGCACAAACAGAAGTGCAGGTACAAAAAAACTAATTGTACCTACCTGGGCTTTAATTCGACCTGAAGCTGAATACGAAGTTGAGATGATTCCCTGGGATGAGCGCAAAAAAATCCTCTGGTTAAACCCCTTTGTTGTAAAAAGCTCTGAAATACTCGATGAAGTTGCGGATGGGACTCGCCCCCTGGAGGATGCTATAACATATAATAACTCGCTTGAGGGAAGAGCAGTCAAAGTATTAGATTTGTATCTTTCAAAAGGTTCAGAAATTGATTATTCTGAATCAACTGCTTTACATATAACAAATGCAAATATAACTTCTGAGACATATTTAACCCAGGTGACTAACACCAGCGGAGGTGCAATCAACACACCATTTGTGGGGGGAGAAATAAATATCGGAGACACCCATGGAATCCGCTATGGTGCGACTAAAGAGTTCACTCAAGAAACAAAGGTTACACGTACCGCTCAGTTCTATCTAAGACGTAGTCAAAATGATCAATCGAATGGAAGTATTCAGGTATACTACGATGCCATTTTTGGAACATTTATGTTTATTCCTTGGAGACGACTAGGATTAGTCCATTTCCCATTCACAGCTACAGCTCCTTATGGTTGGAATCTTTCAGGTTTATTCGAGGGGAAGACGAAAAGGCGAATTGAGGGCGAGGTAATACGACTATTATCGGCAGACGGCCGAAAAATTCTTGGAGAAGTGTATAGCGATGAGGATGGCAACTATGAATTTTCAAACTTAAACCTAAAACCAGGTAAATACATTGTTAATGGTGGAGGAAATAGAACTGAATTTGCGATTACTACCAATATGATTGAAAAAGCTCAGCCTTTGATCGTAGACATCATTGATGCAAAGGAAACTATTAGACCACATGAATTAACAGTCAGACAGGCCTTTGAAATATTTGATATTCATCCCGATAAGGCAAAGGATTTTGCAAGAGCTTTAAGGGAAATTGGGAACTCTAAAGCACTATTCAAGTATTTGGGATGGAATAAAAACGCGATAAAACAGTTCAATGAAAATTATATTATTTCCTGGCCGAAACCTTTAAAGAAGATTTCAAAATAGTGTAGCCGTTATCATTGTGTTTTGTTTTTTAATATAGTTTTTCACCCTGCACTACAAAAAATTGAATTATTGTTCTAATAGATGTAAGGAATCAAGGTGGCTTATTTTAACAAAATTGGAGATCGGACTTTCGCATCAGTGCCCACCATGGATACTGAACGGCGAAGTCCTTTATCTGCTGGCCGTAATTGGTCACCAAATAGTATTAACATTTTTGGCCATTCAATCTCGGTTGACCTTTCAACCGGAAATCTTGTCGTTTCAACCAGTGACGTCGGTTATCCATATTATAATTTTACGCTTGGGATAAGGCGAAAGTATGATGTTCAAGAACAACACATGCAACTTTCTTATCTGCGGAATTATCCCAATGTAAATCCAAAACCTCATTGGTTTGGTAATTGGCAGTTTGCCTTTGAAGCAGATGTAGATGAAGTGTGGCATAACTCCTACTCGGAAGTTCATGTCACTTCAGGCGTTGGCGCCAATGGTTTATTCGAAATCTATAAACCAGACTTTAAACGGAATTTTAAAAATCAAATACAAGCAAATAGAATACTCAGTACTTATGGTTTTCCTGGTCGCACACTTGCGGCACTTGATTGGAATTTTGAAGAAAATGATTTTGTGCTTCGATCCCGGCGTGGTGCATTTGAGCTTTTAGCCGGAAGGTTCTATGAAGAATCACTGGTCGATGATATTAATGCGCAAATATGGTTATTTAATCCTGTCTCTGGCAGTGGATTTAAGATCACTTCCGACTATTTTTATAATATCCCTGAATCAGATATAAGAGATGTAGGATTTCCACTTGTTGTTTCAAAATTAGTCGATGCCCTTGGGCATGGTATTGAGCTAAAACCTGAACCTGGCAATCCTCCACATCGAGCGTATCTGCTATCAGATCTCTCCGGACGCGAGTTCAGACTTGAGATGGAAAGGGAACTTACTTTTCTGGATGGGCTCAACCTGGGTGGTTTAGTACGAAAACGATTAGTATCAAGAGTAATCGATGGGACCAAAGGAACACACAACGAACACAACTACTCCTATAACGACAGCAATTTACTTGAAAACGTGATATTCCCCAGCACAATTGGGGACAGACACATAAAGTATCATTATGATGAAAGTCGGTATCCAGGAATTCTAAAAGCCATTGAAAATAGCTTTGGCGATCAAGTACAATTCGAATACACAGAAGACCCCAGTGATAATGATGAGAGATTAAATCCTCGATTGAAAATCACGAAAATTACTGACCCGGAAGGAGTTGAATTCAAGTACGATTACGACCATCAGAATTCGAGAGTTGTGGTTACCGATTTCTCAGAATGGCGTGGTTGACAGACAAATTAAATACGCATACATTCGGGATACCTTTAATACCAGGCAACGCTATATAACAGAGACCGAAATTGAAGTTGCGCGTGGTTATTATGTGGATGCAGGTGGGCATGTTCAACCTCGTGATCGTAAACATACTCAGATTATTCGAAACCGAAGGCAATACACAACTGATGGGCTCTATAACGTAAAAAAAGAAATTGACCCACTGAATCGAGAAGTCGAGTTTAAATATAATGATTTCAATCAGGTCATAAAAGAATGGGATTTCGAAAAACACTGGACGAAGTATGAATATGACAATCCAACGGAGTATAATAACCCTGCTGAACCTTCCCCAGATAAGCCGTTTCGATTTGATTTATTGAAGGTGATCAAACAGAATCTAAAGCGCACTGTCAATCCTGCAGACTCATCTCGATTTGTAACAGAGGAGATAGATATTTCAACATCTTATGAATGGGATAAGTATAATACGGATAACTCCTCAGATGCAAATGATGTTAAACAATCCACTCACAGGCTTCACAAAGAAACAGATGAAAGAGGCAAAACATGGACTCAATTATACATTGATACTGCCAATCATAATCCTTTGAGTCCAACAAGTGTCGAGAGCCCTTTGACTATTTCAACCAGCATGACATACAACAACCGTGGTGAACGACTCACGGTAGAGGACGCAGAGAATAACATACATCATTACTTGTACAATGACCAAGGTGAGCTAACAGAATATATTGATCCAAACAATGAGTCAATCAAACTGAGATATTATGACTGCGGTACATGGTTGCTTGAGTTCGAAGATCAGTTGACTAAAACCACTCAGTTCATTCGCGATGTTGATGGAAGAATAATACAAATAATTGATCCGGTATCAGATTTAGTAGATTATTCATATTTAAAGAATGGCCGCTTACATAAAATCACTCAACACAGACCTGCTGTTCACGAGATCCCTGGTGATGTTTCAAGTCCGTTATTAACAGTTGGGTATACGGATTTGGAATCCGAAATACAATATACACCACTTGGCAAAATGCGTTATTTGAAAAATCCAAAGGGCCTGGAATTGATCTTTGAATATGACGAAGCTGGGCGCAGGTTTCACTGGTATCATTTAGTTAACGCGCCCAAATACACAAAACTTATTTTCGATCCTGCAGGTCAGTTGATACGCCGTGCAGACCGAAAGGACAAAATTACTGTATTTGAATATCACGATTACTCCGGGTTTTTAAAAAGTGTTCAATTCCCGTCATGGCATAATGGTTCTGCAAATGTTAACGGCAAACTCGTGAACTATAGACAATATGATTACCTGGGACGGATATTTTCTGTTGATGATTCTGAATTATCGGGCATCAAGGAGATCCTTTACGATGATGCTGGCAACATAGTCTTACGGCGTGATCCTGATGGTTTTGAACTTGGTTTTGAATACGATGATGACAATCGTTTATGGCATATTACAGATAAAACTGGAGAATTCGAGCTTACTTTGACTTTGGATGTACTGGGTCGACCTGAAAAAGTCACTGATTCGAATGCAATTGACGGTTCTTTATCATGGGATTACACTTATGAAAAAATCATTGGCGCAGTCAGGAAAGTGCTGAACCAATATGTAGTGAACCAGGCAGATATAGGCTTGTCAACCGAATTTGATTACGATTCAAAAAATCGTTTTAAACTCATTCAAAGCAAGTGGGATAGTGCACCTGGGGTGATCTATTCTCAGGGGTTCAAATACCGAGATGATGATTTGATTGATAAAATTTATAGAGATGATGCAAACAAATATCGTTATGATGGAATCAAGCAACTCATATTCG
Source organism: uncultured Cytophagia bacterium (assembly GCA_964539665.1). Lineage (GTDB taxonomy): Bacteria > Zhuqueibacterota > Zhuqueibacteria > Oceanimicrobiales > Oceanimicrobiaceae > CAZIKB01. The sequence goes on from CAZIKB010000137.1 coordinate 5,755, forward strand.
AAGACATCGAGAACCTGACGTCTGACTATGACAAAGCAGGAAATCGAAAATACCGGGAAAACAAGTCGGTGACCCCTGCGCCACCAGAAAATTTCTACAGTGAACTGAACAGACTTGAAAAAGATATGAATATCCCAACAAAATTTACATATGATGCCAACGGTAATCTCATTGAAGAGAATGGTGGTGATAGAGTTTTCTATTTCGATGGTAGCGACCGGCTTCGACGTGTTGTCAAAGCCGGCGATTACCAAATAGATTACATATATGACGAAGAAGGAAAACTTGTAAAGCGAAAGACAGAAGACTTAGGTACCGGTGCTATTGAAAATACTGAATTCAGCTATCTAAATAGGAAACCTATCATTATTAATCGAAATGGCAATTTGTTTATGCTTATGACATGGAATCCGAATGGAAAGCTTCTCCGATTCCGTAAGCCAGATTCGGTTATAGGTGGTATAAGGGACAAATCTCTATTCCCAGTTTACAATGGATTAGGCAGTATTACCAAACTCTTAGGAAGTGATAGACGCCAAATAGCAGAAATGAAATATAATGCTTGGGGGGATTTAGAAACGCTAAATGATCCGGATCGCCATTTTGAATTTTGGGGTTATAAAGGGGGGATTTGGGATAGACAAACTAGGCTCACTCTTTTTGGTGTGAGATGGTACAACAGTGAGATCGGAAATTTTGTTTCTGAGGATCCAATAACTTCAAGTTTGTCACTAGCACAAAATCACTTTGATTTATTAAATTTATATAGATATTCCATAAACAACCCTATAAATTTTAGTGATCCGACCGGACTTCAAACCGCAATAGAGCAGAATGATCTTGAGCTTGAATTTCAAAATAGTACAATTAATTCTATTGAAAATGAAATAGATCAACTTGAAAATGACATTGCATATGAAGAAACTGAGTTAGGATATAGAACTGATCCACAGTTAACCTCTAAATTTATATTAAAATTATTGATGGAAGTACTTTCAAAAGGAGGTGGGAGTCAGGCTGAAAGAAAGGGAGACAAATTAGAGGAAATCAGATTTAAGAGAACTCTTAAAGAGTTCTTAAAATCCGATAGGCTTCAACTGAAAATATTAAAACAAAAGTTGAGAACGGAAAAAAAATTCTTGGATGATCTATTTGAGGAAAGAAGGTTAATAATAAATTATCAAAATTCATCAAGTAGAATCTGTTTGCCGCCCTAGTCCTAAAGTAATCGTGTGCATGGCGAATTTGGCCTTCCGACAGTAAATGGATGATCTTCCTCAAAAAAGTAGACATGAAAACCATGTATTAGTAAGTTCTTATTTTAGAAGGGATTGTCAACTTAAGTCCACTTGAACCAGGGTGCCTTTTTTACTTGACGCTTTTCAATTGATATATATGCTCCGTTTTGGTATATAGTTTCCTGATAAACGGAGACAAGACCATAATAAGCTTTGAAAGACACAGATTCCCCGGTGTGGTAATAATCATGGCAGTTCGTTGGTATTTGAGTTATAAGCTATATTTGGCAGATGTGGTAGAGCTTTTACTTGAAAGAGGTGTCAATGTTTCCAGGGAAGTAATCCATGAATGGGTTCAGAAATTTAGGCCTCAGATAGCCAGCATCATGGATAAAAAACGCAGGAAAATATATACGCAATGTTATGTTGATGAAAGTGTGCGATGAGAAGTGAATATTGAAAGTCGGAAAAAACCAGAAGTACAATGCCGGGTGGAAAATAATATCTTTCTTCATTCCAGCGTTTCTCAAACGATTAACCAAAAAAATTAATACGGGAAACTACTTCATCTTCCTCTAGCCTATTAAAGGAAAATATGGGAAGCAAATATTTGCAATTTGCTAAAGATTGCTGTGCTTCAGATGGAATTGGTAAAATTTAGAGTTAATTTCAACCATATCCAGATTCTCTCAAGCACTGTTAAAAATTTCTGGACGGATATTAAACAAGTAAACTCAATATAAAATAACATTGAAAAGGATGATCCATTTGAGGATAGCATGGAGCCCCATGAAATCTTTTGGGAGGTTGAAGAGGAAACGGGTTCTGATGGAAAAACAGGGGGAATACTTGTAGCACCAAATAATCCTTGGGTAATTTGAAATTGATAATCCATATTGGGTACGTGCCCGTTGTTCGGCTCAGTAGTACTGAAGGGTGGGCTTATAATCCACCAAATGAGCCAAAAATGCCTAACTTTTGGCTCAACCCGACGAGCTTCGATAGAGTTATTTCCTGCACGTGTAGTGGAAAAAAATAAGTCTGTTCTTACAGAAAATTATGTTGTTTTTAGTCGCTCGAGGATTATCCATTTTGTTAATTCAGCAAACTAAATCCCCTATCGTCCTTCGCTGTTTACACCAGGTGTTCAGAAACTATTAATATAAATTATCTCTTACACTTTTAAACATTTCTTATTCATATTTTAAAGAATTTACTGGATCTGCAGTTGCTGCTCGGACTGATTGATAGCTAACCGTCAATAAGGCAAACACTAAAACGATTAGTGCCGCAAAGACGAAAATCGGAATTCCAACATTTATTTTGTAGGTAAAATTTTGCAGCCATTTATTCATGAAAAACCAGGCGATTGGCCAGGCAATAATGTTGGCCAATACAATCCATTTTAAAAACTCTTTGGATAATAAAGTCACTATTCCTGACACAGACACCCCAAGAACTTTTCGGATGCCAATTTCTTTGGTTTTCCGCTCAACCGTGTACGAAGCAATTCCAATCAGCCCAAGACATGCGATGAAGATAGCGATAAACGCAAAGGTTTGCAGACTTAGTTGCAGCCTGTGTTCGGAACGATACATCCTGGCGATTCGATCTTCGATAAACGTGTAATTAAAAAGAGCATTTGAAGAAAAAGTTTGCCATTTATTTTCAAGAAACTGAATCGTCGATGGAATATGTTGGGAATCAATTTTTAGAGACAGATAGTCATAATCATTCGGATTAGCCATAATCAGCAAAGGGGCAATGGGAATATGTAACGATGCAAAATGAAAGTCTTTTACAATCCCAATCACAGTTTTGCCTTTCTCATCGTCATCTCCGTCGTAGATTTTTCTTCCAATCGGATCAGTCCAGCCTGTTGCTTTTACTGCTGTTACGTTGAGAATTACCGTAGTCTGCGGATGTTCCATATCCTGTATTGTCAGGTTCCTTCCTTGTTGAATCGATATTCCATAGAAATCGAGAAAGTTATCATCGATATAAAGTCGAAAAAAGGGGATGTCGTCATCTGTTAGTTTTCCGTCCCAGTTGGGCAAACCTGCATTTGTAATATAGGCAGGTGTCCGGCTGCTAAGCACAGCATCTTGTATGCTATGGTGTTGTAGTAACTCCTGTTTGATAACAAGAGGTTTTATATCCGCACGAGAAACAGGAAAAGTAAGAATTGATTCTTTCTCATATCCCAGGTCGCTGTTTTTTACATAACTAATTTGTTCTCGTGTGACGAAGGTGCATACAATTAATATGGTTGTAATCGTGAATTGGAGAATGACCAAATAATTCCGAAATCTTGACTTTCTACCAAAAACTGTTTGAGAAGAACTTCGAAGTACATTCATCGGTCGAAATGAAGAAAGCAGTAAAGAAGGATAAAAGCCCGAAACAATCCCAATACCGAATAACAGCCCAATCATTAATAAAAGATTTTGAGATTGATAAATAAAAGCAGTGGGTATCTCTCTTCTCATGAATGAACTAAATGACGGCAGCAACATGAATGTGAGAAAAATGGCGATAACAAAAGCGATGCAGGTCAAGCCGATTGATTCGCCCAGGAATTGCCGAATTAAGTGACGCCTTTGGGCGCCGACAACCTTGCGGACACCTATCTCCCGCATTCTTGTTGACGCCCTGGCCGTTGCCAGGTTGATATAATTGAAGCAAGCAATTAGGAGGATTGCCAATCCGATTGAAGCCAGGATATAAATGACGTTTATATCCGATGTTGTCCCCAGTTCGAATAAAGCCTTGTTGTGAAAGTGGATTTGCTTCAAATTTTGAAGCTCACATCCTGACATAAAATCTGGTAGGTGTTCTTTAAATAATATTTGTACTTTTTGCTCAAACTCATTTAGATTCGTATTCTCTGCTAATAACAAAAACGTCCAATAACTAAAATAACTCCAACTATTCATCCGTTCGGCGCCATGAATACTCGATTGGGTAGACCAGGAAGCTAAAAAATCAAACTGGAAGTAAGAATTATCAGGCATATCTTTCATCACACCTGTTATGGTATAGTCGTATTGATTATCTATAGAAATGGTTTGACCTAAAGGATTGATGTCGCCAAAATATTTTGTGGCCATCTCTTCGGAGATTATTAGTGAGAATGGCTGTGATAGCACACTGTTTTTATCACCCGAAATGAGTGGAAAATTGAACATCTGTAAAAACTCAGGATCGACAAATCCCAGGCCGGTTTCATAGAATGAACGGTCTCCGGTTTTAAAGTGACCGCGACTGTCACCGATTCGACACATATAACTGACTTCAGGGAAGCTCTCTTTTATTGCAGGTCCAACAGGTGGAGGTGTTATGGCAGCCTGGTTTTTACCCTGGTAATAATGGTCCTGGTTGACCAAAATTCGGTAGATTTGATCTGAATTTTGGTGGAAACTATCGAAACTGAATTCATACTGAATGTAAAGTAAAATTAATAGACTGCAAGCAATTCCGACCGCTAATCCAGCAATGTTAATAAATGAAAATCCTTTATACCGTTTAATGTTCCGTAAAGCAACTTTAATGTAATTTTTAAACATGCTTTTCTCCAGTGAATCAAGTTGATATAAAAATAAAATCCAACCGCCGAGGACGCAGAGGTCGCTGAGAGACACCAAAAATTCTGTAGTCTTTGCGGTTCATATTAACTAAATGACACCTCCCCTCTGAGGGTGACATTTTTTTTCCGCGGAAATGCTTTGCGCTTGGCGCCATGCTCTTTGCTCATTCATACTTCAAAGCATCCACCGGATTTGCCAGAGCTGCTCTGATTGATTGATAGCTCACCGTCAAAAAAGCAATCAAAAAAACTATGATTGTAGCAAAAATAAAAATTGGGATTCCGACTTTTATTTTAAATGCAAAATTTTGTAACCATTTATTCATAAAAAAATAGGCTATTGGCCAGGCAATCAAATTAGAGCTCAGTACCAGAACGGCGAATTTCTGCGTCAGCATTCTAATAATGTCCGGTACGGATGCACCCAATACCTTTCTGACGCCGATTTCCTTAGTCCGTTGCTCTACCAAAATAGCAGCCATCCCGAACAATCCCATACAACTGATAAAAATTGCCAGAAAAGTGAGTGTTATAAATATCACAGCTATTTTTTCTTCAGACGCATATAACCTGTTTAAATTTTCATCCAGAAAGCTAAAGGAAAAAATACTACCTAAGTGAAGTTCTCCCCATTTCGTTTCAATAAAGGAAATGATTTGTCGCAGGTTTTCCGCTCTAACTGTAAGACTTAATGTATAAAACCTGTCCGGATTGTAAAGCATCACCAAAGGTTTTATCTCTTTTTGTAAGCCCTGGTAATGAGAATCTTTGGTAATCCCAATGATTCTCCGCTTATATTCGTCACCTCTTCCGACGCCTTCAATGATCTTCCCTATTGCCTCATGCGGTGAATTCCAACCAAACGCCCTGGCAGCAGCTTCATTGAGAATAAATGCTTTTCCTAAATCAGTACTGATATTTTTACTAAACGATCTTCCCGCAGCCATTTGAATTTTATATTGAGGAATGAAATCATGGTCAATAAAATTATAATTCATTACAATTTCTTTGACTTCTTCCCCATAGAGTCGTGTCGTTATTGAAGATCCTGTTCTGCCGGGAGGGATGTTGCTTGCAGTGGCGCCCACAATATCGGGATGATTCAGGAATTCACTTTTTACAGATTCAAAATTATTATTAAACCTTGCTGGAATTATTATTTTCTGTTCCTTGTCAAAGCCAAGATCCTGATTTTTCATATAGTTTATCTGATTATACACAACCAGACTGGCAATAATTAAAACAGTCGTGATTGAAAACTGAAATATGATAAATAATTTACGCAATGTTGACCTATAGCTGCCGGCAGCGGATCGATTTGAAATAATCAGGGCTGGCATTAAATTTGAAAGATAAAAAGAAGGATAGCTCCCGGCGAAAATACCTACAAAAAACAACAATAATAACATAAAAAATAAATGGGTTGACTGAAAAAGATTAATTATACCTAATTGCCGATCAATCAGATGATTAAAATAGGGTAAAATGAACAGGACTAGTGGAATTGAAGTAAGTAATGCTATAACGGTCAACAGCATTGATTCTCCAAAAAATTGGGAAATAATATTTACTCTCTGCGCGCCAATTACTTTTCGTAATCCGATCTCTTTTGTTCGAGCAAAATATCTCGCAGTTGAAAGATTAATAAAATTAAAGCAGGCAATACAGAGAATTAAAAATCCAATGATGGAGAACGAATAGACATTTAACATACTATTCCCCGGGTCAGCCTTTGAGTGGAGATGCAACGAGCTAATTGATTCTAAAAAGCATTCAAACGTCCAACCTCTTTTTTTAAAATAGTCTCCATAATATTCGTGAGCGATACGCTTTATCTTTCTTTCAAATACCTTCGCGTCTGTCCCTTTATTTAATTTAATAAAAGTCTGACCGTAAAAATTTGGCCAATATGTCATTTCTTCCGGTTTTAATCGATAACTGTATATGGATGTGACAAAATTATATACTAAACCGGCATGCATATTTGAAGGTGGATTTTTTATTATCCCTCTTATTTCGAAATCTTTTTCATTGATTTTAATTTTCTCTCCAACCGGATTTTCATCAGCAAAATATTTTTGAGCAATCTCTTCAGTGATAAGTAATGTATAAGGTGTATTGATAATTGCATCGGGGTTGCCCTGTACAAAGTCTATTGAGATAATATTAAATACATCATTACCTACATATTTTAATCTTTGTTCATTAAAGATACTATTATTTACTTCCAGCCGAAGGTGATTTTGGGAAATAATTCTTGAGGAATATTCAACTTCAGGATATTCCTGCCTTAATACAGTAGCCATTGGCCCCGGGGCTTCGCCGCTATACCAATCAGAATTTCCCATCTTACAATACATGGTCGTCCTATAAATTCGGTCAGCATTTTTATGGAAATTATCATAACTTACTTCATGAAAAACGTAAAGAAAAATCAGAATGCAACATGTCATTCCAATTACCAGACTCGCAATATTAATAAACGAAGATAATTTTTGCTTTTTAATAGTTCTAAATGCAATTTTAAAGTAGTTTTTAAACATGTTAATCCTCCAATACCTCAGTTGCAGAATTTACTGTCATTATTCATATTTTAATGAATCCACCAGATTGGCAGAGGCTGCTTTTGTGGTTTGATAAGATACCGTAAGCAGAGCAAGGGTAAATGTACAGAAACCAGCCAGCAAAAAAATTGCAGAGTTTACCGAAGTACGATACGCAAAACCCTGCAGCCATTTATCCATAGCATAATATGCAATTGGCCAGGCGATGATATTTGCTACAAGAACCCACCTGGCAAACTCTTTTGAGAGCAGGATAATGATACCCGAAACAGAAGCGCCCAGCACTTTCCTGATGCCGATCTCCTTCGTCCTTTGTTCAGCAGTAAAAGAGGCCAATCCTAATAATCCCATACATGCGAGAAGAATGGCAACTACTGAAAACATACTAAAAATGTCTGATAGTTTTTGCTCCGCTCTGTAAGCATGGTCAAATTCTTCATCGAAAAAATTGTACTCAAACGGATAATTTGGAGCAAGCGGACCTGGAGTAGCTGCCTCAAGATTATCATTTCCATGATCGGTTAAAATTCGGTAGATGCTTTCTGAGTTTTCATAATATTTGTCGAAACTCAACTCATATTGCACATACAATGCAATTAAAATAAAGGCAGCCATCCCAACCGCTAAACTTAAAATATTAAAAAAGGAATAAGACTTTTGCTTTCTGAAATTTCTTAAGGCAATTTTAATGTAATTTTTAAACATGCTTTTCTCCAATAAATAAAAGGAATAAAAAACACCCTGAAACTTGAATGTCATTTATGACATTTCCATTCGGAGCATGACAATTTATTGTCAGAGGTAGCGCTTTGCGTCCGATGCAATACTTATTCATATTTTAGACTATCCACAGGATTAGCTATTGTCGCTTTTGCAAATTTTGAGCTGACTGAAGCAATTGCGATTAAAAATGCAATAACAGCAGCTAAAATAAAAAAGGAAATATTAAGATCGATTCTATAGGCAAACGATTCCAGCCATTTATTCATCCCGTACCAGGCTATAGGCCAGGCCACAACATTTGCCAGTACTACCAGAAGAATAAATTCTTTTGTCAATAAGATAATGATTTAAACAGCTGTTGCTCCGAGAACCTTCCTGATACCTATTTCCCTGGTTTTTTGTTCTGCGATAAAAGAAGCAAGCCCAAATAAACCCAAACATGCAATAAATATGGCCACCAGTGCAAAAGAGTTGAAACTTTCTACCATTTTTTGTTCGGATTTATACATGGCATCGAGCCGTTCATCTATAAAGGAATACTCGAACGGATAGTCCGGTGCAAATTTCTTCCAGGTATCTTCAATATAATTAATTTTGTCTCTAATGTGATCTGAACTAATTTTAACTGATACATAATAAAAATCCTTTCTGTCATATACTCCTATCCCAAGAGGCGTAATCGGCTTATGCAGCGATTTAATATGAAAGTCTTTTACTACTCCGATAACCGAACCGGTAATTTTCCAGAATCCAAACATTTGACCTATTGGCTCATCAAAGCCCAGCTTCTTTACGGCGGCTTCATTGAGAATATAGGCTTTGCCTTTATCTCCAAACTCCTGGGAAAATTTTCTACCCTCAACAATCTCTAATCCGTAAGTATCAATAAAGTCATAGTCAACATTTAATCTGTAAAAAAATGGATTGTCGTCGGGGTTTTTACCCTCCCAGGCAGGAATGTTCGACCATCCGACATTGGTCGGTAAATGTGAAGAACCTGAGACGTTTAGAATTCCGGGTTTTTTTAGCAGTTCACTCTTAAAGGTTCTAACATTTAATTTTCTTGCACGAAAAGATAAAATGTGGTCTTTGTCATAACCTAATTTTTTGTCTCTGATATAATTCAACTGATTGTATAAAGTGATTGTGCTTATAATCATAATAATTGAGATGGCAAATTGAATAACAACGAGAGAGTTCCTAAAAAGTAAGACTCCCTTTGAATTGCTTTTTAAATTTCCTTTTAATATGTTGACTGGCTTGAATGAGGAAATAAATAACGCCGGGTAACTCCCGGAAATTATCCCGACTAAAAAAGTGATTCCAGTAATACTTAATATCGATTTCAAGTTGAATAATGCATCAATACTAAGTTCTTTTCCAATTATGTAGTTAAACGAAGGCAGAATTAATAATATCGAGATAACTGAAAAAATCAGGGCAATAAATGTAAATAAGATTGATTCTCCCATTAAC
>CAZIKB010000138.1:0-15133 GCA_964539665.1 uncultured Cytophagia bacterium
GTTTTTTAAAATAAATTTAAAAAGCATTTGCATTTCAATATAGCAGAATGACAGATAAATTGCATTTCGCAGAAGTCTAAGATTATGATATAATGTACACCATATTGAATTAAATTACAAGAAATAAGTATTTAACGCTGTCTTTTTCAGAGTAAAGGGACGAAGCATTTACCTTTTTACCGAACCAATAACAATTTGCGAGATGTTTGAAAGCTACCAGCTTCAAACCGATAAACATATATGCCGGACGCCGCCGGTAAACTATCACGTGTCTGACCATCCCACTTTACATGATGACGGCCAGCAGGCAAACTACGATTGGTAAGCGTCGTGACATGCTGTCCCAATAAATTATAAATGTCAACTTTAACCTGTGTATCCTGTGGTATGGAAAAATGAATAACCGTGCTGCTGTTAGAAATAAACGAATTGGCTTTTAAAATAAACGGATTTGGATAATTTTGACTGAGAGCAAAACGTTCTGGTACTTCAGGAGTATTATCTGTAACATCGGTTGGAAACCCAAAATAATTTAATGCGCCAGACATTAAATCTGCGCGGTCTTCTTCTGTTGTAATTGTTTCGAAAGGAAATGCCAGGTAAATAAGCTTAGCTTCCTCAGTTTGCTCAGTGTATTTACCGGTAAATTGAATACCCGCTAAGCGAAGATTATCATACATCAACGCTACTTCACTACCCTCAGCCGGCAATATGTAGTCAGGAAAATCTTCTATGTAAGAATCTTCTGTATTCATAGTGCCAAAAATAATGTCCAATCCATCGAAAAACGTCCCTCCTGCCCCGAGAATTCTGTTCGAACCTGATAAATCGCCAAGATACTTTGCTTTTAACAGATGTTCAGATCGCTCGGATTCAGAGTGGGTGGTTTCGTCAAAATCATAACCAATTTCTGAGCCTGATATAAACAAATTACCGCCGGCTTCCAAATATTTGAGCAACCGCCATTGGTCAACAGCAGCCAGCGATTCGTCTGAACGACTGTCATCACCACATAAGTAAATAACTAAATCATAATCTTCAAGATTAATCTCACCGGTTTGAACAGCCGTTTCAGTGCATGAATCGAATCCATAGCCGTTTGCATTAATCGCATCGCCGTGACTTTTCACAAATGGATGATAGCGCAAACGCCAACTTGCAATGCGATCAAAATTATCAACTATTAATATCTTCGTTCCCCCACTTAAACCAACTCCATAAGTGTCGGTAGGCTCACTCTTGAGTAGCTGTGATGTTTGTCCCTCAACTTCAATTTGATTAGTATCCACAGCAACCATTCTGAAGTAAACCTTCGAACTGACTCCATTGTAGTTTAAAAGATAGTGATCTGTATCAGCGCCCAATGTTTCCTCGTCGACCGTTGGGGCACTCCATATTTGTCCATTATCACTTTGATACAATCGATACCCTGCAATATCTCCCTCAAGGCTTGGATACCAGGCCACTTCTATTTCATTCGAGATATTATTAGTACGCCGTACCCATTTTAGTGTTGGCGGCGCAGGCGGATCGAGTCTATCAACTTTTTCGAAACGAAAGGCGTCTAAAACCAGACGAGTCGGAATATCAACTAAACCGCTTAATTCAACATAACCATTACCATCATCAAAGTGAACCGGAGTTGGGCTGATTTTGCCCCATTTGCGATGATAAACACTATTGTATTCAGGGAAAGTTGGATGTGTATAGCCATTTTTATTCCCAAATTCATAGTGTGCACTTTCACCTAAGAATGTATTGTTTACAGCTATCAGGATATTGTAATCCCCTGGCTCCGGGACATTTGGATATATTCGCGCAACATGACTGCCATCATTATCTCCCGTTACCAATCTTCTGCCATCGATCAAATTTGGTAAATTGACATCATTATCATCATTTAGCCACATACCCGTGAGTTCAAGTGTGGCATTATACATAGTCGTTCCGGTTTCAATTTCAGCTTGTAATGCTTCAACCTCGATGACAAAATTAAAAGAATATTGCATTCGGTTAGGTGAAGAGGCCAGGTCTGACGCTTCTACATTCACTGTAACGTTTTGCGAATATGGGAAACTTGCCAGAGGCTGAAGGAAAACCTGGTATTCATTACTCGAGCCTGAAATAGCGGGTAAAACAACCTCATTGTTAATTTGAACAACAATCGAGCTCAAATCCACACCTTCTTCATCATCCAGAATGCTAAATGAAACGCTTGTATTGGGAGATATTTCCTGTTTAAACGGCTGCGGCATCGGATTGACTACATACGGTGCACCAAAACCAAGCTGCTTTCGAATTCCATTGCGAAGCTCGGTTATCCGAACATAAAAATTTTCCCCGGGACAGGCAGTTGGATTGTAATCGCGATGTCCAAACAGGGAATCCGGATTTACACCATATTCAAGAACCAGCCAGCTCCAAATTTCAACCAAGCTTTCAAGTGCTTTTTCAGTAGGAAATTCTTCAAAAATCTCATAATTACCAAAAAGAGAGATGCCAATATTACCGGTATTATTCCCCCCTGCATGTGTGCCGCGATATTGCGGTAGAACGCCTTCGTAGATTCTTCCAGAGTCATCCATACAGAAATGATAGCCTATGTCCTGCCAGCCGCGACCGAATTGATGAAAATTCTGAATAAATTTTTGTTCAGCGATTCCATCCTCTAAAGTTGCTACTCTGCGTCCTGCTGTGTGATGTTGAGTTAATCTAAAGGGTGTGTGCGGCACATAAGTACCAATTACTGAATTCGCTCCCCATTCTTCACGGGTGATTATTGGCGGTTGGGGTATGGTATCCACAGGTACAAATTGTAATTTCTGTGGGGGAATACCGGGAATCTCCCGGGTATTTTCAGTGCTCTTTATATCCACTACCTCTACTGCATAAATTTCAACGCGTGCCGGAGTATTTATTCCTTGATTTAAAAGCCTGTATTTCAGTTTTCGAGCAGAAACATTTGGAAGGTCAAATCTCGCCCAGAAACGTCCATTTGTGAATACTTTCATATAAACATCATGCCAATTACTCCACAGCCCGTCAGGTTGCGGATAGCTGATTTGTAAAACTAAATTACTGTCAGCAAGTGTACCATTGAAAAGAACTCGGTTAAATGGGACTATGCTATTGGAGCTTGTGGGTGATTCATAGAATGTATTGCTGATAGCTTTTTGTAAAATATTGTTAGTCACTTCTAATTCCAGATTAGGCGCGTTTTCGAACCGCAGCATCTCCCCTGTTTCTTGAGCAGAGATAAAAGTAATTAAGCTAAGAAGAGTCATTACACAAATGGATATTTTCCGGAACAAATACATCTTTACCCTCGATTCATGATTTGTACTAAAAGTTAAAATTAATATACTTATTTTAATTTTTAAATCAAATATCATTTCAAATAATGTTGAACCACTATTTAATTTGTAAATAATAATTAATTTTGTTATTATTGGAAAAATATCTTATAGCAATTATGTGTTTATATAAATAGTGGTTCGAAAATAGCCCATTGTTTCATTCCTGCATGTTTTCAGTGGGAATCTCTTGCCTGAAATGAGGAGATTCCCCGAATCGAGTTCGGGGCAGGCCTGCAAAAAAGATCGCAGGAATGACATATTAATCGAGTTTTCGGTCAATCACTAAATAGTCAACTGGTCCTGAGTTGGATATCAAAATGCTTGAATAGGAGAATGAATGAGAAAGCAATTTTGTAATTATTTTCTGAAGTTAATTTGCATGATTTTATTAGTATTTAGTACATGGATAAATATCAGCGCACAGGATTTATCTGGTTTGAGTGTTTGTATTGATCCTGGGCATGGAAACGGTAACAACAATCAAGGGCCAACCGGACTTCGTGAGGCCGACATCAACCTAAAAGTGGCGCTTTTCTTAAAGGCATTTCTAAAAAGTGTTAATATTGACACTGTTTTGCTCACTCGATTAGACGATTCCACTAATCCCAGACTCAGTCAAAGAGAATCATTTGCAAATTCCTTTGGAGTTGACTGGTTTCATTCTGTACATCATAATGCCTTTAATGGCACTCGACGTTATACATTACTTTTATATGAGGAATTAGGCAATGGCCAACCGCAGTGGCCTGGAGAATCTGATGTGATGAGTAGTATTATTGCACAGAGCATTTGGCAGGCACTCAGAACGTCTCATTTTAGAGTTTTTGGCGACTTCAGTTTTTATGGACAACCATCCTACCTTGGAGTACTAAACAGTCTGTTGATGCCGGGAGAATTATCTGAGGGAACTTTTCATGACAATTTAATTGAAGAGAATAAATTACGTAATCCTGACTTCATTGAACTTGAAGCTCAAGCATTATTTATAGCTTTTCTGCAGTATTATGAAGAAGGCACTTTGACAACTGGAACTTTGTCCGGAATTATTACGAATGCTGAATCCCGTCGAACAATTAATAACGCAGAAGTTTCATTAAAACCGCTTGGTTCGAATTATAGTACCGATTTAAATAATAATGGACTGTATGTTTTTCATAATGTTGCGCCAGGCCAATACCAGGTAACGGTTAACGCCCAGGGCTTTGATAGTCAGGAAAAGAACATTCTGGTCAAAGCCCAGACATTCAATTTTCTGGACATTTCGCTGCCAGTTTCACGTTTTCCAATGATAACCATGACACTACCCGTAGACCAGGCAACTGACTTTGGTGTTTATAATGAAATAGGGATGCGCTTCAGCAGACAAATGGACCGTCCGAGCGTTGAGTCAGCATTCAGCGCCAATCCCCAAGTTGCAGGACACTTCATCTGGAATTCTAATGATGATATAGCTCTTTTTGAACCGGACATCCGTTTTGAATTCAGCACGGAATATGAAGTTCGTATTGCAGGTACGGCTTTGGACAAAGTTGGATTTCAGCTTGATGGCAACAGTGATGGTACCGGAGGCGATGATTTTACGTTTACTTTTACTACTACGTTCCTTGATACTACAAAACCTGTGATACTTGATTTTTTTCCGGTTCAACGAGATACAGGAGTCTTTTTAAAAGATGTGTTTTTCGCGCAGTTTAATGAAGAAATGGACCCTGCCTCCTTGAATAACAATACTATATTGCTCACTGGTGGTGGTACGAACGTTGATTTGTTAACCGATTACATCCAGGATAATTCGCACCGAGTTACTTTTACACCTTCAGAAATTCTAATGCCTGGAACACGTTATTTTATTACTTTTACCAGTGGAATTAGCCTGGTTAATGGAGCGCAATCAGGAAGCAGTTTTAAATGGCAATTTATTACCCAAAATACACCGATTCAAATAAAAATATTAGATGACTTTGAAGGTGATTTCCTCTGGTCTGCTCCCGATGATTCGCCTTTTACTCAACAAACAAATCCTGATAGTACACTGTTTCAATTGTCTCAGGATGTATTTATTTCTAATAACAACGCCGGCAAGCTGAAATATGAATTTTTGGGTAATGATGGTTTCATACAAATTGACAAACTCAATCAATTTAATATAAATCTTGAAGAATTGCATGAGTTTGGATATCATATTTATGGCGATAACAGTGACAATCAAATCAGGTTATTTTTTACTGACCAGGATGGTGAGGAAGCTCTCCCATGGACAAATATAGATTGGTCTGGTTGGAAGCTATTTCGTTATAATTTGAATCAAGTGCAATTAGAACCCGGATTGAATGGGAATGGTATTTTTGATAGTCAGGAAATCACATTAGGTGGAATCCAGCTTAAATTTATTGGACACAATAGGGGTACACTCTATTTTGATGATTTTATTGAAATTGTACCTGATGCATCCACTTCGGTAAAGCTGAAAAAACCTGAATCACTCTTGCCGGAAAATGTTATATTAGGCCAAAATTATCCAAATCCATTTAATCCCAAAACGGTCATAAGCTACCGAGTTCCCGATAATTTCATACAACCTCAAAAAGTAACTCTGCAAGTGTTTAACTTGCAGGGACAAAAAGTTCGTACTTTAGTTGATGCGGACAAAAGTTCTGGATATTATAGCACAGCCTGGGATGGTAATAATGATTTTGGTGAAGATGTAAGCACCGGATTATATATTTATCAAGTTAGAATCGGTCACTTAACAGCAAATAAAAAAATGATATTCATAAAGTGATTAAACAGATAGGATTAGATTATGCACAAAATAACTGCAAAAATTTTGTTTTGGCTGCTCATTCAAACAACTCTATATGCACAAGAAATTTGGCACCCTTCAAGCGAACCATTAAACTTAACACCCAAAGAAAAATATTTTATGCAGCCCATTTGGTCACCAGATGGACTTAGAATCGCAGTTGCCGGCAGAAATTACCAGGGAATTTGGATAATGGATTATAACGGACAAAACCTGCAAAGATTAACAGATGACATGTCAGCCGGGTATAAATTCGCTTGGTCATCAGATTCCAAGGAAATTGTAGCAAGAGTGCTCCAAAAACGTGGACGAAGAAGATCTCGTCTGATAAAGATATATAATATTAACGAGAAACAAAACAGAGTTATTAGCGGTAAGAAAACTGCTGTTTATAGCCTGCCGAAATGGACTATGAATGACACTAAAGTTTATTTCCTGACAAAGAAAGGTATCGAACTTATCGATTCAAATAAATCTGTATTCAATGCAAGATTATTGTCAGAAATAGCTCGCCCGATTGTTTACTCTAAACAAAACAGATTTATCATATTAGACGCGCAAGGTGAAGAGCGCCATCAAATCGAACCTGTTAAAGGTAATTATTTGAATACAGTGCTTTCACCAAATGGCCAACAAATTGCTTTCGAAGTGTTGGGAGGCAATATGTTTGTCGTGAATATTGATGGGACAGGTCTTACTGATTTAGGCCGCGGTGAACGACCACGCTGGTCACCCGATAATGAATGGCTGGCTTATATGATTCCAACCGACGACGGTCATCAATTTATATCGTCTGATATTTACGTGATTAAAGTAGATGGTACTGGTAAAACTAATTTAACAAACACTTCAAAATTATTAGAGATGAATCCTGATTGGTCGCCTGATGGGCAATCTATTGCTTATGATGAAAGGACTTCCGGGAGAATTTATAAGCTGGGTGTGGAGAAGAATTAATTTTAGGTGAGAGTGATAATCTCGGCTTTCGGTTGGTTACGCCAAAAAAATGAATCAAAAAAATCTTCACGAATATCCACAATAATAAACCAATTCATTAAATCAAATATACTTTTTCTTAATTTTGGACAACGGATTTAGTTAACAAGAGTCAGTATTCAGGTCATCATCACATAGTTTGGAATGGTAAAAACCATGAAGGAGGTGAGGTGCCAAGCGGTGTTTACTTTTATCAATTAAGGATTGGTGATGAGTTGCATGTGCGGAAATTATTATTGTTGCGTTAAGGCATTATGTTTTATTAAAACAAGAGAAAATTTTTGGGAGGAAGAATCTGTTTTTGTTGCCTATTTTAGTAAAGGCGGTTATGACACTTACATGCAATTTTTTAAGAATTGATTCTTATAAATTTTATTATTCTTTTATTTAGACTTTGATAAAGATTTTTTTGTTGTGAGGTTTTATGAATCATTTGAAATCAGCAAAGATAGTTATGATTTTTTAAAGTCAGGCTATTTTTTTGGAGAATGTTATGGGCCGCTTTAATATATTTTTTAGTATCATATTTTTTACGTCTGTAATTACGCAATTGTGGGCACAACAAGCCGATTCCCTTAAAGCATTTTACCCGCTTCATGTAGGAGACCTTTGGGAATACGAAATTAACGAATCTGGCTTCATTTATAAGGCATCAACAAAAATCACTGGAGATACAACTCTCGAAAACGGAAAGAAATATTTTATCCGTGTTTATAATGATGATTTTGGGACTTTCAATATCAATTTCTCCCGCATAACCGATTCTTTGGAAGTCGTAGCCTATTTTTCAAATTCTTTGGGAACCGGCGAACGATTAGTCTACAAACTTGATGCACAAAAGGGTGACACCTGGGCTTCTTCAGATTCTTTGAGTTTGATAACGGTTACTTTAGATTCCACTTTTGAAGAAGAAATGTTTGGAGAGATACGTCCCAAAAATTTATACAGGCTTAAGCGTTTTAACAAAAACACAGGAGAGTTTGTTCAAGAAATGTTTAACCATCTGACGTTTGGAATAGGGTTTAGCCATCTTAGTGGGGGAGATGGAATTGCTGAGATAGGGCGTTGGACACTGACTGGTGCGATAATCGATGGGAAAGAGTTTGGTGAGGTGACCTCCGTCAAGGATCTGATAGATAGAAATTATTCTAAAAGTTTCAGTCTTTTCCAAAACTACCCAAATCCATTTAATTCGGAGACAAAAATAGAATACGAGGTAAATCGAATGAGTCAAGTCTACCTTAGCATAATAGACATCATTGGAAGGGAGGTGATAACCTTAGTTAACAAGAATCAGTATTCAGGTCATCATCACATAGTTTGGAATGGAAAAAGCCAGGAAGGAGGTAAGGTTGCAAGTGGAGTTTATTTCTGTCAATTAAGGGTTGACAATGAGGTGCATGTGCGAAAATTATTATTATTGCGTTAAGGAATTGTGAATTTTTTGAAACAAGAGAAAATTTTCGGGAGGAAGAACCTGTTTTTGTTGCCTATTTTAGTAAAGGCAGTTATGACACTTTCATGCAATTTAAATAATTGAAAGTTTAATTATTATGGTGAAGCCCATGAAATCTACTACGCGTTTGCTATTTTTAACCCTTTTTATGGGGAACACTTTGCTTGCTCAAATTGATTCCCATAAATTTTATTATCTTTTTATTTAGGCATTGGTAAGATTTTCTTGTTGAGAGGTATTATGAATCATTTGAAATCAGTAATGATTGTTATATTTCTTGTTTTACTCATGCAAGCTTCCTGGGCTCAATGGTCTACATATCCTAAAGTAAATTTAGCGATTGCCGACGAGCCATACGCACAAGGTCTTCCCCGCATCGTCAGTGATGGCAAAGGTGGAGCGATTATTGTTTGGGTGGAAAATCGTGGTTCATACCATGCGGATATTTATGCGCAAAGAGTCGATCGGTATGGGTTTCTCCTTTGGCCTGACAACCCAGGTGTACCTGTTTGCACGGCATTTTTTGACCAGAATATTGAAGCAGTGCTCAGCGATGGTTTTGGCGGAGTTATTGTGACCTGGCAGGATTTCCGTAATGCTGAACTCGATACTCTGCTACCTGGATACATGAGCAACGAAATTTATGTGCAGAGGATTGATAGTTCAGGAGTGGCATTGTGGCAACATGATGGCATATTGGTAAGATCCGAATCTCTTAATTTAACCCTTACATACAACGTTCACATAGTAGCGGATGGACTGGGTGGCGCTTACCTCGTCTGGAAAGACTTCCGTGATGGGGATACTGGCAATCCTGATGTCTATGCACAACGTGTCGATTACCAAGGGCAGCTTAAGTGGCAGATTGATGGCATTCCGGTGAACAACCCTGAGAATATTGGCCGTGGCAGTGCAGTAGTTCCGGATAGCGAAGGAGGAATGCTGGTTTTTTATCATGTCAAGGTTGCGGGTGAAAATATCCCCACCGGACAGCGCATTGATAGCACTGGACAATTCCTCTGGGAACGGAATGCGCTGAGGCGTAATGTCGGTGGAACTGCAGTTACGGACGGCACGGGCGGCGCGATTCTTGTGGGAGTGGACTATGATTCCATTGGCAACGTCCTGGGACTCGAAAGCCAAAGAATTAACAATCTTGGTCTCCAGTTATGGGGCGATGGCATCCGCTTTGGACCGGCAGATCGCCGAACATTTCCATTTGTTACCTCAGATGACAGCGGAGGGATCTTAGTTTCCTGGACTCTACTTCAAACCACAGGAGAACGATTTGTGCAGCGTATGGACAGTACCGGTACAGTGCAATGGCGAGTCGACGCCATTCCTGGTAAAGAGGCGATTACGAGTGATCTTGAAGGCGGAGCTATTGTTCTTTACACTCCCTATGCACAACGGATAGATTCCACAGGAAATTTGTTGTGGCTTGAAGGCGGTGTAATTTTCAGATTTCGGGACGAGTTTTTCCCATCAGGCTCGGGGGCTCCCTTGCGGATGACAACAGACGGCAACGGTGGGGCGATCATTGTTTGGGATGAACGCCCATACTTGAGCGCGCCTCCGAACATCTACGCCCAGCAGATCAGTCGAAACGGAAAGTTGGGTGAGGTAATCACTTCGGTGGAAAGCCACACCAAAGATGACAATTATGTTAGCAATCAGGAATTGGCGCAAAACTACCCTAATCCATTTAATTCGGAGACAAAAATAGAATACAAGGTAAATCAAATGAGTCAAGTCTACCTCAGCATAATTGATATTATTGGAAGAGAGGTGATAACCTTAGTTAACAAGAAGCAGTATTCAGGTCATTATTTCATCGTTTGGAATGGAAAAAGCCAGAGAGGAGGTGAGGTTGCAAGTGGAGTTTATTTCTGTCAAATAAGGATTGGGGATGAGGTGCATGTGCGGAAATTATTATTGTTGCGTTAAGGAATTGTGAATTTTTTGAAACAAGAGAAAATTATTGGGAGGAAGAACCCACTTTTGTTGTCTATCGTAGTAAAGGCGGTTGTGACACTTTCATGCAATTTTTTGAGAATTCATTCCCATAAATTTTATTTTCCTTTGAATATAGGATAAATAATTCAGGAGGTGTGCGAATATCGATTTTTAACTTGTTAGGAGAAAGAGTTAAACTTCTTCGGTTTACTTTTCAAGCGCCGTGCTTATACAAAGTCACTTGGAACGGTGACAATGAGTCAGGATTAACTGTAGCTTCGGGGATTTATTTTTATTTACTTGAAATCAATGGCCTTGTGGCTGACAAGAGAAAAATGACTTTTCTAAAGTAGAAAATTCGAAACTGTAGAGCCTACGAAAGGAGGTGATTATCATGAAGAAGCTGATTCCATTCCTTTATTGTTTCACTATAACTTGCTCACTCCTCTTTTTCGGCTGCGCCCGACCTACCGATTACGAATCCGAAACCTTGATTACTCGCACACCGGAGGAGTTAGTGGCCAATTTGAGCCAGGCCTACCATGAAAAAAATGTGGAACGGTATCTCAGCACTCTTAGTGAGGATTGCCGCTTCCTGGACAGCTTTGACAACCTCTGGGGAAAAACACAGGAACAGAGAATTCACCAAAAGATGTTTGGCTCGACCAAAACGATCGAACTGAAATTGTCGGAAGGCTGGAACAAAGAGGTAACGGAAACCACTCGGCGCACAGTTTACCACTACTATTTACAAGTTCAACTTCTCAGCACAGAAAGGCTCGAAGCAAAAGGACAGGTTGAGTTAGTGTTTGCAAAAACTCCCTTCAATACTTGGCAAATTAACTCGTTTCGGGAGTTGAAAACAGGTTTGCAAAAGATCGCGCCAGCCGCTTCTGATGACCATGTGACCAAAAGCGAGGTAGATTATTTCCCCATGGGGGTTGGTAACCGTTGGACTTATGAGGAGCAGTTTGCACCTAACATACCCGACATTGAAGTCTTAGTTATCGATTCAGTGATGATAAGAGGTAATCTTTATTATCAATCTGAAGCGTATGGATGGGGTCTTTTTCCTATTTCTGCGAGCTTTGCACGTCAAGATTCTCTGCATCAGTTGAGACTCTTTGTCGAGGATGACTCTACCGAACACTTAGTTTTCAACCTGGCAGCAGAAATAGGCGATAGCCTGACCTTTATCCCACCTAATGCTACTGAAGTAATGGTTGTGGAACTTAAAAGCCACAAAGATTCACTGACAGTTCCCGCCGGGACTTTCAAAGATGTTTTGGAATTTCTGATTACAGATAACAATTCCGGCTCTGTATATCTTTATGAATTT
This sequence comes from uncultured Cytophagia bacterium, assembly GCA_964539665.1. Taxonomy (GTDB): domain Bacteria; phylum Zhuqueibacterota; class Zhuqueibacteria; order Oceanimicrobiales; family Oceanimicrobiaceae; genus CAZIKB01. Next base: position 11,907 of record CAZIKB010000138.1, read on the forward strand.
GCCGCAAATATTGGAGTTATTCGGCAGAGAGGGACTAACCAAGTATTGGCTTTAAAAAGCGCTTTTGTCAACGGCGAAAAATATCCGGTTGTTGTAGGTGTTGAGACTCGTTATTTTACTTGGACCCAAATCAAAATGAGTTTTAACTAATCAAAAGGAGGAGGTTAATCATGTTAAAAAGATCAGTTGTTATTTTGTTGCTTGGGATCATAATATCCAACGCAGGGCAAATGGCCGCTCAAACACTACTGTGTGGAGGTTCTGGCGGTTCAGCTGTTATTTTACCCAGTACTTCTGATGTAAATTTGCTTGTGATTTACGCCTATTTCCCCAGCGGTGGCGCGTCCGGCACTGAGACGATTCCTTCATTTGCTAATACTGTCGCACAACACCAGGAAGATTACTATGACGAAATGTCCTATAATGCTCATCATGTGCATGTGGAGGTGTTCGATCCTAATAATGGCGATGCATTTGAGGCTGATAATGCGTTGAGCTATTACCAAGGTGGTGCTACTTCTAGCGGGGTAAGAGCATTGAATACGGAAATATTAGATAAAGCCTGGGCAGAAGACAATACCGTTTTCAACAATATTGATGCTGTTTTCATATTTTATGGGGGGAATGTGTTCAGCGGTGGTAGTGCTGTCGCTATCTTGAGTCATTACTCATCACACTATTCAGGTTGTGGTGCACTCATTGAATGGGGTGGTTGGGGTAGTGATGAAGAAAAAGTACATAAATGGCACATGGCTCATGAATATGGCCATCTGCTTTCACCAAATGGCACTCTTGCTCGTCAACTTAAGGATCAACCCAGCAGCCAGCCCAGCGGTATTTACAACATTATGCACTATCAGCACTTCAACGTAACCCAGCCGATGCCAGCATTTCTTCTCATCTACCTCGGCTGGATTCAAAGTACGTGGATAAAAGAAATCGACCCGACGCAATCCCGGTGACCAGTCTCAAACAGTTATTATTAAGGATACCCGCCTTGCTCCGTCATCGGGAAATTATAACGTCGCCAGAATCAAGATACCAGGTGGTGGCGCCAACGAGCATTTTATCTTGGAAAATCGCCAGGGTACTGGTTCGGACGCCTATTTGAGCAGCGGCGGCAAAGGCCTGATTATCTGGCACCTCAACAAATCATACGGAACTTACAATACTTTTGGCGGTATGGATGTTGAAATCGCCACTGCCATTGGTACCCATGGGCAGGATTGGCTCGACAACGGTGTCGGCTCCGGTGAAAGCCGTGGTTTCACTACGGATTTCTTTAATCCAACCAACAAATCACAATTCACTCCCTGGACAAATCCAAGTACTGAAACTGGATATAGATTTTTTGATTCCCATACTCCGAGTGGAATTGCCATGACCAATATAAGTTACGGTAGTGGGACATCCATTGAATTTGACCTCATTGAGAACTTCACATCCGGTGAAATCACCGAAAATTCCTGGTGGGAAGGTACAGAAACTATCACAGGTGATATCACAATTGCATCAGGTGTAAATTTAACAGTCGAAGAAAACACTACGGTCAATTTCTCTGCCACCAGCGACGATAAAAGTGGCGGGGCATATTCAACCAAAGCTGAGCTTATTGTTAATGGCACTCTCACCGCAGATGGCAGCTTGGATCAAATCACCTTCAATCGCAGCGGCGCCAGCGGTACCTGGGGCGGCATCCGTTTCAACAGTGGCAGCAGCGGCACGATTACCTACGCCACCATCGACCATGCCACGAAAGGGATTTATGTTTCCGGCACAAATAATGTGACCGTCGCTAACTGCACTATTCAGAACTTCAGCGAGCAGGGTGTTTACGCCAGCAATAGCAGCGTAACGGTTGAAAACAGCACCATCCAAAACCCGGCTGGCGCCTCGCACGGCATCTATTTGTTGGGTGGCTCCAGTGATCCTATGATTTCTGGGAATACCGTCAAGGATGTAGTCATCGGTATCGAAAGAAAGGACAGCCCGGGTGCAGCCACCATTTCGGATAACACTTTTCTCAGATGCCGAGATGGCGTCAAAACTTACCTTTCAAGCCCTGAAATTTATAATAACTATTTTGATGGCGCTGAATCTTCTGATCATGGCATTCGTCTGGCCGCATCATCATCTCCTGATATTCATGACAACGATTTTTTCGACAATAGCGCCGGTGTTTATCTTGACCAAAGCGAGCCCTCTGATTTGAAATGGAACAATTTCGGCTACAGCGGCGGCCAGACTCAATACAACGAAGATAAGGGGTTGTACATCAATTACCTCACCTCCGATAACAGTTTTGCCGACAACAAGTGGAACAACTTCTACGACGGCAATGAAGTGCCGGATGTGTTCAACAGCACAGCGTTTACTCTGAAAGCGCGTGGAAACTACTGGAATGCGCAGAGCATTGAGGGCAGCGTGGACAGTTCGAATCCACAAACCAGCCATAACAGTAATGCCGGCCCAGGCGGTTCGCTGGGCAAGCTCGCACAAAGAGAGTTTGAAGAAGATACCCGCATGGCTTCTACCGTTCCGGAGGACTTTGGGCTTGCGCAAAACTTCCCCAACCCGTTCAATCCCAGCACCGTCATTAGTTTTGGACTTCCCGAAGCAGCCAATGTTATGTTAACCATTTATGACATCCTTGGCAGGCGGGTGCAAACGCTAGTATCAAATACTTCTTATAGCGCAGGGATTCACAAACTTTCATGGGACGGTCGGGATGATGCAGGCAAGAGCTTAGCATCCGGACTCTATGTTTATCGCTTAAAAGCCAAAACCCAAAGCAGTCAAAAAATATTTTCTGAGTCCCGCAAAATGGTCTTTATCCAATAGAATATAAATTGCTTCCTTCCTGGAAGCAGTCAAAAGGAGGTCATCATGTATACTAAAATTTTGAAGATAATCGTCGTGCTTTCACTGATAACCCTTCCATGTACCAACTTAGCTGAAGTTATTACGATCGATATGGTAACTGTACAAATTCAGCCGTTGGAAGGAAAGACTTTCCAACTCTTGTTTAAATTTGAATTGCCTACTCTTCCTAAAAATGTGAATATCGATTATGCGAGTTTGAACATAGGAGTAAATGTCAGCGCTCCGCTTAGTGGAGAAATGTTGGAAATTCTGTCTACGGCCAGCGCCAGCCAGGGCAAAGTAGCTGCTTATATCATTTTAACTTTAAGATGTCATAAGTAGCTACATGCACACAATGTTTTAAA
>CAZIKB010000139.1:0-14913 GCA_964539665.1 uncultured Cytophagia bacterium
TACAAAATACTAAATTAAAAGATTGTATAATGCAATATTTTGACACTACGGGTGATGTTGATAGGAGATTTCAATGACTGGGAAATAGGCAAAACAAAGTTGTCACGCCTTAATGAATCATCAATTTACTCCAATATTCTTACGGAATTCACAGCTTCTCCTGGGGACACAATTTATTATAAATATGCATATTCAAAAATTTCGACAATCATATCAGAGGGCGTACCTAATCTGGCGAAGCCGTATACTGATCATCAGTCTTTTCTTCAGATTAACAAATCAAGGTGTACATTATGTCATTCAGGCAATCCACAGGCTCATCAAAAATCTAGTCCGGTAAGATATTTCATTTATGGTACAGATAAACTACTTTCGGCGTCGTCTTTTTATCGTCCGGAAAAGATTGTCCTGGTCTATCCGCAGGATGGAAGTACAATATCTAATTCAAAGCCAACTTTCAAATGGAATCCCACACCAAATACTTCAAAATACAAAATTTTTATTTATGATTCTGACGGGCAAGATGTAATAACAGAATTAACGACTGTCTCAGAATTTGTACCGAATGTAACACTTGGCGAAAACAGGTATAACTGGAATATTTTTGATTACAACACTTATGGTCTCGTCAGGGCTTCTTCTGAAATGAGGTATTTCACAATTAGCGGTGTTGTGAGTGTAGATACAACGCGCTTAAGTGAGTATGGTCCTAAAACATTCGCCCTGCTGCAGAACTATCCAAATCCCTTTAATCCAACCACCAATTTAACTTATCAGGTACCGGAGAAAAGTCATGTCGTCATTTCCATCTTCAATACAGGTGGCCAGAAAATCATTACGTTAGTAGAGCAAGAGCACGGGCAAGGCCTTTATACTACCTCATGGGATGGTAGTGATAGCAATGGAGAAATGGTTTCTTCAGGTGTATATTTTTATATGATGAAAGCGGCAAACTTTACTGCAACACAAAAACTCTTATTACTTCGATAAATTCAAATTTGAATTCAAAGATTTCTTGAAACTTTTGGAGGGATTTATGTCAACTTGGAATTCAACAAAAATTGCTTTTTACACTCTTTAATTATTGTAATTAATCTGATATTTTCTGTTTCTCTTTTAGCACAACCTTCTCACTCCTCGGGCTATTTTGGAACCATTACTATTGATGGAAATCCTGCATCAATTGGAATAGAAATTTTTGCATGGATAAATGAAGTAAATTACCCGGTAAATTTCGTTGTCACCACAGTGGACGAATATGGAATCATGTCTGCTAATTTTTCAATTTAGTTGATGGGAAAAAAGAAAAACCTAGCAATCATAAATTTTGATAAAATTCCAATTTCATGAAGCTCTATGAAATTGAAAATGGTGAAAGACGAATCACGAAACGGATAGCCAAACGGAAACCAGTTGAAGAATATCTCAAATATCAGGCACGATATAAGCATATTTTGCAGGACGAGGAGATGCTCGAAAAAGTGAGGGGGGATGTTGAATAAACTTAACCTCCCGAAGGTTCCAAACCGTTGGAAGGTTCTTTGGGTTAAGTATCTCAATACGCAAAAGCAAAAAGCCGCGCAACTGCAGATGAAGAAATAAAAATTGTTGAGTAAAAACCATAAATATCTTGACAAATTTAAAATTAAATCTTAAATTTGCAGCATGAATTATATTGACCGAGTCATTTCAGCTAAATTCCAGCAGGCGCTCAGGAGTTTCCCGACGCTTTTATTAACCGGCCCGCGCCAATCTGGTAAAACGACATTTTTAAAACAGGAAATCGTGCCGCAGGGATTTAAGATTCTGTTTCTCGATGACCCTGCTACGCGGAGCTTCGCAAAAGAAGATCCTGTTGGATTTATCAACGCCTGGCGGCCGCCGGTTATCTTCGATGAAATTCAATATGTGCCTGAAATACTACCTGTGATCAAAGGTAAAATTGATGAAAATCGCCAGGCAGGCCAGTGGATAATTACCGGTTCGCAGCAATTTCAGCTCATGCAAAACGTGACAGAGTCACTGGCCGGAAGAGTCGCACTTTTAACGTTGCTGCCTTTTTCCGCATCGGAATCGTTCAAAGTCAATTCAGGCATGCGTGCAGAAGAATGGACTTTTACCGGTGGCTACCCCGAAGTTGTTCTTGGTGAGCAAGGGCAGCAAAACTTGTGGATGAACAGTTATCTGCAAACCTATCTGGAGAGGGATGTCAGAAATTTGCGTCAGGTTGGCGACTTGCACCAGTTTGAATTGTTTTTGCGCGCCATCGCTGCCAGGTCATCACAGGTGTTGAATTACTCGGAGATCAGTAGAGACATTGGCGTTACGGTGCCAACGGCAAAACAGTGGATCTCGATTCTCGAGGCAAGTTACACCATTTTCTTGCTGCCTGCTTATTTTAGAAATTTGGGTAAACGTTTAATCAAAGCCCCTAAAATATATTTTCTCGATACCGGCTTAATGTCTGCGCTGCTGGGCTATAGAAACGGACAAGAAATTTTCAATGGGCCTTTAGCCGGAGCTTTTTTTGAAACCGCGGTGGTCTCTGAATTGGTGAAATTGTTTTACCACTCGGGAATGCCGCCGGCGATGTACTATTGGCGCACCCGAGACGGGCACGAAGTAGATGTGCTCATCGAACACAATGGCAGACTCCTCCCAATTGAAATCAAAAGTACGGCAACTCCAACATCAGTTCATTTGCAAAGTATAAGACGTTTGCAACAAATTGTTGGTGAAACCGCTGCGGAACAAGCGGTTCTGATTTGCCGGGTTGAAAAGGAAACGCCAATGGCCCACAATTCAGTCGCCCTGCCCTGGGATCAGGTCGAGGCGTATTTGAGGTCCGGTGATGTTGTAATTTAAATCGGGAGGATAAACACAATGAATATACGCAAACGTTATGCGTCATGCGAAAAAAGTGAAACTGGACAAATTAACTAACTAGCACGTGCTTTATGTCTAATTCCAATGAAAATGAAAAAGAAGTAGAAGTATGATAAAGAAGATTTCAAAACTCAAACACTTTGGCATCTTTCAAAACTTCTCTTGGGGAGCATTGGATGATTTCAAAGACAAGAACCTTATTTATGGTTGGAATTATTCAGGTAAAACAACACTCTCTAAGCTTTTTCAGCTTCTAGAGTTTAAAGACAAAACAAAATATTATAATGGTTCAGAGTTTGAACTTTCAGTAGATGATAACGGAAACAGTCATAAATACACACAGGATACATTAGTGTCTTTTCCGTATCAAGTCAAAGTTTTCAACACCGAATACATCAAACGCATCTTTACTTGGGATGAACCAAAATCTGATTTTCCAGCTATTTCATTCTACCTTGGCGATCCTGCGGGAAATTTAAAGACGCAGATTAGCGAATTAGACAAGAAAAATGAACGATTAGTAAACATAAGAGACAATCGCTATCAGAACTATATCAAAACATTTGAAGAGTATAACAAAGCCAATGGAAAATTCAGTGAGAAAGCTAAAGAAATTCGAGACAACTATCTTCCAGGTCTATTTGACCAAAACAATCATAATAAATCTCATGTAAAAAATATTGCTGACAAAATAAAAAACAACCTTCCTAATTTTGTTTTAACACCATCGGATAGAGATAGGGTTAAAGGAGAGGCTACAGCCGTTAAGAAATATGCCCCTCAGCCAGTATCATTGCGTTTTACCGAAAACCTTGAGGAGTTCGTTGAGGAAGTAAAACATATCTTAGAAGATACCGCCCTTAAGGCTGTTTCATTTCCTGAATTAGATGAAGATGAACCGTTATTCAATTGGGTCCAAACAGGTATAAAGCTTCATGAGGACGCAGCGGATTGTAAATTTTGCACCAAAACATTACCTGAAAATCGCATTAGTGATTTAAACACTTATTACTCAATAAAGCTTCAAGAAATTCAGCAAGCAATTAAAGATATTCAAATTAAAATCACTGCCGAAAAAGATCTCTTAAAGACAAAGTTTACTAACAAGAAAGACTTAGCAGAAACTTTTCAAAAGGAATTCCAGAAAGGTATTAATTCATTTAATGAAACAACAAAGAAATACAAATCGCAGTTAAGTATACTCGAAAAGGACTTAAAGCGAAAAGGGACAGAAATCTTTAATTCTATTGATTCAAGTTCTGTCGAATTGATTTCGTTTTGTGATGATTTTGAAATCATCGAAAAGGCCATTAAGGAACACAATAAATGGTTAACTGATTTTGATGACAGAAAACAAAAAGCCATTGAAAAAATACTTAACCATTATATAGCGGAATACTTAACTGCTGAAAATTACATTCAAAAGGAATCTTCAAAAAATTCTGCTCTAATAACAATTGAAATAATTAACTCAAGCATTTCTACTAATGAAAGCAAGATAGAGCAATTTCAGGCTCAGCTAAGTGATAAGGTTAAGGGACAATCAGAACTGAACAAGAGTTTAGAAATACTCCTGCACAGAGATGACATCAAAATCGAAATTAGAGATGATAAGTTTACTCTTGAAAGAAGTGGACATCCAGCAACCGATTTAAGCGAAGGAGAAAAATCGGCAATAGCCTTTTCCTACTTTTTAACGGAACTAAAAGCCTTGCGAGATGATGACCCACCTAAATTGCCAAATACAATTGTTTGCTTTGACGATCCTGTTTCAAGTCTAGACAGCAACCACATTTTTCAGGTTAGATCGTTACTTCAAAGATTCTTTGAAGTAGAAGATTTCAAGCAACTGTTTGTGTCAACACATAATTTTGAGTTTTTCTCTTTAATGTACGACTCTGGAATTTTTAGCAAAACTAAAAAAGAAGTTAACCGTCCTCTATATTTTATTAAACGAGATGCTAATCAAAAGGCAAGCATTGAGAAACTACCAAAAGTTTTTAGCGAATATAAGTCTGAATATGTCGGCATTTTTCATATTCTTAAAGACTATAATGAAAGCCAAGATAAAGCAAATTTCCCTTATGCTTTACTTATTCCAAATGCGTTAAGGCGATTCTTGGAGTTATACACAGCCATGAAATATCCGACCAGTTTTGAGTCGATTGACAAAAGAATGACGGAAGTATTTACTATTGATGATAAGCCTTCTCATAATGTTAAATTGTTGCATTGGTTTTCTCATGCGCACCAATTTGAAAAAGTACAACAACATGATGATAAAATCCTTCAAATTGAAGATGCCGTTAAAGACTTAATGGAACATATTGAAAAAGAAGATGAACTGCATTGGAAAGGATTAAATGGATTATATCCGCCGCTTGAGTAAAGAATGATAAAGTACGAATCCACAACAATGTGAATAGGTCATTGCCACCCCGTGGGGTGGCAATGACCAATACACTAAACGTTACCAGCAAGCATAAAGAGACATGGATACAGGAGACTTATCAGAAGAAGCATATCTTGCAATAATGATTGAAGCAGAACGATTTAATCATGATTTGACATTACAATTTGGATTGCTTTCATATCACTGTAAAGATGAAGATGATTTTATTGAAAAATCAATTCTGCTTATTGAGGATATGAAAAACTATGATGAAATAGATTTTGATGATATGTTTTTTGGGAACCCACCTCAAAAATTAGAATTTCATAAAACTCTTGAGAAATTTTTAAGGAACATTGGAGAATTAAAAACAATTTCAACAGAAAAGAGAAACTACAAATGAAGCTCCTCCATACCGCCGACTGGCACCTCGGCAAACGCTTAGACAAATTTTCACGTATTGAAGAACAAAAAGCGGTCTTGAATGAAATCTGCGAAATTGCCGACCGTGAACAGGTCGATGCTGTACTCATCGCCGGCGACCTGTTTGATACCTATAATCCTCCTACGGATGCGGTCGATTTATTTTATCAAACCCTGAAAAAATTATCGAACCAAGGTAATCGAGCGGTCGTTGCCATTGCAGGCAACCACGATTCCCCGGATAGAATCGAGGCGCCCGATCCGTTGGCGCGGGAATGCGGCATTATTTTCTCAGGCTATCCCAATACTACAGTTCCTCCTTTTGCGCTCGAAACGGGTTTGGCTGTCACAAAGAGTGCGGAAGGATTCATTGAATTGAAGTTACCGCAAGCGGATAAGCCACTTCGGATACTCCTCACGCCTTATGCTAATGAATACCGCCTGCGAACCTATCTCGGCCATGACAACGCTGATGAGGAATTAAGAAACTTGCTTTCACAGAAGTGGACAGAATTGGCTGAAAAACATTGTGATGATAAAGGCGTCAATATCCTTGCCGCGCATCTTTTTATGATACAGGAAGGCGGCGAAATGCCTGAAGAGCCAGAAGGCGAAAAGCCTATTTTGCATGTCGGCGGCGCTCAGGAGATTTATTCAAAGAACGTTCCGCAGCAAATCCAATATGTTGCCCTGGGCCACTTGCACCGCAAACAAAGTGTGAATGAAAACACCTGCGCGGCAGTCTACAGCGGCAGCCCATTAGCATTCAGTTTCAGCGAGGCAAACCAGGATAAATATGTCATAATCGTCGAAGCAGAGCCAGGGAAGACCGCGACATACCGGCCAGTCAAACTGGGAAAAGGCAGAAAATTGTTACGAAAGCGATTTGATGTGGTCGCGGAAGCCATTGAATGGTTGCGAGCTCATCCCGACACACTCGTTGAGTTGACTATGATAACCGAAACGTATTTAACCTCACAAGAAAGGAAACAACTTTATGATGCCCATGATGGTATCGCTGCCATCATTCCTGAAATAAAAAATATGAGCTTGCTTGATGGTGGCAATTCGAAACCAATCGATATAGGAAAGCCTATCGAGGAGCTTTTCATTGATTATTTTGAATCAAAACACGGACAGAAGCCTAATAAGAATCTGCTCAATTTATTTAATGAAGTCATATCGGAGGAAGAAGAATGATTCCGGTTCGTTTAACGCTGAATGGAATTTATTCATATCAGCAAGAGCAAGCCATTGATTTTACGCCCCTGATTGCTGCTCATCTTTTTGGTATTTTTGGAACTGTCGGCAGCGGTAAATCGACTATTCTGGAGGCCATGTCTTTTGCTCTATATGGCGAAACCGAAAGGTTGAATCAACGAGACAACCGAAATTACAACATGATGAATTTAAAATCAAATGAGCTGTTCATAGATTTTATTTGCAGAATTGGAAATGACAGTGAGGAGTATCGATTCACGGTTACAGGCACGCGCAATCGGAAGCATTTTGAAAGAATTAATACCTTTGATAGAAATGCTTACCGCAAAGTCAATGGCGAATGGCAGCCGCTTGAGGCCAATGCCGCGGAAAAGATTATCGGCTTGAGCTATGAGAATTTCAGACGCACGATAATCATTCCACAGGGTCAATTTCAGGAGTTTTTGCAACTGGGATCTTCAGAAAGAACAAGGATGTTAAAAGAACTGTTCAACCTTGAAAAATATGAACTTTACTACAAGGTTGTCTCCATTGAAAAGAAAAACAATGAAAAAATACATAATGTTGAAGGACAGTTGCTGCAATTAGATGAAACCAATCCCGAAAAAATCATAGCAGAAGAAAGCACGTTAAAAGACCTTGAAGAAGAAGTAGTCCTTTTAGATAGAGATTTTCAGAAGAAACAGAAAATTGAACTTGAACTACAGAAGTTGAAAGATTTGTTTGAGAAAACGGCAGCCCAAAAGACTGTGTTGGAAAAATTAGAAAGTGAGGAGCAATCTTATCAAAAGTTAGAATCAAAAATAAACGAATATGAATTTTGTTTAATGAATTTTAAGGACCTTCTTACAAGAAGGCAGGAAGAAGTCAAACGGGTTGAGATATCTGAAAGTGAATTAAAGTCACATCGTGAACAATTGCACCTGTTGAAATCAAAATTAGAAAATGAAGAAAAGAGCTTTCAAAAACTCAAACTTGAGTTTGACAGTCGGGAAATTTTAAAACAAAAGTCCGATGAATTACAAAAAATAGCAAGAGTTAAAACATTGGAAAAAAGTGTTAAACAATTACAAGATCAAATTAAGGAAAATGATACAGCCTACCAGAACTCTGACTTCTTGATCAAAGAACTTCAGAGAAAACACAAGAAGCTAACTTATGCTCTGAAAGAAAAAAAGAAATCGCTGCCTGATTTTAATGTCTTAACGGCTGTAAGCAGTTGGTTTACGAACAGGGGGCAAATCCTCATAACCCTCGATAAATTAAAGAAAGAAGGCTTAAGAATTGCAGCCGAATTACAACAATTGGAGTCCAGGAAAAATCAGGCTTTTTCAATGGAGCTGACTGATTTAATCACAGGCGAGGTAGAAATAAAATCAATCCCGGAAGTTAGTGCGGAACTGGAACGGGGAAAAGTTGAAATTGAGAAGAAAAAGAAAGAAATCGAGCATGAAATTGAACACCTACTGGTTCAGGAAAAAATAGAAGAGTTTGCTGAAAATTTAGCAGATGGAGAACCCTGTCCATTATGTGGCTCAAAAGAGCATCCCGAGGTTTTAAGTGTTGAAAATGTCGAAAACAAATTGAAAATTACCAGGCAAAATAAAGCAGAATTTGAAGATAGATTAAGCTCAATAAATGAAACCCTCCAAAAATTAAAAATCATTTCAACCCAGTTAGAGACACAAAATGAATTATTGAGTACCAATCAAAAAGAAGCTGATACTGAGAAAGAGCACCTAAAAAAACACCAGACAAAATTCGTCTGGTCGGATTATAGTCCTGATGACGAGGATTTAGTTAAAAAAGCCTTTGAAAAAGCTAATCAACTCAAGATAGAAATAGATGATGAAGAAAAAGAATTAGAGCAATTACAAAACAAATCTGAATCTGAAATTGAACAGCGGGATAAAATTAAGGAAAAACTTGATGGCATTAAGGATCAAAAAACAAAACTGGATGCTGAGATCAAAACTCTTCTGGGACAATTGAAACATTTAAACTTTGATGATTATCGTGATACTTCCAATGAAGAATTGAGAAACCAGGTTCAGGAATTGGGAAATAAAGTAGCGCATATTGAGCAGCAATATCGTGAATTAGAAGAAAAAATTGTTCAATTAAGAAAGGAGAAAGATACGCTTCTTGGAATCATTGAAGCTGGAGTAAAAACAATCAAGGATTGTAAACATTCTTTGAAAGAGATGGAACGAAAATTAAATGATAAAATTGATAAATCAAAATATTCACATATTGGCGAGATTGAAAGTGTTTTGCAGGAAGAGTTAGACGTAGAAAAACAAAAAAAGGCTGTCAGCCAATTTAAGCAAGAATTGCACACAGTTAGAGTCAAGTACGATGAATTATATCAACAAACAAAAGATAAAACTTATGATGAAGTTGAACATGAGCAATTACATCAAGAGCTTGAAAAACTAAAAAATCGACTTGAACAGTTGAATGAAGACGTCGGTAAACAAAAATCAATCATCCAAAGGTTAAAAGAGGCGCTTACAAAAAGAGAGAAACTGGAAAAGGAACTCGCTGAGCTGAAATTACGAGGAGAAGATATTAATACTTTAAAGCAACTGTTCAAAGGCGCTGGATTTGTGAATTATGTGTCAACAGTTTATTTACGAAACCTGTGTCATGCTGCCAATGAACGATTTTACCAGTTGACTCGCAAGCAATTAAGACTGGAAATTTCTGAAAGTAACAATTTCGAAGTTCGTGATTTCCTGAATGAGGGTAAGGTTAGAAGCGTTAAAACTCTTTCCGGCGGCCAGACGTTTCAGGCTTCTTTGTCTTTAGCTCTTGCCCTGGCTGAAAGCATACAAAAGTTTCACCAATCAAATCAAAATTTCTTCTTCCTTGACGAGGGTTTCGGTTCCCTGGATAAAGAATCTCTGCAAGTTGTTTTTGATACTTTGAAAACCCTGCAGAAAGATAACCGTGTGGTGGGAATTATATCTCATGTCGAAGATTTACAGCAGGAAGTAGACACTTATTTAAAGATTACGAACGATGAAGATGAAGGTAGTATGATCAAGCCGAGTTGGGAATCTTTCCGTTAAAGGAAATGTAAAAAATAGCATGAAAGTCAGTTGAAGAGTATCTGAATGCCAGGCACGTTACAAGCATATTTTGAAAGATGAGGAAATGCTGAGTAAATTTAACCTCCCGAAGGTTTAAAACCTTCGGGAGGTTTGATGAATTACTATTATTTGTTTTCGATATTCACAGAAGGACAAAATGAAAATTTACATAAGCTACTTGTCGCATGAGGTAACGGAGCAGGATTTGTTCAAAACTCTTGAGTATTATGGTCAAGTTGAATCTGTGATGATGAGAAAGGAGAGGAGCAGAAAAGGGTCAAAAATGACTGCAATAGTGGAGATGCCTGACCGTGCAGAGGCCGAGTTGGTCATCCTCAGTCTAAACGGCAAAAACCTGAAGGGCAAACCGATCAAGGTTGGTTTTTCTCTCTCCGGCTCCAAAGGTCACCGCGAGCACGGACAAAAAGGTGGGAGCCGAAGAAGCGCTGGAGATAAAGTAGGTGGTACACGAAGTGGAAAACGAAACTTTTAGCGGAAGGTTCTAAGGTATCATCTGTAATAATCATTTATATTTTTTGGAGATAAAAAATGTACATTTCAGACTTTAATTATTATCGACCTAAAACAATGGAAGAAGCCTGTCGAATTTTGGCAACAAGCGAAGACGGTGTGCCGCTTGCCGGCGGAACCGATCTTTTAGTGGAAATGAAACAGGGGCTGCGTCATCATCAAGATATTATTTCACTCGCTGAAATCGAGGAACTGAAAGCTATCACAGTGAACGGCAATCAGCTAAACATTGGCGCAGGTGTGACCATAAATGAATTGATACATTCAAACGTTCTGCAGAAGAACTGTCCGGTAATTGGCGAAGCAGCCGCATTAATTGCTACAGAACAAATTCGGAATAAAGCAACTTTAGGAGGAAATCTTTGTACCGCAGCCTCATGTTGTGATACTGCGCCAATTCTCATGGCTCTCGGTGCGATTGTTGAGCTTGTTAGTAAAAGCGGCAGTAGAACCATACCTATGAAAGATTTTTTTATTAATCATAAAAGAACGGTTTTAAATAAAGGAGAAATTGTAAAAAAGGTGACAGTTCCTGTTCCCACAACCGGAACAGGGGCATGTTATAATAAATTTGGATTAAGAGAAGCCGCATCTATTGCAGTGGCCTCGGTGGCAGCTATGGTGAAAGTCAGTGATAATGTCTGTACAGATGCTTGTATTGTAATGGGCGCTGTAGCTCCAACATCCAAAATCAGCCAAAAAGCAAGTGATATTTTGATTAATAAGACGCTTTCACAACTCACAGAAGCTTCATCGGTAATTAAGCAAGCAGGTGAAATTGCTGCAGAAGATGCTGAGCCAATCGACGATATTCGTGGGAGCGCCGCTTTTCGACGGGAAATCATCAAATCTTTGATCCAACAGGGTGTAATTGAGGCGGTAAATCGTGCAAAAGGTGGAGGGAATAATAATTCTAAGTGATTGAAATACTAAAGCGATAGTGGAGTGGACTTCACACTGAGCGGACTCGAGGTGTGCTACCCACCTTACAATAACTGACCTATTGCACTTGGTTGAGTACTCGTAAAAATATTATTCTAATCAAAATAAAATTAAATTCAGAGGCGTTTTCGTAGTGCTAATGTTTTACAATAACTTCGCATTTACAACAAACTGGAGATAGGAATGAAGCAAATTATCAGCTTAAATGTTAACGGAGATAATCATGAAGTAGCAGTAAGACCAGGCACAACCCTTCTCGATTTAATTCGAGATGAACTACATCTTACCGGCACCAAAAAAGGGTGTGAACTTGGGGATTGTGGCGCCTGCTCAGTCATACTTGACGGCAAACCAGTAAATTCCTGCTTAATTCTTGCTCTTGAGACAAATGGTAAAAATGTCATTACAATTGAAGGCCTTGCAAATGGTGAACAACTGCATCCGATTCAACAGGCGTTTGTGGAAAACGGCGCGATCCAATGCGGGTATTGTACTCCAGGTATGATTTTACGAACAAAAGCATTTCTGGATGAAAATCCTGATCCGACTGCAAAAGAAATAATGCAAGGTCTAAGTGGCAATTTATGCCGCTGTACCGGCTATACAAAAATAGTCGAGGCTGTTGAGACGGCAAAGGTATATCTCGAAGGAAAAACGCCCCCCAAAATAGAATTCCAACCTCAAAAATCGGCAAAGAATTTGCAGGTTGTCGGTAAACGATTGCCTAAGCTTGATGCTCCCGATAAGGCTACCGGGAGGGCGTTATACACAGATGATATGACCCTGCCTAACATGATTTATGGAAAGCTTCTCTTCAGTCCTGTGGCTCACGCAAAAATCAAATCCATAAATACAGACAAAGCGCGAGAGCTTCCAGGCGTTAAGGTAATTTTAACTGGTGCTGATGTACCGGATATAACCTACGGAACTTCTCCGGCCCGATACGATGAAAATGTGCTTGCACAGGATAAAGTCAGGTTTGTTGGTGACGTCGTGGCGGCAGTGGCAGCGATTGATGAAGAGACCTGTTATAAAGCGCTCGATCTTATTGGGGTCGAATATGAAGAGCTGCCAGCGGTTTTTGATCCAATTGAGGCAATGAAGGAGGGCGCCCCGCGGCTATTTGAGGACAAATATGAAAACAATATTAACACCCGGGTTGATCACCATTTTGGGGATATAGAAAAGGGATTTGCAGAAGCTGATTATGTAAAAGAAGCCAGATTTGTCGGAAACCGAACATACCAAAATCCAATGGAACCCCACTGTGCTATTGCCGAATGGGATAGACATGGTCGGGTTACCCTTCACACTTCAACCCAAGTGGTTCATTATGTTCATCATCAACTTTCGCGAGTTCTGGGATTGCCTTTGGGTAACATTCGGGTTGTCATGACCAATTGCGGTGGGGGTTTCGGCGCCAAGGCCGCAACAAATATGCTTGAAATTCTATCTATACTCATGGCGAAAAAAGCTGGCTGCCCGGTAAAAATGCGCTTTAACAGAAAGGAGATGTATCTTTACGGAAGAGGGCGTCACAAACAGTATATCGATTTGAAAATCGGAGTGAGGAAGGACGGTACCATTACCGCGGTAAAACAGAAAGTGGTGTTGGAAGGAGGGGCTTACTCAAGTTTTGGTATTATTTCGACTTATTATGCCGGTTCAATGTTACCCACGCTTTACAAAATGCCGAACTACAAATACGACGGTTTTCGTGTGAATACTAATCTTCCGCCGTGTGGCGCTATGCGAGGCCACGGCTGTCCGCATCCACGGTTTGCTTTTGAATCTCTGCTTTCGATGCTCGCTGATGATATTGGCATGGATCACATTGACATACGCTTAAAAAACGCCATGACTCCTGAAACCCACACCTGCAATGACCTTGATATCCATTCGTGTGAGTTTAAGGCTTGCCTCAAAGAAGTGCGGCAGAAATCAGATTGGGATAACAAAAAAGGAAAACTTCCTCCCGGCCGGGGTATTGGCATAGGTTGCGGAGGGTTTGTATCTGGTGCTGGCTACCCCATTTACAGATCACAATTCCCGCATTCAAATGCTATAATTAAAGTCGAAGAAGATGGCTCCAGGGCGGTGCTGTTTGTAGGCGATGCAGATATTGGTCAGGGATCAGATACCGTACTGGCTCAGGCGGCAGCAGAAGCAATGGGAATTACATTAGATAGAATAAGCATGGTTTCTGCTGACAGCGCCATCACCCCGTTAGGATTTGGCGCCTATTCCAGTCGTGTTACTTTGATGGGTGGCAATGCGTCTAAAAGGGCAGGTGATGAAGTAAAAAAACAGATAATTTCAATGGCAGCCGAATTGATAAATGTAGATGAAAAAAAGCTCGACACAAAAAATAACAAAGTTTTTGTAATGGATGATCCTCAGAATTTTATGACCTGGGAAGAAACTGCCGCAGCACATTTTTCGAAGAAAGGTCCTCTGGTAGGAAAAGGTCATTATTCCCCACCGAAAGGGCTTGGTGGAAAATATAAGGGTGCAGCAGTCGGGACTTCCCCGGCGTATTCATTCTCCGCTTCAGTCTGTGAGGTCGAAATCGATTTGGAAACGGGTAAGGTAAAGGTCCTCAATTTTTGGGATGCCCACGATTGCGGCACCGCGATCAATCCCTTGGCAGTTGAAGGGCAGGTCGAAGGCGCTGTCATTATGGGAATGAGCGAAACACTGTTTGAGGACGAGTTGTTCGACGAAAAGGGCAAAATGAAAAATGCTGATCTGCACAATTACCTGATCGCCACTTCAGCAGATATGCCTAAAATTTCTTCTACTATTGTAGATAGTTATGAGCCAGAGGGACCGTTCGGTGCAAAAGAAGTGGGCGAAGGAGCTACACTGCCGGTTCTTGGAGCGGTTGCTAACGCCATAGCTGACGCCATTGGAATCAGGATATTTGAGCTGCCGATCACACCCGAAAAAATTCTTAGCGCGATTAAAAATAAAAAGTAAGGCGAAGCCGGTAATTTTGGAATAAAAGCAAACTATATTTATTATAGTTAGTATAAAAGACATCCGTAAACAATTTACTTTCTACCCTTTTATGCTTAACCTAAAATTAAAAATAAATGCAATTTATTGAAAAGAATATCCACGGCTTTCCAGTTATTGAGCTGGAAGGCAAAATTATGGGGGATAGAAAATCAGTCTTATTTTCCGACCGTTTAAAGCAGCTTATTGATTCGGGTAAAAAAAATATCATTTTGGATTTTCAAAAGGTTCGATGGATGAATAGCGCCGGCATAGGCATGATTTTGTCCTGCGTGAAGAATTTGCATAAATGTGGCGGAGATTTGTATTTCGTTGGCTAACATGATAGGGTTGAATTCTATTTTAAAATAACTAACCTGAATAATTCACAAACTTTAAAAAACAAAAAAATAGCGTCATCGGCAT
>CAZIKB010000140.1:0-14727 GCA_964539665.1 uncultured Cytophagia bacterium
AATAAATCACATTAAACATGTTTTAATCTAAATAACTAGCACAACGGGTTAATAGTAATTATCCTTTCACTGCTACTTCTATTTTTTATTCTACCTTCAATATTAGATAAAAGATCAAATATGGTCACGGATCGGAATCCTAATCCCCCATCCGAAAATGCAAAAGAACTGCACACAAAACTCTGGATTGCGGATCTGCATGCAGACGCGGTACTCTGGAATCGCAATCTTCTGAAGCGTAATAGCTATGGTCATGTTGATGTGCAGCGGTTGATCGAAGGCAATGTCGCGCTTCAGGTATTTACAATTGTATCAAAATCATCTTTCGAGCTCAACTTTGAGCGCAATGATGATAAATCAGATATGATTACGCTGGCAGCGATTCTGCAACGCTGGCCTGTCAGAACCTGGTTTAGTTTGAAAGAACGAGCGCTTTATCAGGCTGGCAAGTTACATCGATTTGCTGAGAAATCCGATGGTAAGCTTTCCATAATCAAATCAAAGTCAGATTTGACTGAATATGTAGATCGCAGAGAGAGAGAACCTGAAATAACAGCCGGTCTTCTCGGTATCGAAGGCGCACAGGTTTTGGAAGGCGAGATTACGAATGTTCAAGAGCTGTTTGATGCTGGCATTCGAATGATGGCGCCTACACATTTTTTCGATAACAAAGTTAGTGGTTCTGCACACGGGGTGGATAAAGGTGGTTTGACAGAACTCGGCAAAAAAATGATTAGGCTAATGGAACAGCTTGGAATGATCGTCGATTTGGCGCATGCCTCGCCGAAGACCATCGACGACGTGCTTGAAATTGCCACTAAACCTATTTTTGTTTCGCATACCGGGGTGAAAGGGACTTGTGATAATTCACGTAATCTCAGTGATAAACATATCCAGGGCATTGCTGAAACCGGTGGAGTGATTGGGATTGCTTTTTTCGAGCAAGCAACTTGTGGTAATAATATTGAATCTATTGTCAATGCTATGCAATATGTCGTTAATTTAGTTGGCGTTAAGCATGTAGCTTTAGGTTCAGATTTTGATGGCGCGGTCGAGACGCCATTTGATACAGTCGGGCTGATTGAATTAACCGATGCGTTATTAAATGCAGGTTTTTTAGAAAATGAAATTGCTTTAATTATGGGAGGGAATGTACGCAGAGTGTTATTTGAGATTTTGCCCGATTAAAAACTGCCTTTTTGTTATAATGTGATGAATTTTGCAAATAGTATATGTGTTTGTTTTAAGAAGAATATCCCAATTTTTGTTAAAAACTCAGTTTTAGAATGCACTAATACTTGATGTCATCCCGCCCGACACTTTTGCCAATGTGGCCAACTAAATCTCCCATAGTGTAAAATTCACCACTTCCTACGGTCATCCCGAAGAATGGAACAGAAGAAACGAGTAATCTTCCATTTTCATCACAAACGCCTTCGTGCACAGCTGTTGCCTTCACTTCTGCCAGGAAAACCGTTCTGACTGGTGGAACCTCAATGGTGTTAAAAACTATACATTCCACGTGAATAGGTGATTCCTCGACCGTAGGTGCATCAACTTTGCTGGCTTTCCCCCGAGTCAAACCAGATAATGTGTACTTATCCATTATTTTGCTGGAGTTCATATCGACAATATCGAAAGCTTCAACTATTTCAACAGTGGGTAAATTTAATACAAACTGGCCGTGTTTTTTTATCATTTGTAAAGCAACATGCTCTTCATGAACACTGACACCAATTTGGGGTGGATTGCCATTGACTACAAATGTCCAGACGACTGATATTTCGTCCTGACCTTCTGAATGGCCATTTACAGTCAATAGAATTGCTGGCACCGGTGGAATCATAGGACCTGGCTCAGTGAGAATACGTCGGATTTTAGATTTTTTTTGAGTTTGTACTGCTGGAGGATGAGCCAAAAAACCGAAACTGGTAAATAGAGCGGCTGTGGCCGTTTGTTTCAGAAACACTCTTCGTGTGAGTTTATGGGTAGTGTTAGTCATATTTAACCTCACTCAGGATTCAGATCTTGTAACAATTTGGACAAAGTAACTTTCACTCTATGGGACAGGTATATCGGATAAGTACTTCCAACTCCTAATTAAAGAATAATTTCTAATAATTCAAGCAATTTGTTGTTCAATAATTAATTGAGCTCACGATAAGTGAAAAATAAATGAATATCAGCGTAGGTCATTTATGGTCGAAAATCCAATTGACGAAAACGTGTTAAATAAAAGGAAAGTCGAAACTCTGTGTTTATGCATGGTTTTCCTTATTGAATTGGGTATTATATTTTAAATTCAGTGTAATTCAGAATTAAATTAAGTTTCTGCATTTGAGCTGAAAGTTGTCAAAAGGTCCTTCGGACATTTTTGCTCTACTTCCACTCATAAATTGGTTCAGCTACTCCTCTCTGATTGAATCAACAGGATTCGTAAATGCGGCTTTAACAGTCTGGGTACTTATGGTTAGTAAAGCCAAAATCACAATGAAAAGTAATCCTCCAAGAAAAACCCAGATACTTAGATTTATTCGATAAGCGAAGACCTGAAAAAAGAGCGTACTGATTAACCATGACAGGGGAATACCTAAAGCTCCGGCAAAAGCAATCATTTTTATGAAATCTTTTGATAGTATCATAACAATACCAGAGACACTTGCACCTAATACTTTGCGGATGCCTATTTCTTTTACTCTCAATTCCATATTATAGGTTGTCATGCCAAGCAGACCCAACAGTGCGATTAGAATTACAAATCCACATGCCCAACCTGTAATTTTAATGACTCCCATAAAAAAGCTGCTTTCAGTTTCTTCTAAATCATCAAAAAACTCACACTCTAAGGGATGGACTTTGTCAAATCTTTTCCAATTGTTTAACAGGTAGGATTTGATTTCATTTTTCTTGCCTGGCGAAAAACGTATGTTGGCATAATTGAAATACTTGGGTCGATATTGAAGCACTAACGGAGCAATGGGCGACTCCAGGCTTTTAAAATTAAAATCTTTCAATACACCAAGGATAACAACATTCTTTCTTCCAGAAACGGTGATAGCTTTTCCTAATGCATCTTCAGGTGAATTAAATCCAAGTATATTTACGGCTTTTTCATTGATCATTGCTGCATAGGACGTGTCAGTTGTAAAGTCATCAGAAAAATTTCGTCCTGTTATTAATGATAATCCGAAATTGTCTAAAAAATCTGTATCAACGGCATAATATGATAAATGTATCGCCTCATCCAGAGCTTCTGATTTTACATTTGTCCTTCCCCAACTACCATAAATCGGAATGTCCGAAGACATGGAAATAGCAATGACGTCATTGTTTGTTTTAAATTCATTCTTAAGGGTTTCGTAATTTGCATTCTGTAAATTGACATTTACTATATGATCTGTATTAATTCCTTTTTCATAGCTCATCATGTACAAATGCTGCTTGTAAATAAAAATTATGACTATTATTGCTGCAGTAGAAACTGCAAATTGCATTACAATCAATATTTTTCTTGTTAGAAAACGTGACGAACTTTTAATTTTTAATACACCTTTCAACGCATTGACGGGTAAAAATGAAGATAAATATATCGTTGGATAACTACCTGCTATTAAGCTTACAATAACGGCAAATATCAGAAAAATAATATAAATATCAAAATCCTTCAGGACGCTTAGATTAATTTGTGTATTAGTCATCGCCATAATATTTAAACCATTCAATGCGGGTATCAACCAGAGAATAAAGAAGAAGGCCATCGCAAGCGCTATGAATGTCACCATAAAAGCTTCGGTAAAGAATAACTTTATGATTTGATTCCGTCTCGCTCCGATAACTTGTCTTACACCAATTTCTTTTATTCGTTTTAATGACCGCGCTATCGAGAGATTGATGTAATTAAAGCATGCCAGGAAAATAATTATAGCAGCAACGAACGGTATGAAAATTATTTCAAAAGAGTGTTTCGTCCCTGGCAATGGATTAATTAAATTTATTCCCAGATTTATTTTTAGTAACGGCTGTAGTCTGAAATTAAATCGTTCAAGTTCATTTTCCGGAAAGATAGTTTTTACGGTTTCGGGGATTTGTGCAGCTAATTGCGCAACGCTGTTTTTATTATCAAGAAGGATATATGTGTAATATTCTCCATAGGAGGTCCATTTGTCCACAGGATTACGGAAAATCTCTCTGTTCTGCAAATCATGAATGGTTGCAAATGATATAATTACTTCAAATTCCATGTGTGATTTTAATTGAAAATCTTTAAGGACTCCGGTAATCTTGAAATCTCCGTATGTTTCAATGGACAATGTCTTATTAATTGGGTTTTCATTTCCAAAAAATTTGTTGGCAGTTTTCTGTGAGATGACTATTGAGTAAGGATCGGTTAATGCAGTTGCAGGATCGCCCTTTCGGAGTATGTAACTGAAAAGGTTAAAAAATGAAGGTTCGGCGAAGAAACCACTTATTGAAATAGCTGTTTCGTTAAAAAGGACATTTCCTCTCATTTTTCTTATTCGAACGGCGTCTTCTACGCCTGAATAATTGTTAAGTAAAATTGGCGCCAAAGGTCCAGGAGATGTTGCCCAGCCTTTGACTTCTGAATATCTGATTTTATTATCAGTGGTGTAAACTCTATAGATACGATCCTTTTTTTCATGGAATTGGTTGCTGCTTTTCTGGTCTTTGATAAATAATATTATAATTAGACATATAGAGATACTGAGTGCAAGACCGGTGATATTTATGATTGAAAAACCTTTATGTTTTAATAAAGTCCTGAATGTGATTTTAAGATAATTTTTAATCATAATAAGGCTCCAAATAAAAGATTCAAAAAAGAAGGATGGTATGGTCAAAATTAGTTGAAACCAATACCATAGAACCGCGACAAATCTATTTTTCTCTTCAGCTAAATCTTGAAATAATTCCTCATAATCGCCTAGCAGGTTGTGGCAATCTGGTTCAGGTAAAAAAAAGTCTAATAGCTTCTCAGCAATTACGGGAGGGGATTTTTTTACTTTTTTCATAACTCTTATTTACCAAACTCAAATCCGGAGAAATTTCCCCATAAAATATCATTGATTCTCTTATATTCAGATAGTAATACCAGTCCAGTTTTTGTGATATTATATATTTTTTTGCTGCGACCGCCTCTTTTAGCCGTGGCTTCTCCAAAATGTGCTTCAATAAATCCTGCTTTTTCAAGTTTAACCAGAGGCTTGTGAATCGCGCCAACGGTCCAATTCTGATTCATCACATGGGATAAATACTTTTTGATGGAAATCAAGTATGCATCTTCCTTTAGTTCCCAGATCGCCAGCAGGATTTGCTCTTCTCTTCTGGATAATGTTTTCATGTTGTTTTAGCTTGCATTATTCATAAATTTAAACCGCAAAGACGCAAAGCTACCAAGAATACAAAAGGTATTCATGACTTGTATTTTAAACTAAGTTTTATAACAAATATATTATTCATTTATTTTACTGTTAAAATTCTTGGTTTCAAGTTTTGACTTTTTAATGCCGTGCGTACTTTGAGCATTCTTTGTGTTCCTTGCGTTTTGAATTATTCAGGGTAGAATTAATTATATGTTAGAAAAAAGTAAAACAAATCTAAGTACGTTTAAAAAATGATAGTTGTTTCAAAAAATATAACTGAATACAAAATGGTTATCAAAGATCGGGTATTTTTTTGACAGAATGATAAGAATATTGAAAAAGTAAAATTATATTCATATCTTACAAAATGGGATTGGCGAGAAGCGGGTACAAATCATATATCTGGTATCTAACCAATTTGGCGTGAGTCCCGGGAAATAATTGGGGCTTGATTAGCCTTACCATGCATGATGTCTGCACGGAACATTCCGGACTGACAGATCGGACTGTTTTCACGCAAATTGCTATAAGAGCCCCAGTCACTGAATAGTATCAGTTTAAAGAGGAGGAGAAGAGAATGGTATCAGAAGATACAGCAAAATCAAAGCGGAGTTTAGGCTTGTGGATGAGTACGGCCCTGGTTGTTGGCAACATGATCGGCTCTGGTGTTTTCCTGCTGCCGGCTGCGCTGGCAGTTTATGGCGGAATTAGTATATTGGGCTGGCTTTTCACTACAACCGGCGCTATATTCCTTGCGCTTGTTTTTGCACGTTTAAGCCGGATGATACCAAAAGCTGGCGGACCCTACGCCTATACCCGGCAGGGTTTTGGAGACTTCGCGGGATTTCTGGTTGCATGGGGATACTGGATTTCGATTATTGCAGGAAACGCCGCGATAGCGGTGGCTTTAGTTGGGTATCTTGCTGTTTTTTGGCCGGTACTCGCGGGGAATCCAATGCTGGCTGCTATCATTGCTCTTGTCAATATTTGGCTGCTAACCTGGATTAATGCGTTAGGCGTTCGTAATGCCGGTTTTGTCCAGTTGGTCACAACCATACTTAAACTGGTGCCGTTGGTTGTTATTGCCACGCTCGGATTTTTATTCTTTGATCTGGACAATTTCATTCCGTTTAATTTGAGCGATAAAAACTCTTTCTCGGCCATCACCGCCACAGCTGCTTTGACTTTATGGGCGTTTCTTGGTCTTGAATCCGCCTCTATTCCAGCAGACGAGGTTGAAAATCCTGAACGTACGATTCCACGGGCCACGATTCTGGGTACGCTTGCCGTATCAGTAGTTTATATTTTGAGCACGGTTGCGGTTATGGGTGTGATTTCGCCAGCAGTTTTGGCTAAGTCCAGTGCTCCTTTTGCAGACGCCGCCAGTTCAATGTGGGGCTCCTGGGCGGGATATGCAGTAGCAGTGGGCGCTGCAATTTCCTGCTTCGGCGCACTAAACGGCTGGATTCTTTTGCAAGGGCAAATTCCCCTGGCGACGGCCCGCGATAATCTTTTCCCAGCCAGCTTCAAGCGTCTTTCCAGGAAAGGCACGCCGGTGTTAGGACTTGTTGTATCCAGTGTGTTGGTCACTTTGCTTATTGCTGTTAACTACATGAAAGGATTGGTGGAATTATTCACTTTTGTTATTTTGTTGGGAACTTTGACTTGCCTCGTCCCATACATTTTTACAAGCATGGCCGAATTCATGATATTTATCAAGGATCGCGAGCGGTTCAGTGGTCAAAAAATGTTTGGCGCTTCATTTATTGCGGTGTTTGCCTTTCTGTATTCCCTCTGGGCTATTGCAGGCTCAGGCCGGGATACGGTTTACTGGGGCTTCTTGCTTTTAATGGCGGGTGTGCCGGTTTATGTTTGGATAAAGTGGCGGCATGATAAATTACAGAATGAGTAATGGGGATGTTAGCAAAATTCAAAATTAATCATAGTTACCGAATCATTTTGAATTTTAATATTTTCAGGTTGCATTTTTAATTCAGCCCTGGGTATGGTTAGAAAGGAATCAAAATATGTCTTTTAGTTATCAGTCAGAAATTGGTGCTATCAAAAGCATTTTAATTAAACACGCCAGAGATGCCTTTATAAGCGAGGAGAATATCCACGATCAGTGGCAGAAATTAAACTATCAGGGGGCTCCGGATCTGGCCCGGTCAATAGACGAGTACGATTGCTTCGTTGATCTGCTCAGGGGATTTGATATTGACATTCATTTTCTGCCAAAGAATGAAAGCGTGGGGCTCGATTCCCTTTACACACGCGACGCTTCCATTGTCTGCGATAAAGGAATCATTCTCTGTAATATGGGCAAGCCCGAAAGACGCAGCGAGCCTGCCGCTGAAAAGCAAGCTTTCAGTGCTCTGGACATTCCAATCCACGGTGCCATTACCAGCGCTGGCAGGGTAGAGGGCGGTGATGTTGTGTGGCTGGATGAGCGCACACTTGCAGTTGGCCGCGGCTACCGTACCAACGATGCAGGAATTCGACAGCTCAGGGAGCTCCTTGGTGAGTGCATTGACGTACTACTCGTCGTTCATTTGCCGCACTGGCGCGGGCCGAGTGATGTTTTCCATTTGATGTCAGTCCTGAGTCCGCTTGACCGCGATCTCGCTCTCGTGTACTCTCCACTAATGCCAGTACCGCTTCGCGAGGCATTGCTGGAGCGCGATATCAAACTCGTTGAAGTTCCGGACGAAGAGTTTGAGACTATGGGCTGCAATGTTTTGGCAATGGCGCCGCGTAAATGTATTATGCTTTCAGGCAATTTAGAAACTAAGAAGAGACTTGAATTGGCAGACGTTGAAGTTCATGAATTCCAGGGTTGGGAGATTTGTCAAAAAGGCTGCGGTGGGCCGACCTGTTTAACCAGGCCATTATTGCGTTCTATTTGAAATAAGTGAGTCCGAATACTCAATCTAAAGGCTTGTTTAGATACTTAAACTTTATACCCTCATGTCCCAATTTTGTTGTGAAACTCACTACGGTCACTTGTCAGTTTTTAACGATGCCTTCGAAAATCCTGCCAGCGACTTCAACCATTGCCGGGTCAGGATATCCAGCGCTTTCTTACCTTTTTCTGCTGTGGCTAAGGTCGGATCGCCGAACAGACCGGTTGTTGAATAGGCAGGATCCTGTTCGTTGCGAGAGAACAATCCAGGCTGATATCCCGGGTAGTCCTTTTTGGAATCATCGCCATAATCAACTACAGCGCGATCCATGTGCACAAGTTCTGGCTGGAGATAAAGATTAATTGAAGTTTCGATCTCATCAGCGTGACCGCCGGCATTTTGTTCCTGCAAAGCATCTATTTCCGGGGTTTCAAGATCATCCCAGGAGAGTACCAGTGTTGGCGTGCCAGTTTGCACTCGAATCTCTCGGGCAGCTATTGAGATGGGCAATCCTGTTGCTTTTGTGATTCCTGTATTCAAAAATACAATGCGCTTGGCGCCTTGTTTGATCAGTGATCTGGCAACTTCGAAAACGTATCTCCAGAAGATTTCGGCGTCGGCGACCTCTGTTCCCGGAAAATCCCTGAAAGCCGGAAACCAACCGTGTAAAATGGGCGGCGCCACCAACACCGGTTGGGATGAAACCGCTTGTAGACAGAGATATTCCATTACTTTTTGATCGGCATTCATCGGTAAGTGGGGGCCATGCTCTTTCGCGCCGGCTGCAAAAGGTATAATTACAAGAGGTGCCTCCTGCAGGCGTTTTTCAGCATCGCGCCAGGTTAAATCTCCGAGGTAAGCACCTGGCGTTTGAGCTAAAGCATTAAACTCACAAATTAGAATGCTGAATACGAGCAAAAAAACTGAACGAAAGATTTGCATGATACTTCCTCTTTTAGCTTTAAAGGATAAATACGTACCGTAATGGCCGTTACCAGGAAATTGATTGCAAGGGTTTGACCAAAATTACTGGTTTCAGATGTCCATCAGCCCGGATGTCCTGACCACAATTTAAAATAAAACTTGGCAGAAGCTGTTATACCCGGGACTTTCGAGATTGAAAACGCCATGGTCAAATGGCATGCAAAAATATTGACACAACAAATAGAATGTATGGTAACAGTAATCATGACCGTTTTACTTTGCTAACAAAGTAAGAAATGAAATCTATTCTGCGTCAGCTCTATCTAAATTGGGTAGTTTTTTAGAATGTTCGAGCAAAAAACCCAACGCATTACTTAAGCCAGTAAGCAGCTCATACAAAACTGCTGAGCCAATAACTATTTTCTCTGGTAACAAATGCATGGTTTTTAACCATTCAGCTACTGTGATCGGTACCGATGCCCGCATTGCCTCCAGAGATGGTATGGGCTGCATACGCTCTTTACCCAGAATCATCCCATTCGCTGCATTGACCAGCATCAGGTGATATGGATAAAAAGGACGTGGTCCTTTTTCTTCCACAGATTTGGAAGACATAAATAAGTCCATCTCAAATGTGCATTTGCATGTAACTAAAGACTTAAGCGCTTCCAAAGCTTTATTATTAATAGAATATGATATTGAAGATGATTCAGGCGGTGAGATTTTCTTTGTTGAATCATGCCAGATTAATTTGTCTTTTCCCAGTGTTGGCACTCGTAGCAGATATTGCGTTTTATCTGCTGACAGTAAAATAGATTGATCTTCCTTAAATCGCAGTGATACGTCTATAGTCTGCTCCAGAACATATCGCAAGAAGCGTACTTCATCTGCTTCCAAATACCAGGGTAAGAAACCAGGCCTGCAGCTTCGAAACATGGGCCAGGCCTGTCGTCCACTAAACTTGTACCCCAATTGCTCGGTAATTTCCTGGTCTTCTAATTGCAGTAAATCCGGGTCTACAAATGAGACCTGAAGTTTTGGAGTCTCAACAACCTTTTCAGGTGAAATGTCAGGCCCTGACTGCTGCAGTTCCCAAAATCCTTGCAGACCTATTTCTCCCAAATATACTGATATTGCATAATGCTCGCCATCTTTTCCCATTACACTTACATATCCATGTTGCTCTGTGTCAGGAATCTGCACAGCAAAGATGTCCTGTTCAGACATCCATTCCCACGGAGTAATCTCCTTCACTCTAATGGCTGCTTTAAATAGCTTTTGCCATTCTTCGGATTGAAGTAATTTTTCAGGCATTATGCAACTCCACAAATAAAATTTCCATAAGGGTAATTCCTTTTGACTTTAATCCAACTTTCGATAAATTGATTTGTCATCTGGGTTTTGTTTTTTTATTTTAGACATCAGTTGTTGCAGGTCCGGGCGGATGTATCTTTTGTAGTAACTCATTGCGTCCTCTTCGGTCTGGAATACCTTTGGATACTGCCATTCTGTTGGCTCGCCCTGGCACTGGACATTATCCCAGGTGTGAATAATTGGTACAAATCCATTAACTTCGTCATCGTAACGAATGCCGCCTTTCATGCGAAGTCCGGCAGGGAGACCATCCAGGTGTGGCTGGTCTTCTTTACCACAACATTTTTTGTACTTTCGCCCTGAACCACAAGGGCACGGAGTATTTCTGTTGATTTTTCCCATAATTCCTCCTGAATAATAGTGGTCAGACTACAGCTACCCGGATTTTAGTCAGCAGTTTTATCAATTATGCAAATCCCTAACCACCATAAATCCACAGAGTAGTTGATTCTGTCGTCCGACCTTATTGTTGTCCAGGCTCTTCTCATATTTTTTGACCAGCGGATATCGTCAAAGACGAGCAAAGCCTGTTCAGATGTAAATGAGTAAATTTGTTCGAAATAAGCCAGTGTAGCATCTCCGTCGTGATGGCCGTCTATGAATGCAAAATTTACAGGAGCGTTTGCAGATAGCGTTTTGTGCAGGTTATCCTGGAATTTACCAATTACCACCTGCACATTGTCAAATCCGAGTTTGTCAAAGCTTTGCCTGGCTATTGAAGCTAATGACTCTGCACCTTCCAGTGTGATTAAGCTGCCGCTTTGGTTCAATTTGAGCGCAGCAGCCTGATAAGCGGCTGAGATTCCCAGGCAGGTACCTAACTCCAGGCAGACCGAAGGTTGTAATTCCCTGATAAGCTTAAATAATAGACAGCCCTCCCAAGAAGGCATGCTGGCGCTGCGACATACCTTGCTCACAGAACGTACAACAATATTACCTTCATAAATATCATCATGCTTCAAAACCTTGTTACCTGAAACCGCTCCGTAATCTACAATTGAAATTGGCTTGTGTGAAGAAGTTAGTTCTTTTCTCAAGGATTCAATTTTATTAATCCAGGATTTTTCTTCAAGCGTCAGTCTGTTTTTTAGCGTTTCCCCAAGAGCAGCGGCCACACTTTTGCAAACAGTACTTTTTGTGTCTCGGAGCCTGGTTCTGGCAATTAGCGCTGATGGTCTCAATAAGACACGCTGTATTCTGCCGGTAATTTGTATAAGATAGTGAGCAAATCTATTCAAATCAAGTCGTAATTTTACGTTATAGCGTTTTGGAGACTGGTGAGTTACGCCGATAACCAATAGTTACTGGCCAGCTATTCAATCAATAAAAAAGCGTAGCGATTCATCGACTGAGAATACTCCGAAAGAACTTCTATCGGAAATCCAAACTGCCGAACCGTTGAAAAAACATCTACGGCCATTGATTCGGGTGAAGGGCGCGCCGATTGTGGCATCTTGCATTCTTCCCTTACTCCTGTACATTCGTTGCAGAGGTAACAACTATCCATTGCCAAAAGAAATGCCTTGTAATGGCCAGCCAGAAAGAGTGCTTTTTCCAGCTTCAGGAGTTCCCTGTTTACCCCCCTTGACCAGGTTTGGCGATCTTCAGGTTTGTCCACGGTCTTTTCGAAACGGAGTATCACCGCTGTGCTGTATTCGTTAAAGAACTGTCGACATTCTGAAACAGAAGGAACATTTGGCGGACAGGTTGCATTTCTACTATATTCTTCACAGCCAAACATACATTTCATTCGCACCCATTGAGCCACAACAATGTCTTTGGGATTAATCCATTTAAAGTCTGTATAGCCATGCTTTTCAATGAGCGTTTGTAATTCTGTTCGATTTTCCATATTCAGTTTTTTTCCCTTTAGAACCTCGATTCATTAAGAAAAGCGTAGATGTTGTTGATACAATGCATGAGCCAAGAATGGGATGATTTGCACTTAACTTGCTTATAAGAATTCAGCATAAGACATGAAAAATTTCTCACTGACTACTGGTGCCTTTTCTTGGATTCATTTAGTGTTAGAATCTTTCACTAAATTTTCAACAGGTTATTTCCCTTGGTCATTATTTTCATTTTGTGATTCAGCAAATATTGAATCTTTGCTTTTTTCAACATATGCCCCAAACTTATCCAATTTTAAATCTATAACTTTCTTCCTGAATAGAAGAAATATCAAGATTACAACATTAAGTGCAATCCAAATCCAGAACCTCCATTCTACATTTTCTTTGGTCCATAGATATAAAACTGAAATAAAGAATGCTGAAAATGACAACAGTGGACCAGCCAAATAAGCAAAAATATCTCGATTCTTACGAACAGCAGCTTCCCAAAGTCGTTCATATTTTGAAGCATCTCCACATTTTTGTATGAATACTCCAGCTCTACGGATGCCAAAATTCTCTTCTATAACGTACATGTCAAAAAGGTATGCAACAATTGGGGACAAGTATAGTAGGTAAACAAAGTCTTTGGCTTCCTTGAGTGCTCCTCCAATACCTAACATTCCGATAACGAAAGCAAATTTCTGCTGGGTGTGTTTGTACCGAGTCGCCTGCGCTGAACCAATTTCTTTGCGAAGGTCTCCAATAAAGTCTGTATCTCTTCCCATAATTCTTCCTTGTGACTAATTCAGATTTAGTAGTGACCGTTTAGTTTAAAGAAATGAATTTTTAAAAGTTTTGCAATTTGTATTGATGGCTTATGTTTAAGGTAGTCTTGCTACCGTACACTATTTAAAAATGTTCTTTATTGCACAATATGTCATTCCCGAAATCCTTAAATCGGGAAACCATGGGCATTGGCCTGGATTCCCGCTCAAAACATGCGGGAATGACATATTCAAAGAAAGAATAAAATGTATGGTAGTGAAAAGATAATTAACAAATCTTTTCAAGTCAAGTGGAAAATTTGCGTTATAATAAAATGGAAATTGCTGGTTTACTTAATATGCACCAGTGCCTCCTCTAAATCATGAATCAAATCTTCACTGCTCTCAAGCCCAACAGATATGCGCATATTCCCTGGGGAGATACCCATTCCCTTAAATTGTTCTTCAGGAAGCTCTTTTAAATAACTGATGGCAGGAGCATAAATCAGACTTTCGTGACCGCCCCAGCTTACACCGATTTGAAATATTTTTAAGCTGTTAAAAAATTGCTTGATCTGTTGTACATCACCTGAATTTAACTCAAATCCCATTAAACCACTAAATCCCTGCATTTGTTTTTTACCGAGTTCGTATTGAGGAAAACTCTCAAGCCCGGGATACCTGACCTTGCTGATTTTAGGATGCCCTTCTAAAAAGCGAGCTATTTTTATCGCGTTTTCCTGGTGCTTGAGCATACGGATAGGCAAGGTTCTTAAACTTCTCACGATTAGCCAGGTTTCAAAAGGAGCCATTTTACCGCCCAGGATTTCATATTCATTGACAGCTATTTCAGTAATGTCTTTTTCTTTCCCGATCACCACACCTGCTACCAGATCACTGTGTCCGGCCAGGTACTTGGAGCAGGAATGCACTTCCAGGTCGATTCCCATTGCAAGCGGTTTCTGAAATACAGGGGTTGCCCAAGTGTTGTCAATAACCGTATGTATGCCTTTTGTTTGGGCTAATTGAGCCACAGCCTGAATATCCTGCAAACTGAAAATAGCTGACGAAGGGCTTTCAAGGTAAATCAGTCTGGTATTTTCGCTAACAACCGCCTCGAACTCGGATATCTTTTCCCCGGCTACAAAACTTGTCTGGATGTTCATTTTCTTGTGCAAATATACATTTAGTAAATTGCTGGTCGGCCCGTAGATATTCTTTATGGTGATGACATGGTCGCCGGGTTCCAGGTAGTGTAGCACAGCGGCCGAGATCGCTGCCATTCCTGAGCCGAACAATTTGGCGCGTTCGCCATTTGCCAACTTAGCTATTTTCTCCTCAGCTATTTGGACCGAAGGATTGTTTCCCCTGGAATAGATATAATTGTTGCTGCGGTCGTCAAAGGCTTTATCGATATCCTCCCAACTTTCAAATGTGAAAAGCGAGTTCTGAAAGAGTGGCGGAACCACAGCTCCATGGTATTTCCCCCTGTTCGAGTCAATACCATTTTTAGTTGAAAAAGGTGGCTCCGCGTTTTTTTATGCCG
>CAZIKB010000141.1:0-14648 GCA_964539665.1 uncultured Cytophagia bacterium
CGACTGTCGTATTTTTCAAAATAAGACTGTTCCGGAAATAATCGAGAAGATTTTCTCGGATCTCGGATTCAGCGATTTTAAAAACGAGCTGAAGGGAAGTTTTAAAAAGCGAGTTTTTTGTGTGCAATATCGCGAGACTGATTTCAATTTCGTCTCCCGTTTGATGGAGGAGGAGGGCATTTTTTATTTTTTCAAGCACGAGAATGGCAAGCATACTTTGGTCTTGGGTAATTCAACCAATGTCCATATACCCTGTCCTGAACAGAAGCAGGCCCGCTATCATAGTGCAGGAGATGCTTTTCTCGAGGAAGACACTGTAACAGGATTGGAGATGCAAAAAGAAGTTCGTCCTGGCAAGTACGCGCTGACTGATTATAATTTCGAGATGCCTAGTACCAGCCTGGCAGCCAACGTAAGTGGCGACGGCGAGTACGAAATCTACGACTATCCCGGCGAATACAACCAAAAAGCCGATGGTGATTCCCTGGTCAGGATCCGTTTGGAAGAAGAGGAAACGCCAATCCTAGTGGTTGGAGGTTCGAGCAATTGTCGCGCTTTCACCACTGGATTTACATTTGGTTTATTTGATCATTACCGAGACGATATGAATAGCTCGTATTTACTGATGTCGATCAGCCATTCTGCCAGTGAGACCAGTTACAGTCGCGGAGGATCGTCAGGTAATGGCCAACTGGCTTACTCCAATAGTTTCACCTGTATTCCGGGCAATGTTCCATTCCGTCCGGCGCGAATTACTCGAAAGCCAATCGTGCAAGGACCCCAAACGGCGGTGGTGGTGGGACGTCCTGGCGAAGAAATTTTGGTGGATGAATACGGCCGAGTGAAGGTACAATTTCATTGGGACCGCGAGGGCAAGAAGGATCAAAACAGCTCCTGTTGGATCAGAGTTTCTCAAAACTGGGCTGGAAAGAAGTGGGGTGGCATGTTCATCCCGCGCATCGGGCAGGAAGTTATCGTGGACTTTTTAGAAGGCGATCCCGACCAGCCGATTATTACCGGCCGCGTATACAACGCTGAACAGGTGGTGCCCTACGAACTCCCAAAAGAGCAGACGAAAAGTACCATTAAGTCAGACAGTTCCAAGGGCCACAGCGGCTTCAATGAATTGCGCTACGAGGATAAAAAAGGCGAAGAGCAGGTCTTTCTGCACGCACAAAAAGATATGGATCACCGGGTTTTGAACGATTCGCGCGAATGGATTGGCAACGATCGTCATCTTATTATAAAAGCCAACCAAAAAGAGCTGGTAGAAAAGGACAAACATTTGAAGGTGAAGGGTAACCGCAATGAGGAAGTCGATAAGGTAATATCTATCAAAGCTGGACAGAAAATAATCATTGAAGCCGGAACAGAGATTTCGTTAAAGGCATCTGGCAATTTCATCGACATTGGGCCGGCGGGGATTTACATTAATGGCAAAATGGTCTTCATCAACAGTGGTGGCAGCACGGGCAGCCCGACAGAACCTGAGGATCCTGATGTTGCAGATGACGGGACTAAGACGGATAAATTGAATTAGTTTAGTAGTTCATAACATGGATGAAAACACATAAAATGGATGAAAAAAACTACTCCAAAAAGAAACTGAACAGAGTGCGACCACCCCGCGCTCACATCACATACGATGTTGAAATGGAAGACGCCATAGGGCAACGGGAATTGCCTTTCGTAATCGGAGTTCTTAGTGACCTTTCGGGCCAACCAGATGAACCGATACCAGGATTACGTGATCGCAAGTTTCTTGAGATTGACCGGGACAATTTCAATGATGTATTAGCTGGAATGAAGCCACGACTCGCTTATCATGTAGACAACAAACTAGGCGGTGATGACACAAAATTAGCAGTGGAGCTTCGGTTTAACAGTCTGGATGATTTTCATCCGGAAAAGATAGTGCAACAGATCGACCCATTACGTGAATTACTCCTGACACGTGATCTGCTTTATGATCTTTTGGCACCAACTAACCACGATTTTCCGTGGGGGACAGGTGAGGAGTTTGTAAATGTCCTGCAAGAAATCATACACAAAACAGAAACTGCAGAATCTTTGAAAATTGAACCGAGCACTCAACCGAATAATGAAGATAATCTCCGGTATTCGAGAAGCATCATTGAATTCATTGTCAATGATCCAGCAACCAAAGAGAAAGTTGTTCACAAAATCATTCAAGTTATGATTGATGAGTATATTGCCCGGATTCATGGGATCATCTCGTTACAATTGAATGAAATTATACACGCACCGGAATTTCAAAAACTTGAAGCCTCCTGGAGAGGATTATATTACCTTGTAGCACAAAGCCAGACTGGTGAATCCTTAAAGATTCGGGTACTCAACACTTCGAGGAAAGATCTCCTGAAAGATATGGAAAAGGCGTCTGAATTTGACCAGAGTGCTTTGTTCAAAGAAGTCTACCAAGTAGAGTATGGTACATTCGCAGGGTATCCATATGCCGTACTCATCGGCGATTACGAGTTTGGTGAAAACACTCAAGACATTTCTTTATTGGGAAAAATTTCCACTGTTGCGGCTGCCGCCCATGCGCCGTTCATCTCAGCAGCGAGTTGCCAACTCTTTAACCTCGAAAGTTTTACAGATTTAGGTAAGCCACGCGATCTGACCAAAATCTTTGACAACCGCAGAGATTCAAAATATATAAAGTGGCGGTCGTTTCGAGAGTCTGAAGATTCTCGCTTTGTGGGCTTGACCATGCCGCATATTTTGATGCGGTTACCGTATGGCAAAGAAATGGCACCAGTCGAGCGTTTTGATTTCGAAGAAGATGTTACCGGCAAAGAGCACAGTAAATATTTGTGGGGCAATGCCGCCTATGCCTTCGGAGCGCGGTTGACTGCTGCTTTCGCCAAGTATGGTTGGTGTGCGGCTATTAGCGGTGTAGAAGGAGGTGGATTGGTGGAAGATCTACCAATCCATTGTTTCCAAACTGATGAAGGGGAAGTGGCACTGAAATGTCCGACGGAGATTGCCATTACCGAGCCAAGAGAGAAAGAGTTATCCGATTTAGGATTTATTTCACTGAATCACTACAAAAATTCCAATTATGCGGCGTTTTTTTACAGTCCATCAACAAAAAAGCCCGAAAAATATGATACTGCTGAGGCCAGGACCAATGCGAATCTTTCAGTCAGATTGCCATATATCCTGGCAATTTCGCGATTTGCACATTATCTGAAATGGATGGTGCGCGACAAAGTAGGAAAATTTATGACACCGCAGAATTGTGAGGACTATCTCAATCGCTGGATTGCTAACTATGTGCTACTGTCGGATGATGCCTCACAGGAGGCTAATGCTATAAGGCCCTTACGAGAAGCGGCAATCAAGGTGAAGGAAGACACGAGCAAGCCTGGTCTTTACAAAGCCGTTGCTGATCTGAAACCGCACTACCAATTGGGCAAATTAACAGTTTCATTGCGCTTGGTCATCGAACTGCCTCAACCAGCACGAGGTTGAAAATTGCCCTATTTTGCACATAAACTATTTTTATTTTCAATTTATTGAGAGAAAATGAAGTTTTCTTCTGTTCCATCATGTAAATGACTTAAATAAATAATGTTGTTTTAATTATATTAAAAATGGGATAGTTATAGTGCGCGATAGCGGCGGTATGTTTACGAGATAAACGTGCGAGGACTATATGAATTACTGGATTTCTCATCAAACGACTGGCTGGCTGAATGACATTTAAACAGTGATTATAGTTTTTTTGCACAAACAATAAAATTTTAACTAATAATACTATAAAATGGATGAAAAAAACGACTCCAAAAAGAAACTGACCAGTGTGCGACCACCCCGCGTTCACATCACATACGAGGTTGAAATTGAAGGCGCCATGGTGTTAAAGGAATTACCTTTCGTAATCGGCGTTCTAAGTGACCTGTCAGGCCAACCAGATGAAACTCTACCGAAACTCAGAAATCGCACTTTTGTAGAAATTGATCGGTATAATTTTGATCAGATTCTGATGGGCATGAAACCGCGTCTCGCCTATACTGTTGACAATAAACTTACTGATGATGATACCAAACTTGCAGTGGAGCTTCGGTTCAAGAATCTGGATGATTTTCATCCGGAAAAGATAGTACTACAGATCGACCCATTACGCAGATTACTCCTGACACGAGATATGCTTTATGAGCTTTCAGTGCCAACTAACCAGGACCTGCCGCGGGGAACAGGTGAAGAGTTTGTGAATATCCTGAAAGAAATCATACACAAAGCAGAAGCCGCAGTATCTTTGAAAATTGAACCGAGTATTCAACCGAATAATGAAGATGATCTTCGATATTCGAAAAACATGATTGAATACATTGGCAGTGATCCTGAAACCAGGGAGAAAGTCGTTCACAAAGTCATGCAAATAATGATTGATGAGTATA
This sequence comes from uncultured Cytophagia bacterium, assembly GCA_964539665.1. Lineage (GTDB taxonomy): Bacteria > Zhuqueibacterota > Zhuqueibacteria > Oceanimicrobiales > Oceanimicrobiaceae > CAZIKB01. The sequence continues at coordinate 4,428 of CAZIKB010000141.1, forward strand.
TTGCCCGAATTGATGGGATCATCTCGTTACAATTGAATGAAATTTTACACGCATCTGAATTTCAAAAACTTGAAGCCTCCTGGAGAGGATTATATTACCTTGTAGCACAAAGCCAGACTGGTGAATCCTTAAAGATTCGGGTACTCAACACTTCGAGGAAAGATCTCCTGAAAGATATGGAAAAGGCGTCTGAATTTGACCAGAGTGCTTTGTTCAAAGAAGTCTACCAAGTAGAGTATGGTACATTCGCAGGGTATCCATATGCCGTACTCATCGGCGATTACGAGTTTGGTGAAAACACTCAAGACATTTCTTTATTGGGAAAAATTTCCACTGTTGCGGCTGCCGCCCATGCGCCGTTCATCTCAGCAGCGAGTTGCCAACTCTTTAACCTCGAAAGTTTTACAGATTTAGGTAAGCCACGCGATCTGACCAAAATCTTTGACAACCGCAGAGATTCAAAATATATAAAGTGGCGGTCGTTTCGAGAGTCTGAAGATTCTCGCTTTGTGGGCTTGACCATGCCGCATATTTTGATGCGGTTACCGTATGGCAAAGAAATGGCACCAGTCGAGCGTTTTGATTTCGAAGAAGATGTTACCGGCAAAGAGCACAGTAAATATTTGTGGGGCAATGCCGCCTATGCCTTCGGAGCGCGGTTGACTGCTGCTTTCGCCAAGTATGGTTGGTGTGCGGCTATTAGCGGTGTAGAAGGAGGTGGATTGGTGGAAGATCTACCAATCCATTGTTTCCAAACTGATGAAGGGGAAGTGGCACTGAAATGTCCGACGGAGATTGCCATTACCGAGCCAAGAGAGAAAGAGTTATCCGATTTAGGATTTATTTCACTGGTTCACTGCAAAGGTACTGATTTAGCAGCGTTTTTTAACGCCCAATCCACCCACAAACCCAGGAAATATGACACGGATGAAGCTTATGCTAAAGCCAGACTTTCGACGCAATTACAATACATTCTGGCAAACTCACGATTCGCACATTATCTGAAGGTGATGATGCGCGACAAAGAGGAAAAATTTATGGCACGGCAGCATTGTGAGGACTTTCTGAATAACTGGATTTCTCAATACGTGCTATTAGATGTTGCTGCTACCCCGGAGAATAAAGCCAGATATCCGCTGCGAGAAGCAAGGATCGATGTTATTGAAGTTACGGGCAGGCCCGGCGTAAATAGGGCAGTGGCATTTCTCCAACCACAATTCCCCAAGTGGGATTGAAATAGGCATGATCTGTTATACAGATGATGGAGTGGGTGAAGAGTAAATAAATCTTGTTCTCATAAGGCCGAGAACTTGAACTATTTTTGTTAACCATGAATTCGAAAATCAATACATAGATCAACTCCATTTTAAAGAAAAAGGGACGTAACATGGTGGATAAATATCAGAAAATATTTTCGAGTGTAGCGGCCTCAATGGGGGTGTATATTCTTGTTAGAAAAATTAGAGATGATAAGATTGACAGAATAATAGAAGAATATGTTGGAAAAGCGAATTATATTCCCAAACCGATGGAATTAAAAGTTAAAACGGCAGATCGGGATGGCTATTTCCCACAAAAACACAAGGCCCTTATTGTAGATCCGGATGAATACCCTGAATCATTCGATAAATATAAGATAAAAACAGCTAAGGAAGAATGGAAAAAATTTCAACGAAATCCAAAACAAAAAATTGAAGAGAATGCATCTACTGGCCATCTTGGCTGCCTCAAAGATAATGGCAAATATGTATATACCGACTTTGATCTATATGATATTGTTGTTCCGGAAAGAACCTCAGAAAATGTTAGATTCAAAACTATGAGACCTGGTGAATATATTGGTGAAGGATACTATTACTATTGGGTAAAATTTTTTATAAATCAAAGATTTGGAGCAGAGGTGATTAATCATGGCCCACAAATGCAATATGACTTGGATACTGGCGATAAGATCGATATGTTTTACCCTTTCCACCATATAGCATTTCGTCCTCGTACATTAACATCCAGTCAAGTGCTACGAAGGTATAACCAACTATTTAAGAGACCAGCTTTTATAAGAGATGATAGAGATGATAAAGGCCAAATTATAATTAATACAAAAAAAGAATTGGAAGCATTAGGGGTAAAATATCTATTTAAACGCTAATTTTTCACGTTTTTAAGATAACAATAGTTATATGAAAAACTTATCCACAGATTATTTTCGACTGAAGCTCCCCGAGCGCTGGGAGGATAATGCGACTCTTATCATCTCCAGCTCTTTGACTCAACATCAACAACTTCAGGTTAGCCTGAACATTATTTCTGTGTCAGAAGAAACGTCGGCTGAAGACTTTGCCAAGCAGCAAGCTAAAGCGTTTTCTGAAGAAAATACTATTGTTAAGTTGCTTTCGACTGCCCTTTTCGCCACTACCAACGGGGAAGGACACGAAATTCATTCACTCTGGGAAAACGAAAAAGGAAGCTCATACCACCAATGGCAATTAGTTGTTGTAAATGGGCAGCGTGCCTTTGTCTTATTGGCTTCTTTACCTGAAGAGGATTTTAACAAAGCCAAGCCAGAGATCGAAGAAATATTTCGATCATTTCAATTGTTGGATCCTTCCGCTTCAGATACACCCGTAATTGGCACAGATGAGTGGGGAAGTTAAATTAGCATCTGAATTTGCACTACGGACAAATTAAGGAGAATTGAACTATGCCACCACAAGGGCGTTTAGGAGATAAGTCACAAGTACCCGTTGATGCACATGGCTGTCCTGCTTGTCCACATTCGGCGATTGGTCCAGCGATCTCTGGTTCGCCAGACACGCACGTAAACTTTCGTCTGGCTTTGCGGGTTGGGGATAATGGTATACACGCAGCGTGCTGTGGGCCAAATACCTGGGTGGCTGTACAAGGAAGCGCTACGGTTTTAATAAATAACAAACCAGCACATCGGTTGAGTGATATGGATATACATTGTGGTGGTATCGGGAAAATGGTTGAAGGAAGTCCAGATGTCATTGTAGGAGGATGACGATTAGTATGGAATAAATTCTTATTGCGGATGATTATTTTTGAGAATTTAGACTTTTCTAATTTTGTTGGTAAAGTATAGCATTGCTTTGGAGGTTTTTTATATGCCGCAATTGAAAATTACAAAATGGATAGGTCAATTGCAATGGCACGGACCGTATATGGGATCAACTGTGCAACGAAGCCAAATAACCACTGAGCCTGGTTGTTATGTATTCACTGATAATCCAGGGCCGCTAAAACCGCCCGTGCTGTACGTGGGTAAGGCTGCCAATTTGAGGAATCGGGTATGGGGCTACTTGCGTGACTATGCAAAGTCTAAGAGCCCGACAAGACACAAGGGCCGAGCTTTTATTTATGATTATAGGCATCAAAATGGAAATAGCAATCTATACGTTCGCTGGGCAGTTTATGGTGATCCTGCTGGCCTGGAAGGCAGTTTAATTGTTAAACTGGAACCACTTTGCAATAGTCGCTGGGAGGATGAATTTTTAGATGAAGACGAGCTTCTCGATCCTATCTTTCTTCCGTGACAATATCATGATAAATCAGTCGAACAAGGATTCCGAAACTCCGATTTTTTTAAAATTTGGGGAACTGTCCATTTTTAATTGTATATAACATAGAGGATTGGTAATGAATATCTTAAATCATAGATTATTTCTCTTGCTTTTTCTGACGCTCATTATTATTTTGATAAATTCTACTGCCTTCTTGACCCAAAAATCAATTATGGTCACCAAAGTGAGAGGTAACATAGCCGTCGTGGACCACGGGCGCCTGAATGGTTTAAAAAAAGGCGATGTCTATGCTGTGATAAGAGTTAATCCAAATTAAAATAGGAATGGCCACGATTAACGTAGTGCGAGACCGCATGGTGGCTATTAAAGTCAGGCTTTTTACCGGTAAAATCTTGCTGGTAGGTGATTTCTTAGTTCGTACCAGTTCTTCGGAGGAATCATTGCTTGATGAGGTGGAATCGGAAATGGAGGCTGTACCAGATGGTTTAAGAGGTAGAAATCGTAGCCCCAATAACAGTCGCTGTTTTGGCTATAGACCAGTTTTAGGCGTAACGGGTTTGGGGATAAAAGCAGGACTAAATATAATATCTGCCCGCAGTAATCAGGCAGAAGGTTTGAGTGCAAATGCTGGATTCATTGTTGGTGGTTTTTTAGATTTTAGTTTTCATGAAATTTTCGTATTACAGCCTGAAATATTATTTTCATTGAAAGGTGGTTCTGATTGGTCTATTAATTATTTGGAAATGCCAGTATTACTAAAAATAGTAATTCCGGTTGCAGGCAACGTATAACCTATTTTCATTTTTGGACCTGCTTTCGCATTAAAATTAAGTAGTACGTACGATGTGATAAAAAGCTTTGATTTTGGACTTGTTTTTGAAGGTGGATTAGATATAGGTTTGGGTGTTGGTGAACTAACGATTGATTTTCGATACATTTTAGGTTTATTAACGTTTCAGAACTGGGTGATTTGAAAAATAGCGTTTTTTCGATTTTGGTTGGTTATTCTTTTAACTGATTTAAACTAATTACTAAAATTATTAAATAAGGGTGATCTTGTTGAAATCATGCGCACTGATATAGTTGGCGAACTGATTGAAAATTACCGCATCCTTGAAGAAATCGGTAAAGGCGGCATGGGAATCGTGTACAAAGCCATGGATATAGATTTAGAAATGATCGTGGCTATGAAAATGATCGATCCCTTGATTGCCCATGATGAAAGATTTTTAAAACGGTTTCGTGACGAAGCTAAGACCCTGGCGAAATTAGAGAATCCCAATATCGTTGCAATTCATAGGTTACTGCCAGACACGGAATATGGAGTATTTATCGTAATGGAGTATGTGGATGGGGTAACTCTAAAGGATTGGATTCAGGACAAAGGTGCGATTCCATACCGGAAAGCCTTGAATGTCACCAAGCAACTCTTACATTCCATTGGTTATGCACACCAGCAAAATGTAACTCACCGAGATCTGAAGCCCGGAAACATCATGCTCACCAAACATGGGCTGGTCAAACTAATGGACTTTGGATTAGCTAAAATTGAGCACGGGGCAGACAGCACCATTACTCACCGAGGCGTCGGAACGTTAAAATATATGTCGCCTGAACAGGTTGCGAAACCGGAGACATTAGACCATCGCACAGATATCTATTCGTTAGGTATGACACTTTATGAAATGTTGACTGGAAAAACGCCTTTCAAAGATTCTACCTCTGAATATTCTACCGGTTTTTCGATCATGAAAGCGATCGTTGAAAAAAGCTTTCCTACCCCGGATTATTTCAATTCAGGAGTGCCAAAATCACTTAACAAAATCGTCATGCGGGCGCTGGAAAAGAGTCCAGATAAAAGATTTCAAGCTACGCAAGAGATGCTTCGGGCAATAAAGCACTTTGAAAGGCTTGAAGCATTGAAACTTAAGAGGATTCCGTCAAGGCCCTCTGTAAATGTAAAAAAATTGTTTGGTTCAGTAGTACAGAAATTTGGAACAGTCAAAATATTTCAAACTCCTAACGTATCTATAAAAACTTCTGCGATTAATTTCCTTGATAGATATGGAAAGTACATATTTCTTGGGGTATTATCTATCATCGCTTTTGTTTTCATTTTTCTTATACTCCAAGATTCATCTTCCATATCAAAAATTGAATCCGTGAAAAATTCGAAAACCAATAGGTTAAGCTCGATTTCCATATTCTCAGAGCCAGTTAAAGCATCTGTTTTCCTAAATGGACAATATATTGGTAGCACGCCGATTACGGATCGTGAAGTAGATCCTGGAAAGCAGAGAGTGAACGTTCAGAAGGAGAATTACCTTGCGACTGACTCGTCAGTGACAATTGTTAGCGGGCAGAGTCGTGACCTCAATATCACACTCAAGCCAGCTGCCATAGTGAGTATTGAAGTATCACCAGAGGATGCTGAAGTGATGGTGAATAGTGACCTCATTCCCCAGTCTAAGATGACAGAGTTGCAGTTGTCAACTGGTTTGCATCAATTGAAAGTTACACGCCAAGGATACGAAACTGTGCAGAAAAGTCTTCGGTTAAAACAAGGAAGGAATTCTATGGCGAGAGTTGTACTGGTTCCAATTAAACCGCCTATAAAAGCGACACGACTTTATAGTAAATTGCGGATAACCACCGAACCTGAGGGGGCTTCTATCTGGATAGATGGGATATTCAAAGAAACGACTCCAGTTACCATTTCCAATGTAAAGCTGGGAAATCATAGAATTGAACTAAAAAAACCGGGATATCAAGATTTCGCTGTTAACTATGATGTGATTGAGCAGCCCACAAATTATTTCTACAGACGGTTGACTAAAGTCCAAATTTTTATATTAACAGTTGTAGCCTTTGATACAACCGATAAATCTATTTTACCTGTCCATGCCTATATCATCGCGGATAATGTAAATAAAGGTACGACCCCTAGACAAATATCACTACCTGCAGGACGCCATACAATTGTACTTAGGTGTGACGGTTACATTCCAGTTAGAAAGTTTATAAACTTAACTGAAGATATCAGAATTCCTTTTATACTGAGAAAATCACCACAATAAGTTGTAAAAGACTAATGATCTTTTTGGACAAAATGCATCTTTTTTGTAAGGAATGTTTTGTAATTGTTATTACAACTGTACTTTTTATTTTTTTTCTCTACACCCAAGGATGCACGAACAAATCTCTCTATAAGAATAATGGGCGTAATGCGGCCGATATGAAACTCAATGAAGCTTGGTTTTGGTATTATGATGGCACGTTCGATAAATCAATTGACTTAATAAGCCAATACATCATAATCTGTAAACGAGTTAAGGAGGCCCCTTCTGTACAAATCCTTGAGCTTTTATCACTAAATTATATTTCAAAAAACGACTATGTTAGAGCAAAGTTTTGGACGAGAGTTTTATTGTTTAAATTGCCAGATTTTGTGCCTAAGCCTCCCCCAAAACGTCCTGCAGAATTTGTGTATCTTGTAAATGGACTTAAAGCTCAAAAAAGCCGACGCAAACTTCAAAACACTAACAAAAAATAATTATTTCATCTAACAAGCGAATTGTAGAATAACCTGAATTATTCATCAGGGAAGCACATGGAATAACACATATAATTTAAAAACTATAAATTAGTCGTGTATGATTCAATTAAAATTAACGTTCAGTATTTCTTGAATGCTCATCATGTAATCTATTAATTTTCAGATTCCTTTATAGTATCATTTTGTAGCTTCTGTTGATGATAAGATTCCATTAAATTTGAAAGAAATAAAACATTTTAATTGCTTTTTAACATTAAATGGTCATATCTTATTTAAGTAGGGAAAGAGTTTCTACGCCATTGAGCATTAGATCATTTCGCCAAATCAATGATGTCCTAGCGTAATAATGTTTTGAACAGTTTAATATATTTCGGCAAAAGTGAATTAGAAAATTGTGTAATTTTATAACAAATTCAAGCAATTATTTTCAGGCACCTATAGGGCGCCTTATCTAATAGTGACTTCATGCAAGCACTTTCGTCGGACCTGAAAAGAGCAATAGATGAATATGTGGAGCAAGCTAAAAATACTGTTCCGGAGCTGTGACAAATAGATGTGTTTTCTCGCAGCTAAAAAAATAATTAAGTTCTGATATTGAAAGAGTAATTGATGCTTTGCTTGGCCTACTTTTCACTCCCTTTTGGAATGAATTGGGGATTGTATCCACCAAACTGTGTCAGTTTATTAGGCTTGCGACCAAGCAAGCAGGAGAACAAATCAGCATGAAAACATGCAAACCAGCAATTCTGTTTTTCAGCCTGCTTCTTATCGTCTGGGGCAATGGCTGCTGGATCCAGGAGGATATGATCACGATCAATAAAGATGGTAGCGTCACCTTCAGGTCAGTTGTCACCATACCAGATGAGGAGCACGAAGAAAGTTATCAATCCATCGAAGAAGACCAAATATCCAGAATAAAGGAAGACGCCAGCAAGGCAGGGTGGACTATTGAACTTAGATGGATCTCAAAAGAGGGAGTAGATTACATAAAAAATGGAGTCAGTGATGAAGTATATTAAAATATTACTATTTCTTCCATTATTATTAACTTATTCAGAAATTGGCTTGTCCCAAACTATTCTTAAAATTGTTGAGAATTATGTCGCCATAGACATAGATGAATCATCGGGTTTACGGCCAGGAGATAAAATCACAGTTTTTCGAATAGTGGAATCCGGTGATAGGCTGAAAATTGGCAGGCTTGAAATTTTTAAATATGGCAATAATATGTGCGCTGCAGAGATTGTAATGGAAAATTCTCCATATAAAATTAAAGTAGGTGATTTTGTAAATATTAGACAAATTGGTCTCACTTCCAACAAAAAAAATATGTTGCCATATTTCTCGCTTGGGACGGGAATCATCGTGTCAGGACTTGGTTTTTATTTTCATAATAAGGCAAATAAAACTTTTGAAGAATACGAGATGGCTTATGTGCCGGAAGATGCGGTAAGCTTATTTGATAAAACAAAAAACTTTGATAAAAAAGCGCAAATTTGTATAGGTGTTGGAGGAGGTCTTGTTGTATTTGGAGTACTTTATAAGATTTTGAAAAGGAATAATCGGTCTCAAAACAATACAAATGTTTTTACGTTAGCTCCCGTTCAAAATAGAGGATTTACAGGAATTTCAACGAGATTTTATTTTAATATTCAGTAAATTTCGTTTATGAAACCTCTTCAAATACTTATATTCTTAGGAGTAATTAAAATGTTGAGAAATTTTTATTATCTGCGTTTTATACGATTGATTTTGATTGCTTGTATTGTTTTTTCTATGTCTTGTGTGAACAGAGAACATACCAATCCAGTTGATCCTAATAACGATTTGTCATCTTATACTCCTTCACCCAATAGAACAATTACAGATGTTATCGAAGCAAAAAAGGATGCTACGTTAGAAAAGCGATATATTACTATGCCTGGTTACTCCCCCTATTGGCGTTATGAAAATGATCAGGACTATAATGAAGTTGGAACACATGGGGCAATCGTTTTAGATACTGCCATTGAATTTTTCTATCGAACATTAATTTATTTTGGTGATATAAAATCGATTGTGCAAACACGTAATAAGCAGGTTAAAGGAGCTTATATTATTTTTCATTTAAGAAGAGAGCCTCCATTTGATTTTGATATTTATGAAAGTGAGCTGGTTACGCCAAATTGGAATGAAAGTCAAACAACATCCAGTCCAGACACGTGGCCAAATTCCACATATCATACTACGCCAAACATAGAAAATGACAAATGTACTATCGGGATGTATAATTCTATACAACTTATCTTAAATTCTTCACGGAACCATGGCGGTTTTATTCTTTATTCAGAAGCTTCCTGGTTAGCGGAAAATTATTTTTCCTTTTCAACCAGTGAGGATACGGATGTTTCAAAACGACCCAAGCTGGTTATTGAATATGAATAAAGATTTGCCTTAATGGTGAACCTTTAAGAAGTCCCACCAGTACTCTGTTTATGAATCTTATAAATCCTGGGAGCGCGATTGTCGTTGCAGACAATTCAATTTTGACTGCGCAAGGTAGCCGGGCTCCTGGTTTCGTCGTATTTAATCTGGATAAATTTGAAAACAACATGCTGCGTTTAGATGATTGGTGGTTAGGGTCGCCATTTTCGAAAATCACCGACATTGCTGCAGATGCCCTGCAAAGCAATACATTTTTTGTAGCAGATCAAGGTGCAAAAAAAATATTTCGTGTCAGACAACTGGCCTTACACAATTTTCAAATTACAGATGTTTACAGTACAAATTCCGGTTGGCCAGTGGGCATTGCAGTTGCGTTTTCCAATGTCACAAGTGTTGAAGATATTGCAGATGACAGCCGGCTTCCTGATGGTTTCGCTCTAATGCATAACTACCCCAATCCTTTTAACGCCGGTACAGTGATTAAATACAGCTTAACTGAATCAATGCCGGTAAAATTGAAGATTTTTAATGTTGTGGGTGAAGTGGTACGAATGTTGGTTGATGAGTTCCAGACAGGCGGCACCTACACAGTGCACTGGGATGGTCGTGATGAATCTGGCAGGCAAATAGCAAGCGGAATTTATTTTTACAAAATATCAGCCGGTGATTTTGTTCAGACGAAAAAAATGATTTTAATGC
>CAZIKB010000142.1:0-14485 GCA_964539665.1 uncultured Cytophagia bacterium
TGTCTTAATGTACGTGTATTAATATAGGAGTCATATTATGTCTACTCGACAATATATTAAAAATCTTTTAGTGATCATTTTATTGACAACTGTTCAATACACTTCAAATGTTCAGGCTCAACCCACAATCTACATTGTGCGGCATGCCGAAAAACTCACTGATTGGCCAGGCGGCACGCTATCAACATTCCAGCCATTGAGCGCAGAAGGTATTGAACGTGCTGAACAATTAGCTAAGCGCTTCGATGCAAACTCACTGAAAGCCATTTACTCCAGTACGACCACCCGAACTTTGCACACTGTGTTCCCCTTGTCCAAAAAATTAAATTTGCCCATCAAAACTGCCCAGGCATGCATGGATACATCCGCTATTGACGCTTTTTTTGAGGAATTGCAAAATTTGCATAGTACAAACGATGCCGTTCTTCTGGTGTCACATTCAAATATTATCCCATATTTGCTGATTAAAGCAGGCTTACCTGAGGTTTGTCAAAAAAGCATGGGATTCACAACTTCACTAAATCATTCCTGGATTGTTATTGAAGGCTACAAAAACATTTGGATTGTAGCGAAATCAGGCGCAGCTCAAAAGGACTGTATGAATTTCAAAATAATGAAATACTAGAAAAATAAGGTTGGAGGAAAATGAATTTTAAAAATAAAAAACTTTGGATTGGCATTGCCTTAGGTACACTGATTGCTATTATGATAGTGATCAACTTACTTCGGCAACGAAAAAGCTCGACAAAAGTAGAAGCGCAGAAAGTTGAAGAGCGGGAGCTGCGTGCGGTTGTTTCAGCTTCTGGAAAAATTCGTCCAAAAGTAAACGTGGACATCAGCGCCAACACTGGCGGTAAAGTCGTTAAACTGGCAGTTGACGAAGGGCAAGTAGTAGAAAGAGGACAGTTTCTTATGCAAATCGATCCCACACCCGCTGAAGCGAATGTACGGCAAATTGAAGCAAGTATTGCAGCAGCGCAGGCTAATTTGGAGCTGGATAAGGCCAATTTACAACAATTAAAAGTAGAGTTTGAACGCCAGGAAAAATTGTTTGAAAAGAAGCTTACCTCCGAAGAAATTTTACAAAAGACTCGCACGACCTACAACATGCAGAAGTTACAAATTCAGGCCAGGGAACAGGAAACAAATCGTTTGAAGGCCATGCTGTTTAGCGCGCGGCATGAATTGAGCAAAGTGAACGTGCATGCAGATATCTCCGGCGTACTTACAAAGCGCAATATTGAGGAAGGGGAAAATGTCTTTGTCGGCGCTTTTAACAATCCCGCGACGGTGCTGCTGACCATAGCGGATCTTTCTGTAATCGAGGCGGAAGTGGAAGTCGATGAAACAGATGTCGTTGATGTGCGTATAAATCAGGAAGCCAGCATTGAGGTGGATGCTTACCCGGACAGCTCATTTAAAGGGATTGTGACAAAAGTCGGCCACAGCCCTATTCTCAGCACAGCGGGGGCGCAACAACAAGCGACAAGTTTTGAAGTGGTCGTTCTGCTCATTGATTCCATTCCAAACGTGCGCCCGGGTCTCTCCTGTAAAGCTGAAATTACTACCGGTTATCGTGAGAGGGCTATCGCTGTCCCAATTCAGGCGCTTACATTACGAAAACTTTCTGAACTCAAACCGCAGGAAAAGAAAAAACCGAGACGCAGATTATCTAACACAGAGGCTGTTAATGATACTACGAAGGAAAAAGAAATTCAGGGCGTTTTTGTTATAAAAGATGATGAAGTCCAATTTCGTGAAGTCAAGACTGGCATCGCGGGTGATCGTTTTTTTGAGGTGCTTTCCGGTTTGGAGAAAAATGATGAAGTAGTCATTGGACCGTTCAAAGCGCTGAGACGTCTTCGCAACGAAGACCCGGTCAAGATTGAAAAGAAGAAAAGTGACGAGTTGTAATGAGCGCCGGCTGATGTCTTTGGTTTAGACACCTTTGATTTGATTTTTCAAGTTTTTCATAAAATAATCCAAAGTAATAATATAAAATATGATAAATTAAGCTATGCAACAAATCTGGGAAAACATTGTTATCGCCTTAATGGCGCTTTGGGCAAACAAAATGCGATCAGCACTAACCGTACTTTGTGTGATTATTTCCATCATGTCTATTATTGCAGTAGTTTCAGTTCTGGATGGCATGGATTCGTATGTCAAGGAAAAAATTGCTTCACAGGGTAGTAATGTATTCACAATTAAGCGGGTGAATGAGTGGGAAATTCTAACTGATTTCGATAAATTCCTTAAATCACTCAAAAATCCGAAGCTTACACTGGACGACCTGGATGCGCTTCGTCAGGAAGTAAATTTTGCCGAATTTACAGACGCTACGCTTGACCGCAATGAGCGTATTAATTGTGGGCGGCGCTTTGTGGATGAAGTCAACATTCGTGGTCGGACCGAGGAATATTCTGCCATCAGTGAATTTCCGTTAGAAAAAGGACGACATATCATCAGAATAGACTTACTGCAAAGACGAAATGTATGTGTGTTGGGATGGGAAGTAGCAAACAGTCTTTTCCCGGATGGCGAACCCTTGCTACAGACTGTAAAGATTGCTGGCCGACATTACACAGTTATCGGCGTATGTGAGAAAAAAGCTTCGATTCTCGGTTCTAACCAAAATATCTTTGCATTTATACCGATTACGACTTTCATGAAGCAATTTGGCTCAAGGCAGAGGGGATTATCGATTCCGATTCGAACCGCAAGCATGGTAACTTTTCAAACTGCACAAGAACAAGCGAGAACCACCATGCGTATTCGTCATAAACTGAAACCAACTGAAGAAGACGATTTTTACATCACTACCTCCGAAACCCTGGTATCGTTGTGGGAAAATATCAGTCGCGCTATATTTGGATCGCTGGTCGGAGTCGTAAGTATTACACTGGTCGTAGGCGGTATCATTATTATGAATGTCATGTTAGTAGCTGTATCCGAACGGACGCGCGAAATAGGTATACGCAAGGCCCTGGGGGCAAAGCGACGCCATGTGATGTTGCAATTTATTGTCGAATCGGTAATATTAACATCTGTTGGCGCCATTGTTGGTATCGCTCTTGGATTTACAGCCGCAAACCTTGTCGCTGTTTTTACCCCACTGCCCTATCGAATTGCACTTTGGTCAATCATAGTGGCGCTGGTTATTTCATTTGTGGTTGGTTTGTTCTTCGGTGTGTATCCGGCACGAAAAGCAGCCACTTTAGATCCGGTTGAGGCATTGCGATATGAATGATGATGCAAATTAATAATACTTCAGCACTATTTTTATTGTTGGTGTAATAATGAAAAAGCTGCAATCTCAATCTTTTGAAATCGTTACGGCTCAAATCAACGAGGCTATAAAAGAGGCCTGGTCTACTTTACGCACTCACAAGATGCGTTCCGGCCTGGTTATATTGGGTGTGTTGATCGGCGTCGCCAGTCTGATGGGAATGGTAGCGACTGTATCCGGTCTGAACAATTTCATTGCCTCTTCTCTAAGTGCGGAAAATACACCCATTCTTTCGCTCCAAAAAGTTAATTTTCTGGCGGGTGAGGGTAGAAAGGAATGGGAGAAACGTAAAAATTTTAAAATGGAAGATGCCTTTGCACTGGAAAAATTACCCCATGTGAAGGGAGTCGAGGTTGAATACGGACGCGGCGTGTCCGCTAAATATAAAGATCGAAAAGCACAGCTCATTTCCATGGCCGGCTCGAACCAACCCTTATTGCAAGTGCAGAGTATCAGCGTTGCTGAGGGTCGATACTTCTCAAAATTTGAGGAAGATCATCGACGGAAAGTAGTTGTCCTCGGAAATAAAGCAGCAAGTTCTCTTTTCATAAACGAAGATCCTATTAACAAACGTATTAGGATTCAAGGAAAAGAGTATAAGGTTGTTGGCATATTTGCTGACAGAAAAACCATTTTCGGTGGATTCGCGGAAAATTTTATGGTGATCCCTTATACCGCTTTTGAGCAGGATTTTCTTTTTCATCGACAGGGACCAGAAATAAACGTGATTGTCGAAGATACACGTTATATCGAAGATGTTGAAGGGAACATGCGGGCGCTCATGCGCATGCGCCGCAAAGTACCAATTGGCGAGCCAGATGATTTTGCTATCATATCAATTGATGCGGTCATAGAATTCACCCAGAATATTACAGAAAAAGTATCCCTGGCGCTGGTTGTACTTTCTTCTATCGCTCTCATGGTCGGCGGCATCGGTGTCATGGTTATAATGTTGGTATCCGTGACTGAGCGCACTCGTGAAATTGGTATCCGTAAAGCTATCGGCGCTACCCGTAGTCAGATTATCTGGCAATTTTTAATCGAAGCTGCCACACTCTCCGGCATTGGCGGTTTTTTAGGAATCCTAACCGGAATTGCTCTCGCTTTTGCAATTGCGAAATTATTGGGATTCCCATTTGTAGTACCTTTATTTTGGCTATTTTTCGCGGTATTCATCTCCGTAGGAGTCGGGCTTTTCTTTGGAATCTTTCCGGCACAAAAGGCAGCAAAACTGCATCCGATTGTGGCTTTAGGGTACGAGTAAATCTACAATTCGATGTGGAACTTTCCAGCGAAGCTTCGCCTCAAACAGACAAGCGCTTTCAAGTAGTATAACTGGTGAAATTGGGAAAGCTGGAATAAGGCATGTCTGAATATTGGAAGTATTTTTAAATCAGTTAGTCCAATATTTCAGTTTTCAATATTATTGAAAAATTTGTATCAATAATGGTAAAATACAAACTGTATTTGGCGAGTTTTTGGCTTTTAATGGTGGCTATTGCAGTAAATCAATCATTCAGGATAGGAGCCTTTCCCCCGTGAGCACTCTCCACACTTTAATTCAATTAGTGAATGTCAGCATTTCTACAAATCTAATCATTTTAGTAAACTAATAACTAACACAGACCTTTGCAGAAAATCATAGTGCTACTTATAAACACTTGCTACGTAAGTAATTTTACCTTTTTTAAAAGGCAACTGCTAACTTGCGAATTAAAACGTAAAAAGAATTTTAAACCAAATTAAGCAATTGTCGTTTTTCTAGCCCGCCTTTTTGCATAATTTTTCGCTATTTTCTTTTTTTCACTGGGCTTTAAATAATAGCTCGATTTCTTCAAATCTTTGAGAATACCAGCACGTTGACATTGTTGTTTGAATCTGCGCAGAGCGCGATCAATAGTTTCGCCTTTTTTTAAATTGACTACTATCATACGTCACACTCTCTCCCCTTACAACTAAAACCATCGCCCGGAATCAATGATGATTTGTCTGACATTAATTACTCCTAAGAAATAACATTTTTTTAATACAAATTTAATACTTCTTATTCAAATATTTCAAATTATAATTGGCAAATTTACTGATTTATCACATTAATAACAAGCTTTTTCTAAGGAAAAAATATTTCTGCATGTTAATTTTAAACTAATGCAAGCCCGGTTTTATTTGTTTTACCCAGTAGATCCCTAAGAGCAGCCTTGAGTCTTGAATGGCGAAAGGAATATCCCGACTCTATCAATGCAGTTGGAACCACTCGAGTACTCGCCAGAATCAACTCGTCAGCCATTTCACCAAATAATTTTAAATATTCGACAGCGACTGACAGCCATCAACATTAATACAGGCGCCAGTCACCAGGCTTGCGTGTTCAGAAGCGAGAAAAACCACCACATTGGCGATCTCCTCTGGTTTACCGAATCGTCCAAGCGGAAGACTGCTTTTGATAAATGCCGCTATCTTTTTCGGATCAGCATTCTGCTTACGTTCCCAACCGCCACCGGGAAATATAATCGAACCCGGAGCCACCGAGTTGACCCGGATGTTGTTTGGAGCCAGCTCAATGGCTAAAGTCTTGGCCAGGCTAATCTCTGCTGCTTTGCCGGCGTTGTATGTAATATGGCCACCGCTCTCTCTGCCATAAATGGATGAGATCATGATGATCACACCGCCGCCATGCTGTTTCATGGCTGGTAAGACGAGTCTGCTCATGCGAGCAGCAGAAACAGCATTCAAGTCAAGAAGCTCATGCCACTCCTCATCTGTGATTTCGAGCGTTGGTGTCTTTCGGCTTCCGCCAACATTGTTGATCAGGACATCAATGCGTCCGAATTTAGCCAGTGTTTCTTTCACAAATGCCTCTGCCTGAGAACTTCGCATGACATCGGTGGGTTTGGTAAACACCTCGGCACCAAGCGCCTTAATTTCATTTGCTGCGATTTCGAGAGTTTCCTTTGTTCTGCCGCATATACTTAAATGTGCCCCCTCGGCTGCAAAAGCCAGTGCAATGGCTTTGCCGATGCCTCGGCTGGCGCCGGTGATTAGGACGACTTTGTTTTTGAGGTTGAGATTCAATTAGCCTCCAATTATCATTTTTATCTTAAAATTCAGCAATTTCTTTTTAAGTTATTGACTATGATATAAGACTTTCATTCTCCCGCATCTTTTCCTTTCTGTGGATGTCATGTCGTGGAAGGATAAAATTAATGCCTGTTTAATTTTTTATATATAAATTCAATAAAGTATTTGTCAGGATTATTTTATTTATTTTAAACAATTTCTCTATCAAATGCAAACACATTCTGAAAAGTCAATAAATGAATCTCTAACGAGATCAACCTTCACAAAAACAACGATTCCCGCTAACCCAACTCATGTTTGTTGACAATTTTTCACAAAGTATTTTGTTACCAGAGAGAAAAAACACTCAAAAGAACTCCGACAATAATACAACCTTTTAATTTTTTAATTGATATTGCAAAAAAAATAAAGTATTTTAAAATTGCAATCTTTGAAAGACAATTTACTTATTGCAAACCAGGGGACATGTGAAATATTTACTAACATGCCTGTTATTTAAGTTCATCCAAAGGCAAGTTCACTTGAGCCTGTACGACGGAATTAAGCTAAACGTCCTGAAATAATAAAATGAGTAGCTCTAAAATTAAAATCACTATAACCTAAATCAATCAATATTTCTAAAAAATGGAGGGAAATATGGCTATTAATTTAGAGGACACCAGAAAACTTCTAACGGAAGTACGCCAGGAATTACTTGGTAAACCTAATGTAGTAGCAACGGGTATCGGTTATAAAATTGCCGAAGGAAAGCAAACTAAAGAATTGGCTTTGATTTGCTCGGTGGATACCAAAAAAGCCAAACAATCACTCACTGCAAAGGAACTCATTCCATCAAGCATACAAAACGTTCCTACCGACGTCTATCCGTCTGGAATTATTTATGCATTACAAGAACCTACCGGCAGGTTTCGGCCAGCTCCTGGCGGCGTAAGTATTGGACATGTAAATATTACGGCAGGCACCTTTGGTTGTCTGGTGAAGAAAAATGGGAAACTATTTATACTATCGAATAACCATGTGCTCGCTAATAGCAATGATGCATCAATTGGTGATGCAATCCTGCAGCCCGGCCCCCATGATGGAGGACAAAATCCCGCTGACCACATTGCTAAATTAAGTGACTTTGCTCCAATTGATTTTGAAGGAGGAGGAAGCACCTGTGCAATAGGAGGTGCTGCCGCAGCTATTTTAAATGGATTATCTGCATTAACTGGCAGTAAAACCAGACTGCAGTCTACTAGAGCTCAAGCTGCAGACAATCTGGTCGATTGTGCAATTGCAGAACCGCTCAATCCCGCTGATGTAAAAAATGAAATTCACCAAATCGGAACAGTTACAGGAACGGCTGAAGCTACTTTGGCAATGAGGCTAAAAAAAAGCGGCAGAACTACTGGATTGACTACTGGAAACGTCTTGCAAATTGATGTTACCTCACAGGTAAGTTATGGAACAAATAAGGTGGCAACATTTGTTGATCAATTTATGGCAGGAGCTATGAGCCAGGGTGGCGACAGTGGATCAGCCGTGTTGAGTGAGGATAACAAACTGGTTGGACTGTTATTCGCGGGAAGCACGACCAGCACAATCATTAATCGTATTCAGAATGTATTTCAAGCTTTGCAGGTCACGCTGCCGTAACTTTTTTGCTTAAATCTGAGTTGTCAGAGATATTAATGACTCTGTTGAAGAAGTAACCTTCCGAAGGTTTATTTTAATATTAAAGTCCACATATAGTGTTTACTTGATTTGTCATACTATATACTGTGAGTCAATAAACCTTCGGAAGGTTTTCCAGCACTTAATCAACAAAATCATTATAATACTAAAAGCATTGAGCCAAAATAGTGCTGATGGTGGAATAAGGAAATAATGACAGATCTCATCAATAAAATTCGAGGGATAAAACAAAATAATGAAAATTCCTGGCTGTCGATAAATGGCGTGGTTGCCGTCGGCATTGGCCAGATCGCTGAAGACAATATTGGTCTAATCGTCTCTGTTAAAGAAAATGCCAGCAAAATTCGTACTCAAATTCCTTATGAAATAGATGGGATTTCAATTGAAATACAGGAAACCGGCGAGATAAAAGCGCTGTAATCTTAGCTTGCAATTGAATGTGCCAATATAATGGTATTTTAGTTGGTCAAGGTCTTAGGGTATAGGGATATAACGAATAAGAATTTAATTAACTTTCGGAACCGCTCAATATTTAAGGGGACACTAACATTCTACCCTCAATTACTTATGCCCCTATATCCTAATAACCTTATTTCCTTATAAATAATGGATAGTCAAGCCAGGTATAATAAACAAAAATGGCTCACAAATTTAATTACGCCAAAAAATTCGAAGGATTTCAAGACCACAATCTGTATCATAAATTAGATTTTGATCTGCAGGATTATATTCGAAACATTGCTTTTAACCATCACTTTACCTTCCAGGAATTTCGTGAAATTGTGGAAATCTGCCGTGATCTCTCAATTTGGGGTGAAAGAGACTTAAAAGAATGGTGGCAGGTTCAAACATCAAAATCCACTTTGACGGGCGCTCAACTAAAAAGTCATCTTTTACGAAATTTACAGGCATATATTAAAAAATTACGAAGATCTCCAAAGGTCTACCCTGAAGCCGGTATCCCCAGTCCAAAACAGAGAAACAATCAATCGTTCATAACTGAAAAGACTAATAATAAAATTTATGGTATGTGTCCGGTAGCATCCGAAAGAACGGTTTGCTGTAACCTTCGCACTATTGATGCCGTGGAAAATTGTGTTTATGGTTGCAGCTACTGTAGCATTCAGACATTTTATAGTGATAAGTTCATATTTGATAATAATTTTGCCGGGAAGTTAAACACGATTGAATTGGAGCCAGATCGATTTTATCATTTTGGTACGGGACAGTCTTCCGATTCGCTGGCCTGGGGCAATCGAAACGGAATTCTGGATGCGCTTTGTCAATTTGCATCCGCGCATCCCAACATCTTATTGGAATTTAAAACGAAGTCCAGGAACATTCAATATTTTTTGAATCAGAAAATATCGGATAATGTTGTTTGTAGCTGGTCCTTAAATACCCGGGTAATAATTGACAATGAAGAGCATTTTACCGCCAATTTCCAGCAAAGAATACAATCTGCTCGAGTGCTCGCTGACTCAGGAATAAAAGTAGCTTTTCATATTCATCCAATGGTTTATTATCAAGACTGGGCTAAAGATTATAATAAAGTTGCCGCAACATTAATGGCCCGGTTTCATCCTCAAGAAGTGTTATTCGTTTCCTTCGGCTCGGTCACTTTAATAAAACCTGTCATTCAAAAGATTCGTGATTTGGGTCATCCAACCAAAACATTACAGATGGAAATGGTCACTGATCCACATGGCAAGTTAACCTATCCCGATAAAATTAAAATAAAAATGTTTAAAGCAATTTACGATTCTTTTCAGCCCTGGCGAAACAAAATGTTTATGTACCTTTGCATGGAAAAAGCCGCAATATGGGAAAAAGTCTTTGGTTATGTTTATGCGAGTAACGCGAGATTCGAATCTGACTTTGCTTTACATACTATGCGTAAAATACAGTGTCTGAATACAGATCAATTTACCACAGAGCACCACGAATAACACAGGATTTTAAATTACACTCAACCAACGAACTTGATTGATAATTTCTACTTTTTGCACTTTTCATGCAAGGTAATAAAATCTGAAAAGTTATTTGTCAAAACTGTTCTTTCTTGTGATACAGCAAATTCAAATTGCGCTTGATCATCAACTTCATGTGAACTAACAACATCATACCCACGAATCCTAAAATTTTGTGTTAGCGTTTGACTTAAATTCTCATTTAAATACAGTTGGATGTTCCTTATTTTTTTCTTTTTTTTTGACATCTTATTAAATCCATTGAAATTTAATTTCATTTTTCTATATTTTAACAAAAGAAGGAAGAACCACATTTGCGAACAAAAATAATATCCGCCAAAGCTCTGAATAAAAATCACATTCAGATCGAATTTGAAAATAGGGATTTCACCGTATCCACAAAAGATGTGACTATTAATGCCGATATTACAATTAACAAGGTTCGAACAAAAGGACGTTCTGTTACATTAGAGACGACTGATTTAGATTACCACAATAGTTATTTTATCCAAATTGGAAGATATGGAAACGTACCCATTGATGTAGGCCGGATGCTGGATTCAATTACCTCTGAAAAAACCTTAGGATTCTCCGTAGAAAACAACCAAACTGTCTTTAGACTATTTGCGCCAAGAGCAGCCAGTGTCCAACTGGTGATATTTGAAAAACACACCGACAACACCGGCCGTGAATATGAAATGACCAACGGAGACAACGGCGTTTGGGAATATGGCCTGGAAGGTACATATTGGGGCAAATACTACGGCTTCAAAGTTGACGGTCCGAGCGATAGCACGGAAATATTCGCACCAGAGCAAATAATTGCTGATCCTTATTCAAAGGCTGTTATCACCAAAAACTCCTATTTACACGAAGCTAAAAGCATAATTTTAAATGACCATGATTACGATTGGGAAGGGGACGCACCCTTGAGTATTGACTGGGAGGATTTGGTAATCTACGAAATGCATGTGAGGGATATGACAGCGCACCCTTCCGCTGATGTCAGCGAAAAAGGCACCTATCGTGGACTGGTAGAAAAAGGCTCCAAAGGCGGCATAAATCATATCTTAGAATTAGGCGTAAATGCCGTAGAGCTGCTTCCCTGCCAGGAGTTCGGTAACATTGAAATTCCATTCGAGCAGAATGTGAATGGAGTCACGAACACCTGGAATCCCTACGCCCACAACCACTGGGGTTACATGACCTCCTATTTTTTTGCACCAGAATCTTATTACGCCTCCGGCGAAAATTTAACTCCTGGAGAATACTGCGGAGTTCATGGTCAGCAAGTCAACGAATTTAAGGACATGGTGAAAGCATTCCATAAAGCAGGCATTGCCGTGATTATGGATGTAGTTTACAATCATGTCTCTCACTATGATTGGAATCCGCTGAAATATATTGACAAAGAATACTACTTCCGTCTGGATTCATCGATGAATTTCATTAAAACCAGCGGTTGTGGCAACGACCTGAAAACCGAACGCCCCATGACGCGACGCCTCATTGTGGACAGTATAAAATACTGGCTCGAGGAGTACCACATCGACGGATTCCGATTCGATTTAGCTACCATGATTGACTGGGAAACTGTGGAAAGAATCACTGAAGCGGCTAAAAAGATCAATCCTGATGTAATATTAATTGCTGAGCCCTGGGGTGGCGGCAAATACGATCTTGGAGGATTTTCTGACCGGGATTGGGCTGCCTGGAATGATTTGATTAGAAACGCGGTAAAAGGACAAAATCCGATAGACGGCCTGGGATGGATTTTTGGCCGGTATTGGGGAGGAAACAATAAAAATACCATCGAGCGTTATGTAAGAGGCTCGACCAGAGAATACGGCGGTCCATTCGTTAAAAAATCTCACTCAATTAATTATCTGGAGTCCCACGATGACTACACATTGGGCGACTTCATCCGAATTGGCTGTGGAGCAGTCAAGCCGGATCAAAAAATAACTGATATCACGGCCAACGCGCGGTTGACCGACACCCAGATGAAGCTTCACAAACTTGCAGCAGCATTTCTTCTCACCAGCCAGGGGCCGGCTATGATTGGTGAAGGTCAGGAATTTGCTCGCAGTAAAGTTATTGCATCCACGGGTGTTCCTGATTCCGACGCGGGTCGACTCGATCACAATTCCTACAATAAAGACAATGAAACCAACTGGCTTAATTTTGGACACAAAGAATTGAATCAGGATCTTTTTGATTATTATAAAGGTTTAATTGAACTTCGAAAGGAGCACCCGTCATTTCGCAGGATGTCTCCTACAGAAATCCAGTTCTTGGAATCAACAAGCGATCTCTCTATTGGATTTTTTCTCTCCAAAACACCGTCTGGTGATACAAAAAACTTTGTTCTGCTTATGAACGCCAGTCCCGATCAACCAGCACAATTTACTTTGCCAAAAGGTAACTGGCAAAAAGTTGTAGATGATAAACGCGCTGGTAGAATTGCGTTTGGGACGGAATTTCAGGGAACGATCATAATTCCACCTGTGTCGGCTTCGGTGCTGGTAAATTGATTATTCCCGTAACTCAAATCATTTGCCAGTAAAATGCGGCGGGCGTTTCTCTAAAAATGCTGTAAGCCCCTCTTTAAAATCCTGACTCTTTTGCGCCACTTCGATTTGGGTGGTGCGTTCTAATTCTGCTTGGGAATCAAATGTAAGCTGATAAGACCTTTGCAGCAGCATTTTTATTTTACCGATTGCAAAGGTAGGCGCCTGGGTCAGTTTCAGCGTATATTTCATGACTTCTTCATTCAATTTATCATCCGGTACGGCTTTATTGATCATACCCAGCCGTTCTGCCTCTGGGGCTTCTAGGAAATCGCCAGTGAAAAAAAGCTCCGCAGCTTTTGCCATTCCGACTAATCTTGGTAAGATGTAAGTTCCTCCGGTATCAGGAACCAGTCCGATTTTAATAAATGCCTGATTGAATTTTGCTGAAAGGGCCGCAATTCGAATATCACAGCACAGCGCAAGATTCAAACCAGCGCCGCTGGCAAATCCATGCATTGCCGCAATCACAGGTTTGGGTAAGTTTCGAATCGCCATTGCAGCCTGATTTATCGATTTTAGCGGGCCCTCAAAAAAATCGGCAGGTTTGCCGCTCTCGACCGCTTGTTTCATGACCTTGATATCCCCGCCGGCAGAAAAGGCTTTTCCTGCTCCGGAAATGACCACCACCCGTACTTCATCATTAGCAGTAGATTCGTCGATCGCCTGTTTTATCTCATTTATCATGGCTTGATTTAAGGCATTGCGATTCTCGGGACGATTGAGGGTAAGATGCGCGACATTTTTTTCAATTTTAAAAAGAATGCTTTCGTAGCTCATTCTTTACTCCTTGTATTTTTTAAGTGGTGAATATTTCAGAATGAATCACATTTCATGCCAATTTGGTGCTGTCCCATTTTCTTTTAAAAATGTCAACGCTTCTACTTTACTGGGAATCATAGCCCTGCCTCCCAGTCCGCGGCACTTCAAAGCGGCGACCGCGGAAGAAAATTCTAGAGTCTTTGGCAAAGGCCAATTTTCAAGGAGTCCAATCATAAACGCGCCGTGGAAAACATCGCCAGCGCCAGTAGTGTCCACGGCTTCGACGGCAAAAGCAGGCTGGTAATGCTGCTGGTCAGGAGTAGAGCAAAAAGCCCCTTTTCCGCCACCTGTAACCACAACAATATTTCCAAATTTTTCCTGGAGAAGCCGGGCCGCCCTTTTCAAATCTTTCATGCCTGTTTTAGATTCAGCAAATTCACTTGAGGTAATGACATAATCCGCTAACGCCAGAATGCGGTCAAAGCCCGGAGTGTCGCGCTCAGCATCCACGACTATCGTACCGCCATTTTGTTTAATCCATTTTACAGCGGTAAATCCAGCATCCGTATAATAATGATCCAAAAATAAAATTTTGCTGTTTTGGATAACCGGGCGATTCAGGTTTCCTGGATTTAATCTAAATTCTTGCCAATACCGGGCAATACGACGCTCGCCGGTCTTTTTGTCTACATGAATGAAGGATACGTGAGGTTGCGCCCCTTCCTCGAAAATGACTTGTCGAATATCGACTCCTTCTTTTTGAAATTCATCCAGAAGAAACTGGCTGTATTCGTCGCGGCCCAATTTGCCGATGTAGGCTGTTTTAGCGCCCAGTCGTGTAGCTGCGGTCAGAGCCGTGCCGGTATTTCCGCCACCCTGCTTGGAATAGGCCTCCACGGCCACTTTTTGCCCGGGTTTAGGGTAACTTTGAAACCAATCCCAGGAAATCGACTGCGCATACTCCGAAGCCGGCAATGTCAAATTGTTTTTGCATAGATAAAAGAGGATGTTAGAAATTATAAATTAAAATAAATACTTGATCCTACAAAGTCAACCTAAAAACCTGTTGATTGTATTTGACTTTTCTAACCTGAATAATTCACAAACTTTAAAAAACAAAAAAATAGCGTCATCGGCAT
>CAZIKB010000143.1:0-14366 GCA_964539665.1 uncultured Cytophagia bacterium
CTGAGTGAGGCGGAATGCAGGTTCTGTGGTTTCTGTGTCGAAGTCTGCCCCACGGGCGCATTAACCGATAAGAATTTAAAAGGCAATAAAGAGGATGCTTTCGTCCCTTGCCGCTCAAATTGTCCCGCTGGTACAGATATTCCTCGCTACCTTCGTTCTATTGCCGGGGGGAAGTTTTCCGAGGCAACTGCTGTAATTCGTGAGAGAGTGCCGTTCCCGGGGGTTTTAGGATACGTCTGTTTTCATCCCTGCGAGCAAGTCTGCCGGCGGGGAGAGCTCAACGAGCCTGTTTCTATTTGTCAGTTAAAACGTACAGCTTTTGAAAAAAGTGCCAGCTCCTGGAAAAAGGATTTGAAAGCTGCTCCTCCCACGGGTAAATCGGTGGCCATAATTGGTTCTGGACCAGCAGGATTAACGACCGCTTACTATCTAACCAGAAAAGGTCACAGCGTCACCGTATTCGAAGCTCAATCCGAAGCAGGGGGGATGATGCGGTATGGAATTCCGGCATTTCGCCTTCCGCGGGAGGTTCTGGAAATGGAGATAGATGAAATCAAAGCTTTGGGAGTTGAAATTAAAACCAGCCATCCGATAAATAGCGATTTTTTTTTAAACGATCTGCAATCTCAGGGATTTGCCGCTTTATTCCTTTCAGTAGGTGTGCAACTCAGTAAGAAGATAAAATTGGCGGGAATGGAGTTGGAGCCTGTCCTCTGGGGCTTGGATTTTCTCAAAGAATTGAATGCAGGTCACAAACCAGACGTACTAAAAAGGGTAGTCGTTGTCGGTGGCGGTAATGTAGCCATTGATGTTGCCATGTCTGCTATTCGTCTCGGAGCCGAAGAAGTACAGTTAGCTTGCCTGGAATCGAAGGAGGAAATGCCCGCCTATGACTGGGAAATTGAAATGGCGCTTGCAGAAGGAATTAAGATAAACAACTCCTGGGGTCCGAAAGCAATTGTCGGTAAAAATGGCCAGGTTTCCGCGGTCGAGTTTGTTCTCTGTACAAGCGTATTTGACCAGACCGGCAGATTTAGTCCGATTCTTGACGAAGGCGAAAGAATGACGATGGAAACGGATATGGTGATTTTAGCCATCGGGCAAACTCCAGACCTCTCTTTGTTAGCAGAAAACGATGAAATCAAAACCAATCCTTCAGGCGGAATTTGGGTTAAGGTGGATACTATGGAAACGAATCTGCCGGGAATCTTCGCAGGCGGTGACATCGTTACCGGGCCCAAATCGGTAATCGATGCAATTGCTTCCGGAAGAAAGGCTGCGGAGTCAATAGATGAATTTCTTGGGGGAGATGGTGATATTACGGAGCACTTTATCGAGGAGACGAAAACTCAACTCTGGATTGGTAAAGAGAAAGGTTTCGCCTTTAACACCCGCTTGAATGCAGCTCATCTGCCAGTCTCAGATCGGATTAAAGATTTTTCTGTCATAGAACAAAGTTTAGATGCAGAGGCTGCCACTTTAGAGGCTAAACGGTGTTTGCAGTGTGATCTTCGGCTTCATATTCAGCCAGTCGCGCTGCCCCCGGAAAAATGGCTGCCATTTAATGCCGAAACAATCAAAGGAATTTCAGAGTTGGCAGGCGTGTTTCAATTGCTTGATAAAGATAAAAAGGCGATCATGATTGCTGGTTCAGCAAACGTGCGTCTGGCACTGGTGGAAAAATTATCAACGCACGATAATGTGTGCTTTTTCATTTATGAAGAAGATCCCATGTTTACTAAACGGGAGACAGAGCTGATTCAACAATATGTTCAGGTTCACGGGCAAATGCCAGAAGGTAATTCAGATTTAGATGATCTTTTTTAAAAAATGCCTGGATAGTGTAACGCAATCGTCTCGATTGCCAAAGTGTTTCTTTCGAATAAAACAACCGTAGGATTAAGGATAAATAATACATACCACTCTGAATTTGTAATGGGAATGAAATATGATTGAGATAGATGAGGAGCTCTGCAAAGGTTGTGGAATATGCGTGGACTTTTGTCCTCTAAAAGTTTTTGATACTTCGGATAAAATTAATAGTCTGGGATATTACCCGCCAATTCCAGTCAGACGGAGAGATTGCGTTGGTTGTAGATTATGTGAACTTCTCTGTCCAGAATTCTCTATAATAATATTAAATGAGTAGAAAAGTGTGAAAACTAATAGTAATATTCAAAAGGCATATTTAAACAGGTTTACTAATCGTACTTATTTTATGCAAGGCGATGAAGCTGCCGCTTATGGTTCTCTTTATGCAGGATGTACTTTTTTTGGCGGATATCCTATTACTCCTGCATCAGAAGTTGCCGAGGTGATGGCGGCAGAGTTACCTCATGTGGGTGGCTACTATGTTCAAATGGAAGACGAGTTAGCTTCAATTTCATCGGTTATTGGAGCGGTCTGGGCCGGCGCCAAAGCTATGACAGCTACATCAGGACCGGGCTTTTCCCTGATGCAGGAGAACATTGGTTATGCGGTAATAACGGAGACTCCCTGCGTAATTGTCAACGTCCAACGCTCCGGGCCTTCCACCGGGCAGGCTACCAAGCCAGCACAGGGCGATGTTATGCAGGCTCGCTGGGGAACTCATGGCGATCATGAGATTATAGCATTAGCGCCAAATTCAGTTCAGGAATGTTTTGATCTTGCTATTGAGGCCTTCAATCTGGCCGAAGAGTATCGCACGCCGGTGATTGTTCTCATGGATGGTGAAGTTGGACATATGCGCGAGAAAATCACCATGCCGGCATTAGATAAAATCAATCTCGTGAAAAGACGGCTGACTACAGGCGATCAACAGCCTTTTGGCGGAGAGCTTATTCCACCCATGGCAGAATTTGGTCAGGGGCAATTTATTCATGTCACTGGTTCCACTCATAAAGATTCCGGAATCAGAGACGTCGAAAGCCAGGATGTTCATGAAAGGTTAGTCACCCGGCTTTGCAAAAAGATAACAGATAATCGTGACCGCATTGCCAGCTATGAAGAAACCTACTTAGAGGATGCTGACTATGTTGTGATTTCTTACGGGGCAACCAGCAGACCTGCTGCCGGCGCTGTTCTAAAGGCTGCCAGCAAAGGGAAAAAAGTCGGCATGCTGCGGCTCAAAACCATTTGGCCTTTCCCGGATAGAAAAATTAAGAAGTTAAATACAAAAGTCAAAAAAATCATTGTACCGGAGATGAACCTGGGTCAAATATCACGGGAGGTCGAGAGGTTTGTGGATTGTGAAGTTATCCAGATTCCAAAAATTGGTGGTATTTCTCATACAATTGACGAAATATATTCAGTGATAATGAAAGAGATCTGAGGTTACAAATGTCTGACAATAAAGAAATAGCAGAAAAACGCCGACATCGCATGTTTAAATATCTTCGTAAGGAGGTATTGCCGACGGCGTTTTGTCCTGGTTGCGGTTGTGGAACGGTACTCAATTGTTATGCTCATGCAGTAGATGAACTTCAAATGGATCCCAATGAAATTGTTGCGGTCACCGGAATTGGCTGCTCCTCCTGGATTCCGAGTCCTTACTTTTTGGGAGATACTTTACACACCACTCATGGCAGACCAATACCATTTGCGACCGGTGTAAAGGTAATGCAGCCTGAGAAAACCGTGGTAGTAATTGCCGGTGATGGTGATTTGACTGGCATAGGTGGTAATCATCTGATTCATGCCGCCAGACGAAATATTGATATCAAAGTCTTTTTAGTTAATAATCTTATTTATGGTATGACAGGAGGGCAAGTTGCTCCAACAACACCTTCCGGGATTCCTACATCAACATCTCCTTATGGAAACGTTGAGCATCCATTTGAGATTGCCGAATTAGTTGCTGCTGCTGGCGCTACTTATGTTGCCCGCTGGACTACCTACCATGTTTTTCCATTAATGGAATCTATGCAAAAGGCGCTGACCAGAAAAGGATTTTCTTTCATCGAAATTCGCTCACCGTGCCCTGTTAGTTACGGCAGAAGGATTGGCAAAAGAACTGGCAGTGACGCTTTGTATGAATACCGGGATTATTCAGTAAGAATTGAAGATGCAAAAGAGATGAGTCCAGAGGAGTTGGAGGATAAGCTTCTAATCGGCAAACTTGTTGAAAAAGACAAGGACGAATTTGTTGATAATTTATACAAATTAAATAATAAAGTCAGAAAAGAAAAAATTGGCAAAAATCCAGAAGATTGGAGTATTTCTTGAAAAAAAATATTTTCAAAACCAAAAGCATCAGGTTCTCTGGTTTCGGAGGACAGGGTATCGTTCTTTCTGGTGTTATTTATGGAGAGGCGGCAGTTGCAGACGGATTGAATGCTATCCAAACCCAATCATACGGCAGCGCATCCAGAGGAGGCGCCAGCAAATGTGATATAATCATTTCTAAAGAGATAATATACGAGATTGAATCTCCAATGACCGATGTCTTAATTGCCATGTCGCAAAAAGCCTACGATATGTATATTAAAAACCTAAAAAAGAACGGGATTCTGGTTATTGATCAGGATTTGATTCAAGCTAAACCTGAGGGAGTAGAATTTCATAAATTAAGCGCCACTGATATTGCTTTCAAAAAGTTTGGCCAGAAAATTATGGGCAACATAGTAATCATTGGTTACATTTCAGCGCTGCTGGGAATTCTTTCAAAAGAGTCGCTGCGAAATAGTATTGCGAGACTTGTACCTAAGAAAGCGGTTGAGAAAAACCTACTTGCTTTCGAAGAGGGGTACAATTTAGGAATCGATGGTAACAAAAATATTATGAAAAATCAAATAAAGTTATCTATTCCAGCAGATAGAAACAATCCACAGATATAACTTGAATAACAGTAAAGAATTTATTTATGAAGATTTAACTCATGTTCTTATTCGATGTTTTTTCAATGTACACAATTCACTCGGCGTTGGGTATGATGAGAAAGCTTATCATAGAGCTTTAGCACGACACTTTCAGAATAATGAAATTGAACATCATTCAAAGGAACGTAAAGCGCTTTTCCATCGCAATCGAAAAGTAAAGGAATATGAAGCAGATTTTGTGGTTTTTAAAAAAATAATATTAGAATTAAAAACACTACAATCTAACTTTCTTCAGATAAATTATGTACAAATTATCTCAGAATTAAAGTTGTGGAATTTGCGATTAGGTTTGCTTGTTAATTTTGGTCTGCAAAAAGTTGAAATTAAAAGAATTCCTTTAACTGAGAAAAGAAAAGTAATAATTGAAAATTATGAGTACATTAAAGATGCTATGACAGATAGTGATAGAAAGTTATTAGCCCAACTGCGGGAGGCTATTTTTAATATATTCGAGGTTCATGGATTAGGTTATGGTGAGTCAATATATCAAAAAATACTCGGATTAGAGCTTGATTTCAGACGCATCAAGTATAAGAGTCGGTTTCCTATTAGAATTAATTTTGAAGATAAAATTATAAGCGTCTTCAAAATGAAACCGTTATTACTGGAGAATCGAATAATCTGCAACATCAAAGCTCTGACAAAAGAGATAGATTTTTATGATATCGCCAAAATACAATCCTACTTAAGATCGTTAGGTTTAAGAATAGGAATTATAGTAAATTTTGGGAAGAATCAATTAGAGTTAAGAGGTATCCGCGCTTGAAGATTTTTTATACCAAAGTTTTTATATCTGTTGGATTGTATCTATCAGTTGGAGAAAGAGAGGATAAAAAATCATGAGAACAGAAATCCGTATTGCTGGTTTTGGCGGACAGGGTGTAGTATTAGCTGGGCTAATTCTTGGACAGGCGGCTATTCGCGAAGGGAAACAGGCTGTCCAGACCCAATCTTACGGTCCGGAATCTCGCGGTGGGGCGGCTCGCAGCGAGATCGTCATTTCCAACGAGGCAATAGATTATCCAAAGGTGATCGAAGCCGATATTCTGGTAGCACTATCACAGACCGCATTCGATAAATTTTACCCTGCTGTGAAGGAGAAAGGCACTATTATTGTCGATTCAGATCTGGTTACGGTCCAAAACAAGCAGGTTCATGCAGCCCTCTTTACAAAAACCGCCGACGAACTGGGTAAGAAGGTTGTTGCAAACTCAATCATGCTCGGATTTCTGGCGGTTTCAACTGGCGTTGTCTCTGAAGAATCTCTAAAGGCAACCCTTGAAGAAAATGTTCCCAAACACACCATTAAACTGAATATTGAAGCCTGCAATCGCGGCATAGAACTATGGAAAAACGGGAGATGAAATTTGAACCTGGAAGAATATAATCGGGTCGTTAAGGCTATTGGTAAGAAACAGTTTTTTGCACAGGGTGACGAGGCTTATGCTTATGGAGCACTTTTAGCTGGTTGTCGTTTCTATGCGGGTTATCCTATCACACCAGCCACTGAAACTGCCGAGGTAATGTCAAAACTTTTACCTCGAATAGGGGGCACCTTCATTCAAATGGAAGATGAAATAGCCAGCATGGGTGCGATTATTGGTGGTTCGCTTGCCGGTGTTAAGTCTATGACTGTAACCTCGGGTCCGGGATTTTCGTTAATGCAGGAGAATCTTGGCTATGCTTGCATGAGCGAAACTCCTTGTGTGGTAGTTGACGTCCAGCGTTCCGGACCCTCTACTGGACAGCCCACGGAACCCTCTCAGGGAGATGTAATGCAGGCGCGCTGGGGATCTCATGGTGATTACGAAATCATAGCCCTTGCTCCTAACTCTGTTCAGGAATCTCTGGAATTGACAATCGAATGCTTTAATCTGTCAGAGAAGTATCGCAATCCTGTTTTGCTGATGACGGATGGCGAGGTCGGACACATGCGCGAAGGCATAACCATCCCGGAATATGGGCAATTTGAAATTTATGACCGGGAAATACCTGAGAAGCCGTCGAAAGATTATGTGCCTTTTTTGCCAACCGAAGGAAAGGTGCCTCGGCTTGCAAATTTTGGTACGGGCCATCATACTTACTTTACCGGTTTAACTCACAAACCAAGCGGTCTCCCCGCGACGGATAATGCTGAAATTCACACGCGACTTGTAACCCGGCTTTGCGAAAAAATAACCGATGAGGTTGACCAAATAACCAGAGTTGAGGAGTTATACCTTGAAGACGCCGATTCTGTTGTTATAAGTTACGGAATTACCTCGCGGGCCGCTTTATACGCAGTAAATAAATTACGCTCCGAAGGAAGAAAGGTTGGTTATTTGCGTCTGATAAGTATCTGGCCTTTTCCTGAAAAGGTTGTAAGTAAAATAGGTGAATCAGTTACGAAAATCGTGGTGCCGGAGATGAACCTGGGCCAACTATTTCATTCGGTGAAAGAAAGCGTCGGTTCAAATACCGAGGTCGTAAAACTTTCGAAGATCGGCGGAGTGATGCATTCACCACAGGAGATTATTGAGACTCTTAAGGAGTAAAAATACTATGTTCAACCAGGCAGAGAGAATTAAAAAATACTTACGTGCTGACATGTACCCTTCCATTTTCTGTAGTGCTTGCGGGATTGGCAACGTATTAAATTATACCCTGCGGGCAATTGACGAGTGCCGCCTTGATATCGACAGGATAGTTTTCCTTTCAGGAATCGGCTGTTCTTCCCGCCTGCCGGGATATATCGAAGCCGATGGACTGCACACTACCCACGGCCGTGCGCTTACATTCGCTACAGGCGTAAAATTGGCGAACCCGGAGCTTACCGCTGTTGTTTTCACGGGTGATGGCGATTGTGCTGGTATCGGCGGTAATCATTTCATTCATGCTGCCAGAAGAAACGTTGACATGACCGTGATAGAAATTAATAATTTCATCTACGGCATGACTGGCGGGCAATCTTCGCCAACTACCGGTGCAGGAGATTTCTCCACAACCTCTCCTTACGGTTGCATCGAGGAACCCTTTGATTTGGCCGAGTTGGCAATAGGGGCGGGAGCTCCATTTGTCGCCAGATGGATACTGAGCTATCCCTATGAAATCATTACCACAATTAAGAAGGCTTTGTCAAAGAAAGGTTTTGCCTTCGTGGAAATACTAATCCCATGTCCGACTGGTTATGGGAAAAGGAACAATCTAAAAGACGGCAAAGAGAGCTGGGACTGGTTTAAAGAAAAAACAATTTTAAAAGGGGAGTATGATAAATTATCCGAAGCGGAAAAGCAACAAAATAAAAAACTAATCATCGGCGAGCTGCACAATATTGAAAAAAAGGAATTTACTCAGGAGTGGAAGAAGCTTGTTGATTCGTGTGAGTAGACCATGGGAAAAAATGATAAAAATTGGCAGCGTAGGAATATAGTGGATGAGCCGCGACTCAGCGAGCTGGTTGAAATGTATGAATCACTGGGATTCGAAGTAATGTTAAAGGATTTTATCCCGGATGAAAACTCTGATAAATGCAGTGAATGTATGACTGCTTTTCCAGAAAGGTATAAAATATTATTTACCCGGGAAAAAGAGGATTAATAATTGGTAGTGTCAAAGCTTTATTCAATGATCTGGGAAATAGCTAATCACACAAAACATGAAGATAGCATTTCATTGTTTATTGTGGTTAGTAAATGATATTATCATATTTGGTAGTGTCAAAAGTTTCATGAAAAAATGAAAAAAGTTGAATTCATATTAGCAATTTTATTAGGCCTTTAAAAGTAAGTTTTTTTAAGACATGACAACAGAAATAGACGGCTTCTTAACACAAAATTGTTGAAATAAGGCATTATTGTAGCTAACTAAAGAATATTATTAAACTTAAAGCATTTTTAAATTGAAAATATTTGACACTACCTCATATTTAAACAGGAGTGAGAAATGAAAGCTGCAATTTTTGAAGGAGCGAATAAGCCGCTAAAGATTGATGATGTAGAAACACCCAAAACAGGACCCGATGATATTCTCGTCAAGATAGCTGCATGTGGCGTTTGTCATACGGATATGCATTATATCGATCACGGTACACCCACATTTAAGCAGCCGCCGATGATTCTTGGACATGAACCTTCAGGCCATGTAGCGGAGGTAGGCGCTAATGTGAAAAAATTTAAGGAAGGCGACCGGGTACTGATTCCGGCTGTTTTAACCTGCGGTCACTGCGATTTTTGTCGGGTTGGCCGGGAGAATATTTGTGAAAGCATGATTATGCTCGGCAACCACATTGATGGCGCCTACGCAGAATATATTAAGGTAACCGCGAAAGACGTGTGCCATTTGCCAGACGAAATCCCGCTGGAAGATGGAAGTATTATTGCCGATGCTATCTCCACGCCTTTTCATGCAGTTAAAAACCGGGCCCAGGTTAAACCCGGGGATACAGTAGTGGTAATCGGCTGCGGTGGAATCGGCATAAATATTGTTCAGGTAGCTGCTGCGGCAGGAGGTGCTGTCATAGCCGTGGATGTATTGGATAAGAAACTTGAAATTGCCAGGAAATTCGGAGCTACCGCTACAATCAATCCGACAAAAGTCGAGAGAATTGATAAGGAGATTAAGAAGCTGACGGGTGGCGGGGCCGATATTGCCATTGAAGCAATCGGCAAGCCAGAAACCATTCAGACGGCGTTTGGCACTTTGCGAAAGGGCGGTCGGTTGGTCGTCGTCGGTTTTTCAGGTAAAGATATTACTTTAAGCGCCGCCAAAATCATGTTTTTTGAAATGGAAGTCATGGGTTCACTCGGCTGCCGACCGACTGATTATCCGAAACTGATTGAAATGGTTCGACTCGGAAAGATTAAAATAGATGAACTCGTGACAAATCGGTTTCCGCTGGAGAAGATTAACGACGCATTTGATTTACTTCGAAGTGGAGATGAAAATGTTATTCGATCAATTGTGATTCCGTGATAAAAAATGAATACTAAAGAAGAAATCAACGAAACCAGGCTGCAGGGAAGAGGCGGCCAGGGCATTGTCACCGCTGGCGAGCTTTTAGGCAAAGCAGCTATTTTGGAAGGAAAATACGCTCAGTCGATTCCAACCTTCGGGCCCGAAAGAAGAGGAGCGCTTTCTACTTGCTCGTTAAGAATCAGCAATCAAGAAATCCTGTTGAAATGCAGCGCCACTACAGCTAACGTACTCTGTCTGCTTGATCCGACTATCTGGCATTTTGTAAATATTACTGCAGGGTTTGTCGAGGACGGATTACTGATTTTCAATACAACCAAATCGCCCGAAGAGATAAGGCAAGAACTGCAGTCAGGTAAATATGGTTACAGGTTGACGACACAGAAATTTTCTCTTTTTACTGTGGATGCCACCGGGATTGCTCTGGAAATACTGGGAAAAGTCATCACCAATACTGCGATGATGGGCGCTTTTACAAGGGCAACTGGCCTGGTTCAAATGGATTCGGTAACCTCTGTTTTAAAAGAGAAATTTGGTGAGAGAGCAGAGGTCAATATTCAGGTCGCTAATAAAGCATTTAAGAATTTGGATGGGATACACATTAATTCCTAAAGCAGCGATTTGCAATGTTGTATAGTGAATGAAATTGTTTAAAAATTCAGAATTACTAAATTGTCTCAGTGTTGTATTGTTACTAATAAACAATCTAGCAATCGAGCACTGGAACAGTTGATAAATTCAATAGACAGGAGCTAATCCATGGGAATGGAAAAATATAAAGATTTCGTTGAGCGAGCCAATAGTACGCTGACTTACGATCCGGGGTGGTCTGAAGACAATAAAACCGGCGCCTGGCGAAGTCTCCGTCCAGTGAAATTTGACGAGAAATGCACGAGTTGTTCACTTTGCTGGCTCTATTGTCCCGAAGGCTGCATCACGCCAGATAAGTTCGAGATTAACTACACGTATTGCAAAGGGTGTGGTATCTGCGCTGAAGAGTGCGCACCAAAGGCAATTGAGATGGAGAGGGAAACAGAATGAAAACAGAATTTTGGAATGGTAATATGGCGGCTGCACAGGCTGCAAAACTGGCGAGAATTCAAGTAATCGCTGCATACCCGATCACCCCTCAAACCCACACTGTTGAATATCTTTCAGAATTCATTGCCAATGGTGAACTTAAATCTGAGCTGGTTAAAGTGGAGTCGGAACATTCTGCGCTCTCGGTATGCGCGGGCGCTTCTGCTGTAGGAGCGAGAACCTTTACTGCCAGCTGCTCGCAGGGACTGCAGCTTATGAGCGAAGTACTATATTTTACTTCTGGTATGCGTTTCCCTGTGGTTATGGCGATCGCGAACCGCACTCTTTCGGTGCCGGTGAACATCTGGGCGGATCATCAGGATACGCTGGTAAATCGCGACTGCGGGTGGATTCAAATATACACAGACAGCGTTCAGGAGGTTTACGACCAGACACTCATGGCATTCCGAATTTGTGAAGACAACGATGTTAATCTGCCAATTATGGTTTGCTACGACGGCTTCATCCTGTCTCATGCCTCTGAGATAGTTAAGACAATTGAACAGAGCGAAGCTGATGCATTTTTACCAAAACCAGGGATCACTGAAAGGCCTATTCTTGATCCCGAACACCCGCTTCAGTTTGGCGAGGTGCTTTTTCCGGAGTGGTACCCCGATTATGAATACAAGAAACACAGCGCCTTGGTCAACTCAAAAAATGTCATGCGCAAGGTTTACAAAGAATTTGCGGAAAGATTTGGCAGAAAATACGACCTGATTGACGCTTACAGATGCGAAGATGCTGAAATCATCTTCATTGGCATCGGCTCTATGATGAGCACAACGAAATGGGTGGTTGATCAATTACGAGAAAAGGGAGAAAAAGTTGGCCTGGTTAATATACATGTTTTTCGTCCTTTCCCGGAAACTGAGATTGCTGAAATAGTAAAAAACACAAAAATAGTAGCGGTTCTGGATAGAGATATCGGTTATGGAACCAGCGGTATGGTTTTCTCGGATATCACCAGGGCCCTGCACAATCAAGATAAAAAGCCGAAAGCTCTGAATTTTATTATTGGATTGGGTGGGAAAGACATCGTTCCTGCAACCATTGAGAAATGCTATGCGATAGCCCAAAAGGGGTATCAAGGGCAAGCTGTTTTCTGGCCCGATGCTAACATTGATGAAAAAGCTGAGAAGAAGTCGGGAGTGGTTACGGTCGGATTTGGTGGAACTTGATCAGCAGTATACAATTGGCAATTTATAGTGATCCTAAACTCTGAATGAAACCGAAATATTGCCACTGCCAACCGTCTACTGTCAACTGGGAACGGTTTACTCAAAAGCCTTAGTTTTGATATTCACAGTCCTTGGACATGAAAATAAATAGTAGGAAACAACATGGCGTTAAAATTAAAAGAAGTAACTGAAGAAGAATACCTGTCAATGGGATCGTTATCCTGTTCAGGCTGCACACAATTACTTGCTTTCAGGCATGCGTTGAAAGTATTAGGGAAAAATACCATCGTTATCAATTCAACCGGCTGTTTGGCTGTGATTATGCAGATGGGCGTTCCGAAAGTACCGCATTTCCATGTGTTGTTCGAGAACGGACCCGCGGTGATTTCAGGCATTGATTCGGCGTTGAGAGTGATGGGCGAAAGAGATGATGTGAATTTATTGGTAGCAGCAGGCGATGGCGGAACAGCAGACATTGGAATTGCTGCCTTGTCCGGAGCAATTGAGCGAAATCAGGATTTTATCTATATATGCTTTGATAATGAAAGTTACATGAACACAGGGGGACAACGCAGCGGCACGACAAGATTTGGCGCTCGCACATCGACAACGCCGGTAGGGAAAATTATTCGGGGAGAGGCACGCAAACCTGAATTGAGAAAAAATATGGTGGAGATCATTGCTGCCCATGGTACCCCTTACGTGGCATCGACTTCTATTGGCTATCCATTGGATTTTATGGAACGAGTCAAAAAAGCGATGGATACGCGAGGACCAAGTTACATTCATTGTCACACACCCTGTCCGCCTGGCTGGGGAGTTGACACAAAGGATGTGATTAAAGTCGCGCAATTAGCAGTTCAGACTGGTTTTGTGAAACTATTTGAAATTGAGAATGGGGAGCGAAGAATCACAAAACGGATTGCTAAAAAGAAACCAGTTGAAGAATATCTCAAATATCAAACTCGATTCAAGCATATTTTGAAAGATGAAGAGATGCTGTCAAAAATACGGGAGGATGTAGAGTAAACTTAACCTCCCGAAGGTTCCAAACCTTCGGGAGGTTCTTGTAAAGTGGCCGAAAGTAAGGAAACTGGTATGCCTTACCGCAAAAAAGAATTTTATCAAGGTGGATATTATCATATCTTTAACCGAGGGGTAAATCGTGAAAGGATTTTCTTTTCAGATGAGAATTATCTTTACTGTTTGAGACTGGTTAAAAAATACGCGGAACGTTACTTTGTATCCGTAATTGCTTATTGCCTTATGCCAAATCATTATCACTTTATATTGCGTCAGGATGGGAAAAAGAGCTTGTCGGAATTTATGCGGGTTGTATTTAATGCCTATGTTCAGGCTGTAAACAAGCAGCGTGGTCGCACGGGAACGCTGTTCGAGGGACGATTCAAGCACATTCATATTGCTGAGGACAAATATATTTTACATCTTTGTCGGTATATCCACTTGAATCCTGTTGAAGCTAACCTTGTTCGCACCCCGGAATTGTGGCCATTTTCTAGTTACAGCGATTGGATTGCCAAACGAAATGGTAAATTGATTGACCCAAACTTCATAGCATCTTATTTCAAGTGCCCAAAAGAGTATCAGAGATTTGTGATGGAATATAAAATAGATGAAGATACAAATAATAAGCTTCAGACTTATTTACTGGAGTAGTTAAACTTACCCTCCCGAAGGTTCCAACCCTTCGGGAGGGTAGCGGGAGGTTGGAGCTTCGATTGCGTGTTCTATTACGTTACGGACATGGACAATATCTCAAGACCTCTCCGATGGTATCTTGGACTATTACATGGTATTTTAGAGTAGCATCTTCACACGTGTTTTGTATTATTCTGAAACTATTTCTGCCTGAGAAATACTTTCCACTTGACTAATTTGTAACAATTTAAGATATTACTCTATATTAGTTCGATAAAGCACTGTTTCAAGGAAGTTTTGGTCACAACAATTATCGATAGTGCCTACCAAATTTTTTCCTTGAACAACCATACTAATTCATTCTTTGTTATGAAGAAAGGGAGGTGGAAATAATAATAATCAGCAAAACTAAAGAGAAGAAAATTCATATCGGGTTATCCGCGCTTTGATTAAAAAATAGGTATATAGATACATAAAACTATATTTCTAAGAGGCAGAAGATTCTCTCAAGCGTGAGTAAGATTTGCGATTTTTAAATTAATCATGCACTTTATCCTCATGATCCGTCATGCCTTTTACTGTAAACCCAGGTAGTGTCAAAAGTTTTATGAAAAAATGAAGAGTATTAAAGTGAGAATCA
>CAZIKB010000144.1:0-14193 GCA_964539665.1 uncultured Cytophagia bacterium
TTTTTAATTTAGGAGCCACCAATCTTAATTTCAACTAAATATAATACATTTTCGACACCAATACCCTATGTCCTTATACCCCTATACCTTATAGCCTTATAACTCATTTTCCACTATCCCGCATTTTAAACCCACCCATAGTATCTACCATTTCCTGTATCATTTCTTTGATAATTTTTTCTTCCCCGTCTCGCCCGCTCTTTTCATGCGAAATTATACCAAGAACCGCACCCGAATCGGGATCGAGGAACCGTAATGTTATTAGTAAGTGGGCTTTCCTATTCGAAGTTAGCGCCATGATGTTAGCTATATTCCGCACTTCACCGAGAATGATGATTTGGGCTCGCAGGTTTTCCGCCAGATTCTGCATATCATTTTGTGTAAAGTAATTGCCAACTCTCATACCTTTTTGAGCAACCACAGCGTTGACTATGCTCCTGTCTACAACGTAAGCCTTCTTCCTTAATACCATACGATTGGCTAATTCATCTGCTGTGAATTTACCAAATTTCTGGCTACTGAGAAAACCTGAACTGGTGAAGTTGAGCACGGCTACACGATAAGTGCCCTGCTTTAAGATAGGTGACATAGTAGCTTTTGGTCCTGCGCAAGCCATTAGTAAAATGGTTAATAAGTATGATAGAATTCGAATTGTATTCATAGTAGTCCTCAAATTTGTAAAATAAAACATTGGCAAATCGAATATCGAAATACGAAAAAATTAATCCGGCACTTCCTCTTTCAGTTTTCCATCCTGATTAATACTCCAGCTATTGAACGCTCCATCTTTATCAAAATCCACAACAGCGATAGCCCTGGCAAGGAAAGTCGTTGGCGATGCTTCAGTGATTTCAATTTTGTAGCGAGCCTGTCCATCTTCTGTGACCAATTTTTCCGTCTCAAATCCGATGGCTGCTAAATTCCTGCTGTAAACATCCATCTCCAGGTAGTAGCTTTCCTGAAGGTTGTAAACTTGCTTGAGCATGAGTTTGGCTTCCGTAGATTTGGCTTTGGTTATCACGCTTAGAAATTTAGGTATGGCCAGCGAGGCTAAAACACCGATGATGACAATTACAACCAGCAGCTCGGTTAAAGAAAACCCGGATTCATTTTTAATGAGATTTGTAAACTTCATGATGCGTCCCTCCTGTTTTTACATAATTATTTAACAACGAATTAACACGAATTTTCACGAATGCATAATTGATTCATTTAAAAAATCTATTAAATTATAAGACTATTGATAAATTTTATTATAATAGCTGATTTCTAAAATTAATACTCAATCTGTCATTCAGAAGGAATCCTGTTTCCAGATAACAATATTCTTAAACTCTAACAAGATTCCTCCTGAATGACAAAAGCCCATTGTTCTTGTTCTTGTTCCTGTACTCGGTTACTTTTTAATTATTCATTCATTCTAAAAAGCTTAAGGAATGACACTGATCATTCGTGTTCATTCGTGAAAATTCGTGGTTAATTTACCAGTCTTTCGAATTCAAGTTGTTCTTTTCCAAAATTGAGGATGATAGCCAATCTTAATCCAGTTGCTTTTAAATAGTTTATTACTTGTGCCCTGTGAATATCAGTAATATCTTTGACAGCTTTAAGTTCTAAGATTATTTTGTCATCGACTAAAATATCTGCAAAATAGTCGCCCACTATTTCACATTCAAAATAGACCTTGATTGAAGCTTGTTGTTTGGCGTTTATCCCTTCTCGACGGAACAACACCATCATGGCGTTTTCGTATACATTTTCTAAAAAGCCATGTTTAAGTTTATTGTGAACTTCCATGGCCAAGCCGACGATTTTAAAAGATAATTCCTTGTAAATAATATTGTTGCTTTCCATTCACAATTTCTCCTTCTTTATAATTATAATTACAAAATTTAACCACGAATTTACACGAATCAACACAAATTAAAATCTTTGAAATTGAAAATCAATTATAGACTGCATAGATTTTAGAAATTATTCGATAACTGGCTTCCACGATAATTTTTTAAACAAAAACCAGATAATCCTGATATTAATCAAAATGAATCTTATTAACAAATCACGATATTCTTAAACGCTAACAAGATTCCTCCTGAATGACAAAAGCCATTTGTTCCTGTGCTCAGTTGGTATAAAATTGTTTTATCATCCTGGTTATTCACCGCGAAACCATTTAGTGACACAGATAATTCGTGAAAATCAGTGGCTAATAAATCACTGAATGACATTGACTAAATTGAAGAGTTGCAAATACATGGCAATGAGTGCGCCGCCTAAAATGACTCCTAAAAATACAATGATCACCGGTTCAATTATCGAAGTCAGAGCCTCGACTGTCGCATCAAGTTCTTGTTCATAGAATTTAGCAACTTTCTCGAGCATGGCATCCAATTCTCCTGTTTCTTCACCGACCCGTATCATCTGAATAGTCAGGGGTGTGAAAGGCTCCAGCTTGCCAACTAATTCCATCATGGGTTTGCCCTGAATAATGCGATCTTTCATTTGCACAAT
The DNA here is from genome assembly GCA_964539665.1 of uncultured Cytophagia bacterium. GTDB lineage: Bacteria > Zhuqueibacterota > Zhuqueibacteria > Oceanimicrobiales > Oceanimicrobiaceae > CAZIKB01. The sequence goes on from CAZIKB010000144.1 coordinate 2,512, forward strand.
AGCATTTTTGAAAACCTTGTTTTTTGAAATGGTTTGCGTTACTTCTAATGATTGGACTAAAGTGACGCCGCTGCTCAATAGAGTTCCAAGGGTACGACAAAACCTTGCCAGGAAGTTCTTTTTAAACAAAGACCCAAATAGAGGCGCCTTTAATGAAATTTTATCAAAAAAGTAAGAACCTCTCTGTGTTCTTTTTATCCTCACAAAAGCATATCCCAGTATCAAGATGGACAAGAGCAGCAGCCAAAAGTTTTCTTTTAATAATGCGCTCATGCTGAGTAGAAATTGTGTCGGACCGGGCAATTGACCGCCGAAATCCTGAAACATATCAGCAAATGTCGGGACTACCGCCACCAGCAAAAACGTTATGGCTCCTGTCGCTACTAATACGATTACCAATGGATAGGTCATAGCAGTCAGAATCTTTCGGTGCAGGGCCGCCATTTTTTCTAAATAGTTTGCCAGGCGATTCAATGTTTTTTCCAATATCCCTCCTTGTTCACCTACCCGCACCAAACTCACAAAAAAGTCATCGAACACCTTTGGATGGTTTTTCAGACAGTTTGAAAAAGACTGACCTTCTTTTATTTCAGATAGTATTCCTGCAAGAATGTGTTGCAGTTTTTGGTTGGTCATTTGCTTTGATAGAATCTCAAGAGAACGAATCAAAGGCAGGCGTGCTTCGAGCAATGCAGCCAACTGTCTGGTAAATTCTGCCAGTTGTTTAGTCCGAATGCCTGGTGAATATAACTTTTTGAAAGAAAAATCAAATTGTTTGTCAAATCGAATTGGCCTCTTATTTGCTTTCAGGTGTTGGCGCATTTCAGGCGTTGCCTGAATAATCGTGGTTGAGTTTTTCATGTCAGAATAACCTTTTGTTACGCAGGGTAACTGTTGTAACTAATTCAAAAGCAGCCTGCCGCTTGTTTTTCAAAATCAAAAGTATTTGAATCTGATTGATATTTTTCGCATCGATAATGTCCTGCATATTATCGTTTGCTGTGAAGTAATAAAATTGCATTTTCTCTGCTATTATGCTCTTTTTTAACAATGCTCTACTGTTCCTTAAGATATTTTGCTTTGTATATTCATAAGTCACTACCTTTCCGTTGAAATCAATAAACGATAGTGAGCTCTTCTGAGCATTCACTACTTTTCGCAGCATTAGTAAATCGTCAGCCACTTTACCTATTATTCTGCGACCAGTTTCCTCCAGACTTACCCGCTGCTGCCAGTTGACAAAGTTAGTTTGAAAGTACAGGTAAGCCTTGAAGCTAAAACCCACAAGCAGACCGATGAGTGTCATCGCTACTACCAGTTCAGCAGCGGTAAATCCTCGGCTATCTTTTATTGTTATTTTAAAATTATTGAAAACATCTTTAATCATGCAGCAACCTTGAAGTTTGAAGTTCAACCATCGGTTTGCTCGAGTTTTTTTTATATACTTTTATATAGATTTGTACTAAACCTGCATAGACCTCAATGCTTGTTGCGAGCTGCCATAGTTGTTGGTTGACTCGGATCCGCTTTTCATCGGGCATAAAATCTCTTTCTGAAATCACCCGCTCCATTTCATCTCTTGCCAGTTGGGTGGCTACTACTAGATCTCTTGCACCAGCATTCGACATGACTCTGGCCATGAACTGAACAGTTGGCACCAATGCTATGGTCAGAATTGCTAACGCCACCAGCATCTCAACAACTGTGTGGCCGGTTTCACTTTTAATTGATTTTAACATGTACTTTTACTTAGGAAATATGGGTATTAGTTTATAAGGGTATATTGAAATAATGGTAAAGTGTCGCTTCGCCCTTCCCGCCCCGTGATAAATCACAGGGCTAATAAACTGAAGGATGATAAATCATCCTGAAATTTCTACACTATTTTTGGCGTATCGATCTCTGACCGGATAAATAATTATCTGCGGTCTTTCCGCCCTCATTCCATTACTCCAATATTCCCTATTGCCTTATTTTCCTATACCTTATACCCTTTTCATCCATTCAGCGCACTATCTCTTTACCCACGCGACGACCTCCAAAGACGGATTTTCTGTAAACATCAACGGCAGTTTAAAGCCTGCTGCTAAATTTCTTCGATTAATGTATGCATCCTTCAACCAATTGATATAAGTTGTGGGGGAGGCATAAAGATAAAAATGGTCAGCGATGACAATACCATTTACCTGTCCGCTAATGGTAGTGTGGTTAGTGGAGAATATGAGGCCGGTCACTTGCGCTTTTTCTGCAATTTCCACCTTGCTTTGTCGCCGGATATTGTTTTCTTCTTTGGCAATATATTCGTTTAAAATTACAGAGCCCGTGACATTTGCATTCTCTGCAATAGTAATGGAACCAACCAGCCGGTTCGCCACAACATGACCGGATGTAAACAGCACGGACGGGTATTCGAGCTGAGCCTGACCGCTTACAAGAATATCCCCTTGTGTGATCAATTGCATGGCGCCCCTGACATTACCTGAAACTACAATTGTTGTATCTGAATAAACCACGACATCGTCCAGAAAAACAGAATCTGTAATCTCAACCTTGCCCCTCGCAACGATATTAACCGGGTTCCCGAATTTTATAAATCCGGACAGGAGTAAGTTTCCATCGGAAATAATTGTGAGAGGGCCAGTAAGCAGGGAGTCACTGACAACGCTGGAATCTATTTCACCCTGCACAATTAGGATTCTGTTTTTCGATGTATTTCCCAGGCTGTCATATTTACTAAAATTATCTGGTACTCTTTTCAAAGAACTTTTCAATAATTGCCGATATGTTGAAATATTACGAATGAAAAGAGCCGCATCAAACTGAGGTAATTTTGGCGGTGAGACTCGATTGATAGTTCCCTCAACTACTTTTTGTCCTATGAATTTACTGCCTTTGATACTGCCTGGTTTTACTCCACTTGTTCCAACGGTCACATTGCCGATAATTCGATTATTACCTGTAACAACTAAAGGATAATCGGTGCCTCCTAAAATGATTGCCTGATTAAATGCATTTGGTATGTTCTGTCCCACCTGTACTTGAAGTTGTTTATGTTGGTGGTGGTATTGAACAGATGATGTAATTATCAAAAATCCGCCTCTTTCGGTAATAGAGATTTCTACTGTTTGATTATTTGCAACAGATATCTGTTCTTTTTGTGGACGCCAATTCCAATCATATCCATCATTTCCTGATAGACGCGAGAGCGCCTGGTAGATTCCGGCTTCTGCAAAGTAGAATGCCTGGATGCGGTTTAAATCCCGGCGTGCTGAACTGTAATGTAATGAGAATGCCTTTAGAAGGGCTCCTGACATAATTATTAATGCTGTAACCATAATCAGCACAGTAACTAATGCCGAGCCTCTTTCGTCATTGAATTTCATGGATTCACTAGTTTATTTTCAGTGTAAACTTTTGATTTTTATATTCACACGCTATTCTGGAAGAGTCAATCGATACGATTCTCACCCCGCCAACTGAATCTCCCTTTTCAGCAAAAAATATTTCTTGTTTCATATTTTCAATTACAGCCAAAATTCCACCGCGGTCTTTAATTATGCCGGTCAGGCGGAGCTTTGGCGCTTGCGGTTTAGATTTACGACTATTTGGTTTTTTGGTCTTTACACTCTTTCTACGCGGTGATTTTTTTTGGGGTGTTTTTGTCACCAGCCAATTCTTGAATGGATCCCTGAATTTAGAATCATAAATCCAAACCTCTTTTTTTGTCTCTATATTTTTTTCTGCACTCCTGAATTTTGCAGTTGCGGGTCGAGGTGTAGAGATTTCATCGGCGTTTTTGACGCCTTTAAAGAATTTATAGACATTATGGCCCCATATAGATAAAGCCAGAAAAACCAGCATAAATGTCAGGATATTTTTAGGTACCTTTATATTCATTTGTTCATTTAACGCTTAGTCAAAAAGATTGATATTTTTAAATTTATGCTTAACTCCCTTGAAACCATATTCTTTGTTTTTATCTCAAGACTCTGTACTGCCATAATATTTTCCGAGGATTCCACTAGATGAAGATATTTTCCCACATTGTGATATTTTCCCTCCAGTCCGAGGTCGACTGTTAGTTGCTGGTAATGCTCAAATTCGTGCGGTATTCTGGGTTTTAAAAATACTATTTGTACACCTGCTTCCTGAGAAAAGCTCTGTATTATTTTAAGAATTCCGGATAGAACATCTTCTTTCAATACCTTTTGATTAAGAGCAGTCAATTCTGTTTTGAGCAATTTGTTTTCCTGTTCCAGACGACTGGTCACATCTTCCCATGAACGCGCCTCTTCCACTTTCAGTTTATAGGACTGTAATGTCGACTTATTTTCCCATAAACCAATTATCATTGGCCAATGAATCATAGAGAAAATGAACAATGCAAACAGTAAGAGTCCGGCTTTTATGATTAGCCACTTATATTTTTCCATACACTTAGTTGAAATTTGAACAGCGGAATTCTGCGTAATTTAGTTTTCTTCAAGACTACCTCGGCCGGAATTGACTGCATTAAATCTAACTGAACTTGTTCTAAATAAGACAGCTCTTCCATTTCAGAAAGCAATTTTGTAGGACCAGATTGTGCTAAAGCTAAGCCTTCTATAATTATGGGAATTTCTGCTATTTTATCTTCGGCGTTATCTGCGTCTTTAGTTTGACCATACCGAATGGTTCTCAACCATACACCTTCCGGCATGATTCGGCTGATATCAAATAGCAGATTTGCAAGTTGAGATCGCTGTTTGAATAAGTTGTTTTGTAGCATTAATTGAGAAGACAACTCCTCGCCTGTATTTTTTAATTCTTCAATTTGTTTAATCTTAGTGTCCAATTGCGTGACTTCTTTTTCCCAACCACCAAGTTCAAATTTTACAAGAAAGTTAGTTGCCATAACTATCAGCCAGATGGATATTAATATCAAACCTGAATATCCCGCAAAATGGATGGTCTGGATTTGCTGTTCTCTTTCATTCATCTCCTGTCTATACTCGTCCTGACGCAGGTCACATGTTTCGAATTGTCCATATAAAGATTGGATTCCGAGCCCAAATAAGTGTACATATCTATTTGCATTTCCAGCAGGAATAAGATTTTGAATGAGTTCGCCGCCGAATTTAACTTTTGCAGTTTTTTTAAAATCAGAATAACAATTCTGGTCAACACCTTCCCCGGTAATGATTATCTGGTGCAGTGTATCCTCATTTTTAAATTGATTTAGTTCTTCAATAATTGAGGCATACTTTGATTCTTTTTCAATCCCATCACGTTTGACATCATTGGCGTGGCTTTGAGACTTGAGTTGGGAATGAGAACGAAGGAACTCCTTATAATAGCCCGGGATGCCTTTTTTTGTGATTAACAGAAACACTGCATGAGTATCAAAATGTAAAAACGCCCGGTTTTCCTGAAAAAAAGTATCATCTAAGAATGCAAAGCAGCTTTGCACAGGAAAGTAATTTCCATTTACGCAAGCAATTCTCAATTGTAATTGTATAAAAACATCTGTCCACTTTTTAATGGTATCCAGCTTCGCAATGGTGAGCAACACTGCTCCTGAATCTTCTGCATTTCGAATATGATTATATCCATAAATGATTTGATTCTTAGGTAAGCCAGGAGGTAAAAATTGCGCTGTATTCTGGTTAAGCCATTCTTCCATATTCCCATTAAATCCGGCGGGCAATTTCAGAAAATGATGCCGCAAATTATATTGAGGAAGGTGGATGATTGTTTTTAGTCGAGTTAGAGTGAATTCTGCTGCTAGGTATTTTAAAAGACCAAATTCAGGCGTTCCATTTTCAGACATGCCTGACTTCAGGCTATGCTCCAATACTTTAATACACTTTATGCCACGCCTCTGTTTTTTCAATTCAATCAAGCGAATGGAATTCTCATGAAAAGCTATCACAGCAATATGTTTACGATAAAACCAGCCCTGGAAATACTCTTTCATTTAATAGTCCCTTGTGAAGTATTTATTTCATCACCTGCATAATAAATATGAGGAGTCAAATAAATTATCAACTCAGAATTGAATTTTTTATAAGAACGACTTTGAAATAATTTTCCAAGGATAGGAATGCGGCTAAGTATAGGAACTTTTACTACGGTTTCATCTTCAAATTCTTGAATCAAACCACCTAATATAATTGTTTCACCATCTTTTAATTTAACGGTTGAATCAAGCACCCGGTGATCGATGGTAGGAGGTAATCCAGATTTTAAATCAGATTTCGGAGTGCTAAATTGTGGATGAATTTCCGTTATAATTTCACCGGTTGCAGTAACCCATGGTGTCACTTCAAGTAACATTTCCGCTTTAATGGTTTCGAACCGTTCCGATTCTTGCAGTAAAACCTGGTTAGGAGCAGAAATTGGCGTTGCGGTTGTTAATTTGTAATACTGAGTAGTTCCTATACTTATACTGGCAGTATGGCCATTCAGGGTAGCAATTTGCGGACGAGATCGAATAGTTGCCATTTTTTTCTCTTCCATTGCTTTCAATTGAAAATAAAAATCATCCGGGAGTTTTGCTATTCTGGAAAGACCTATCCCGCCGCCATAAGTATCCAAAATAGAATTTAATTGTGTACCTGAAGCAGAAATATTGATTCCTGGAATTAAACCATTAAAAATTGAGTTAGATGTATCCGATGGTACTCCGAATCCAGCTTTGATACCCAGCTCTCTAATTTCTGTGTGATTGAAATCTACAACAATAGCTTCTATGAGTACCTGTGGGATAGGTTGATCAATTTCACGAATAAAACTCATGGCTTCATCAATTGATTCCTGGCTGCCTACAATCACAAATCCATTATGCTCTTTTATAATTTCTATAGTAGCATTTTTTGAAATACCTGGAGGTAACAGCTTAAAGACTTCGTCAGCCTTTAAATAGTCTAAACGTATTAGTTTTGCACTTGTTATGCCCTGCAGACTTTTACCTCCAATCATGTACATACCATTTTCGTTATGGTAAGTATAATTTGTACCCTTTAGCAGATAGCTCAAAGCATTATCCAGTGTAATATTAGTAAATCGCGCGGTAAACACACCTTTTACGTCTTCATATATAACCACATCCATGCCTATCTGTGAAAAAATATCTCTTATAACATCTTTAATATTTGCATTTGTGACGTCTAATGTTATAAGAGAATCCTTAACACTTACCCAGAAACTTTTTCCAAATTTTGCCGAACCATTTTTTCCCTTTGGCTCATTATTTCTATCTACTAAAAGAACACCATCTATTTCCCGTATGGTAAAACCATTTACATTCATGAGCATATTTAAACCCTGGCGTAAAGGAATATGCTGCAAATAACCGCTAATTTTCCCCTGTACCCCTTGATTTACAACGACATTTTTTCCAGACTTTTTTGAAATTTCTTTGGCTACCTCCTGTAAATCATCATTTTTTAAATTCAGACTCAACAGATTGTCTTTATAAATAATAGCAAGGGGCTCGGGTTCAGGTATTGGGATTGGAAGTCTTTTATACTTGAATATACTTCCCTCTCTTTCTAATTTAAGCCCATATTGACTGGCAATGAATTTCAACGCCTGAATAACCGGAATGTCAACTAAATGTAAAGTAACCCGATTTTCAATACCATCTTCTACAAATATATTCAGACTATATTTTGAAGCTATTGCCCTGACTACATCTCGCAAATCTGTATTATTAAAATCGAGAAGTTCTATTCTTAAAGTGTCAGCGGGATGTTGAATACTTTTGGGATGAGTTAAATTACTAATCTCACTTACGGCTTGCGATTGGGTTTGACCATAAGCTAAGCAAAATGAAAAACATACATACCTAAAAACAAAAAGAAAACAAATTATATACATTCGTGTATCAATTTTCATATCAACCTTTTGTTTCCCGCAGTACTTCTGCTATCGAAGTCTTGCCTTCATTAATTTTAACGAAACCACTCATTTGTAAGGTTTTCATTCCATCCTTTATTGCCTGTTTTTTCAAATCAAATGAGGTTTTTGAATCTGTGATAAGCTGTGCCAATTGTGAGCTGATCTCCATGATTTCAAATAACGCGGTTCTGCCCTGATATCCGGTATCATAGCATTCTTTGCAGCCACCTCCTATGAAATTTCTATTTAATATGCGCTTTTCTGCCAAATTGAGCGATGATAATGTTTGCGAAGAAAGCTCAATTTCTTGTCGACAAAATTTACATATTTTCCGAACCAGTCTCTGCGCCACGACTAATCGAACACACGATGCAACTAAAAAAGGTTCGACTCCCATATCTACTAACCGGGTGATGGCGCTGGGAGCATCATTTGTATGCAGCGTACTTAAAACCAGGTGACCTGTTAAAGCGGCTCGAACAGCGGTTTCAAAATCCCTGATCTCCCCTACCATAATGATATCCGGATCTTGCCGCAAGAACGTTTTCAATGCCTTTGCGAATGTGAAACCGATGTCAGCCCGCATGTGTGCCTGATTAATTCCAGATAAATTGTATTCGATGGGATCTTCAATCGTTAGAATATTCACGCCTTCATTATTGAGATGATTCAAAGTCGCATAGAGTGTGGTCGTCTTACCGCTACCTGTGGGTCCGGTAACCAATATCATACCGTAAGGTGATGACACCGCATCCTTGAAAATTCCCTGTTCCTCCTTATCTAATCCGAGAACATTCAGGTCTAACTGCAGAACACCCTTGTCTAGAATTCTTAAAACAACTTTTTCACCAAAATCAGTTGGCAGGGTTGACACACGAATGTCGATGGTCTTTTCTCCGTCCGTAACCCGAATTCTACCATCCTGCGGCCGTCGCTTTTCGGCAATATCTAAATCAGCCATAATCTTTATTCTTGAAATGATGGCATTTTTTAAATCAAGCTGCAATTCATCTCGATTTTGCAGAACGCCATCGATACGAAATCGAATCCGCAATTGCCGCTCATACGGTTCAACATGAATATCGCTTGCCCGCTGGTTAATAGACTTTGAAATGATCTTATTAACGGTTTCTATAATTGACGATTCATCCGTTTCTTTAACAGGATTGCTGTTTGGAGAAATATCTATTTTCTTTTCAACGACTTTATATTCAGCATATTCAAAGCCGATTCTCTCAGATTTACCATTATTATAAAAATGCTCTAAGGCTGTCTCAACCTCTTCCTTTTCCCAATTCTGCAGTACTACCTCTTTGCCTAATATGAATTGTAAATCATTAATAGCTTGATAATCATTATTCAGACAGGTAGCCAGATGGAGTTTTCCATTGTATTCGGCTATAGGCAGGACCTTGAAAGAAACTGCGGTTTCGTTTGGAATAATAGATAATAAATTGTCATCAATTTCTTCAAGTAGTTTAGTTTTACTGGCCAATTAATCCCCCGTTTTCTTTGTCAGCTTCAATTAATAAAGTCTTAATGTTCTCCATTTTTTCTTTGTTTATCTGATAATATTTTTCTTGGTTTCTATATTTTATCACCACAACGAATTCATGTGAAACAAGGTAGTTCAATGCCTTACTTACCTCTTCAATGGCTTGGCTAATCTGTTCATCTAATATCCACCATACTGTTATTCCCTCCAGTGTGTCCTTTGCTGAAGGATGTTTGAGTAAGTAATTCAGTATGGTTGAAGCAACTTCAGACATTTGCAATCCACATTGGTCTTTGTTTAACATTTTATTTGCAATCCATGTTGAAAATTTCCTGCTTTAAAACATAAGCAATATGAATGCCACAAATAACTGAATGGAAGAGTGATTGTTTTTTAAACAATTAGGTAATTTATAAAACTACTGACTCGTTGTAAACTGGGGTGCAGGCTCGAAGCGGGTAAGCAAAATTATGGATATAAATACAATATTTAATCAGAGGTTAAAGATGTGGAGTGAAATTCCCCCAGCAATTGTGGTCAATTCTCCCCAATTGTCGTCATTATTTAAAGTCCGTTCGCTTGAAAGTGTTCACATCAATTTTATATTTATGAATTAGCCTGCTGAGATCTCTTCTATCCTTTCTGGCCTTTTTAGCTGCTTTAGTTATATTGCCATGGCAGTCATTCAGCAGCTTAATAAGATATTCTTTTTCAAATTGTTCAATTATCCTTTTCTTAGCTTCTGTAAAAGATAATTCTTCTGGTTGAATGTCGTTAGCTGGTTCTGGGATGTTTATATTTTCCACTGGGATAATCGCTCCCGGTGAATAGAGAATCGCCTGTTGAAGAATGTTCTCCAGTTCACGAATATTACCTGGCCAGTCGTATTGCAATAATTTTTGAATTGCATCAGCAGAAAGAGACTTTTGCTCTTTAATGGACTGTTGCGAATACTTTTGGACGATACGTTTTGCTAATAGCGGGATATCGCTTTTCCGCTCTCTCAGCGGAGGCACAGTTAAAGGAATTGTAAATCGATAGAAAAGATCTAATCGAAACCGGCCTTTTTTAACTTGCTCCTTTAAATCTACATTGGTAGCGGCAATAAATATGAGATCAGCCTTAATTTGTTTTGTTTGACCCAGAGGCCGATAAGTTTTCTCTTGAAGTAACCTAAGTAAGGCGCTCTGGGCTTCTAAACTTAAGGCTTCAATCTCATCTAAAAATAACGTCCCATCTTCGGCTTCTGTTATCATACCGACTTGATTATATCTTGCATCGGTAAACGCACCCCTTTTATGTCCGAATAACTCATTCTCTACGAGGCCTGCTGGAATGGCGCCACAGTTAACAGCCATAAAAGCGTTATCAGATCTGCTGCTTAAATAATGAATCGCACGAGCGCAGACTTCTTTACCAACGCCGGTTTCACCCGTTAGTAGTATGGTTGCGTCGGAATCGGCTAACAATGGAATTTTCCTGACCACTTCCAGAAATGCAGGCGCTCGACCTATGATGTTTTTTAAGCCCAATTGTTGCAAAATGTTTTTATGGGCTGTGAGCTTTTCTTTCCGGCTTACTCTGCTTAACAACCGTTTGGTTTTCCATACAACCTCAACTTCTTCAAACGGCGAGAAAATTACATCAGCAATTTGCGGCGGTAATTCATCGAAATCCTGTATATCGGTCTGGTCTGCAGCTATAACAGAAATTACAGGTACAGCATCAAGCCCAGGCAACTCAGCTATTTTGTAAATATCACTATTCTCTACAAGATGAAAAACCAGGCCGGGTTTCAAACTCTTCACACTCTGAGAAATCCTTTGAATATCTTGAACTTCCGTTACTTCACAATTAATGTTTGATTCAATAATCGTTTTCAGGCGCTGTTGTCTTTCAGTGCCGCATGCATCGAAAATCAGAATTCTGAATACAGACATCCATCTCCTCCTCCCAAAGAAATAATCAGTTATGATTTATACTAATGTGCAACCATTTTTCTACCTCTATATACAGTGACTTAAATTTTTCTATTTTAAAAATAGTCGTATTTTATCTGAAAATAGTAACATTTATAAAAGACGAAACATTATTTTGTTAAGAAAATATATTTCATCAAGTATGATTAATGGTACTCTATTTGAACAAAACAAATTAGGCGGGAGACTTGGTGTAATTTATAAATAAGCCCAATTTTAAATTTGTTTAAATCGGTTGAACCCAGACTCATCCGTGTGCCTGGATTCAGTTCCGAATTTCGAATAAACGTACTCAGGTACAAGAGCAAGAAATCAGCAGGGTATAAA
>CAZIKB010000145.1:0-14135 GCA_964539665.1 uncultured Cytophagia bacterium
TAAGGAGGATAAATTGATATGTACAAGCAAGTCTTACGATTCGTTGTCATTTTTGTGGTTTATGGTTGCGACAACCCGTTTGGCACCGGGGAGCGAACGGAGCTCGGTCCGATTGTATTTTCCTCAAACTTGGATCAAAAAAAAGGTAACATGACGCTGTTTACCATGAATGAAAACGGCTCTAATGTGCAAAGATTAATCAATGATTCATTCGATTATATTGAGCCTCGTTGGTCGCCGGATGGCACTAAACTGGTATTTAATTCTACAAAAAACAGAACCAGTCCAGAAGGTATACCACATTTCATAATGGAAGTAAAAACCGGTTCTGTCACTCAGATAACTGCTCTGGGGGGCAGCGCTGTTTGGTCACGTGACGGAAGAAAAATTGCTTATTCAAAAGATCCAAGGTACGGCGGGCGAGGAAATTATGATATCCATATCCTGGACATAGAAAGTGGAATCGAGACCAACATTAGAGAAAGTCCATACTCGCATGACAATGTTAGCGATTGGGGACTCAATGGCAATTCCCTGTTGATTAGTTCGGATGATACAACGGACAATACAAGTGCAGACGATGAGCTATACTTGTTGAACTTGGATGATAATAGCTCCCTCACAAGACTGACGAATAACGAAGTCCGTGACATAACAGCAAGATTCTCGCCTGATGGCTCCAAAATCGTTTATTCTTCCTACACCGGTACCGACTGGGATCTATTTGTAATGGATAATGACGGCAGCAACAAAAGAAATCTTACTAATGATGACAAACTATTTAACGCTTGGCCGGCCTGGTCTCCGGATGGCACTAAGATCGTTTTTTCAGCTTCTGACGGGCCTGGCGTCGGCGGCGCCTTGAGCATACTAAATATCTATACGATAAATGTCGATGGTTCTGGCTTGCAAAAACTTACAACTGCAAGTGCGGGAGATCAAATTAACAATGCGCCGGACTGGCGTTGGCGCTAACTAGCTCATTAAACAATATAATAGCAATTATTAAAGAGGCGTATCGGCACTCTTGCCAGAGCTATTCCGATACGCCCAGGTCAACAAAAAGGTATAGGGTTACGCAATTGCATAGCCCTCTATGCACCCTTTTTGTTTAATTATAAATTAAAAAAAGTCATGCAAAAAACAAGCTTAATCTTGCACTATGGATTCCCAGCGCCCAGTGGATTTACATAGTATCAGGATTTATTTCTTACTGTTTATATTAGTGACCGGTTGGCTTATTCATTCTGCCATGAAACCTGAGAGACTACCAATAGGCTCTCCAATGCCGGAATTGAATGTCTTGACTCAAAATGGTCCATTGAAAATACAACCTGACAGCTTGTCTAACACTATGATTGTGTATTTTAACAGCAATTGCAAATATTGTCAATATGAATTGAATTTATTTGATGGATCTTTGAGTAAATTTGTTAACACTCAGATCATGTTATTAACTCCTGAGGAAGATTTGTTTGCAGATGGTAAAATAGATTCCTGGCCAGCATTGACTAATTCACCTGAAGTTTTGTGGGGTATTGTGAATGAAAAGAAGTTTGGCGATGATTTTGGTAGCAAAAATTTCCCAACGATTTTTATTTTTAACAAATATGGATCTCTTTGCGCAAAATTACTTGGCGAAGCTAAACTTGAAAAAGTATTAGCCGAATTGAAAAAATCTTGGCGGTCCGGAACGCCGGGTTAGCGGCTTAAATTAATGCTCTCTTGCCGTGGGGTAAATACATTAAATTAACTTAATTTGGAGAATGGTTCCTATGAAAACACTTAGTAATTCCAAACTGGTATCTATTCAAGGTGGAAGCCGAACGGGATGGTGGTTTGCTTGTGGAGCAGGTGTAGTTCTTTCTGCTTCATTGATAGGTGGACTGATGTTTGGTCCATCAACGGCGGCAATTTGTTATTGTGCTGCAAGTGGTGATTGTTAACACTCATTAACTGAAAGGAAAGCTTAATGAAGAAACTAAATGAATTAGGACTCGCCGAGTTTAGGGGGGGAGCCGACAGATGTCTGTGCGTTTTGCGCAGGTGTTGGTTTAGGAGCTCTATTAACCGGTAACGTTTTTTTAGGTGCTGGTGCCACACTTTGCGGTGTTGGTTGTGCTTTTGACTGGTGGTAGAACCGCTATTCATTAATCAATATCACAAGTATTTTGTGGAAAATTGAACTGAAGCGTAGGTTGCCTGAAACTTGTTTCGGGCAACCATTTTAGTACTGTCTCGTGTACTGAAGTGAGGTCAAAATTGATAATCAAAGTAATCATTGTCATTATATCTTTATATTTTCTTTATTTTAATCTTGATTATAATCATTTGTAGGAGATTATATAAACAATTGCAATCAAAAGAATGGGCACATTAAAATGTACTTGAAATTGGATAGTATTTCGAAAAGAATGAACGAAAACTTCACCCTGCGTATAATCCCTTCTAGAAATTGACTCTGCGACCACTTTAGGAATTGTTGGTAATAACGGTGCAGGTAAGACGACTTTGCTTTCTCTCATATGCGGATTACGAACGCCAGATACGGGAACCATTTTAATTGATCAGAAGAAACTTACACAAAAAAATCTGGACTGGTGGAAAAGTCAAATCGGCGTGTATCTTGATGAAAGCTTCGTGTTTGATTATTACACGGTACTTGAACACTTTGAATTCATGGCTTCAGCTTGGCAGATGAATGAAATGGATTTTAATTACCGCTTACAAAAATATGAACCTGTATTCAACTTAAAATCTTATTATGGTCAACGTATTTCCACGCTTTCAGCTGGTAATAAAAAGAAAACAGGATTGATGGGGACATTATTAGTTCATCCTAAAGTGTTAATTTGGGATGAACCATTTAGTGGTTTGGATCCAAGAAGTCAGGAGTTGCTTAAACAATTGTTGCAAAAATACAAACACGACTTGCAGGCTACAGTAATAATAAGCAGCCATGATCTTAATCATATTGCTGAATTATGTGATGAAGTGGTTATTCTGGACCAAGGCAAAATTGTAAGTCGAATTGATGGAATTATAAAGTATGATAAATTAAAGGAGAAATTTTTAGAATTAACTGGAAACTAATATATTTCATAATCCTATGCCTACTCGATTTAATCACAAAAAGTTACTTCCATTTATATACTTAATTTAGTTACAAGTCAAATTAAGAAATCATCTCCTATTCTCAAAAAAATATCTCATGAGCTGGTTATTGCTCGGCTTCATAATTCTATTTTTTGGTGCTTTCATTTATGGCAGCAGCAAAGTCATTTCAGAGTTATCTATAAAAATCCAGGAAAACTTATACCTCTTTCTCGTCGGTTTATTCATCTTTTCAGGGATTGTCTCCTTATTGTATTTCATCTATTTAGGTCTTGAAATCAATCCACCAACACGATTTAAGTCCATCTCATTTTTACCGATAAATCACTTTGCTTTCTATTTTACCTCGAATTCAGGTTTACTTAATTATAAAAATTTGCTAAACTACAGTTTTTTTATAGGCATTACTATATCGTATATTTACATTGACCTGAATTTTTATAATCCCTGTTATAAAGCTTGCAATTTTTATTGATTTACATTATATTTTATCAAATTGAAACAAAAATCTTCCCAGTTACTAATATGAGAAATGTAATTCAAAAATCCATAATCGTACTTTTCGTTGCCGTATTTTCCAGTTTATCCTTTGCATTGAACCAAAAGCCGGCCTGGGTAAAAAAACGCCCGATTAGCCGTTTTCATTACCTGGGCATCGCTATGGCCCCTAAAAGCGGCATAAATCGAGACTATACTGAAAAGGCCAAAAACAGCGCCTTAAATGATTTAGCATCCGAAATCACGGTCAATATTTCGGGGGAAACGATAACTCTTTTAATTGAACAATACGGTATGCTGGAACAAGAAGTAAAGTCGGAAATTCGATCCTCCACCGAAGCAAATTTAGAAGGATATGAATTAGTCGACACCTGGGAAGACAACACAGAATACTGGGTATATTACAGGCTTTCCAAGGATTTGTATCATCAGCAAAAGCTATTAAAAATCCAAAGAGCTGTTAGTCTTGCTTTAGATATGTTCGAAAAAGGCAAAGTCCATGAAAAAGAAAAAAACATTTCAGAAGCGCTTGCGTTTTACCTGCAATCCTTAACTCCGATTCAAAGCTATATTGATGAACCTTTGGAAACCGAATTTCAAGGCACCAGGATTTACCTGCTTAACGAAATATACTCATCCATTCATTCTTTGCTTAATCGAATCGAATTTAGACCGAATCCTGAAAAACAAGACGCCAAAATTGGCCAGCCGCTCAAGTCACATCTCGAAGCCACCGCCACTTATACCAGTGCATTACAAGAAACAACTCCTGTTTCAAAATTGCCTGTAAAATTCGGATTTATCAGAGGCTCAGGCGATCTGGTTGATAAATTGCAAAGCAATCCTTCTGGAAAGGCGGCTTGCAGGGTGTCCAAAATTACGGCAACTGACAAAATTCAAATGGTGAATGCTGAGCTGGATCTCTTTGGCCTGATAAGTCGGGACAGCTTCCCCAAAATATTTACTGGCTTCCTGAATAATTTACCAGTCCCCGGTACAAAATTTATTCTGAATGTTTCAGGTTTAACAGTCTGTATCGAAGCAAGTGAAAAGAATTTGGGTAGAAGGTTAGATGTTCCAATTATGGAACCAGCGGTGAAAAATGTACTAACCGAATATGGCTTTACTTTTACAGACGAAATGTCACATGCTGATATTTTTATTGAGCTCAAGGCAGAAGCAAGGAGAGGTTCCGAAATGTACGGCATGTACTCATCCTTTGTAAATTTCACGATCTCAGTCGTTAATATGGATAATGGCAACGAAGTCTATAAAAATGCCATGCAGGATATTAAAGGGATTCAACTTAGTTATGACAAAGCTGGATTAAAAGCATTTGAAAACGCAGTAACAGAAGTGAGTAACAATATCCTGTCTGATCTGGTCAAGCAGATTCAAAGATGAAGAATGCTCCGATCGTTCTGGATATCCATCCAGAACGATCAACATAATTATTTAATTTAGCAATTGTTATTACTAGCCTGAATTTTAATCCTGGCGTACCTTATATTTCCTTTGCGTTCTTTGCGGTTGAATTAGTAAATTCAGTAAATCCTCGACAAATTTTGTGATTAATCAGATCCTGACAAACTGCTCAAGCTTAAAAATATCACTTTTGGCGTGGCATCTTTCACTTGTGGCAAGCGCATGCCTAAATTTGCATTAATGTAAGTAGGATCGCAAACAATGTATTTTTTGCCTTTGTACATAACAAAATCACCTTTAACATCGCCAGTAAAATGCACTGCCGTGGCAATATGCCCAGGGTAATCCAGTCCAACGACTTCCAGCCCTAAAAGATTCCGAACCAGGTAAGCAAATAGAATGGAGCGGTCTTCACAATCTGAAAAAGGATAAAAAAGCGTCTCCTCAGCGAACAGGAATTTCTCCCGTCCAAATTGGTCGCCATCCGTTTTGTATTCAAACGACTTCTGGACGAAGTGAAGCAATAAGTTCACAGCTTCAGTTTCCGATTTACCCTCAACCATCGGTTGCAGGGCGCTCAGAAGCGCATAGTTTGCATCCGGAGAAGTAGGCGCATCAAAATATACTTCTAAATTTGTTTGTGGGTAATACTCGAAAAAGGCGATGGCATTTTTATTGTATTTCACTGAAACCTTATAATCCTGGCCCTTATAATTGAATTTAAGCTGCCTCTTTGCTGTAACATTTTTAATATTTGGAATATTTGTGATACGTAAATCAATCGGTTTATCTGCCCCCGGATATTTGCCATCATAAGTGTAAAGCGTTTTAACTTTTAATGGGTGGCCGTCAAAAGTAACCAGATAAAATCTAACACCATCGATGGTAAAGTACATCAGGCCATACAAAACATTCTCAGAAGGCAGTAAAAGAAATATTTGATTGTCTGTGTAGCCTATTTTCGCCTCATATCCTGATTTAGATAACATGAACCAGATAAACAGATTTCTCTGATTTTGTGAAGTTGGATACAAGTCCTCTGCTATTTTGTGTAAAAGCATACTGTATCCCCAATCGTTCAATTGCATTTGCTCTTTGTAGTATTTGGCCTGGGATAACATCGTTTCATAATTCGCTTGACTTATCGCCGTCCAAAAAACGCTGATGCTCTCCTTAGAAATCTCTCTGCTTGCGGGTACTATTAATGCCTTATCATAATTTACCGTTAATGGTGCTGTAAAATAATCGAACTGTAAGGATTCGCCAACTTTAATATCAATGGGTTCAGGCTTTTTCTTTAAATCTGGTTCCTCAACTGGAACATACTCCGGCAAGGGAATATCTTTGATGATTTTAGGGGGCGTGACGTCTTTTAGAGGTAATTTATCCAGCGGCGGTAATTTTTCAGCAATGGGAATTTTAATGGGTTTAGGCTTCTCATCCCGTTTCAAGCCCTGGAAAGCCTGCATTTCCTTCCATTCCTTTTTCAGAAAATCCGTAAAAGCTTTATCTCTAGCATCTTTGAACTCCTGAAATGCCTCCTGTTGTTTTTTGAGCCATTCCTGGTAATCCTCCTGAGCAAGGGATATTGAAGTATTCACAAGTATTGTAACCAAGAGGAATATAATAAAGCAAAGAGTTTTATTCATTGTTTTCATTTGTCTGCCTCCTTGTTATGATTCAGCGGGAATATTGTCCCTTTGTAAATATATAACCAATTAAATATAATTGTCAAGAGATTATCGAAAATTATCAAGATTCTTTTTATTTACTTTACCCAGCGAAGGTAAATTTAAATCAAAATGGATAGCAATTTGTGCATTTTTGTCAAAGGCGAATTGCAGAACGGATTAAAAGAAGCACTTTTACCAGCTTTCACTTCAACAGGTAATAATAAATTTGCTCGTGATATAACATAATCAACCTCGGCATTGCTCGTTTTTCGTTCACGCAGCCAGTTGAACAATTTCGGCATTTCAGGAGGCACTTAAAAATACTGTGCATTTCTTCATAGCTACTTTTTAATGGAATACAGTAACATTTTCGGATAAAAAATAGTTTTCATTTCCAGGGGTTGCTCTAATTTTACGAGATCTCTTGGATTTTCCAAATCAAAATAATGATCAAACGAAAATTGTTTTGCCATGATCGTTTTACCACACTGACGAGCACCTCTTTATGTACATAACATGTGCATTATTACCCATTATTTTGGCCTTTTAATAAACATAACCAATACAATTTAAAATTAAGATATTGAATATTTTCGGTTATTATATACAAGTTTCGCACATCCGTAAACTCAATAATAATTTCGAGTATTTCAGCAATCGTGAAGCGGTTGTTATGAATTTTATAGGTGTCGGTGAGAATATAATCGTAACCGTTCAATGGAGATAGTAAATATAAATAATGGATTATATTAAAATTGAAGTAACAGGAGTGCGATTCCTTTATGTGTCGCATTACAATCCATAAAGGGATAGCACTCAATAAAAACTATAACTT
The DNA here is from genome assembly GCA_964539665.1 of uncultured Cytophagia bacterium. Classification (GTDB taxonomy): domain Bacteria; phylum Zhuqueibacterota; class Zhuqueibacteria; order Oceanimicrobiales; family Oceanimicrobiaceae; genus CAZIKB01. The sequence continues at coordinate 7,546 of CAZIKB010000145.1, forward strand.
ATTACACCGCCCTTTCTCCCTGTGCTCGGTTACATTAATACTATTGGTGACTTAACCGAAACAGGAGCCATACAGCCCATCGGGGTGGTTTGCTGTTTAAGATTTTGGCCATTGCGATTTAATTGTTATAAATATTTGATTTTGATATTTTTGTTAATTTACTCTCTCAAAACAAAAGAGAGCCAGATTACTCATACCGTAGCGAATCCACTGGATTGGCAGTAGCAGCTTTTATGGATTGACGGCTCACTGTAAGCACAGCGATTAGCAGCGCGATAATAGCAGATGCGACAAATACACCTATCCCAAGATTGACACGATAAACAAAATTCTCAAGCCATTTGTACATGAAATAATAGGCAATTGGCCACGCGATAACATTTGCCAGGAAAACCCATTTCAAAAAAGATTTCGATAAAAGGAAATAAATGCTGATGATCGGCGCCCCCAGCGTTTTACGGATCCCGATCTCCCTGGTCTTCTGTTCTGCCGTGAACACAGCCAGTCCGAAAAGCCCCATACAGGCCACCACAACCGCTGTAGCGCTGAAATATCGGAAGATGTCGCTCATCCGCCTGTCAGCACGGTGCAAGGCTTCGAAGCTCTCATCCAGAAAGAAATAATCAAGGGGATAATCGGGGATTAGTCGCTTCCACACCGACCGGATGGCCGTCAGTGCTTCCCCGTAGCGGTTGGCATCCAGGCGGACAGACAGGTAATTATGCCGCCGTATAGACGTCACCTGTAAAATAATAGGGTACGCAGCTCTGTGAAAAGAATAAAGATTCATATCGTTGATGACACCGGTGATGGTACCGCCGTACTCCTTCCATTGAATCCGTTTGCCCAGAGCTGTCTCCGGGCCAAGGTACCCGGCCTAGGAGACAGCCTGCATACTGACCAGGAATTCCGCATGGGATGGATGGGACACTGCCTGAGTTAAGTCAGTACCGTGGAGAATCTGAATGCCGTAAGTATTGACGAATTCTTTATCTATGCGATAAAGAACCGGGGTCATGTTCTGCTCTTTCCCCTCGAAAGAGACGCTTTCGTGCATAGTCCCGCGCGTGGGCACATAGGATGATGTTGTGGTGTTTCGGATGGCCGGGGACATCAGTAGTTCGCTCCGAAGCGCCGTATAACTGGCCCTCGCTTCCCTGTTTAACGGGATGACAAGGATCTCATCACGATTGTAGCCTGTATTATGCGTCTGGATAAATCGCATCTGTTTATGCGCGGTCAACGCAGCAATAATCATGATGGTGGCCAGGAAAAATTGAAAAATGACCATTCCCTCCCTGAGTTTTATTTTCCAGCCGTCAGAGTAAGAACCACCCTTTAAAACCTGGAGCGGCGTAAAACCGGAGAGCACAAAGGCAACATAGCTCCCTGAAACGATCCCCACAATCGCCACGATACCCATTAAAGATGCCAACGGGATGACTCCGGTAATAAAATGAAAGGTAATCTCCTTATCCGCGACAGCATTAAAGAACGGAAGAAAAAGTGCTGCCAGAACCAGGGCGAGAAGACTACTCAGAAGACAAACCAGTAGGGATTCGCCGAGAAACTGCCCAATGAGTTGTTTCCTTTGAGCGCCCACGACCTTACGCAAGCCGATTTCTCTGGCTCGTTTGAGAGACCGGGCTGTGGACAGATTGATATAATTGATACAGGCAATGATCAGTACGATGATGGCCACCAAGGAGAAAATGGTGACAGAAGCCATATTCCCAGTTGGCTCGATCTCTGACCTTAGATGGGAATCAAGCCGAATCTTGCCGATAGGTTGAAGGTGATTGGTATACCAGGAGTTTTCGCCAAAGTGTCTTCTTACAAAATCCGGCAATCGGGATTCCAGTCCAGTCGCCTGGGAGGCATCCTGAAGCAAGACATAGGTGTAATGCGAATAGAGGCCGCCAAACCGTGTCAGGTCCTCTCTCTGATTAATATATGACGCTAAAAAGTCAAAATGAAAATGGGAATTGCCCGGGACATTCCTGGCAATGCCGGTGACCTGGAAGACCATCATCTCACCGGAGTTGTAGGGATCGGCTTCCAGGGTCTGTCCTATAGGATCTTCATGGCCGAAATACTTTTCCACCATGGCTTCTGTAATCACAATAGAGTTGGGTTCTGACAAAGCCTTCTCCGCATCACCCATAAGAAGCGGAAAAGTGAACACAGTGAAGATGCTGGGATCGGCAAAGAAAAACCGTTCCTCGTAAAATTTCCGTTCCCCATGACCAATATAAATTTTGGTGCCCTGACCCGTCGATCGAAGCCGTACAAAATCCACAACCTCAGGAAAATCCTCCTTCATGGCTGGTCCGGTACCGAATGTGCCGTTCGCGTTAGTGGGAATGCCATCCTGAGAGGCGCTCGTCACGACTCTGAAAAGCCGGTCCGCATTGACATGAAAGGCATCGTAGCTCAGCTCATCTTGAATATAAAGGACGATGAGCAGGCAGCAGGCCATCCCAATGGCCAGGCCAGCGATATTTATGAAAGAAAACTCCTTTTGTTTCTTTATATTTCGAATGGCCATTATTAAATAATTCTTAAACATGATAATCCTCCAATAAATTGCCGACAACAAAAATTCAGGCACGGCTCGAAGCATGTGCAGGACATACCAGAAGGACGCAAACAGACAGCCCTTTTCATTGGCGAAATCTTCGTATTCCATTTCCAGATCGTCTATCAGAGAATATCTGTCCTCCTGGCTGCTCATCCGCAACAAGAGCCATGCAGCCCATCGCGGAGGTTTGTTTTTTTGGAGTTTGGTCATTGCGATTAATTTGTTATTATATTTTTGAGATTTGATGCTTTGTTAATTTTAGTAATTCAAAACACTATAAAATCCAATTACTCACACCTCAGCGAATCCACCGGATTAGCGGTCGCGGCTTTTAATGATTGATAGATAACTGTGCCGATTGCAATACTAACAGTTAATATACCTGCAATAACAAATGTGAATATTTCAATATTTATCCGATTGGCGAAATCCTGCAGCCAGTCATTCATTACAAAATAAGCCACCGGCCACGCAAAAATATTCGCAATGAGAATCCATTTCAAAAATTGATTCATTAAAATGAAGACTATTTTGGGCACCGGGGCGCCGAGTGTTTTCCTGACCGCAATCTCTTTGGTTCTTTGTTCTACCATAAAGGACGTTAATCCAAAGAGTCCAAGACATGATAAAAATACCGCCAAAAATGTGAAGCAATTCAAAATGCTGCTTATTCTTGTTTCTGCCCGATATTGATTTTCTATGGCTGCATCCAGGAACTTGAATTCAAACGGAGAATTCGGCAAAAACTTTTTCCAGACGTTTTCAATATGACCTAAAGTGGCCGAAATATTTTTGAAATGACTATCATCTGTACTTGAGCCGATTTTTATAAAAAGAGTCTGAAATTGCTCCCGAAATGTTCTTGACAAATGAAATACTTCCGGCCTGACAGCATCTCTGAGAGAGTTCAGTTGCGCGTTCTTAACAACTCCGATAATGCTACCCTTTTCGCCGTTCACAGTTATCTGTTTTCCGACCGGATTTTCTATACCCCCTTGCCTTACAGCTTCTTCATTTAAAATAAAAGCCTGTGGTAAATCGGTTTGAATTTTTCTTGAAAAATCTCTGCCTGCGGTTATCTTCATATTTAATGTTTTAAAATAATCATGATCGACCATTGGATGATGAAAACCTATCTGCAGGTCCGGGTTTTTTCCTTCCCAGGAAATTGTTCCTGAGGTTGACCCCGAACGTAAAGGGCTGCTGCTTTTCACTGAAACATTGAGAATGGCAGGATTTTCGATAAGTTCATGTTTGAATGATTCGAAGATATTTTCAATGCTGCCGCTGACTGGAAGAAAAACTACGTTCTCTTTTTCAAAACCGATTTCTGCATTTCGCATAAATCCTACCTGATTTGAAACAATCATCATACAGATAATCAAACCGATAGATAACGAAAATTGTGTCACGACAAGAATTTTTCTAAAAAGTGAATTACCAGCGCCGGTTGCTGACGATTTTTTTAATATATTTATTGGCTCAAATGATGACAGGTATAATGCCGGATAGCAACCGGCAATTATGCCAGTAAAAAGCGCGACCAGGCCAAGGCTGAATAAAAATCCCGGATTGGTAAAACTAAATTCAATTTGCTTGCCGGTCAGATCATTAAACCGGGGAAGAAATAGAACAACAACGAAAATTGAAAATAAAAATGACACAAAAGTATAAAGCAGGGACTCGCTGAAAAACTGCCTGATAATCTGAACTCGGTTTGAGCCGACTACTTTCCGCAAACCTATTTCTTTGGCTCTTTTTACAGAACGGGCAGTTGAAAGATTCATGTAGTTTATGCAGGCAATTAAAAGAACGATAACAGCAATCGTAGAAAAAATATAGACATATTGTATTAGACCTCCGTTGCCGTCAACACTAAACAGGTGTATGTTTGCAAGTGGCTGTAAAAATATGTGAGCAGCCGTACTGGAGAACATCGGATCGTTTTTGATAATCAAATCATCAATTTTTTCATCAATTTCGTTTTTGTTAACTCCCTCTTGAAGCAAAACATAAGTTGCAAATCCATAAGAATCCCATTTATTTAAAAAGAAGGCGTTTCTAGTGTTTTTAATATAGTCCAACGGCAGAATAACATCGAATTGCAAATGCGAATTTTCAGGAACATCCATCAGTACTGCGGTAACGGTCACTAAATTGCCGTCAACTTGCAGAGTTTTGTTTATCGGATCCGCACTTCCAAAACATTTTTCCGCGATAGAATGGGTGATTACTACATTATTCGGCCCTGAAAGGGCTGTATTTATATCGCCCTTCAAAACAGGAAATGAGAAAATATCAAAAAAGGATGGATCGGTAAGAATAAGATCATCCGTGTAAAATGCTTTTTCGTCATATTTAATAATATTTCTTGAATTACCGGTCAGCCAACTGCTGGAAACAGTGGTCGATTTTAATATCTCCGGAAAATTGCTCTTTAGAGCCGGAGCTGCTGGAGCAGGCGTTTGTGCTCCGTTAAAAACTTCACCCTCTTCGTGGAATGCTGTTACTACTCTGAACAGGTTATCTTTGTTTGCATGAAATCCATCAAAACTGAGTTCGTCCTGAACCCACAGTAAAATAAAAATAGCACAGGCCATGCCAATAGCAAGTCCTGAAATATTGATGAACGAATACCCCCTGTGTTTCATGATATTTCTCAAGGCGATTTTAATGTAGTTCCTAAACATAACCATCCTCCAGTAAATTGTGTGCAATATAAATTCAGGCAAAGCTCGAAGTACGTGTAAAATATACCAGAAAGACGCATATAAGCAGCCCCTTTCAACCGTTAAATCCTGGTGCTCGATTTCCAGATCATCTATCAGAGAATACCTGTCCTCATAGTGGCTTAACCGCAGCATCAGCCAGGCCGCCAATCGCGGTGGTTTTTGGGTTCTATTTCCCACGATCAGCCTGCATTTACTAATGCTATTATGGTGGTCTCGCTCCATAGTGATTTTTGCAATGTGTAAGCCTCTTCTAAAGCATTAACACCTTCTCTGGTGAGTTTATAATATTTTTTACGGCGCCCGCCCTTTTCCGGCATGGGCTCGCCTTCTCTTCTCTCAAGTAAACCCTTTATCACCAGTTGGTCCAGCTTGCGGTAAAGTGTACCATAATTCCATTGTTTACCGGAGTTTTGTTTGATTTTGCGCCGAATGTAAACCCCGTAGGCGTTTTCCTTTAAATGCAAAATCGATACTAACAATATTTCTTCATGCTTGGTTAAATCAGACATGGCAAACACTCCTCGGTTATTTTTATGCATTATGCATATTTTAAATATATGTAATTTGCATAAAAATGTTTCAAATGAACATTTTAGAACAAAAACGCGGCCGCATATAAATTGGAATTGTAATACTCATGGGATTTCTCAAAATCCTAACCGAATCCAGATACTTTAACCTTACTTTTTTATACGGAAAATCAATTAAAACTTGACTTCACAGAGTTTATTAATTATCTTTAACAACTTTACAGAGACACAAAAAGTGAATAAATTGGTGGTCTAACAAGACAGGGAGCGGTTGTGACTTTTTTAAGCCCAAATCCTGATAGCACAAACAAACCGAAGCTGCTTACACAGGTTCGAGAAGTCATGAATTATTCGTTCCGACACTCGTTTGCCACCATTCTGCTCACCTCCGGCTACGACATCCGAACCATTCAAGAACTCTTAGGTACAAGCAAGTGGAAACAACCTTGGTGTACACACGTGTACTCAATAAAGGAGGCAAAAGTCCTCGCAGCCCGGCAGATTTCGTGCAGAAAAATGTTGAGCAAAATATGGGTTTATGCACCTCGTTAAGGCGTATAAACCTGGAACGATAAAAGCAATTTTAGCGATATAACTATTTTTATTTTTTGAAATTAAATCAATAATAGCCTATCTGGTTTATAAGACATTTATTGTCCTGTTTGTCGATTTTATTAGGTCTTATAAACTTATGTTATCCGTGACGCAACTACGACTTGTGATTCGAAGTAACTTAGTCTTTTGTAA
>CAZIKB010000146.1:0-13815 GCA_964539665.1 uncultured Cytophagia bacterium
ATTCCTATAGTCAGTTGTAATCGGCATGGTTCTTTTTTTTGAATCAAGTGTATTAAAGTAGAGTGAAATATTTTTTGCAACTGAAGGTAATTCATACGCATTAACTTCGTGCGGCTTGAATCCATCAGCAAGAGCTCCTAAAAAATTATAGCTATCTTTATGTTCATTGCTTTCAGCTATAATCTGAATGCTCCAGAGATTGAAAGCAGAATTTTGGATTTGTTCAGGAGTGTTTTCATTTAAGCCCGGATCAACGTATAAAACACTATCCGCGTCGCCTTCCACGTAGAGAAAATAGGCTTTCCAAGGCATAAATGCTTTTATGTCTCGCCCCCTTACATTACTATCATCAACAAAATTATTGTAAGAGTTAAGAGGTCGCTCACTACTAAGTTCCAGGTTCTCAGTTTTGACAGGAAAGTTAAAAGGATTACCGATAATGTTCCATCCTGATTGTAAACGGATTTCTCTTCTTTCGTTTAACTTTGCAGTTCTGCCTGGTCCAGCGGTAATTAATTGATTTCCCTCACGAGTTATGAGCCAATATCCTTTTCCTGGCACAAATGCAAAGCGATTATCTTCAGCAAAGTCAACATATTGTTCATTCTCCGCATCCCAATCAACTACTCGATATCTTGATTTATCGTAGAATCCTAAATCATCTAATAATACAGATTTAATTCCCGGATTATCTAAAATTAGTGGTACTGAAATCAACTTGTAACGTTCAGCCTCATTAAGAAGTGTATCTGGTGATTGAATACCATTTTCGCCAATACGTACTTGCACTGTATGAAAAGGAAGTTCCGCCCTGCCTGGAATTCTGGTGATATTTGCCGCATTATCTTCTGCCAGAATATAATAAGCAATCCCTTCTATGTCTGCAAAAGTACTTTCTATAGTGCCTCTATATAAATTATCCTCGACAGTCGCCATATTTTCAAAAACGAACTCCGATTCACCGCCCCGTCGATAGTGTAAAGTGACTTTCACAATGCCTGACACGGAGTCAAGGATTTCTGCTTCTATATTAATTTCCGAGCCAGACTTTCGCGGCTCTGTTATGAGTGGTTTCAACTCTACTTTTGGCGGTATGGTATCAACCATAAATTTGCGCATGTCTGATGGCTCACTAAAATCAATACCATCCCAGGCGGTAACTCGCCAGTAATAGGTACCATCCTCCAAATTCAGATTCTCCAGGGAAAAACTAAAATGGATGCTTATATTTTCTCCGGATACAGGTAAGTTGGGGGAAAACCATGCTGCATTTAAGGAAGAGTCAAATGTGTCTGGACTGGTTAGATTAAAATCTGTTGAAATTTCCACAATGAAATGTAAAGCATCAAATTCAGCATCTGTCGGTGATTGCCATATAAGAACGAAATTGGAATCATTAGTAATGAAATTATTTTCGGGTTGCTCCAGTATTGACTTTTCTGGCCTACCATTATTATATAGATGTAATCCGTCTCCTCTACTCCCTCCAAATAGAGTTGCCGGCATGTCAGAAGAAACAGCTAATGCCTGTACATGCGATATGGATGTAGTGCTATTGTTTAGGTTATTCCAGGTTTCACCACCGTCGGTAGTTTTAAAAGCTCCTTCTTCTGAAGCCGCAAAGATAACTTGATCATTTAACGGATGGACTATCAAATCTTCGATAACCATACTACCTAAGGCAATACGATCCCAGGTTATCCCCGCATTTAAACTACGAAATATTCCCTCAAACGTACCTACATAGATGATGTTTGGATTTACATGACTTACGCCTAATGATAATACAGGCTTACCCTCAATCTCATCTCTTAATAATTCCCACTGGCCGCATTCTAAAGTATTTTCGAATAATCCTGCCGATGAACCTGCCAAAATGTGTCGGGACACAGGAACTGAATTGGGAATTAAAAGTGCATTTACAGTATTGTCAGGGTGACTTGTCCCACATAAGGGCCATTCAAGTCCAGAATTGTCAGTTTTATAGATCTTACCATCGGAATTACCCACAAATATTGTAGATGCGTTGTTTGTCTGATAAACTAATGCTCTTAACGAAGGATTCTCAATCTTTGAATTCGCGCCGTTTCTTACCTTCCACGTCGATCCAGCATCAGGACTGAAAATGAATCCAAATTTTGTAGCTGCAAAAACAAATTGATTGCCATCCGTCTTTAGATCTCTTATTTTCTTGACATCTGATGAAATAGTTGGCAGATTTAAAGATTCTTGCCTGGTTAACAATAAATCAAAACGAATGATACCCTGTGCTTCTGTGCCGACAAAAACATATTCAGGATGCGCTGCAATAACAGTAACTGTTGTATCGTGTAGACCGATTTTTCGCCAGCGACCTTCTTCCTCCTGTCCTTTAAGTATAGATATTTTGCCCCACACCAGTATACAGAGACCGAGTGCACAAAATGTTTTCATCTTAACCGGACTCTTATTAGAATGCAGAATTTCAAAACGCTTTTTAATGAATTTAAAATAAAAATTCTTGAATTTTACAATTTGCATCATTTTTTCTCACAAACAATCGGTTTTCATAACTATAAAATTTGTGCTTGATCGAAAAGACTAATCACGGAATTATACTTAAGCTGAAAAGTATCGCCAAATTATGATATAATTCACCATTGTCTTTTGCATCAAAAAGAATATAATCTCTTATTTCTGCTCTTGTAGAAACGCGTTTGCTAATCGGGTACAATATTTCATATCCTAACATGGCGCCATAATTCTTTACGGAAACATTCAAATCCCTGAAATCCCAATAAGTTGCTCTGGATTTAATAAAGGATTCGAGCCTGGCAATTTTTAAAACCTTAAAACGGAACCCGCCACTCAGTGCGATATATTCACCAAACTCTCCATTATGGCTCTGTGTTTGACCAATCAGGGCCTCGGCTTCTACTCTTAAACGTCCCAGAATTTTAACATTTGATTGTATACCGACAATAAGGCCATCATCAAGCAATAAATCAGAATCAAATAACATTCTGCCAGCAAAAAGCGAACCGTCAAAATGAGAATAAGATCGTTCAGGCGGTTTAACACGAATACGTCCTACTGGATTATTTCTAACAAAAGCGGTAACGATAGGAGCTGGTACTTTCTTATCACTGGTATACTCAATTAGCTGTGAATAAGTACCATCACGATTATCCATGACCGATCCCACAAGAATTGCATTTTTTGCTTGAAAAGCAAGGTCTTGCGTTCGATATGGACCTAATCGTCTACCAAATTGATCTTTAGGTACAACAAGAACCTCAGCCCTTTGCAGCTTTGTATCAAAGCAAGCTACTGGTTTAGAACTCATTTTAGTATTTGCAGGAGTTACATTAACGTGTACCCGCTCGGCAATCGTTCTGGTCCTGGCGAATCGTTTATTAGAGGGTGTAGTACCTTGAGCAATATAACGAAATGTGAAACTGCCTTCATATTCAGTTGAAGAATAACTATTAGTATATTTACCATCGTTTTTAATCTGGTCACCGTGAGTGCCGTCATCATATAATTTTATTGTTTCTGATGCAGTTCGAAGTTTGTTTCGCTTTAAATATTGATACACAGAACCGAGATGAACAAGCCTGGGTGAAAGAGCATCATTTTTCTGATCAGGAATAAATTTAGGAGGAGGGACGGTTGATAGTAATTCTCCAACAGCCTCAACTGGTTTAGTGACCTCCACAATTACATCTGCTCCGGCAATTGGAATCGTACTATCTCTTAAATCTGCAAAAAGTTGAATAGCCTGACCCGTACCGTGTGAATTTCGTTCAAACCAAAACTGAGATTGGATATCAGGATTAACGAAAACAAGTTTTTCAAGTCCCTCCGGTGAAGCGCTGTCGGAACCCTGTTCATCTATATCAATAAAAGACCATTGACCTGCTAACAAGTTTTCTGATGTGCCGGCTTCTCTTTCCACAATCCAATAAACATTTTTATCGCCACTGCCAGGTTCAGAATAATAACAGTTAATACCAGGTATCAGCGGATCAATATTAAAGTCATTTGTCGTTCTGTCCCATGAAAATGTGCTAATATCTGTCCCATTAGTCCCGGCATCTGGATTAAATTCAATTCTAAAATCATAAAAATTGGTAGAAGCCCCGGTCCAATTCAGCGCTAAAACTATTTTTTTAGCGTCTATTCCAACTGGAAAATCATCAGTTGAACTCACAGGGATCCGTTCCAATCCAAGAACGCTCCCCAACACTTCGACAAAAAAAGCCCGCAGAACCAGCTCATCATCTGTAATTCTGTAATCACCATAAGTATCCAGAGCCCAATCACGTATTTGCTGAGGTTCGACTTCTTCATCTTTACCTATACCAATCGTGTAAGTAATAATCCCATCACCGGTGAATATACTTGCAGCAGGTCTGTCTGAACCCGTATTATGTTTTCCATCACTAATTAATAGAATTCTTTTTTGATGATCACTGCTTCCAAATAATTCACGCGATCGCAGAACTCCATCCCAAACTGGGGTACAGTTTGCTGGTGCTGATTCCAAGGTAGTCTCTAATTGCTCAAAAGCTGGTTGCGCTGAAATGTGCAAAAATGACAACCCTAATTCATCTTCAAAAGGGCCTTCACACTCTGGAATACTTAGTGGACCCGGGCAATCACATCGAAAAATCACTGCACCTATTTGGTGTGCAATTAAATCATCAGTTGGCTTAGTAGTTGCCGTAAATAGCTCCGTCATAAATTTGGCTGCGTCACTCAATTTCTCCCATTTGCTTGCCTGATTCATACTTCCAGAGCCGTCCAGACAGAAAACCAAATCTAAGGGTGTGGGGGTATCTGGTATTACCGCAATAAACTGATTCCCACTACCATTATCAATCCGACCATCCAAAAATTTGCTGGCATCTAAGCCGCTGCCACCAATCCTCAACATACATTCTTCTTCATAAACAGGATGCGGTAATCCCCCACTTCCACTGGAATTGTGCCGGATGATCAATTCCAGAGTATTTGACCCGGCGCTTGTATTTTTTTCTATATTGTGCCATAATGTAGCTGAATTGGTTTCATCATCTCCAAGTGTCACCCAACTTGAACCATCATCAGTAAATTCAATGGTAAAACCATCAGGGTCTTGATCCTGTCCTATTAATGTAATAGTGTCTTGAGCGTTATCACCCATATTAAATGTTACGAGAACGGGATTATACTTTGAAACAAAACACTGAACATCTGTCTCGCAAACTTGACCATTAACAAAGTTAACCTCTAATAAAAATGCAATACTCAAATTTAGAAAAAATAACTTCTTAATGAATTTGTTCAGGTAAAATAGTTTCATTTTTCCACTCCTAATTATTTTTAACGTTAAATAGTAACCTTTTCAGACTTCTCGATTTCCTTTTTAGATACTGAAGCCTGTATTCGTTTCAGGAATGTATATATAAAATGCAACGCGCCAACAAAGTAAACAACCAAAAACCATTGGAATTTTTCATAGATATATTCCAACCAGGATGGCAGGATTTCTTTCCCGGCAATGTTTTCACGAATCGGTTGAATTTTGCTGAATTTTTCTTTCAAAGACACAATTAAATTGTTCTGATTGTACTCGAGCTCTTCCAAAATAACCTTATCAGGTTGTAGCTTGAATTCATAACGTTCAGGAAATTCATCTACTTTTTGCAGGTTCGGTTGTTCAACCTTTGCCGAAATTGTAGTACTTTTCGTACTCGAAGTGATATCCTTTTGAAGAAAATCAATATTCTCTACCAAAAGGTTTTCAGCCAACACCAACTTGTTGTTTTCATCCGGGCACAACCTGGCCAGTACTGTACCATTGTTGGCAGTAAATTCAAATTCAATATCATAAGAAAGCTTTGAAGCAGTAATATTTAAAGTGTCTTTTGAATTCATTGGAAAATACATATCAATATTGGACTCATCCGTCATAATACAATCATTCAGCACCATAAAAAATTGATCCCCAACAGTAATAAGTCCTGTAATCATGAATTGCTTATCTTTCGTAATTTCAGGAAAATTGATTTGCAATTCACCATTTTTTGATAAAACTTCGAAGCGGGAACCAGATGGAGCATAAAGACTTTGCAGTGATATCGGCTGCTCCTGATTTAGAAAAACAATTGAAGCATTTGGACTGATAGATTGTATTTTCACTTCGCTCCTGTTAGCCATCACTGTGTCGGTGTTTACACAAACCATTTTAAAAACTTTAAATTGGCAAGGTGTAAATGATTCTAATCTAAGAGAGTTCAATTTTAGGGGGGCTATTAAAAATTCTACTCCACTCACATCATCATCTTTGTTCAACAAATTGAAGTTAACTTCTTCAGCAGTCACTTTTATTACTGCATCTTGCCGTTTATTAACAAATGTCAGTGCCAATATCCCAAAAATTGAAATAATCATCAATAAATTGAGAGGCGCTAAAATCAAATTTTTGTAGTATTTCGATTTTATACTTTTTTTTACTTTTCGATTCTTCATGTCTATTTTAAGCTAAATTGCCAACAATGATCAAAACGATAAACAAATTTAACTGGAAGAGTAGGATTTCCACTCATATCGTGAAATGATGCTTTAATATTCAAAATATAATTTCCAGATGGAATTTTGAAGCCGTTAAAATCCCTGCCATTCCAGTGAATTTCATAAGCTTTATACGCTGAGAGGTTTGGCAGAGACATATTCCACACAATCTCTCCAGTTGCGGCATTCACTATTTCCAGTTCAGTGTCCACAACTCGCCTTGCCCAAAATGTTAATTGGTAGCCTTGAATTTCACCATTATATGTATCCTGATAAAGAACACAGGGAATGATTATGCGCCTGCCAGGTTTTTTTACTCGAGTCAATGCATATAAATCAGAAATAGGTATTTTCATTTCTGCAGGAATTTTGGAAGGCCATGCATAAGTTTCATAGCCCGAATCAAATATTTTGTCAGAAACAACCATTTTATAATATTTTCCAGGTTCTCGAACTGTTATTTCTAATTTTTCACTTTTTTCAAGATGAAAGCCAACCTTAATATTTTTTTCCTCATCATCTGTTGCAATTGCAGGGATTAAACCTCGCATAGATATTAATGAGAGATTATCACCTGATATTTCTTGTAGACTCGTCAGACCCTCCTCCCGGTCGCCTCGTGGCTGATATTTAAATTTGTCGTTCCTCGGTTGACTAAAGCTCGAAGTATAAATCAAGACAGTTATAAAAAACAAAAAATATTTAAATCTGACGATTATCATCATATTTTCTCCTGTAATGCATGGAAATCGCACATTCGCAAAAGTACCTGTTTGAGATTCAAAATAAAATCAAACAAATGGTAACCAAAAATCGGGAAAGAGAATGCACCATTTTTTGCTTCTAATATTTAAGAGAATCTAAAATGATGAATTCTCTCAGAGATTTAGCAAAAAAGTATAATTCTCCTGATATTCAACACAATTGAAGGGATGTAGTGAGGGAAAAATGCCGCTTCCATTTAATAATCTCAAATAGAAACGGCCAAAAAAACTTTGCCGGAAAAAAAGATTTTGCAACCTTGCAGTACATATTTCTGCCACAATTTAAAGAGACATAGAATAAAAGGATCTAACGAATTATTGAATTTGAACTTAACTCTCCAACACTGGATGCTTCAAATGAAAATCCGTGGCATCCTGATAGGCTTTTGCCACAGTTAGAGCATCTGCTTCGCCAAAAAGGTTGCCCATAAAACTGATGCTGGTCGGCGTCCCTTTCTCTGTAAAACCGTTTGGGAGTACAACACAGGGATGTCCGGTAAGATTGGTTATGAGCATGTTACTGCCGCCAAAAGATGGAACCACATACACATCGATATTGGACATAAGCTCAGCCATCGCTTCCATGACTAACGTGCGTAATCGATTGGCCTGAATATATTCCACAGCAGGAATCATCCGCGCTTGCCGGAAGGAATTAGGCCAGGCGTTTTTAATCTGGCGCACTAAAAGGTCATCTTTATTACTGCGGGTGAGCTCATCAAAGGCAGTGGCGGCTTCCGCACCCAGTATGAACGACATGGCCCTGATTGGATAATCCGGCAGCTCAATTGGAATTAGGTTTAAGCCTGAAGAACGCAGCACTTCAAGAGAAGCATTATCAAAAGCCTGGGATTCCTTATTTCGCCTTTCTCCTTCAAAAGCGTTTTTTACGTAGCCGATTCGTAATTTCTTAATATCGAAGTTACCATCCCAATTGAATGGCACGTCTACCAGTGAATTATCATTTTCATCCAATCCACAAATTGCATCTAAAACAATAGCACAATCTTCCACACTGCGGCACATGGGGCCGATTTTGTCCATGCTCCAGCTCAATGCCATGGCGCCATAACGGCTGACACGTCCATAAGTTGGACGTAAACCCGTAACCCCGCAACGGGTAGAGGGCGAAACAATGGAACCCAGGGTTTCGGTGCCAATTGAAAATCCGACTAAACCAGCCGCCGTAGTTGAACCCGGTCCCGCAGAAGAACCGCTGGAACCTTGTTCGACATTCCAGGGATTTTTGGTTTTACCGCCATACCAGACGTCGCCCCAGGCCAACGCTCCCATGGTTAATTTCGCTACCAACACCGCACCAGCTTCTTCCAGACGTTTTACCACGGTTGCATCCATATCGATAACCTGATCTTTGTAGGGCATGGCGCCCCAGGTTGTTTTGTAGCCTTTGACCGCCAGCAAATCCTTTGCTCCCCAGGGGATGCCGTGCAGAGGCCCGCGATATTTTCCCGCAGCTATTTCTGCATCAGCTCTTTTAGCCTGCTTCAGAGCTAATTCTTCGGTTATTGTGATAACACACTGAAGCTTAGGATCGAAGCGTTTGAGGCGCTCGAGGTACATTTTAGTCAGGTCTAAAGAACTTACCTGACGGGATTCAATTAATTGGGCAAGTTGAGTGACCGGCCAAAAAGCCACATCCTCTAATCTTCCTGGTTTCTTAGTGGGCCTTATTTTACTCATTTTAAACGGTTTACTCGTTTTATCAAATTTCATACCCGGCAATACTGGATTGAACTGAACCGCGGGGAATACGCTATTCTCAATAGAGACTTCGCGTATTTCATCGTATTTCTCCAGATACTCGTTTACGCCTTCCAGCATCAAATCCCGTTCCGAATCGACAAATTCCAACCCGGCTAATTTTTCCGATTCCACAAGCATGTCTTTGGTTATTTTGGGCGTCTTGTCTTCCTGTATTTTTGCCCAAAGAATTCCGGGTAAAAGTGTTGACGACAGCCCGATGCTGCTAAAATAAGCTAAAAAACTGCGACGGCTTAAATTATTTTTGTCATGTGATTCTATTGAATGTGACATAGTAGTTCCCTTTTTTGTAGTGAATAGTAATTTACGATATAGTCTAAACCAAAAAACATATTAACTTTTTAGTTCAGGATGCTTTAAATGAAACTCCGTTGCATCCTGGTAGGCTTTAGCCACGGCCAGAGTCTCAGCTTCTCCATAGATTTTGCCAATAAAACTAATGCTTGTAGGCGAGCCTTGTTCGGTGAATCCATTTGGAAGAACAACTGCAGGATGGCCGGTAAGATTGGTCAGAGCTACAATGTTACTGCCATAGGTAGGCAATACAAACACATCGATACCGGACATAAGTTCAGCCATGGCTTCCATAACCACGGTTCGCAGTCGATTAGCTTGAATGTATTCAACCGCCGGAATCATTTGTCCCTGACGAAAAACAGTTGGCCAGGTGTTTTTAGCCTGCCTAACAAGTAAATCATCTTTGTTGCTTCTGGTGAGCTCATCAAAAGCGGCGGCGGCTTCGGCGTACAGAATAAAAGACATCGCACTAACCGGATAATCAGGAAATTCAATGGCAAAAAGGTCCGGGCTTAATGAATGAATGACTTCAAGCGCAGCCATGTCATTGGCTTTCCATTTCTTATTCCGCCGCTCTGCTTCAAAAGCACTTTTTACATAGCCGATTTTTAACTTACTTATTTCCAGGTTAGCATCCCAATTAAACGGCAAATCAACCACTGTACCATCTTTTCCATCCGGTCCGGCTATTGCATTGAACACAACTGCACAATCTTCCACGCTCCGGCACATTGGACCTATCTTGTCCATACTCCAGCTTAAAGCCATGGCGCCATAACGACTAACCCGGCCAAAGGTAGGCCGCAAGCCTGTGACACCGCAGCGTGTGGAAGGGGAAACAATTGAACCTCTGGTTTCTGTACCAATAGCAAAGCCGACTAATCCGGCTGCTGTCGCCGCTCCCGGACCAGCCGAGGAACCGCTTGAACCTTGTTCCAGGTTCCAGGGATTTTTGGTTTTTCCGCCAAACCAGACATCTCCCCTGGCCAGAGCCCCCATGGTTAGTTTCGCCACCAACACCGCGCCCGCTTCTTCCAATCGTTTTACTACCGTCGCGTCCACATCAATGACCTGGTCTTTATACGGCATGGCGCCCCAGGTGGTTTTATAACCTTTAACGGCCAGCAAGTCCTTAGCGCCCCAGGGGATACCGTGCAGGGTTCCGCGATATTTGCCAGCAGCTATTTCCGCATCCGCCTGTTTGGCCTGCTTAAGGGCTAATTCTTCAGTAAATGTTATAACACACTGTAGTTTAGGATCAAATCGTTTGAGACGTTCCAGGTACATTTTAGTTAGGTCTGAAGAACTCACCTGACGAGATTTGATGAGCTGTGCCAGATGTGTTACCGGCCATGACGCCACTTCTTCCAGATTTGCAGGCGCTTTCAAGGCCTGGACTTCACTCAATTTGAAAGATTTTCGTTCACTGCTAAAAGTCATGCCGGGCAGAATTGGATTGAATTGAATTGCGGGAGTTACACTATTATCAAAAGATATTGTTCGTAATTCCTGGTATTTTTCCAGATAATCGCTTAATCCTTCCAGCATCAAATCCAGCTCGTCATCAGTAAATTCCAGACCAGCTAATTTTTCAGCATCAGCAAGAATGTCTTTGGAAATATTCGATGTGCTTTCTTCCTGTATTTTTGACCACAGAATTCCAGGCAAAAGAGTGGTAGACAATCCAATGCTGGAAAAGTAACCTAAAAAACGGCGGCGTGTTATACGGCTTTGCTCAGATTGCGGAAAATTGCTTGCCATGGTATTTCCTTTCGTTTAATATCATTTTTTTTAATTAAAACTGCTATTAAAAAACCGGAAGTCCAAATTCATTTGGAGAGAATCCTTCGATGAATCGAGGCCTCCAGTTAGAATCTCACTCAAAATGTTAGTCGTAAATGTCCGATTGAACTTTTAAAACTCCCTAGTTTAACAAATGTCACTCCAGGCTGCCCTGATCAATTTTCAGTACGGTCTGCAGCAAAACATTCGCCCCGTTTGCCATATCTTCCGGTCGTGTGTATTCTTTTGGCGAGTGACTGACGCCACCGACGCTTGGGACAAAGATCATTCCGGTAGGTGCAATTCGCGCCATGTCCTGCGCATCGTGTCCCGCTCCGCTGGGCATAAATTGACTACTTAAATCTAATTCATGAGCTGATTCTGCTATGATTTTGCGCAGGCGCTCATCTGTTGGCGCTGGTACAGCCATCACATCTATTCCGCTAAAGGATATTTTTGTACCAGAATTCTGCTCAATGGCCTTCGCTTTTTGCTGGATTTTTTCAAAAAGTGAATTTATTTTCTCAGATGCCAAATCACGCAGTTCCAGGCTCATCACGACTTTACCGGGAATAACGTTCGGCGCTCCTGGTTCAGCGGCAATGCGCCCCACGGTTCCCACCTGCCGTCCGGGTTCACTGGTTACAACCTCATTGACTGCCGTAATTAAATGGGCCGCAGCTAACAGTGCATCCCGCCGCTTGTTCATGGGCGTTGTTCCGGCATGGTTAGCAGAACCCTCTATGGTAACATTCCACCAATTTATACCCACAATTCCTTCGACCACGCCAATGTCAATGTTTTCCGATTCCAGAATACTGCCCTGTTCAATGTGCAGCTCAATGAATGCTCTGAAATCGCCTTTCTGGCACTGCACTTCCGCAAGCTTATCCGGATTCCCGCCAATATCACGAATACCTTCACGAACAAATTTACCACTGTGACTAACTACTTCCAGAGCATCGGAGGTGAGTTTGCCAATCATGGCCCGGCTGCCAACCAATCCGCCCTCCTCATCTGTAAACACGATTACTTCCAGGGGATGTCGGGTTACAAACCCATTCTCGGCAAGCACCTGGACACATTCAATAGCTGCGAGCACACCTAAATTGCCATCATAGCTCCCTCCTTCCGGAACTGAATCACTGTGTGAACCAAATAGAATAGATGGAAGTTTCGCCTCCCTTCCCTCTCGTCTTCCAACGATATTTCCTGCGGCATCAATTTTAATTGACAATCCGGCCTCTTGCATTAGCGATATGATGTATTTGCGGCTTTCGATGTCTTCCTCGCTGTAAGCAACACGATTGACTCCACCCTGAGGATTCTTGCCGTATTCACCCAGCGCTAAAATACGCTCCTCGATTCGTCTGGCGTTGACTCTTAATTGTTTGCCATCAGAATCTCCATCAGGTTTTCCAGCTTGAATAACAGCCAAAGGGCAGGCTAATAAAACAGCAAAAATGAAAAGTAATAAACTCGTGAAGATCATCATAGGCTTTTCCCTCCTATAAAACTAATTTTAAAATGAAAACATCAAAATGCAAATTGTAATCCATAAGTTATCCAGGTTTATCAAACCTGCAGTACACACTACATTGCTTTTATTCGTGTCCTTTAATAGAACGTGGTCTATACGGTTCTTCTAAATAGATTCGATCCTCCTCCGACAACTCGATTTCGAGGGCTGCGACCATATCCTCTAAATGTTCGGTTTTCCTTGTACCTACAATCGGAGAAGTGATGCCCGGTTGGTGAAGTACCCAGGCAAGCGCGATTTGAATGGGCTTTACTCCCTTGCGTTGAGCTAAATCAACAACTCTGTCCGCAATAGCAAAATCCTGATCATCATAATCATAAACTTTTTTTGCATAATCATCGGTTTTGGCTCGTAAAGTCTCGCCACCACCTTTCCGGTCTCGATTACCTGTAAGAAAACCGCGGGCTACAGGACTCCAGGGGATGATCCCGACACCCTCTTCTCTGCACAACGGCAGCATTTCCCGCTCCTCTTCACGGTAAATTAAATTGTAGTGATTCTGCATGCTAACAAATCGGCTCCAGCCGTATAAATCTGATGTGTGCAACATTTTTGCAAACTGCCAGGCAAACATGCTGGAAGCGCCAAGGTAACGTACCTTTCCCATTCTAACTAAATCATGCAAAGCTTCGAGAGTTTCTTCGATGGGCGTGAAATGGTCCAAACGGTGAATTTGATACAAATCCACATAGTCCGTACCAAGCCTTTTCAGGGAAGCATCTATTTGAGAATGAATGTGCTTGCGGGAAAGACCACCCTGATTGGGCTTGTCATTTATTGGAAAGTAAACTTTTGTAGCAATGACCACTTCATCTCGTTTTGCAAAATCCTTCAACGCCCGACCGACGATCTCCTCGCTTACTCCAAGAGAATACATATTGGCGGTATCAAAAAAATTGACGCCCAAATCCAGAGCCTTTTGAATTATCGGCCGTGATTCTTTTTCTTCAATCACCCACTCGCGCCACTTTTTTGAACCAAAGGTCATACATCCCACACATATTCGAGAAACTTTCAGACCAGTACGCCCTAAATTTACATATTGCATTTTATTCTCCTTGAAATATTGCACGTAGTGTCAAAATATTGCATTATACAATCTTTTAATTTAGT
>CAZIKB010000147.1:0-13773 GCA_964539665.1 uncultured Cytophagia bacterium
ATGATCTTACTCAAAATAAAACCCCCAGGGTTACATTTAATTTTGACGCAACACGTGACATTGTTAAAATTTATAAATTAAAGTTGCTCTAAAGTAAAATCATTAGAAGCCGATAAATACGTAATCTTAATAACTATTTCAACATGATATTTTTTGGATCTACGAGACAGCTTTATGGATAATATATTAGTTGTGGATGATGAGGAAGATATCGTTCAATTGATGTCCGAAACATTAAGCAAATGGGGGTACCATGCCATTACTGCACAAGATGGTGAAGAAGCATTAATTAAATTTCAGGAAACACCCATAGATTTGGTCATCACGGACTTGAAATTGCCCAAAATTAATGGTGTAGCTTTATTAGACAGAATGAAAGAAATGAAGGAAGATACCGAAGTTATTTTATTTACAGGTTACCCGGAAGTAAGTTCCCAAATTGATGCGATGAAATTTGGTGCTTATGATTACATTATCAAGCCGGTGGATCTATCAGATTTGAAATTAAAAATTGACCGGGCATTAGGGAAAAAAAACGTCGGGAAAGACGCTAAGAACGCTTAAAAGCATAAATTGGGCGATGATAATTTCAATTCCTATCTGATTAACTTTAGCAATTATTATTTCATATTTAATATAGAATCATTACCAATATTTAACTACACGTCTTTTATTGGGGAAAATATTAATCAATATCATACCTGCGACAAATCCCCCTACATGCGCCCAAAACGCTACTCCGCCGCCTTCTATTCCAAAGGAGACCACACCAGAAAAAAGCTGCATAACAAACCAGAATCCAAGCACAAACAAAGCAGAAATTTTCCGAATGGTTAAAAACATAAAAATGGGAATAATGACCAGCACTTTTGCTCTGGGATATTTGATTAAATAGGCGCCTAAAATACCCGAGATTGCACCACTTGCTCCAATCATTGGAACATTAGAAATTCCACTCAAGAATATATGCGCTACTACTGCCAATAGCCCGCAGAGTAAATAGAAAACAATAAATCGTGAGTGCCCCAGATAGTTCTCGATGTTATCTCCAAATATCCAAAGATAAAGCATATTTCCCGCCAGGTGCATAAATCCACCATGCAAGAACATGGATGTAATTAACGTTTTCAGGTTTTGTCCATTGACGACATCAATCGGAATAAGGCCATATTCGTGAATTAAAAATTCAAATCCCAGTTTTAATTGCAAAGAAAATACCAGAATATTTACAGTTATTAATCCAACCGTAATAAATGGCCGAAGGTCTCTGGGGTTGTCATCTTTTAAGGGAATCATAATGTTTTTATATGGAGCTTTTCTTAACTTCGAAAGTTTAGTAAAGCTGAGGTCCCATTAGTTATTGATGGGAAACTTGAAATTCTATTCCTTTGTTTTTGCGGTCAACCGTGCCGGCTGTTAATCTATCCAAAAAATGGTTTTTCGAAAGGCATCATTTTTTGAACGGTCCTGTGCCCATACAGAAGCCTCATACTTACCTTTTGGCAGCGGTTTTTTAAACTGATAGAATATCCTGTCTCGCTCCGGATCATATTCAGCAATCAGTCTTTTGCCATTTAATCTAATGACAATATCATTTTCACTTTTAATTCCTGATAATTTGTCCTCAACTTTCGCTGAAATTCTGGGCGTCCGGGATTTTAAGTGAGCCTGATTGCCAAGTCGTAAATTGCTAATTTCCGGTGGTATCTCATCCCGAATTAATACAAACTTTTCCAGACTAAATACTTTAGCCGAGATAGTTTTATTGGTTGTATCGAGAGTATTGTCAATAAAAGTCCACTTACTTTTTGTTGTATAATAATAAACACCCAGTTTTTCCGGATGGATTTCATCATGAGGATATTTCAGCACCACATTTGCACCGGCATTTAATAGTACGTCCTGCGGTTCGGCATTATAAATTTGGCTCACCATATTTGAAGCTGTGCCATTTGTCAGACTATCTACAAGGATTCGAGCATAAATCGGTTTGTACAGGGAGCCTGACCAAAAACTTACCCAGAACTTCTGATCTTCTGAAATTATCCGTTTTGATTTTGACGGTTTGATTATCGTAGCCTCGAAATGTTCCCAATTTATGAATTCTTCGCCACTTAAATTTTGAGATATTATTTTCAGAAGGTGGTAACTTCCGTTTAGACTATTAAAATCAATCCGGCCAACATATTTATTTAACTCTATTTGCTGCAATTGAATTTTCACAGAATCCTCACGCTCTGGATTCAAAATGAGCTCCGGGCTTTCTCTAAGTAAATTCTTCGATTGAATCTCTAATCTTAAATAGTCATCATAATAATCATAGCCAATCTCAAATTGAGCAGGCTTAGAGGTTGAGATAGGATGTGATTCAATATAAAAATAGGGATAAGATTCGAACTCAAATTGATCATGTCCAATAAATTTCAGAATTATTGGATTTGCCAAAGGCTTTTCGAGCAAAAGAACACTTCCAGATTTAATTAAACCCGAATCAAAGTTTTTGCCATTACTTTCTTCCAGGCTATCTTCTTCATAAATAAAATCAAGCGGAATTGAACGCCAGCGATTGCGATTTAATTCAAATGCATTTACATTCTCTAACCTTCTTAATTCATAGGTTAGGATGTCATTGAGTATTAACATGCCAGCTTCATCTTTTCTGATTATTGGCTGAATATTATAGGCCGCGCCCACCTGGAATTTCCCTCGAATTATGCTAATATTACCAAAATAATCTGAAACTTCAATTTTGAATTCGTGCATTCCGGGAAATAATGCTCCCGCTTGAAAATCATTCTTATCAAGAGCCTTTTCAAATGAATATTTGGAACGGATTTCGGGAATGGCATCCAGAGAAGCGCTTTTTAATACTCCGGCCCAGGTCTTGTTTGGCGTATAGTTTGATTTTACATTGTGCTTACCTTTATAGAGTTTATGAAATCGACCAAATTGTCTTCTTGATAGTCTATAATCTCTTTCTAACTCCACCATAGTATTTTCTTGAAATGACATTTGATCATACTGATACTGGAAACGTACAACATCATCAACTAACAATTTAAAACTGTACGGGCCGAACAGGTTTGAAGAGTTAGCATCTTTATCATAGGAAGAAATTGCTAATCCCACATTACCCCATATTGTAACTACTTCGTTTATAACATATTCACCTGAATTGCTCCACTGTGGATAAAGAATAACTGGCTTATAATCACCATTAACCTCAGAGCTTACGTCCAATGGCGAAAAACTCAATTTCGTTATTATCGGGCTTACCCGATCAGGAAGATTATAACCTTTTGATAGCGGATTTATTGGTTTATTAGCAGAATCTCTAATTTCAAAATGTAAGTGAGGCGCTCCTATCCCGGTCTGTCCGGTGTAAGCGACAATTTCGCCATGAGCAACCGGTAACTGTCCTTTTTTTAAATATCTGTTTATTCGATATCTTCCCAGACGTTTTTGCTCTGATTCAACATAATCCTGGATTGGGTCCGAGAATCTGGAGAGGTGAGCAAATACCGCTGTTTCACCTGTGTCAAGTTTTATATAGAGAGCTCTGCCGTACCCATAAGGCGAAACAGAAATCCTTGAAACATATCCCGGCCGGATAGCATATACATTATAGCCAATTTTTCCCCAGGTTTTCACATCAATGCCGGCATGAAATCGACGTCCGCGGTATTCACAAAAAACCGATGTTAAAAATTTACTGGCATTGGTCGGCCAGAGATAGAATTGTGCTTCATTCGTTGAATTTTGTGCAATTACAAAAGTGCCTCGGGACAACAAGAATAGCAAAGTCAAGTAAATTAGAAATTTATTCATACTTTTGGGTTCTTCTTAATTTTTTCCATAAGTTCAGGCTTATCCGTTATAATTCCGTCAACGCCCATTTCGATTAAACTTTTCATCACGATAGGATTATTCACAGTCCATACAACTGAATGATAGCCAAGTTCTTGAATTTTCGCAACTAATTTTTCCTGTGCCAAGCTCGTTTCTAAAATAATAGCCTTGGCGCCAGATAGTTTTGTTAGAGATATTTCCATATTATGAACATTAAAATTCTTTTCTATCAAATAACCTGTTAAGATTTCATTATTAATTTTCCTGACTCTTCGAATTACGATTGGATTAAATGATGAAATAATTACTTTACTTTCCAGCCGGTACTGGTTTAAAATCTCAACCACTTTATCTTCAATATGATCTTTTGGAAGACCTTTGGTTTTGATTTCTATATTTAAAATTACTTTTTTATCAATCAATTCAATTACTTCAGCAAGAGTTGGTATTTGCTCGTTCAGATTCGGATTTGGGCTGTTTAACCTGAGGCTTTTTAACTCCACCAAAGACTTATTCTTAACAAAACCTCGACCGTTGGTCAAACGCGTCACCATTGAATCATGAAAAACAACCACCTCGCCTGTTCTGCAGGTTCGCACATCCAACTCAATACCATCAGCGCCCAGGTCAATAGCTGCTTTAAAAGCCGCCATACTATTCTCCGGTGCGTTAGCCTTAAAACCGCGATGTGCAAAATTCAGTATTCTCCCTGGAAAAACTTGATCGGTATTGTCCATAATTTAAAAGGCTTTTAGATTGATGATTTGGGATTAAAGTAACAGTAATTTACTTCTTGTGAAAATAATAAATAATCACGAACTAAACAATCATTAACTGAAAAATTAAATTTAATTCAAAACCGGCGCCGTACTTTTTCTGTTACTTTTCCCAGCATCCACCTGAAACGGCAGTAGGGATTAGTTAAGTATTTATGCCATCTATCTGCCACATCTTTGAAAAATGGCTCTTCAGTCAGAGAAGCCAGGATATGTAGTAACTGGACGTGCACTTTAACGTACATTAGCGAAGCTAACCTTCGAGTTGGATGCAAGTCATAAAAATTCCAAAAGCCCGTATCGTAACGATTTAGGTTATTTTTCAAGCCATTTACCGCTGCCTGGAATAATTCTTTGGCGGTTTTATCCTGCCAAAAAACGCTGTAATCATAAATCCCCAACAGCGCAAAGACATGCCCATTTAAAACCAATGAAGGCGGATTGGTTGGAAACTCCTCAAACACCAGGCTGCCATCGGGGAAATGCGAGACCACGCCTCCCCTGGCGACAGGATTCAAAAACACCTGGAATGCCTCTTTTGTAATTTCAAGCAATCGCTCTTCGGAGATTAGTCGACAATACCTGAGTAAAAGCGAAATTCCCTGTCCCTGGGCCATGCCGGATATCCACGGCGCTTTTAACCTGTAAAAGTCTAAATCATAATCATAAATCCAGGCGCTTGTTCCGTTTTGCCAGGTTTTAAAATTATCGACCAGCCAGTGAACAATCTTTTGAACATTGTGCAAATATTTCTCATTTTTGTTTTCTGAGTATTGTTGCAGGTTCCAGAGACCATACTGCACAGTTGTGACATGATTATATTGCAGGCCAAATTTCTTACCCATATAAACGCGTGGAATGCCATTGTCATCAAATGGGTAGTCAAAGTTTTCCAATCCATCCCAAATAAAAGGATAAGATATTGAGATCTGGCGCTTTTTTAACTCGGGTTGCCGCGCATTGGCTGAAACGTTTGACATTTAGCTATGATTTGAATTTGTAAATTTTGATAGCTGGACCTAAATTCCATAAACCTGATTTAAATTCCTGCAATAGAATCAAATCTTCAGAATTCAAAACACTTGTGTAAAATTTTTTGCCGTTCTGATAACTAAACCACAAAGTCGTACCTTCTTTTGGGACCGTGCTTTTAAAGTAGCGGTCGTAATTGTCACTGGAAGCGATAAGATACTGTAGGCCGGCCTTTTTTATCGTTGCAAGTTTAGGCAAGCGCATTTGCAAAAGCTGACGAATGTAAGCATTATTTTCAAGATTTGTAGTATCCTGGTTAACCTGGTTGAAATTCCTCAGCTTAAAATCTTTTCTTAAATTAACCAAAACGTATGAAGTTCGCAATCGCTTTTCCCGGAGTAAACGCTCTTTTAATTCCAAAGGGAGTAATCCGCTTTCTGTTGAATTTTTGAAATATCGTGCTGGATCAAAAAGGTTAGGCCCGTAGACATAATTTTCATAGCCAATTACACCCTCCCCGGGGATTTCGGACTCGATCCATTCTTTTGCCCGGGTTCTGGAATCTTTTTGAGTTAAGCGGATATCCTGATAAACAATCTTGATAAGCGGCGCTACAAAAATTAGACCCAACAAAACAATCCGGTAGCTTTTCCTGGGCATTTGCTCTGAAACATCGTGTAAAAAAAAAGCTGCTAAAATTGCAAAAGCAGGAAAAATTGGCAGAAGATAGTGGATGCCAGTTCGCTGCCAAAAGCCAACGATTAATAAGGTTGAAAGTACAAACGACAAAAGCAGAATTTGTTTTTTATCCCGCTGGAAAAGAGCATAAATTGAACCGGCAAGAAACAATAATCCCACACTCCAATCCTGATAAATTATCTCCCACAAAGGCCATACAACCGGCATCGCGCTGATGTGCCCCACCATTCCAGAGCTAACATGTGACATGGTAAATTTAAAAGTGCTCCAATATTTCGGAAACGAAAATAACCAGTAAGGCGAACCTGCCAAAAATCCGAATAACAGGGCTGAAAAACTCAGGCATAAATGTAAAAAAACTTTCGATACCTGTTTTTTATAAACCAGAACGATTGAAATTATCAGAGGCAGAAAAATAAATCCGGCATTGTATTTAGTTGAAATGGCCAGGCCGGAAACCACACTTGCCAGGAGGCACATTTTAACGGAAGGCTTTTCATAAAATCTAAATATCAAATACAAAGACAAAGCAGTAAGCAAGGCGACTGCTGGCTCCAGCAATACCCAATGGGACAGATCAACATGCGTGAAGCTCAGGGCTAATATGGCTGCGGCGTATAATCCGATCTTTTTAGAATAAATTCGCTGTCCGATTTTGAACAACAACCAGACCGTTACCACCCCCAGGAGCACACTGAAAAACCTGCCAGTTAATAACAGCCCGGTTGGATTGAGAAAATATGCGGCGCCAAAATCCAAAGCAGATTCAAAAATTCCAAAGACAGTACCCGCGACATAATATATCCCTAATACAGCAAAAAGGCAGTAGGAATAAAATGCAGGATAGACAAAATAGGTTGGTTCTAAACTTTTTTTGGCGCCAAAGCTAAGCGCGTTTAAAAGGTTAAACGGTTCGTCGGAATTGTAGAGGGAAGGTAAGCCATACCAAATTCCGATAAATCGAAGCAGAAAAGTTGCACCAATGATGATAACCAGATATTTTTCAATAGAATTGTTAGATGATTTGTCCATTGATGTAAATGTTCTTTTCACTAGCCTCGGTAGTATTTAAACTCTGCGTTCTCAGCGACCTCTGTAGTGAATAATTCAGGTAGACTATGTATTCTACAGAATAAGTTTATAAATATCGCAATTCATTTGAAACAAAATTCCATTTATAAAAAAGCGGTAGTGCATTTTCTTTCGCAAGTTTAGAGGCGAAAGTACTTTTCGCAACCCGATGAAAAAATATCTCCAATTTGTCATTTGGTTGACATGTTTTTAATATCTTACTAAATTTCACATGTGATTTTTTTTGGTTAGCGGCATCACATAACAATCCCAAAACTGCAATATTTCCTTTCGAGCTAGTTTTTTCAAATAACAACGAATCATCAATGTAATCTATATTTCGAATCAGCCAATCAATAACAACCCAGGTTAACCTGCCTGAATATCTACACCAATTTGTGCTCTCGGAAATTAACTCTTCTGGTTTACGTTTCCCAACCGTAGAATCAGGAATTGCAACTAATACAGCAGCGCCAAGTTTATTCCACTCTGAAAATAATTTATTTAATTTACTTTCCATCCTTTCTCCAAAATGAAATAGTAAATCTTTTGTGACCAATCTGGACGAATTTGTTCTAAGCGTTCTACGTGTTCGATCAAAATTTCTATTTCCTCAGGCGTGATATTCTTTATTAAAATGTCCAAATCCTCGAGATCTTGTTCACGAAGTGCAACAACTTTCATTGCAATCTGGTCAACTTTGCCCAAGACAAACAATTGAATATTTTTAAGATTATAATCCAACTTTATTAATCGTTTTTTAAAATCGACAGGTAATGCATCTATAAATCCTTTCGTTGCAAAATTTAACCAGTTATCAGGTAAATTTCGGCTTTCAGACAAATGCAGAAAAGCCTTTTCTAAATCTTTGTAATTACCTTTCAAAAGAAGAGCATCAATATCTCTTGTAGCACGTTTTGCCCCAAAATGTAAGATCATTGCTGCTCCACCTACAATTGTTAAATCAAAAGACTTAGAAACAAGCAAATCAAGGTCTTTAATCAAATTAACTAATTCTTTTGAATCCACAATAAATAATCGCCTTCAATAAGTTAACTAATCGCTTTCCCAAACTTCGACCGGACCATCTTTTTAATTGAATCCAATTCCCTCCGCTCAAAAAATCCCGTTAAAAATAAAATCACCGGAAAACCTAAAACAAGCAAAGATTTAGTAAAAATCATCCAGGAGCCTTTTACATAATATCCAACTGAAAAAAGCGCCACAACTACTAACGCTAACTTAATCAGGCGTCCAAATTCATACGGGATTGTATAAAACTTTTGTGCAAAAAAGTAAAGCATAACAGCCATGACCAGAAAACCCATTAACGATGCGTAAGCTGCTCCCATCATGCCAAAAATCGGAATAAGTAAAATATTCGTTATGATATTCACTACCGCTCCAGCTCCGCTGATTAATGGTAGATATTTCGTCTTTTTTTCTATATAAATACCAACAACAAAGTTCACATACATACCATAAATTAAGTAGGCCAGAAGGATAACCGGGACAACTTTTGTGCTTTCCCAATAAGCTGAACCAAATATGGTCAAACCAAATATACGAAATCGAATAATCTCATCAATGAAAAATGAAATAAATAAAAAGATTCCAGCCGCCAACAATGTAAAGTAGGTCAAGATTTTAGAAAAAATCTCTTTGGCATTTTCCTGTTTTGAAGTCGAAAGGAAAAAGGGATGCCAGGCAAAGCGAAACGCCATTACATACAGGTTCATGAAAATGCCAAGTTTGTAGCCTGCTGAGTAAAGACCGGTGACCTCCAGACCGGCCATTTTTTCCAAAATGAACCGATCAAATGTTTGCATTAGCACCACTGCGAGTGTCGATGGCAGATAAGGAAGGCCGAATTTAAGCAGCTCTACCAATGCACTCCATATAAACACAAAAGATATCTGTCTGAAAAGAATGGGCAAAAGCAAAAAAAAGGTAATGGCCGATGCCCAGGCGTTTGCCAGAAAGATACCCTCCACACCCTTTTGTAAATATACAATATACCATATATTCATACCAACATTGATTAGAACATTAACAAATTTTATAACAATAAAATACACTGATTTTTCTTCGGCACGTAAAAACAAAAACGGCAAAAATGCAAGGGCATCAAATAAAAGTATCCAACAACCCAGGCGAAATAATTGCGGAAATTCGCCTTCAGATATAATGAGGTTTGAAATGGTCGCAGCCTTCAAATAAATTATACCAGTTAATGAGCCCGCGACAATCAAAACTGCCCAAAATGCTGTACTGAAAATTTTCCTTCGTTGAATTTTATCATCGCTTAAAATAAAAAAGCGTAGAAAGGCTGCGTCAATTCCATACGTATAAACAATGGTCATAAGGGCTAAATAGGTAAATACGACGGCTGATACGCCATATTCATCTGTGGGAAGTTTGTTTGTGTACAGGGGTAGAAGTAAAAAATTCACTACCCTAGTTATGATATGGCCAAGACCATAAACTGCTGAGTGTTTTGTGAGACGTTTAAAACTGCTTAGCATATAATTAATATATTCATAAGCGTATGAAAAGTCAAGAGCATTTTCTATTCACAACTTATTCATATTAATAATTTTCCCCATTTAGAGCTTTTGGGCTTTAAGGTTTAATAAAAGGTCTTCTATAAAATGACGATAATAATAATAAAGGCTATATTCTGTATTTCTGCTCAATAAGGTGGTGATTAAGGTGATAAGAGCCAATTGTCGAGACAAGTTTACTGCAGAAGATTTTGAATTCATTGTTGATACACTGGCAAAAGACACGAAAAATAAATCAGCCCTTTCAGACTTGCTAACTGATGAAGTAACCCGCGATAAAGTTTTGGATGATGACATACTTTTTCAAAAAGTAAATCAAAATACCGGCTTTTGCAAAATATCGCCATATTTTTATTTCTATATTTTAACTCGCCGGGTTTTCACGGAATTAGATTTGGACGATCGCAATCTGGCAGACTACGTAGCCTGCATGTTAGCAGAATTTTGTAGTCTCAGGAGATCGATGACTATCTCAAAATATCATAACAAAAAGCATCAGTACTTCACTGATTTGATGCTGGATTTTATAAATTCATCTTCACATGAAGCCTTTCTGATCCGCAGCCACATGGGTAATTACGCCCTGTTTTTGACTGGG
The DNA here is from genome assembly GCA_964539665.1 of uncultured Cytophagia bacterium. GTDB lineage: Bacteria > Zhuqueibacterota > Zhuqueibacteria > Oceanimicrobiales > Oceanimicrobiaceae > CAZIKB01. The sequence goes on from CAZIKB010000147.1 coordinate 10,530, forward strand.
TTTTTCCCTGATTATATCTTTCGCAAATCCACTTATGGCAGAAAAGCGCCTGGATTTGATTATTATGAAAAAATGGGCAGCAGCAGTTACCATTGGGCTTCTCAACACAGTATGGCCGTAAAGTACAGCCTGGAGGAAATTTTAGCAAATTTAGCACAACGATTTCGACTTGTTCGTATTGCGCTAAACAACATGATCGACAAATATCTGACTTTGGATGACCAGTCAGAAAACATGGATAAAATGTTGCGTCAAATTTTTTATGGTAAAACGGGAAATTAGAATTTTGATAACTGACTGGTCATGTCTCTATTAAAGGAATTGCAGCAAATCACAGAACGCACCTACCAACAATTTAGCGGCGTCAATTTAGAACAATTTATTATTGGTAGAAAGCGTTTTGACGATTTATCAAATAAATGCACGGCAGAAGCAAGGGAGCTCTCTGATGCAGCCAGATTATTCATGCGCATCCTGAATGATAAACTCTACCTGGCAATCTATTTTAATGATGATATGATTGCAAAATTAGAGAAAAATGATCCCCGCAATGGTTTGAGTGAAAAAAATATTTACGCTTTCATGGTATTTATAGAAGAGATCAATCATGGGGTGCATGCAGCCTTGAAATTTTTATCAGGAGAAAGAGAGATCCAAAGCGAAGAATTCATCCGGGATTTGGAGCTCCTGGCCAAAATTGACACTTACCTGATTTTGAAATTCTTCCTGGCTTATTTTAACCAGTCTAAAAAGTTAGAAAATTTCGACCGATTCTGGCTGCGATTCCACCTGTTTGAACGCGGTGATTTCTCTTACCAGCATTCCAACCTGACTAACCGCTACTTTGAGACCAACCTTCTTGGTGAAAAATATACCCGGTTCTTAGACTGCATCCCGACGAAACATCGTTTGGCTGAGATTCGCAGATTTAGAGAAATGTCCTATCCGGTGAAAGCGAGATATATTCGACTGTTGCCGTAAAATTGGTGGAGACGCTCTCAAAAACCATATAAAAATCCAAAATTTATAAAGTCTCAATCCCTTCTTACAACTCAGATCAATTTCTACGAAGTTAGGAACAACAAAAAAAATGTTCATTAGGTTTTCAATAATAACACCAATTGTTCTAGTTGAAATTAGCATGCCTTCTCTCGACAGAAAAAAGACCTGCTTATAACATCACTTCCTGAATACTACCCTATCGGGCGGTCTCTTAAATCTTAACCGCACTTCGGGTGTAAGATTATCCCAGAATTCCTGTACTTCCGGAGACAATTTCTTCCTCAGACCTGGTTGATTCATCACTTGCCATCCACCTCCTATCAGATGGACCACGTGTGTCTCATCATCAGGCCACCTTGTTTTGGGTGGTCTGTTGTATACGTGAGGAAAACCCATTAGGTCTATGTCACTCGGGGAAGTTAGAATCGAGTAGTTGTTTTCTATTGAGGGTTGGTGCACAGGATCACCGTAGTCCCTTGCATGAGTCAAAACCCCTCCCAGTTCGCTGAGTATCTTGCTGCTATCTGGATTAGTGACATGAATCAGTCCGGCTGTGATGGTACCTTCTCCATCATCCCATACACCATACCAGAATCCACCCGCTATATTTGTTTCCCAGATTAGGGTATTATCAGTACCATATTGGGGAAGTGATCCCGTCGTAATCTCGCTTTCCTCGTAAGCCCAGAAACCGTCCGTGAGAGTGGGGAGGATGTCATTTGTCATATAATACTTAATAACGTTCTTGGTAGCTGCTGCTACTTCGGAACTGATATATACATCTGCCTTAGTCATCCACCGTTCAAAATAACCTGGTCCTGTCAAATGACACCAATATAAGTAATCTGTATTTGTTGTGTCATTTGGGTACAGAACGATTGTACCAATATCCCACCCAGGCCCCACTTCCCAACAACTACTGTGTTTAAGTGTACTATCAGGCCACACGGTCAAACTTAAATAGTAGGGTGTGGCTGCTTTCTTAATACTTCCTGAGGAGTTTGCTTGGTTCGTTTGAGTAATAGAAGGACGTCGATGTGGGCTGAGATAGGAACATTTGCCTTGTGACACGACACTACCCATATATTTGAGAAAACCGGGACCAGTCGAACTCACTCTGAGCATTGTGGAGGTAACCTTTCCGAGAGATTTTGAATTTTGAGGTACCGGCTGTCGGCTCCGAATTGAGTAGACTGCCTTTCCGTTTGAAATAACCACGCCTTCTTGAAGAATGAATGGCAGTAATGCAAATTCGTGGGAGAAGTTTATTATCATGACAGAGTACCATCCTGAGGCAACATTAACTCCCTGGTTATTTCTCTTATCCCACAATATTGTATGGGTTCCTCTAGCTTGATCTTCTCTAAATGTCCTGACCAACTGTCCCCGTATGTTGAGGATTCGGATGGTAATCTGACCATCATCCATGAGGTCATATTGGAGAACTCCATCCCAGTCTATCCCCCGAACATGAATTGGGATCTGATAATCATCTGGAATATTTTCCACCAAGGTCGCGCCGCTAAAATGAACCTCTATTACAGATGAGAACTCAAACTGACCAGCCCGATCAATTTGCTTCAGTCTATAACGATATGTCTCACCCTGTATTACCTGTTCATCCAGGAACTGGTAGGTTTGGGGCGTGACTACGGTTCCTGCCCCCTGTACAAATCCAATAGCGACGAAATATCCGCTGGAATCCTTCTGAACCTGGAAACCGTAGTTGTCTGTCTCCGTCGCTGTCGTCCATTCCAGAAGAATCCCTGAGTCAGTGCTCACCCCCGAGAATGAGACCAACTTAACCGGTAAACTAGCGGTATTCACTTCCCAAAATCCATCCTGGTCAGTGAAAATTACAACACTATCCCCTGTTGTTGGATTACTGACAACAACCCTGGCTAAGGCAGCAGGTACAATGATCGTTGAATCTGGTTGCCGTATTGTGAACCGACCACTCAAGGATCGGTCTTGGGCCATTGCTGGCACAAAAAGGACCACCCACATTATTAGTATGAGCAATCTCTTTACGAGAAATTGTAAATTCTTCATGTGATAGCTCATTTTTATTTCAAATTTAAGATTTTTTTGCAGCAAATTTAACGATCAGTTCTTTATCTCTTTTTCTTAACATAGCCTTAAATTACAAAAATCACACAGGACTGTCAAGTAAAATGAGAAGCGTATAGTAATATCATTTTAACTTTAAGATGTCATAAGTAGCTACATGCACACAATGTTT
>CAZIKB010000148.1:0-13695 GCA_964539665.1 uncultured Cytophagia bacterium
TGTCTTAATGTACGTGTATTAATATAGGAGTCATATTATGTCTACTCGACAAAATATGCATAATGATCCTGATATGTTAGAAGAATACGATTTTAGAAACGGTGTGAGAGGTAAATATGCCGGAAGATATGCCGAAGGAACCAATCTCGTGATGATCGAACCAGACTTGGCAAAATATTTTCCTGATCATGACGCAGTGAATGACGCCTTGCGTTCGTTAGTTGAAATAATTGAAAAGCAGGAGAAAAAGCGTCATAAAACGAAAATTTAAGTTAAAGGAGGTAATATAAATAATGGCGCTCACCGGCTTACAGATTCAAAAATTATTACCAAAGACGAATTGTAAAGAATGCGGCTGCAATACCTGTCTCGCATTTGCCATGAAATTGGCGGCGAAAAGAACTGAATTGTCCCTCTGTCCGTATGTCTCAGAGGAGGCAAAACAAATATTGGGGGCCGCGAGTGAACCGCCAGTAAAAGGCGTCGAATTAGGAGCCGACAAGTCGTTGAAGCTTGGCGAGGAAACAGTACTCTATCGTCATGAAAAAACTTTTGTAAACCAGACGCTATTTGCCATTAACATTAACGACACAGATCCGCCTGATGTGATAGACAGAACACTGAAGCAAGTTAAGGAATATGTGTTGGAGCGGGTGGGCGAAGAACTCGTCATCGATATGGTTGCTGTGACTCAAAAGAGCGCTGATCCTGAAGCATTCATACGACTTGCTGAAAAGGCCTGGGAAATAATCCGAAAACCGTTGGTGCTCAGAAGTACGGAATCACGGGCACTAAAAGCTGCTGCCGAAGCTGTCAAAGGATCGCACAGTGTATTGTCGGCAGCGACGCAGGACAATGCTGAGCGGTTTCAAACCGTTGCTAAAGAAAATGACCATGTGCTGGCTGTAACCGCACCGGATTTGGATGAACTTGTTACCCTTACTGAAAAATTAAAAGAAAATGGCTTCAATGATCTGCTGTTGCAATTCAAAACCCATTCTCTTGCGGAGAAATTTCAAATCAGCTCAATTGCCCGGCGTGCAGCTATAAAACAGAATTATAAACCGCTTGGTTATGCAACTATACACTTCGTGGAGCATGATGATTTAATCGAAGATACGGTCGTGGCAGTTAATGAAATTTCAAAATATGGCGGCATCTGCGTGTTACCGGCATTTGATCCGGCCCAATTAGTCACGCTGATGACGTTACGTCTAAATATTTATACGGACCCGCAGAAACCGATTCAGGTTGAACCCAAAATTTATCCTATTGGAGAACCTAAATCTGATTCACCGGTTTTTGTGACAACTAATTTTTCTTTGACTTATTTCATCGTCTCAGGCGAAATTGAAAATAGCGGAGCAAACGCCTGGCTGCTTGTACCTGAATGTGAAGGCATGAGCGTTTTGACAGCCTGGGCCGCAGGAAAATTCTCCGGTGCCCAAATTGGTAAATTTGCAAAAGAGCTTGGTTTAGAAGAAAAAGTCACCTCCAGAGAAATCATTATTCCTGGATATGTTGCCCAGATCAGCGGCGAATTGGAGGAAAGTCTTCCCGGCTGGAAGGTATTGGTTGGCCCGCAAGAGGCCGCAGATTTAGAAAGTTTTATCAAAGCCAGGTTGAATTGAAAGCGGAAAAATGTCATTGAGTCATTCGTTTCGCTGTCATTAGGTCAATTGATAGTTCTAAAATAAATATTGGATATTTTCGTGCCCACCATCACATTCAAACCATCTAATATTACGATTGATGTGCCGACGGGTACAAGTCTTCCTGAAGCTGCCAGGCTTGCAGGTTTGGAGATTGAATCCCCTTGTGGTGAAAATGGAACCTGCGGCAATTGTGTCGTCCGCATTGTAGCGGGTGAGGTCGATTCCGATAGTCTGGGTTTGTTGTCACCCCGGGCGGTAAAAGATGGATATGCCCTTGCGTGTAAAACCCGTGTGTCAGAATCACCGCTAACTATCGAAGTCCCGGAACAAATTGATTACGAAGGTGGCAAGTTTATAGATACTTATGAAGATACCAGTCTGCTTCATTATGAATTGTTCCCGGAAAACTACCAGTTTGATCCGCTGTCGGTCAAATGCTTTCTTACTGTTTCCAAACCTCAATTGGAAGATGGACTTTCGGATGTCGATCGCATCACCCGCAGCCTGGAGCTCAATTTTGGGAAAATACAGTTTACTTACGCCCTTTCGGTAATCAGAAAGGCTGCTGATGCGTTGCGGGCAGAAGATGGAAAAGTCACAGTCACACTGATCAAAGAACCGAATCGCTGTCATGTTATAGATATTGAACCGGCAGACCATACCACAAAACATTTCGGAATCGCTGTTGATGTGGGTACAACCACGGTAGCCGTGCAACTGATCGCCCTGCCCGGCGCGGAAATTTTATCGACCCGGACCGACTACAATGAACAAATCCGTTGCGGTTTAGATGTAATCAGCCGCATCAATTATGCGCGACAAGCCGTTCACTTGGATGAATTACGCGAATGTGTGCTGAATACAATAAACCGATTAATCACACTTGCCACGGAAAGCCATAATGTTAAGCATGACAACATTTACAGTGCAGTTATCTCCGGCAACACAACGATGGTTCACTTATTATTAGGCCTGAAACCAGAGTACATTCGACTCGAACCCTATTCTCCTACTGTACACAAAACGCCATTTTTTACTGCAGAGGAAATTGGTTTAGATATCCATCCGCAGGCTGCGATTTATATTTCTCCGGGTATTGGCAGCTATGTCGGGGGGGATATTACTTCGGGTATTCTTTGTACTGATCTGGTAGCCGATTCTGAAGAGATTAAATTATTTCTTGATATTGGCACCAACGGCGAATTGGTTATCGGGAATGGCTCATTTTTGATGGCATGCGCCTGTTCGGCAGGGCCGGCTTTTGAAGGTGGTGGCATTGAACATGGAATGCGGGCTGCAATCGGCGCTATTGAACGTGTTGAAATTGATGCAGAGACGGGCGCTCCGTCATATTTCACCATCGGCAATGTCCCGCCAAAGGCTGTATGCGGCTCTGGCATGATATCGCTTCTGGCTAATCTATTTCTCACAGGATGGATTGACGCGGCCGGCAAGTTGAACCGTACAAAAAATTCGCCGTTTATTCAAATTAATGGACGGCATGCTCAATTCATAATTGTGCCGGCAGAGGAGAGTGGTACCGGCAAAGCAATTGTAATCGGTGAAGTTGATATCGCGAATATCATTCGAGCCAAGGCTGCAATATATTCAGCCTGCTCACTAATGCTGGCTCGATTGGGATTGGAATTCGCTGATATCACCAAAGTCTATATTGCAGGCGGCTTTGGCCGTTTTCTGGATTTGGATAAAGCCAGGATTATTGGCATGATTCCGGATTTGCCCCGTGAAAAGTTTAAATATATTGGCAATTCATCCCTCAAGGGAGCCTATATGGTGCTGGTGTCTCAGGAACACCGGCAGCAGCAAATTGAATCGGCCAGGCGTATGACCTATATGGAGCTCAATACGGATCCGAGTTATATGGATCAGTACACCGGCGCTCTGTTCTTGCCTCACACCGATCCGGAGCGTTTCTCGTCGGTTCATGCTGCAATGAGAATTAAAAACAATAATCGTTTGCAAAAAAAACGACGAATTGATTGATAATACCACAATTGCTACATTGTCTTATTGTCGCATTGTCTCGAAAAAAACAATGTAACAATATAACCATTAAACAATAGAACATTTAGAATTAATTATTATTGCATAATAAACAGATATTTAATTGACAATAAGAAAGGAGTCCGGAATGCCAATCCCTCGCTGTCCCGGTCAAGATATGCGATTCTGGAAGCCGGAAGACATTTTCAATGTTCGATGTCCGTTTTGCAGCCAGGAAATTGAATTCTGGAAAGACGATCCTTTTCTTAATTGTCCAAACTGTTCCAGTGAGGTCAGGAATCCACGTATCGATCTTGGCTGCGCTAAATGGTGTAAATCCGCGGCAGAGTGTCTGGGTAAATTGCCGGACGAGTCATCTGCAGTAGCCTCGATTGTTGACCGTTTGAAATTGCTTATTTCGAGACGTTTTGACGGAATGTCTGATTGCATCAAACGTGCTAATGAAGTGCACGCATTCGCTGAACAACTCCTGATTGCGGAAAAAGGTGAACATTGCATTGTTAAACCTGCAGCCCTCCTTGCAGGTGCAATATTGGAAAGAGCTGATCATAGTTATCTTATAAGCGGTATTTTAGAAGAAACGGGAATCGAAAATTCAAATATTGAAAAAATCAGCATCATTGTTGACAATATCCAGGCAAACAAGTTTCACGATTCAGATGATTTTCACATCGTCTTTGACGCGGTTCAGCTCAAGAGGTTGACCCTGATGATTGATTCTAAAAAATCCATGCAGGATTGTAACGAAATTATAAATTTATTGAAAACTAAGAGGAGTAAAGATTTGGCGGAAAAATTATTGTTTAATCGATAATAATTCAATCACTGACTATACTTTTCTTATGACATGTATAAATTATTTTCGTGCAGAGTGTAGCGCAGAGCGTGTTTATTTTCTGCAACTCTACGCTCACAGCTCCACGAAAAATAAATTTGCTCATTTAACGCAAATAGCTGAAGATTGCCGTTACTCATAACAATAAAGCCAATCTGATCTGCACTACTTATTATTCAGCCGACCTGCCCGGTCTGGCTCTTTAACCGGCGGCCATTGACGGATTTCGCCAGTTTTTTCGTCAATTGGCATTACGCGTTTATCCCTTGACACAAATTCAGGATCTTCTGAGGCAAGATATGCCAGCGATGCAGCGAGTATCACATTGTTCTTGACATCATCAAAAACTATTTTGTCATAAGTGTCGCGGTTGGTGTGCCAGGTATTTGCGCGATGGTATTAAAGGTTGGAACTTCACCGTTAAATTTGGCTTCTGCTACTACTCTCATTACCGGGTTGTCGCCATTTTCTAATAACCTGAATATCAAGCCATAATCTTCGACACCCAAATCCAATGAAGGTATTTTTTTAGTGTATGCACCAAAAACTCTGTGCACTCCCCAGCCACTGGGCCACTGTGATGTTATCACTCCCGCGGCGCCGGCATCCTCAAGGGCTTTGGGCAAAGTGCGTCTGCCGTAGCCAGACTTTTTAACTCTTTCTTGCCAGTTTTCTTTGATTGTTTTGCGAGTTTCTTTTAATTTTTCAAATGATTCTTTGAGTGCATACTCTTGCCAATTTGCATCTGGACGACCAGTTAACTGAGGCATTGATATCAGAACGAATTTACCCTTAACTTCAGGCAGCCAATTCTGGAACGCAACAGAGTCAGCAACATCTGCCAGAATGATAAACCCGGCTTTTATACCTTTCTTCGGTGTGCCAGGACTCCAGGCCAGCATCGTGCCTTCCAGAGTTCGTACTCGCGGCTCTAAAAGGTCGATATGTGTTGTACCGCGTTCCCATCCGAGCCACTTGCCCCATTCCTCACTTTCAGCTTCAATTCCCCAGCTTTTGTATTTCTCAACTGTCCAGTCATGCGCCTCTTTCATCTGAGGTGTTCCAACCAGGCGCGGGCCAATCACATCAATCAACTCATAAGCCAGTTGTTCTAACCGGGAATCTTCCATTGCTTCTTTCCAGATGTTTTTCAATACGTCATCATCGGTCGCGAGATTTTGGCTGACTGCTGGAATGACAGTTAGCACAAAGAGACTTAGAAATACCAGTACCGTTGTCAACCGTTTCATGTTTCCTCCTTTGTGTCTAAAACGTAGTGTCAAAAGTTTTCAATTTAAAATCGCTTTAAGTTAAATATTATCATTTAGTTAACTACAATAATGTCTTGTTTCAGCAATTTTGTGGAAAGAAGCCGTCTATTTCTGTTGTCATGTCTTTAAAAAACTTACTTTTAAAGGTCTAATAAAATTGCTAATATGAATTCAACTGTTTTCATTTTTTCATGAAACTTTTGACACTACCGTCTAAAAGCCTTTTGGCTAAAATAGAGTTATTGTTTATTTATAACTTAAGTTAATTACATTAATATATTTTAAAACAATCTCCTGAAATATATCGATTTGTATTCATTTTTTCCAATACTAACTGCCATGCTTTCGAATTGACATTTTACTCCCAGGTGATATTTGTAGTTCCAAACACTCGGAGCTTTGATAATAGCAGATTCATTATCATTCAGGGCCGTCCCGATGTTTGAGGGCTGAATCAATCGAGCGTCCGGCAAGCCATCCTGTGGAAAAAGCTGCCTGCAGATTGAATCCGCCTGTGTCGGCGTCGATGTCGATAATTTCACCTGCAAAATACAGACCCTCTACAAGTTTTGATTCCATTGTCGAGGGATTAATTTCTTTTATACTGATTCCGCCAGAAGTTGCAATGGCATGATTAAACGATCTGTAACCTGCTGCCTCAAGCTGAAATTGTTTAAGCAGCATTCTTAACTTTTTGCGTTCTTTAGAATTGATCTGGTTCAATGGTTTATTTTCTGGAATTTCTAATTTTTCGATAAATACCGGGATCAAATGTTTTGGCAGAAGTTGAATTAATAATTTTTGAAAGCTTTGATTGCTGTGGTTGTTTATTTCTCGCAGCAACCGTTGGTCAACCTTTTTATGGTCAAGGGCAGGCTTTAAATCTATAGAAATAAATACTTTTTGATTTTCATTAATAAGCTGCACGATTACTTTACTTAATGAAAGAATAATCGGACCTGAAACGCCAAAATCGGTAAATTCCATTTCGCCAAAGCGTTCATCAACCTTTTTGTTATTACACCATACCTGTACTTTTACATTTTTTAATCTTAGTCCCTGAAGTTGTTTGGCTGTACTACCTTTTGTTTCGACAGGTACTAGAGATGGCGAGACCGAGGTAACTGTATGTCCAAGTTTAGAGGCCATTAGATAGCCTGCTCCGGTTGAGCCAGTTTTGGGGTAGGATTTCCCGCCAGTTGCCAGGACAACTTTTTCGGCTTTTATTTGAATGGCTTCGCCGCTTTTATTGTCATTAATTTTCTTTTTAATTATTGAAAGAGAAAATTTATTGTCTGGTGATTTTGTAATGCAGGCTACTTCTGAATTAGTGGATAAAGGGATGTCCAGTGATTTAATTTTATTAAGCAACGCCCGTACAATTTCCATTGCATTATCATTTTGCGGAAAGTAACGTCCCCCTCGTTCAAGCTTAAACTGAACACCCAGGTTTTCAAGGAATTTCAGTAGATCTGTATTAAAAAATTCTGAGAAGGCAAATTTTAAAAATTTACCGTTCTTGCCAAAATGGAAAATGAATTCGTTTAAATTAGCAGCGTTGGTTATGTTGCAGCGTCCTTTTCCGGAAATTTTTAATTTCAGGGCGGGTTGCGGCATCTTTTCAAGCAGGAGGATTTTTCTGGACGAACGATAGCATTCGATAGCGGCCATTATTCCTGAGGGGCCTGCGCCGATAATTATTACATCATATTGCTTCCGAAACATAATTAATAATTAGTCAGATCCGGAGCAGAAATTAATATATTTATGACAGCCACTCTGAATATCTTCTGGTAGATTATTTATTTTACAGTTTTAGCTTCTTCCATTATAATTTCATAAGAATACCCTGCTCCAAAGTCTTTGCCCAAAGTAATCTTACCTGTAAATATCACAACATCGCCAACTGTTACTTCATCATTTGAAGTAACAGTTAAATCATAATTCCCGGCATCGTTGCTACCATCCTGAATATGAATCCAATTTCGTCCCATGATATTTGCATTGAATTTTGTGACCTTTCCCCTGATTCTGACTATTTTGTTTGCATAAACATTTCTATTGGAAAACAGCTCTGCAACTGAGATTCCTCCTTTAACCGGCTCAACAGATATTTCTTCTTCCGGTATCGATAGTTTCGATGTTTGCTTACCATGAGGAGAGCCGGTGGGCAATTCCATAGCTGAAGATTGTGGTTGAGCGCTAATTTCCTCGATAAAATAGATTGTTTCAAAAGTTCTTTGTAACTCCTTACTTTCAAAATTATTCATCTCAAGTGCGTTGTCATAATATAAAGTTTCCCCCTCTTTTAAATCTGTTTTGGTAACAGCCATCCAATAACTACGGTCTTCTTCTTTCACATTTAAATAAGTATATGAATTTGAATTAATTACTTCTTCCACAATTACTTTGTGTGCGCTGGCAGTATCATCATTTTGTGGTTTTAGTTCTTCGTTATTTTGACAAGCCAAAAACACAATAGTAATCGTAATCGATAAAATAAATAACTTAAACTGCATTTTATTTCCTTTCTAAAATTAGTAAAATTTCCTCCGGCAATATAAGAAAAACAAACAATACTTGAAAGTATTTTGTTATTTTTAGGACAGCATTCTGCATCAATTAATGAAAGAATTAATTCTTAGTTAGTTATTAATTTTACATTTATCGACGATACACTAATATATTTGGGCCTAAAAGCCAAATCTCGAAAGTAATGTTTGGAAGAGATACAAAAGCCGACCATTGACGAATAGCCAGAACTATTGGATAATAAACTGATAAAAAATCGGATAATGCTTCATCCGCATTTGTTAAGGAATTTGAACTTGATTTACTTGATTTTATTACTAAATTAGATACCAGAGAGCTTTGAATTAGAAAAATAATTAAAACAGAGCAAATTTTTAAAGAATATTGCAAACTGCAAATTCGAAACAAAGGGATAATGAAATAACGCATCAATAAAATAAGATCATAAAATTAACCTGAACCAATTTGTATGACAACTAAACAAACACAAGCCGAACCATTTTTCATCAAAGATTGCGCCTTAATCGCGATTGCTACTGGCAAGCGCGCTCAAAACCTGCGTGAACTTGTGAATCACATTCAGATTATTACCTCAGACAGTCTTTATTATCATTTCTGGGGAGGATTACTTCGTCCTCGTTTTGATGATCCTGAATATCACAACGACTTTGCAATCTGGGCCCGACATGCACTGCATGATAAAATACTCGCAGAACGATTGAGTCTCATTGATCCGACGATTTATTCCAATCTGGAAGACTTAAGGCAGGAATTAGTCGAAATTATTGAAGAAAGGCTGGACGATGTTGATTATCCTCTCTGGGCAAAGCATGATCTTCAGTTCGAATTTATTCGGTCACAAATAGTGATTTTCAATACTCAAATCGAGGCTATACATCCAAAGGACTTTGTGAAGATGCTTCCGCAGATTTCAGTGGGCAGCGTTTTTTACCACTTTGTAGATGCCAAACGCAGGAACGATCAAGGTTTGGATGATTTTCAAAACTGGATTAAAGATTTAAATGGAGATTTCAACATTCTCTGTGAAAATATTAGTCAAATCGATCCTTATTATTCCACCCTCGCAGAATTAAGAAGTAAATTGACCTTGGTTTTTACTGGTTTTTTTAAAAAAGGCAAATAATGGCAATAACATTATCAAAATATGCAGAGGTAGCAGGCCAGGACGTGGTAAATCATTTGCGGCAGTTGGCAAGGCCTTTGAGCGGCATGCGTGTTGTGCATTTAAACGCCACGCGGGTTGGCGGCGGTGTGGCTGAAATATTACACAAAATGGTGCCGTTGATGCAAGAGTTGGGTTTGGAAACATCCTGGGAAGTGATAACCGGGGGGCCCGAGTTTTATCAATGCACCAAGAGTTTTCACAATGCAATTCAAGGGGATCGAATTAACATACCACAAAGAATTTTAGGCGTCTATGAGGACACAAACGCGCAAACTGCCGAATCCATGAAGGACAAACTGGATGAGGCAGATATTGTAATCATCCACGATCCACAACCGGCGGCGTTAATAAAGTACTTTCCGGAACGAAAGGGAAAGTGGGTGTGGCGCTGCCATATTGACGCAAGCAGGCCATTTCGGCCGGTATGGAAATACCTGAGAAATTTTGTCCAGCTTTATGATTCAAGCATATTTTCACTGTCATCTTTTGCACAGTCTCTGCCACATCCCGTTTACCTGATCCCTCCCAGCATCGATCCCTTACACGAAAAGAATATCGAATTAGACCAAACAGAAATTGACTCCGCTTGCAGTCAGTACAATATTGATCCGCAGAGACCCATGATCCTTCAAGTGTCCCGGTATGATCGATTCAAAGACCCGGTAGGGGTTATTCATGCTTACAAAATGGCTAAAAGATTCATTCCTGCCCTGCAACTGGTTTTAGCCGGCGGTGGAGCAAGTGATGATCCCGAAGGCGATATTGTTTTAAGCGAAGTACGCAATTCGGTGGCCGACGATCCAGACATTCATGTGCTTCTCCTACCGGGAGATGCCCATCGTATTATCAACGCTTTGCAAAGAGCCGCGGATATTGTGCTTCAAAAATCTATCAAAGAAGGATTTGGCCTGACTGTAACTGAAGCGATGTGGAAGAATAAACCTGTTATCGGTGGAGATACCGGAGGGATAAGAATTCAGGTTATCGATTATCACACGGGATTTCTTGTAAATACCCCTGAAGGCGCCGCACTTCGTATTCGGTACCTTCTTAACAACCGTGATAAAATGGCGGAAATGGGAAATAAGGCCAGACAATTTGTAAAGGAGAATTTTTTAATCACACGCCACCTGCGCGAGTTTCTGACATTGTTTGTCGCACTCATTCATCAGAAAGTACAAAGGATTGAACTAAACTAATCCGAGTCTGTGGAAATACTCAATTCCGAAATTGATCTACACAGTTTTTTTCAGGAGCTCGAAAGAAATGCCAGTCGTGCACTGCTATTAGACTACGATGGTACGCTGGCTCCTTTTCAAATGCAACGTGATAAGGCTTTCCCTTATCCGGGTGTGCGCGATATCCTGAATAAAATCCTCAATGCCAGGCACAGCCTACTGGTCATAATCAGTGGAAGGTGTACCCGGGATTTAGTTCCACTACTCGGGCTTAAGTCCCAGCCTGAGCTATGGGGATCTCATGGAGTGGAGCGCCTTAAACCGGATGGCAAGTATGAATTGGCTGAATTGGATGCTCGAGCTTTGAGCACATTGGAGAATGCTGCGAAATGGATTCAAGAGGAGGGCTTAATAGAGCATGGTGAACAAAAACCCGGAGCTCTTGCCTTTCACTGGCGTGGATTATCTGACGAGCAAACAAATGAAATAAGGTATAAAATTATCTCCAATTGGGCAGAGCGTGTCAAGGAAGCGGGATTAAGTCTGCTGGAATTTGATGGAGGAATCGAGTTTCGTGTACACGGTAGAAATAAAGGCTATGCGGTACAAACCATTCTTACCGAGATGGGTAACAACTCAGTGGCTGCATATCTTGGCGACGATATTACCGATGAAGATGCATTCCGAGCCATAAAAAGCGCCGGGCCCGGGATACTGGTACGTCCGGAATTCCGCCCAACCGAGGCAGATTTGTGGTTATCGCCACCAGTGGAATTGATAGATTTTCTTTCCGAGTGGCATAAACATGCTGGAAACGACGATTCAGATAATCTGCCGTACCCGGTATCGGATAATAACCGAGAGAGAGATCATGTCTGAATATCCTTCACAAAGTCGACTCATAATTGTGTCAAATCGCTTGCCAATAGTTCTCAGCCAGCACGAAAATGGTCAATGGCAAGTACAGCCTGGCTCTGGTGGTTTGGTTACTGCTCTTGCACCGGTACTGAAAAACCGCGGCGGAATCTGGATTGGCTGGACCGGTACCATTCATGAAAATTGCGGAGACTTGAAAAGCCTGTTTGCCAGGGAGACCAAAAATTTTGGATACACTTTGAAACCCGTTAGTCTTACCAATGAAGACAAAGAGAAATATTACGAGGGTTTCTCAAATGAAATTATTTGGCCGCTTTTCCATGATTTTACGGCGCATTGTAATTTTGATCCAGACTATTGGATTGCATATCAACGAGTTAATCACAATTTTGCAAAAGTAATCAGGGAAAACGCCCGGCAAAATGATTTTATCTGGATTCATGATTATCATTTAATGGGAGTGGCAAAGGAACTACGAGAAATGGACGTGAAGTCCAGGATTGCCTTTTTTTTGCACATCCCTTTTCCACCGATGGATTTTTTTATCCGACTCCCCTGGCGGTTTCAAATTCTACTTGCTATACTGGAATATGATCTTATCGGGTTTCAGACTTTACGCGATCGACGCAATTTTATTAATTGTGTACGCACTTTATTACAGGGAGTCAGAGTTTATGGAAGGGGGCAGGTCGTTACCATGCGCTATGAAAATCGAGAAATCAGAGTTGGCGCTTTTCCGATTAGCATTGACTTCAGGGATTTTGAAAGATTAGCAGCCACGCAGGAGGTCTCTGAAAAAGCATGGTACATTCATGAGGATCTTACTAATCGAAAGATTATCTTTGGTCTCGATCGGCTGGATTACACCAAAGGAATTCCGGAAAGGTTGAAATCGTTCAGAAAAGCGCTTATTCGTTTTCCTGAATTACATGAAAAAATAACACTCATTCAAGTCGTGGTGCCAAGCCGAAGAACCATTCCCAAATATGCTGCTCTAAAAACGGAAATCGAGCGTCTGGTTGGGGAGATCAACGGCCAATTCACCAGGTCTGGCTGGATACCTATTCATTATATTTTTCGCAGTTTGGAAAAGGCCGAACTTTTAGCATACTACCGGACATCAGAGATCGCCTTACTCACGCCGCTGAAAGACGGAATGAACCTTGTAGCCAAAGAATATTGCGCCGCAAATTTAGAAGAAACAGGTGTTTTAATATTGAGTGAATTTGCTGGAGCCGCTGCACAATTCCAGAAACACGCCTTGCTCGTCAATCCACATAATATCGAAGGCTTTGCAGAAACAATCCATCAGGCAGTCATGATGGATGTTGATGAACGAAAATACAGAATGCGCAGGCTCCGGCAGATTGTCAGAAAACAAAATGTATTCAAGTGGGTTGACTCCTTTCTCCGCGCAGCGTTTACAAAAAATCTGGATAATTTTCCCCTCATGGAAGACTATATCCCTATTGACGAGACCAGGTAAACCAGATCGCGTTTAAAGGTATTCCAAAAGTCATACGGTTAATTTTACTCCCGGCATGTCTTCCTGCTCCAAATATGACTCTGTTGATAAATCCTGTCAGGATTAAACAATAATCCTAACACTGAAAACAAAGGAAAAAACAAACCAAAATAAAGCAAGTAATAACAGTGTTTAAGTATAGTTTCATTTCTCTTTATATGTAAATAATTTCTGTTACTTTCCATATATTTGTTGCTTATTTGTTGCTTATTTGTTACTAATTGCTTAAATTTAGATTGAGTATCAAAAGGAGTTATGATAAAGTGGGACAAATAAGCGGACATTTAAGAGAAATGTTTTTTTATAGCCCTGAGTGTTTAAAGGCAACCGCTTTGCCTGTTCCCACACTTGGGGTTTATTATTTTTGGGAAAAACAAAATGGCGGTCAAACTCAGAAAAAAGAAACTGGCTGGGGGTAACACAAGTCTTTATTTAGATATTTACCACAGAGGTAAACGGCATTATGAGTTTTTAGGGATTTATCTTACCAAAAACAAAACCTTCAACAAAGATACTCTCAATCTGGCTGAAAGCATTCGAGCTAAAAGGCAGTTAGAGCTAATTAATTCAGAATATGGCTTTACTCCACACTTTAAGAAAAAGGCTAACTTT
>CAZIKB010000149.1:0-5517 GCA_964539665.1 uncultured Cytophagia bacterium
AAAACAATCTATAAAATAATAGGGAAATTACCCACACAAATCAACATAGAACCAAATTTTTTCATCGGAACCTCCTAATTAATTTCATAAGAATTGGTTAATACTATTGAAATATAATATTTTGATAGACAGCTAATTATTATCAGAAAGAAAAACGTCGGATTAATCAAGCTACTCATTTGTTTTTTTTATATTTGTGAGTCATTATTAATAAAGGTGCCATTTTGTGAGCAAAATAAATGATGTGATTTCCATTACCCTGTAATTTGCTGTTTGATTAATTAGTTAATTTACATTATTAGGTGCAAATATTTTTGCATCAAATTCAAACAAAGATTCAGCTTCGGTTGCTCATTTTTGAACCAGCGCTTCAAATGTTTGCCTAACCGGTATATGAACGTTTGCATTTCCTTCTGTCAATTCACAGGTAAAAACGATTATCAAGTCGAATTCTGGAATCAGATACAATGTTTGACCGCCGTAACCGAATGCAGCGATGTAATCAAAAGTTTTCCCATTCACTGTTTTCGAGCCCGGTGTCCAATTGTACCCGTAAAAACTCCTGCCATAGGATCGTGCCTTATGATTCAGGGTCGCTTCCGTAATCCATTTTTGTGAAATGATCCGCTTTCCTTTCCAGGTGCCGTCTATTAAGAATAGCCAGCCCAATTTTGCAACATCTCTGGTTCGCAGTCCAATTCCACCATCTGTGCCGCCCGTGCAAGGGTAACCCATGGGATCCCGATTCCATTGATAGCCATGGATTCCAACAGGGTGAAGCAGGTATTTTTCAGCAAACTCATGAACATAAAGTCCAGTAGCGCTTTTGATTACTGCAGATAAAAGATGCATACCACCTGTGTTGTAGAGAAATTGTGTACCTGGTGCGTTCTTTACTCGCTTGGACAAAACAAACCGCATCCAGTCCTGGGTATCGACCATTTGGTGTTCTGAATTCTGGGAATCATTATAAGAACTACGTTCGGACCAATCCAATCCGGAAGACATGGTCATTAAATGTTTAATTTTTATTTTATTAAACTCAGGATATTTGATTGCATCCTTAAATTCAGGTAAAAGTTCGCCAACACTTGAATTTACACTTTCTATGAAGCCCTTATCTATTGCGATTCCAATCAGTGTCGATGTAACGGTTTTGGTGATTGAAGCCATCCAATGCAAAGTATTGCGCTGTACGAAAGGCGAATAGGCTTCATGAACAAGTTTACCGTTTTTCACAATCAGCATGCTCAGAACATTCACAAACCGATCTTCCGTCAGAATTTGATTGGTGATTGATTCAATCTTTTTTGTGTCGATTCCCTGGTCACTGAGTGAGGATACTTCCCAGCCATCATTTAGCTGTTGCGGGATTTTATACTTATATTCATTAGTTTGTGAAAAAACATAGTTTGAGCCGTGCAGCAATAATACATAAATAATGAAATGATTTCTCCAAATGTATTTGCATATTTTACTCATGGTATTTCCTCTTTATTGATTGAATTAACTTTCTTATATTCTAACAACGCCGTCCCGTGATAAATCACAGATCTAAAAACTAAAGGATGATAAATCATCCTGGAACTTCAGTATCATTAATGGCACTTACACTATGAGCAAGACAATTTATTGTCTGCGATAATGCATTTAACCAAAAGGATATTTAAAAAACAAAAATATCATCCAAATCGGTAGCCCTGGTTGCAAAATTTTTTGCATCTAAATCCAAAAAAATAGGCTCTTTAAAAAAGCCTATTTCAAAACGACCAACTCAATCCATTTCAACTTCATCGAGCGCCCAAACAGCCACTGCACGTACTTCCGGATCTTTGTCACGCAAAAGATTTAGCAGTGCATCTACAGCTCGGGAGTCACCTATTTCGCCAAGAGCCTGAGCAGCTGCAATCCGAACAGCAGGCTCATCATCGCTCAGAGCGCTTACTAAATCTTCTACAGCACGAGGATCTTTATGGTGCCCTAGAGCATGTGCTGCAGTTCTACGTATTTTGGGATGATTATCCGCCAACATAGGCAAAAGTGAATGAACTTCAGCAACTGATCCCACTTCTCCCAGCACTGAAACAGCCATCTCCCGGACATTTACACTCGAATCGTTTAACATTGATTTTACAGCCTCTACCGCTCGATGGTCGTGGATTTCTCCCAGGGCCCATACAGCAGAGTACCGGACGTCCGGATTGCGGTCTTTCAACACTTTGCTCAAAGGCGACACAGCGCGCTTATTTTCATATTCCCCTACGGCCTTCACAATCATCTCGCGTGCGTAGTCATTTTCATCCGATATTGCATCTATGAGAGGAAAAAACGCTCGCGGCTCTTTTATTTCCCCGAGAGCCCAGGCAGCCATGGCCCTCACTTCAGGATTATCATCCTCAAGCGCTTCGATAAGCGCCGGCACTGACCTGGGATCTTCCCGATCTCCTAAAGCCCAGGCCGCTCTTTTTTGAACGTCTGGTGCTCCATTTTCAAGATCATTTATTATATCAGCTAAGCCACCTTCTGCAACTTTTTGCAGAGATTTTGATGCTGTCCTCTCCTGTAATTTCGCTGTTGTCAAAGGCAGCACAATGGACAAAATAATGATCAACGAAACCAACATTGACGTGCGTGAGAGCCGATTGCGTTGGATTTTCTGAGTAAGGATATGTTTGAAACGTGTTTTAAGTTCGGATTGCTGGGGCATGCCGATAGCATAAGCGCTATACCGATTCACTAGTGGCAAGTTGCGTACTATTTCTAATAAATGGTTAGCATAATCGCAATTCTCCATGCCGGCTCTTAAAACGAAATCATCAACGGCTTTTTCACGCTCGCGTTGCAGCTGACGTGCAGCTACCCAGACCAGTGGATTAAACCAATAGAAAACACAGACAATCTGAGAAACCAGGTTCGTCAAATAGTCCCAGCGTTTAACGTGCGCCAGCTCGTGTAGCAGTACAATGTCTCTTTTCTCTTTTGACCACTTAATGGCTTTGTCCGGGATGAACAAAACCGGCCGTATAAATCCAAATGTTGCAGGTATGAGGATATGTTTGTCCATAATAATCTTAACTGGACGATTTATATTGCAGTGCTCCAGATAATATTCAAGAGTCTTCAGCCAATCTTTATTCAATAATTCTTGCCCGGTACGGGAAATCCACCACAATCCCAATATCCTGATTACCATACGCGCCATAAGAAACATCGCACCTGACACCCAGATTACAAAAATCACAACTTGCCAGGGGAATTCAAACTCCTTTGGTTGTAATGCCCCATTCAGGTTTGTTTTAGATGACGCATTCTCTTGAAATGAAGGACTCAACGACAGGGACTTTTCTGCAGAATGACCAGTGACAACAGGCACATTATCAGCATGGTGATGCACCTTTACCGGTATTTCGACGCCTGCTTTTGACTTTACTTTTATTTCTGCACGACTTCCTAGAATTGTTTTAGAAATGCTTTTAGGGGGCAGCACATGCAATGGTTTTTTGGGTAATATATTTGACAGCAGCGGCATGAAGAACAGGCAGAGGAACGCTGCACTCCAAATCCAATGCCGAATTGCAGCCGATGATTGCCGCAATAAAACATTGGCCAATCCGGCAGCAATCAGGATAATTGAGCCTTTTAATATGAGATTTATGCATAAATCCAGTCTCACAAACCTGATGGCAAAATTTGATATATTTTCAAATACCAGGTTCATTTCTGTTTCTCCATTTTGGCTTGATCAATCATTTTCGAAAGCTCATCAAAATCTTCAACGGAAAGCTTTGTGGCAGATATGTCAAGAAGTGTGGACATAACCTTTGGAGCAGAACCTTCAAAGAAAGTGGTGAGTAGATGACTCAACGCGGTTTGTTTTGCACGATCTGGCAATTCCACCGGCATGTAGATATATCTCTGTCCATCCATCTTATGTATCAGGTGGCCTTTTTTTTCAAGAATGGTCAGGATAACGCGTACTGAATTGTAACCTGGCGGATCCGGTAAATATTTGAGAATATCGGCAACGCCGGCCTCGCCAAGCCGAAAGATTATATCCATGATCTGTCGCTCTCGCCTGCTTAGATTGATATGATTGGGTTGTGACATGGGAGTCTCCGATGTTATTATTTGTGTTTACGCTGATTATAAAATATAGTTGCGAATTTTTTTGCATCTGCAACAAATATAAGAAAAAAATAATCAATGTCAATAATTAATGCATATTTTTTTGCATCTAAATTAACACACTATCAGATTAGTTCACGAAAATCCAATTCATAATTTTACACATTTTTAGTTGACAAAAATTAAAAATTTGTTATATTTAGCTAAGCGAACTTGCCCATTACTCAGAGGAGGAGCCTAGCGAAACACTCAGATCCGATAATAGACTCATGGTGGCCAATCCATTAGAGTCTCCTTTCTCCACCAGAATTCGAGCCGAATGCTGAAGATGCAGATGGGTTCTTTAAAATCATTTTTTAAACAAAGCTGAATACAAATCAAAGTTTTTATATAATTTTGACCATCCATTAGGATTTTATACACGGTTGAGTATTTGCCATCAAAGCTTTGAGAATAAGTCAGGTACGGCTCATTGTTTGAAGTTCTGCGGACCTCAGGCGGCTCAACTCTGTATAAAATCCTAATGGATATATCCAAAAACTTTTTTCTATTGGTTGAAATTTGTATTGGGAATAAATCCATTTCAGTTAATATCAACATAGTCAACAGTTTCAATTGTGTTCTAAAACAAAAAAAATGGGGACTAAAATGAAATCCTATTTGAACTTTATTGCGTTGATTGTTGTTCTTTCAACTTGGGTTCAGCTATACTCTCAATCAACATCAAACTCTTATATAGTTGAGCAGGAAATCGCTATTGGTGGTTCTGATGCATATTATGTACCAATATCTAATGCACCCAGCAATGCAGTAATAACAAATGTTGAAGCTAAATTTGATTATATAGCATGGGGAGTCGTACAAAATTATGTCTCAGTTCGTTTTAATAGAGGTTCTAATCCAGGCGCGTTTGGCGGCGCAGTTTTCGTATCACAGGGAAGCCTCCCAGCGGGCAATCCTGGGACCTATCCCACCTCAGGATATAGATCTTTTAGCAACTGGAATGGTCAAAATGTAAATACCAATTATTACTTTCGCTTCGCTGTTGCCTCTGGCTCGCCATATGGATCAACAATTAATACTATTTATGTAAGAGTTACATATGAAATTCCTTCGGCTTCCATCTCAGGAGGCGTGCGTGATAACGTAACCAATAACGCCATCAGTGGCGCTACCGTTCGATTGGAACAGAGTGGTCAGATCAAATACACCACCACTTCCAATTCCAGCGGCAACTACAGCTTCTCCAATGTGACCCCTGGCAACTACAACCTGGTCGGGCTCAAATCAGGCTACCAGAACTGGTCGCAATCCAAGACTCTGAACCCGGGCCAGAGCCTCACAGGCCAGAACATCGCTATGATACCGCAGAACGCTTCCATCTCAGGAGGC
>CAZIKB010000149.1:5617-13608 GCA_964539665.1 uncultured Cytophagia bacterium
ACTACAACCTGGTCGGGCTCAAATCAGGCTACCAGAACTGGTCGCAATCCAAGACCTTAAGCCCCGGTGATAACCTCACAGGCCAGAACATCGCTATGATACCGCAGAACGCTTCCATCTCAGGAGGCGTGCGTGATAACGTAACCAATAACGCCATCAGTGGCGCTACCGTTCGATTGGAACAGAGTGGTCAGATCAAATACACCACCACTTCCAATTCCAGCGGCAACTACAGCTTCTCCAATGTGACCCCTGGCAACTACAACCTGGTCGGGCTCAAATCAGGCTACCAGAACTGGTCGCAATCCAAGACCTTAAGCCCCGGTGATAACCTCACAGGCCAAGACATCGCCATGGTACCGCTCAACGCCTCGGTAGGTACTATAACTGTCACGACCAACCTCGATGTGGCCGCGTTTGACATCACCGGTCCCGCCAACTACTCCGGCAGCGGAAAAAACTGGAGTCAAAGCGGCGCACCACCGGGAACCTACACCATCACTTTCAGCGGTCCCAGCAACTACAACGTCACTCCTCAAACGGAAACCAAGACTTTAAGCGGTAGCAGTAGCATCTCCTTCACTGCAACGTATACAATAAAACAAATAAATCCGCAAGTTACTGTAAACCCAACTTCTGGTGTTCGGGGCACAACAGAATTCGTCCAGTCTGGATCAGGTTTCATGTTCGGTGGAACAGCTGAACTGCATTTCAAGTACCCTGACAATAGCCAGCAATCGGTAAACAAACCGTTGGCCAACAACGGTACTTTCTCTAACACTTGGCTGGCGCCAAACGATGCCCAGATTGGCACTTACCAGTTCTGGGCCAAAGACTTAGGGTCAGGCAAATCCAGTAATGTAGTGAACTATTCTGTATCTGGTAGTGGAAACTCCCAACCTCTAATTACAAATGCAAATTATCAACCATCAAATATCTATAAAAATATAACTCCCATAGCGTTCAGTGTTAGTTATCAAGATCAAGACAATGATAAACCCTCTGTAAAAAAGCTTGAACTTCTTTATCCCAATTCAAGCAGCTGGAAATATGTTGGCGATATGCAACCATTGACTGAAAATTATGAGGCTGGTACAATTTTCAAATACGAGTTACTCCCATTGACTGAAGTTGGTTCTTATAAAACTCGGGCCGTATTTAATGATGGCAGCCTACAAGAAGATATAATCTCCGTGTTTCCTGATTTTGAGGTAAAAGAATACAATCCAGATAAAGATAGAGTTCCTATTATTGTAAGTTCAATTCCAAACCAATCCTCAGAGGTCACTGAACTGGAACCTATAATACAAATAATTTTTGACACACCAATGAAACATGAGAGTTTTCAAAATAATATTGATATGCAGGGATCAAATTCTGGATATCATGCAGTATCGTATACTCTTGAAAGTGAAATGAAAACTCTAAGTATTGAAACAACCTTGGAGTTCTTACCGGGGGAAGACGTTACCATTAAGATAACAAAAGAAGTGACATCATTATTTGGCACAGAAATGGAACAAGATTATACCCTGCAATTTAAGATTAAGCAAGTCCTGCAAAATTCCTTCGTATCAATAGGTGTAGTGAAAATATATGCAGATGGTTTTGAACAATTATCAGGTAGTGCTATTAAGGCAACGTCAAATATTAGGATTAATGAGAATCTTTTTGTTCACGACAATTCTAATATTGCTGAAGTTATTATAGACAAATCTAATAACACTATTACAGGAAAGGGAAAACTTATATTTAGCTCAAATGCTGGTCAGCAAGAATTGTGGTCAGGAAATTTTGAAATTAACCCCAATAGCGGGCTTGTAGTTCCGAAGGGAATTGCTCAACCTTTGCTTCAATTTATCGACGGTTTTCTTATCGACAGAGACGATATGAAAGTCGAAATTGATTTAATCAATAAAATAGTGACAATTGATACTTACTTTATATTATCATTCAAAGGTATACGTAATACAATAAAGGCTAAAATAACTATAAACTCAAATGGAAATATTACCGCTAAAATTCAACAGTTTGTCATAAAAATAGCTGGAGTAAATTTGGCTTTCTATGACGCATACTTACAAGATGGGGCAATTTTGGCAAAAACGATACAATTTGAATTCCCAAGTTTCCTACAAATCGCAAGAACTGATCTCCATCTTCGGGATGTTGTTATTAAGCCAAATGAACTGATCATTAATAAGGCAGATATTGGTGTTCTTATTAATACTAATAACTTCTCGATTGATGCTAAACTAAATTTTGATACAAATAATTATGTTTTTGGTGGTTCAGGTGAACTCAAAATAAAAGGTCTTTTGGAGGAAAGAGGAATTTATGCCAGTTTTGAAATTCGGGATAAGGGCCTGAACCAAATAGGTTTTGAAGTTTCTGGAATTAATATACCCATAGGACATAGTGGATTCTTTCTTAAAGCAATATATGCTGAAGGAAACGGTATTCAGGAAGATACGCACGAGATTAGTTTTAAAGCAGATTTTATCGGAGGTATCAAACTAGGCAATGGTTATATAATTAATGCTTATGACGGAAACGCAAGAAACAATGGTTTCGGTGATAATTTAGGCGCTAGCTTGACAATCCAGTGGGGGGCCGACAGTGGATTTCATCTAACTGGGTCATTAAAGGTGATCGAGTTTATAAAAGCATATGAAGAAGTTGAGTATTCTATCAATACAAGAGTATTTGAAAGCAATTTGAAGATCGAATTTGATTTAGCCAATGTTGCTGGTGTTAAAGGTAGCGCGGTATTAAAAATCTGGAAAGTAGCTTCAAATCTGTTTGTTTCAGGAGAAGCTGGCCTAAAAGGCTATATCAAAAAAGGCGCCGTTTTCGGCTTCTGGCCGAAGAGTGACAAGGACATTGTCGAAGGTAGAGCACAGTTCGGACCATATAATGGTGAATATGGAAATATCATCTTTGGACTATGGGCGACATTCAAAGTCAATGCTTGGGTTTTCAAAAAGTATAGCATTTTTGTAAATCAATATGGGACTACTTGGAACAATTCTAAAGCAGACGAAAAAGCTACGGCTTTTAGAAAACCCCCAGGTTCTACTCCTTTAACCACACCTAAAACTAAAATGCAGGTCTTTGCGTCAGGAATCGAAAAAATAAGAGGATTTAAGTCATATATATCATCGATTCAAACCCTTAACATTATTGCTGATACATTGTATTTCGAATTTAATGAGAATGCTGCCTATGGTGCTTTTACAATGAGATGGCAATCGGGTATACCACAACTTGAATTAATAAATCCTGATAATATTCATTTTACCCCCAATAATATACCTGCAGATTCCTCAATCTTTTACGATGAATATGTTGGAGCATCCGGTTATTTTACACAAACACCAGCTTCAGGATTATGGAAAATAATAATAAAAAATGTTGACCAAAATACTGAATATGATGTATCAGTCTATGGCGGATTTCCAAAAGCTCAGATACTCTCAGTATCCCCTTCATCTCCGATAAAATTAGAATCGAAAGAATATGAAATAAAAGTAAATGTCAGTAATCCAGATTCAATAAACACTGTGAATTTGTACTTCGATACTGATGGGGAAGGCTATGATGGGCAGTTTATTGGCTCATATAAGCCGTCATTTGATGAATCTTTTATTTGGAATACTGAAAATGTAGAAGCAGGCTCTTATTATATCTATGCCATTCTGTACACCGGCAGTCATTCTGACTTCACATACAGTCAGGGAACTATTGATATTGAAGATAAGATTGCTCCGCTTCCACCACGTTTCTTTAAATCTATTCCAAGGACCAACGGTATGATGATTCATTTCATGCCATCTCTATCGCCGGATGTTTATGGCTACATGATTATAATGAAGAATTTAGCGACGAACAAAGTCGACACTTTAGATATTGTAGATCAAAATATGTATTCAATATACTCACCCAAAGATACATCGGAGGTTTCGGCTGTCTCCTATGATAACACCGGCAATCTTAGTTCCCCAACAAATAGTCTGATAGCCTTCGCAGCAGCGCCGGGAGATACTATACCACCAAGCACTACTGTTCTTGATAATGTAGAAATTGTAAATTCAACCTCTGTCAAATTAGGTTGGATGCATTCTGATGATGACGTCATGGGATATATTCTGAGAATGGGTACAAGTTCGCTTCAGTATTCATATTCTTTGGATCTTGGATTGGTTAATAATTACACAGTCAATGAGTTGTTAAAAGGGTCCACATATTATTTCGTTCTTTTAGCCTATGATCAATACTTGAATGTGAGCAATCATTCTTCTGAAAAAAGCATAAAGATAGTATCCAAAAGTGATGCCGATATGGATGGATTATTGGACGACTGGGAGGAATTTTACTGGGGAAGTATTGATAAAGTGAATGAACCAAATGCAGACTATGACAATGATTTGGTAACTAACGCTGAGGAAATGAGGATGTCTACAAATCCTTTAAGGTCAGATACCGATTTGGATAAAGTACCAGACGGGGTTGATTTGCATCCTACGTTGAATATTGACTTAGATGATGATCAAATGCCCGATGATTGGGAACTTTTTCATAATATCACCAATGCGACCCTCGATTCCGATAACGATGGCTTATCAAACATACTTGAGTATTCATACGGCTGCAATCCAAATATTTGGGACACAGATTACGATGGTGTGAGTGATGGTGAGGAGGTAAAGAATGGGACAAATCCTCGTGATCCAAGATTAAATTCTCCTCCTGTCATATCAGCGATACCAGACACTAGTTTTATGGTGGGGGATACATTAAAATTGATACTTAGTGAATATGTGAAAGATATGAATGATGATGTCAGCACTATTTCTTGGTCAGTAGAAGGTAACAATAACATAACTGTTCTAATTGCTAATGATGAAAAAACCGTAAAGTTTACTTCAGTTGAGTACATAGGTTCTGAAGGCATGATTTTCATAGCAACCGATCCCGGCGGAATGAGTGATTCTACTTTTGCCACAATTACAGTTATCTCAGCGATAACTCACGTATCCAATAAAACCAATAATCTTCCCAGAACTTTCATGTTATTTCAAAATTACCCTAATCCATTTAATCCAGAAACAAAAATACAATATCAATTACCTGTCGATTCCGAAGTAATCATCAGAATTTATAATATCTTAGGTAAAGAAGTGCTTAAAGTACTTGATGAAAAGAAACAGGCAGGTATTTATCAAATAACTTGGGACGGCCGTGATAAAAATGGAATTATGGTATCTAGTGGTATTTATCTGGTCAGAGTACAAGCAGGTGATTTTGTAGACACAAAGAAAATGTTATTAATCAGGTAAATTTGCATTGGAGGGTATAACTTTACATCAATCTGACCTGAATACTGTAGCATGATTTCTGATTTTCGAGCATCTTTTAGGTCTTGTGGTTTTCTGAGGTTCTGTGCTACTTCCCTTTCGCGCAGGTTATGCTTTTGTGTGCTTCGCTTGTGAGGGAATATTGAAGATTAGCAGAATGAAAAAAACCTAAGTGTAATCCAAAAACAAAACCAAGCTTTGTGTCTAATAATCTCTGTGGTTAGCAACGCCTTTAAGATGTCATCTGCCTGAATAAATAAAGTGACTTTCAGTAAAGTGTATAAAATGAAGAAAAGATAAGCAGCCGGCTGGTTCGCAGTGGGGCTGTCTACTATTATCTCCTGCCTTTGGGATTTCTGGGGCATAAAGAAAACTTCCACGAAGGCTGGTACTTTGAGTCTCTCCTTCAGAACCTAACATTAATGTGCAGGTACCTCACTTTGATGGCAATCTTTATGGTACTCTCTCTTCCTGCCTTACGCTGGCCTCGAACAGGGGGATTGTTGTACATACTTTTTGGCTTCCTTTACTCGTATTGGATTTTCTCAACCCGTCAGATACTAAGCGCTGCCGTTATTCTGAGTTGGCTGCCCGTAACCCTCCCCATTGTATTCTTAGGAATCCTCTATTGGTATGGCCGGCCAACGCCTCTCCGACGCGCCTACCAGATCAATATTGCTCTTCCCTTGTTGGTCGTTCTTATATTCGGGACTGAACCAGTCATTCGGATTTCGGGTCGCCTGGGCGATGGTAACCGTGAAGCTCGTCTCATCGAAGGCAATTCCGTAAAGTTGATCTGGGCACCAGAAGGGCCCGGCTGGGAAAATCCATCTCCAAACGATCCGACTTGGTTAGAGGAGTGGAGCGGTCCCACCTGGGAAGAAGCTCAGCAAGTATGTCAGTATCTTACTAAAAATGGAAAGTCTCTGGCTGATACACCACAAAATATCTGGCGGTTACCCACAGTAGAAGAGGCCGTCCGCTCCATGGCCAGGCACGGGAAAAACTGCAACGGCGTGTGGGACTCTACTATTAGTCGTGCTTCGTATGCCATCAAACCTGATAAGGAATCGCCCCTCTGGAATACTCACTCTCCAATAATCTATTGGTGGACTGCAACAGAGAAAGATGAGGAGAAAGCCTATGTCATTGTTTATAATGGCAAGATAATCCCGAGGTTGAAAAACAAAAAAATGGGCAGCCAGGGATTTCGGGCGGTGAAAGAACCTGGAAATAGGTGAAGAAAATAAACCTTGAGCTGGTCGTCCAGAAAGGCATATTCACTCATCACTAATTCCGTTAATAGGCTGTCATTTAGTTGTCGTGAAGTCATTTGTTGTCATTGACTTGATGACTGAATCACCCTGAATGACATTGTGACTGAAACAACAGCTTATGTCATTGATTATTGCAATACTAACTATGAATCGTTCCACTAGTTTGGATATATTCTTCTTGTATTATAACATTTTATTTTGTACAGTAAAGGCACTAAATAACATGCTATAATAAACGATTATAAGGTGTTAAATATGACATTAAAAATAACAGAGGATATACGCTCCATCACAGACTTAAAGAGGAAAACTAATTCTGTTCTGGAACAAATCCATAAAACTAAACGCCCGGTAGTTCTGACAGTGAATGGTAAAGCAGAAGCCGTGCTTATGGATGCAAAAGAATATGAAAAAATTACTAATGCCTTTAGTTTGCTTAAACTTCTCATTCCGGCAGAAGCGGATGTAAACAACAAACAATATAAAGAAGCCAGTTCTTTTTTCAAGGAATTTAGAAGTGACAAGAAAATATGAAGTAAATATAACTAAGCATGCACAAGAAGATTTAGAACATATTTTCTACTACATTGCCAATGATAGTGAGGATAATGCAGCAAATTTTATTAACGAACTGGAGAAAAAAGTACTGACTCTCGAAAGCCTACTAAAACGGAATCCATTAATACCTGAAAATGAGTATTTCGGTACTGAATACCGGCACCTGATTTATAAGAAATACAGAATAATATATCGCATATCAGAAAATTCAGTTTATATCTTAAGAATTATTCATGGAGCAAAACTTTTAGAGCGATAATCAGGTTGCTAAAATATTGGATTAGAAAGATTTCCTAAAGCAATATATTTTTCTAATTATGTGACACTCTCAACTACCACTGCCGTGCCATAGCACAAAACCTCGGTAACACCTCCCATCAATTCTGTCGCGTCGTACCTCACACCTACCAACGCATTGGCGCCTAATTCTTCGGCATGTGAGATCATCATATCAAAAGCTTCAGAACGAGTGCTCTCGCAGAGTTCTGTAAACAAGGTAATGTTTCCCCCAAAAAGCGTGTGGATAACGCCTCCTAATGTGCCAACTAATGAGCGAGATCGAACCACAACTCCACGAACCACACCAAGATGTTTCTTAATCTGAAATCCATCTAACGTAAAAGTAGTTGTTGTCATTGAATGTTCCATATCTAACCTCTCTTTATTAATTTTAGTTTTTTCATCAAAATCAAGTCGATGCTCCATGCCTGGCTATATATAACCCCCTGCCGGATATTCCTTTTTCGTCGAGTCAATACCATTTTTAGTTGAAAAAGGTGGCTCCGCGTTTTTTTATGCC
>CAZIKB010000150.1:0-13573 GCA_964539665.1 uncultured Cytophagia bacterium
ATACAATCTCTACCGTCAATAAAGTTAATTAGACTATTGATATGTTAATTAGGAAACACTGGTCTAGCACTTAAAAACACAATTATAGATTAAAACCTACGCCACCTCCTAGTATGAAAAGAGGCGAAAAAGTTATATCAGTTGCATCATTTCCACCCGCAGGTTGAGTGAGAAAACCAATATCTACAAAAGGAATAAATTTGTCCCTGGGAAATTGTGCCTTAAAACTTAAATTTATACCTAATCCGTCACCTGCATCACCCTCATAGCTACGGTAACCAATATATAATGAAGGTATAAGTTCTACTTGTTCTAAATTAAATTTCCATTTCAAAGTAGGACCAAATTCTATCATTGATGTCTCTTCAAATCCGTCGTACCATGGAGAGCCAAAACTGGCAAACAAGCCAATGCCAAAATTATTATTAAATTTCTGCAAGTAATAATCACCTTCTGCTTTTAGAATAACGGCATCACCTATAGAAAAATAACGATCAACTTCTGCAAAATACAGGTTATCAGATTCAAACATATAGGCACCAGAAATTGAGACTTGAACGTTATTTTCAGACTGCGCAAACGAACTGGTATTTATGCATAGCAGAATAAAAAAAATCAATCTCTTCATAAAATTCCTCCATAGATTAGGTCAATATTTTTTTAACGTGTGGCTAAGTTGCCGCAGGCTTGCGGAGCACAGGGCTTTCAGACTCAGCACAACCTTTATGCGGCGTACAAAACTCAAATTGAAGCACAGCCCCCCCTGCGGTCAACTTGAGCCAATTGTTATAGTGTTACGTTTATGGCTATGGTAAAATTCTTATTGTTAATTTTTCTCAAGCCATTGAATAACAAACTCATCAAACTGTTCTGGAATCTCTATACTCGGGTTATGTCCGGAATTATCGAATACATGAAAAGTTAAATTGGGAATTTCTTTTTTTATTTCATCCCAAAGCACATAAGGAGCCCAATAATCATGTCGGCCAGAAATGATTAAAACAGGTGCACTTATTTTATTATATTTAGCGGAATTATCAATATTATTCATTAACACACCCCCAAAATGATTCAGAAAATTCATATTAATCTCTGTATCTCCCCAAAATTCTGACATATCAAATTTGGGATCAAAACAAAATTTAGGGATATTTGCAGTATAGAACTTAACAAATCTTTGGGTTGGAGTTAGTTCGTCTAAGTTTAACTGTGAGAATTCATCCATGTTTTTCTTGAGAAGCGTCTTCCTCTCATCCGAAGCAATTGATGCCCAGTATTCCTTTACAGTATCATTATATTTTTTTGTCGTGAATGGTCTTGATCCAGTTGAAATTGAATAGGATATATTTTCTGGGTATTTCAATGCATATTCGAGAGGTAATGTACTGAACATAGAGTGCCCGATGACCGAGATTTTATCACAATTAATAGCTTTACGGAGTTTTTCTATATCATCTAAAATCATATCAATAGTTATATCACTAACTGTTGTAGAATCAAGATGGCTTGGATCAGCGTGGATTAATAAAAATTTTTGTCGAAATTTTTCAGAATAAAGTCTATGACCAAGATTCTCACCGCCTGTAAATGCAACACATGGTATTCCTTTACCTTCAGCCGTATACTCGAATATTGCATCAGGTATATCTAATAAACCAGAAATTTCTTTTTCCGCACTACATCCAATAATTAAATACAAACAAGAAACTAATAAACTGATTTTTCCTAACATGATTATCCTCTCTTAAATCTATGTAATACAAGAAAAAAATGATTTATTTTTTGGCACTATAACAAGTGAGTATATGGTTTCTAGATATCTTGACAAATGTCATGATATCCGACAATTTATCTATCTTCTAACAGTATAAGCTGTAATTTGTAATGATACCTGTCTTTGAGCAGACCGCACATCATCCATAGGAAACACCGGATACATCTCAACTCCGACTCAACATAATTATATTTTAAAAAAAGAAATAAAAAGTCAAGCGGCTTGAAATTTTTCTGTGCTGCAACATCCTTGTTTCTGGATTCAGCTACCTGACTATGCTGCCTTATTTTGTGAAAAATAGTTTTGTGTCTTCACGTATTACTTTGTGGTTAGGTTTTAAATGACACAAGGTTGTCTTTATTGATTTAGTGTTGGAAAACCTTCCGAAGGTTTTTTGATTTACTGTTTATAGTGAACCTTCGGAAGGTTACTTGAGTCAATTATTTTGTGCCATTTGTACCATTTGTCATTTTTAACCGCTCATATTTAGTTTTATACTTTTCGTATAATTGTGTGTGCTTGCTGGTCAGGTCAATTTTTCTACCCTGAATGAATTCGCCTTCAACTTGAGTCATAATTTCTAAAGGATCGCCATCGGTTACGATCAGTGTGGCATCTTTACCAACGTCTAAAGAGCCAACTTGATCGGACACACCAAGTATCTGAGCAGGGTAGAGTGTGACAGCTTTCAGTGCTTCTGCTTTTGGTAGCCCGTATGCCGCCGCATTGGCTGCCTGGTAAGGTATATTTCGTACGTTAGAGCTTCCAGCCCGATCTGCAATACAGAAATCTACACCTGCTTCGTATAGTTTTGCAGGAAGAGCAAAAGGCAAATCATAGTCTTCCCACCTGCGCATTGGAACTCTGTGAATACCAGCAACGATCACCGGAATATTATTTTCTTTGAGCAAATCTGTAACACGCCAGGCATCATATCCACCGACGAGCACAACATTCAAATCCTCGCCGCTGGCCCAATCAACTGCTGCTTGAATTTGCCTGATTTCGTAGGCATGCAAAAACACCGGCACCTCTTTTTTAAGTACAGGAATCATTGCTTCCCAGCGTAAATCAGTGTCGTGGTAAGGCACGCCTTTTTGAGATTCTGCTTCCTTTGCTTTTAAATAAGCCCTTGCCTCTGCAAAAGCATCGCTTATTTTTTGTAGAGCTTCGTCTCGTCGTTTTAATTGCTCTTCTTTGCTTCTCCTGATCCGTCGTGAGGTTGTGACACCCATATTTGGCCAATTGATATGTAATCCTACCGGCGCTTTCAGGGTCATATCTTCCCAGGACCAACCGTCCAGCATGACGAGCGCCGAAGTCCCTGCGATCAATCCACCCTCTGGCACACTCAGGGCCAAAGTGATGCCATTGGCGCGCGCTACAGGAAATAGTTCGCTGTCAGGATTTATAGCCGCTTCTGCCCGCACACTTGGATTAATATCACCAATCTCGGCCATGTCACGCGTGGCCCGGACTGAGCTTACTTCAACCAAACCCAGGGTAGTATATGCCGCGATCATTCCTGGATAGATATGTTTGTTCTGAACATTAATTTGTTCTGTGCCCTCTGGCAGTTCTACGTTTGTACCTATGGCGGTTATCTTGCCATCGACAAATACTATGACGCCATTTTTAATTGTTGAGCCTGTAACCGTGTGAATAGTGCCGCCAATTAATGCAATCGGGTGATCCTGTTTTGCAGCTGGTATTTGATCCGAGGCGGCCAGGTTCTTGATGGATAGAAAAACAGTTAACAAGACAACTAAATTCATGTGTATTATGAATTTGAAATTGCTTTTTATTTTCATCTTTAAACTCCTTTAGTATCTATATTAAAAAACATGAACTTTGATAATTAGTGTTTACCGCGTATTAATTTGAGTCCACATAACTGTCATTTAATAAGCAGGTCTTCCTTTAGGTTTACCCGGCGTTTTCCCCTTGCTGCTGGAAGCTAAAACTTTCTGAACGATTCTGGCGCGCTCTGCAGCAATTTGTTGACGCATCTCTAAATCCTTTTCACGATCAAAATACTTGCGTCCGTCGATCCAGGTCTGCTCGCACATTGTGTACGTGGAAAGTGGACTGCCATTCCAAACCACGAAATCAGCATCTTTGCCCGGTTCCAGCGAACCAGTGCGATGATCGATTCCAAGAAGTTTAGCCGAATTCAAAGTTACAAATTTCAGAGCTTCTTCTTCACTTATCCCGCCATATTTCACAGCTTTCGCCGCTTCCGTGTTTAAGCGTCGGGCCAGCTCATCACTGTCCGACTTTAAAGAGACAACAACGCCGGCATTGTGCATAAGTGCGGCGGCATAAGGTATGGCATCAATCACTTCAAATTTATAAGCCCACCAGTCGCTGAAGGTCGAAACGCCTACGCCGTTTTGTGCCATAGTTTCAGCAACTTTATATCCTTCTAAACCATGATCCATTGTGCTTAACTTGAAACCGAAATCTTCGGCAACCCGGATTATCATCAGCATTTCATCCTGCCTGTAAGCATGGCAGTGCACAACTCGCTTGCCTTGCAGGATTTCTAACAGGCTTTCCAACTCCAAATCGCGGCGGGGAGGGATCGCCGTCTTTTTATTTCTAAGAGTATTATATTTTGCCCACTCTTTTTCATAATCCTGCGCAGCTTTTAAGCGGTCACGAATAATTTGTTCAACTCCCATTCGTGTGTCAGGATAGCGGTTATTGTTGGGTGAGCGTGATCGTTTGACATTCTCCCCTAATGCAAACTTTTGACCAGCAGGTGCATCTTTAATGATTAAATCCTCAGGCTTCTTTACGCCCCAGCGCAGTTTGATTATGGAGTTCTGTCCACCTATGGGATTCGCAGAGCCATGAAGTTGATTGAGTGAAGTTAATCCTCCTGCCAATTCTCTGTATATTGAAATGTCATAATTGTCTATAACATCCACGGTGCGTGTTTCCGAAGTTATGGCCTGAGTGCCTTCATTTATCGAACTTAATCCTGTATGGGAGTGGGAGTCAATGATTCCCGGAGTAACGTGCTTTCCTTTCGCGTCAATAATCAGAGCATCTGATGGCGCTTTTAAATTTTCGCCAATTTGGGTGATCTTGTCCCGTGTGATTAGCATTTCAGCGTTTGTGAGTTTACCTTGTGGGCCGCTTGTCCAGATAGTTGCATTGCGCACCAATATGTGCTTTGGCTGCTCTGGCGGCTGGGAAAATCCAAAGGCACCTGGCGGACTCAATGGAGCTTTAGCAGGCTTTTGCGCGACAGCCGGTTTTCTTTTTGCCGCGGATTTTTCCGGTTCTATGGATTCCTGCCATTCTGCACGCCATTTAAACCACCTGCCATCTGGCATTTCGCCCTGACCAGATATTTGCTTGTCTGCAACAGCGCCCGACATCCTGATAACACCTGCAAATCCTAAATCTTTTCCAGGAAATGACATGGACAGACGTTTACGATTGAGAACAACCTTTTTCATATTTATGGTAGTGGTGTCTTTTAGCAGCGAGCCCTTTAAGCTTGACGCTTCACCTTTTAAGGCAAGCTCCAGTTTAACAGGGTCTGCTTCAGGTATTGTGAACGTCATGGTCCATTTACCGGCAGGTTCAAACTCAGGTTTCTTATTAACCTGAAATCGATTGCCATCAATCCATACATCCAGAATTTTTGTTTTTTCTTTAAAGAGATTGCCATTAGTGATGACCAAATGACCGAGTTTTCCGGAGTCAACAGTTCCGAGTTGTTTATCTAAGCCTAAAAGGCTAGCCGGTGTGGTCGTCAAAGCTGAAAGCGCAGCCTCTTCGGGCAATCCCCGTTCAATAGACTGCCGCACACGCTGGTGAAAATCCGCGGGTTTCTTGAGATTTGCTGATGTTAGTGTGAATTGTATTCCTGCATCCTGCAAATGTTTTGGGTTCTGCGGAGCTGCATCCCAATGACTTAAATCCATCAAATCAACATTTAAGGCTTCTTCGGGTGTCTCAACTTCCGGTGCTTCAGGGAAATTAACTGGTAGAATTACCGGCAAACCAGTTTTTTTAATCAGATCAAGTTGGCGGTATTCATATCCGCTGCCCAACACCCAGGAATTCAATCCAAATTCTTTGGCTACTTTTGCTGCTCGAAGAAAGTTTAAATCATCTTCAACTGCAAATAATACCGGCTGCTGGTTTCCCACAACCATTTTTAATGCTGCTAGAGCGTCATTTGATTCAGGCCTGGTTTGACCATTTGGATTTAAAGAATAAGCCTGATGGGCTTTTTGGTACCATTGGGCGTCTAAAAAGGTCTGCCGAATTAGAGCAATTACTCCCATTTGTGAACTCGGATAGGTTCGACTTCTAAAGTCGCCTGAACTTTTAAAATTTACATTTTGCACGACATTGTTCTTCAGGAGTTGTTCACCTGGTGGGTTATCACCAAGACTCACAACAGCTCCCGAACCACTAAAAATACCTTTATCAGGTAACACTAATGCCGCGGTAAAACCCAGGGCTCGGAGTTTTTTAAAATCATCCTTTCCTGGTTGCAAATTATCCAGCACTTTTACTTCTGAACGAACATTAGAATTCCAGTGTTCTGCCCCTTTTCTTTGGCTGGTTGTGGGCGTGCTTGCTGGAGTTTGCTGGCCTGGCTGACCTGGCATTCTCTTCTCTTTGGGCAGTCCAACATGGGAGTACGATTCAATTAATCCCGCATAAATGGTCATACCTGAATAATCCCAAATGCGGGCGTCTGCTGGAGGAGTAACCTGGGCACCAACCGCTTCAATTCGGCCGTCTCGTAGAACGATTGTGCCTTTCTCAATTACACGACCAGGAGCTTGTACTATTCTGGCGTTAGTTAAAGCATGAACTTGCGGGGTGTTTTCCCGAATCCCTTCAATGGGTTTGGTCTGCGCCCATCCCTGTGCAAAATAAGTTAACAAAACTGAGCCGACTATTAGTATTAGAAATACTATGTTTTTATTCTTAGTATAAGAACGCATAAACGTACCTCCTTTTAAAATTATATTGAATTAATGGTTTAAATTGAAAGGACATTTTTATTTCAACACTTGTCTGTGTGCTTCCGGGACCGTTAGCGTTATTAACTTGCTCCAGGTTAAACGTCTTGATTGCCAGAGAAGATAAATTGGAAATGTTAAAATTAATTCGCAAATATAGAGTTTTAATTATAAAACATCAAGCTATTTTTTACGGGTTAATTATCACCAAACAGAAATTATATCTTGATTTAAAAATATAATGTTCTAATTTTAGTAAGAACGGTGTATTTCCAATTCAGAATTTAAAAGTTTGATATTCAAAACCGGGAGAAATTGTGATGATTAAACAATTTACATTTTTTATATGCCTGACCATTTTTACACAAATGCCATCAGGTTTGAGTGGGCAGAAAAATCCACTGAAAATTTTTATTTCGGTAGATATGGAAGGCATTGGCGGTATTGGTACAGGGAAAATGGTTAGTGGAAATGGTAAAGATTATGCATTAGGTCGCAAACTGATGACCGATGAGGTCAATACTGTGGTGGATGCTATTTTTAGTAACGGACCCGCTACTGTTCTGGTAAACGATTCTCATGGTGATATGCAAAATATATTGCATACAGAACTGGATGTGAGAGTCACTTATATTCAGGGAAATATTAAGCCATCAGGAATGGTTCAGGGCCTGGACAGCAGCTTTGATGCTGCAATTTTTCTTGGCTATCATACTCGTGCTGGAACGGCAAATGGATTCCTGGCACACACTGGCTCTGGTTCTGTTAAAGGGCTTTGGCTGAATGACGTCGAAGTAGGCGAGGGGGGATTGAATGCCGCCTACGCTGGCGCTCTGGGTGTGCCGGTGATTTTGGCTTGTGGCGACTCAGCTTTTACTATTGAAATTAAAAAACTAAGCAACACCGCTACGGTCAGCACCAAACGAGCTGTCAGTCCGCAAGTTGCTGAATTAATTCATCCCAGCCTGGTTAATAAACGAATTAACCAGGCCGTGAAAAATCAATTAAAGAACCTGAAATCCATAAAGCCGTACAGCATTGGAAAACCTGTTCGTATTAAAATGCGTTTTGCTACAACCACCCGTGTGGATGTCCTGCAAGCCATACCGGGCATGAGCCGCATCGATGGCTTTACGGTTGCTTATACTGCAAAAGATATGATCGAGGCCAATAAATTAATACGGCTGATGTATAAGTATGTAAGGTTTTGATCTGTCCGGTACCAATAGCGAGACAGTCGAAAAAGTACTTTGGATTCATCCTGAGTGGAATCGAAGGATACCTAAGTCACAAAATAATAATATGCTTTCACGAATTCACTTTGCATTGGCATCAACTTAAGCGACCTGGATTGTGACAAAAAATGAAAGCCGTGATTTCCATGAAGCAAATTGGGGCTGCCAGGATTCATGAATCTCCGCACGATAAAAATCATATAATGGATTCTATCCGTGAGAGAAAAAGATCAATTATTAAGTTCTTCTTGTCAGGTAATAATTTTATGCAAAAACTTGTTATTGAGTATCAAAGAGAGGGGCGTGTAAAGAAATAAAAGCATGATTTCCTGAAATACCTGGCTTCTACCAG
Organism: uncultured Cytophagia bacterium; assembly: GCA_964539665.1. Lineage (GTDB taxonomy): Bacteria > Zhuqueibacterota > Zhuqueibacteria > Oceanimicrobiales > Oceanimicrobiaceae > CAZIKB01. Next base: position 8,359 of record CAZIKB010000150.1, read on the forward strand.
TCGCCAAGGTAGCGAATCTCTTCTTCGAATTGGATGCCGAACTTGTTGACTACCTCAGATTTTACCCGATCAATTATGTCTTTAATGTTTTGAGCAGTTGCACCGCCAACGTTCAGGATAAAATTAGCATGCATGTCAGAAATTTTCGCTCCACCTATTTGGTATCCTTTTAGTCCGCATTGTTCAATCAGTTGCCCGGCAAAATGATTTGGAGGATTTTTAAAGACTGAGCCTGCGCTTGCGCCAGCAGGTTGGTTTTTTCGTTGTTGTAAATATTCAGTCATATTGCGTTCAATGTTCGCGGATGCATCGATTTGGCCCTTTAACCTGGCGCTGATAACCACTTCATTTGAGTATTTCAATTTACTGCTTCGATACGAGAATTCTAAATCAGAAGGGGAGAGCCAGTAATCTTTTCCGTCTTTACTCAAAATTCGCACTTTCTCAATTAAAGCGCTCATCCATTCAGTGCGAGTTCCGGCATTCACTGCAATAGCTGCTCCCACAGTACCCGGAATGCCAATCAGAAATTCAAGACCACCCACGCCATTCCGGGCAGCTTGTTTGGCTAAAACAGTTAGGCTGGTACCTGAATCGACTTCTATTAGACAATTCGGTTGAAATGAGATACGATGCGCACGATTTAAAATAACCAGCCCGCGAATGCCTTTATCTGAGATTAAAATGTTTGCTCCAAAACCAAGCACGGTTGCTGTCACATGCTGGATTCCAGCCTTCTGCAAGGCTTCAATCAAATCCTCTGCTGTATGGACGATTATGAACAAGTCAGCGGGGCCGCCCACCTTCCAGTTACAATGCCTGGCTAATTGTTCATTGATCAGAACGCTTTCACTGCCGAAATGTTTAATCAAGTCAGCCTTAAGTAGTTTTAAGTTGGGGAGCATGTATATAAAATAATAAAGCATTAACAAAATACAAATGCTTTTTTTATTTAAATTAATACTTGATGATTAGTGCAAAATTATTAGATTAACTTAAATTTATTTATGAAAATGAAAGCAAATTACTAATTCCAAGGGTGATTATGAAATTTAAATTTAAATTTAAATTCAAATTGACTTCGAACTTGTTGAATCGTTCCTTAGATTTCGTTGAAAAGGTTGGCAATGTATTACCTCATCCGGCCAGTTTGTTTGCTATTTTTGCATTTGCAGTCATTATTCTATCTGGAGTAGCTTCTATGTTCGATATTTCAGCTATTCATCCAGGTACAGGAGCGACAATTAAACCGGTCAGCTTACTTTCTGGTGAAGGGTTGCGGCGAATCATGACCGAAATGGTGCGTAATTTTACTGGTTTTGCTCCGCTCGGCACGGTGCTGGTGGCTTTGCTTGGACTGGGAATTGCAGAAGGAAGTGGTTTGATCGGAACAGTTATCAGGCTTATGGTTCTCTCTGCACCGTCAAGATTGCTCACTTTCACCGTTGTATTCGCGGGTGTGCTCTCGAACATGGCATCAGAAATTGGCTACGTCTTACTGGTCCCTTTAGGCGCCACAATTTTTCTCGCTGTAGGACGGCATCCCATTGCAGGATTAGCTGCAGCGTTCGCAGGAGTTTCCGGTGGGTACAGCGCCAATCTACTTTTGGGCACGATTGATCCTTTGCTTTCCGGAATATCACAAGAAGCCGCCCAAATAATCGATGTGAACTATCTCGTCAATCCAGCCTGTAATTACTATTTTATGGTAGCATCTACATTCATTATTGCCATTTTAGGAACCTTCATTTCTGAAAAAATAGTGGAGCCTCGTTTAGGCAAGTACCAGGGTGACGAGAAACCTCTGGAACTTGAAAAACTATCGGTAGATGAAAAACGCGGTTTAAAATATACCCTGATCTCGGGATTTATATTTGTTGCATTGCTTTTGTGGACAATTTTACCGGAGAATGGAGTTCTAAGAAATCCTGAAACCGGCAGCTTGTTGCATTCACCGTTTCTCAGAAGTATTGTGACAATTATCTTTTTGGGCGCATCAATTTTGGGTGTTGCGTATGGATTTGGCGCCCGGACGCTTCGCAATGATTCAGACGTGGCAAAGAGCATGGGGAAAGCCATGAGTACTCTGGGACTGTATATTGTGCTGGTGTTTCTTGCCGCCCAATTTGTGGCTTATTTTTCGTGGACTAACCTGGGTTTAATAATTGCTATAAAAGGCGCTGGCTTTTTGAAAGCAATTAATTTTCACGGCATTCCATTAATTTTGAGTTTTATTCTGGTTTCCGCGGTTATTAATATTTTCATTGGCAGCGCATCTGCAAAATGGGCTATCATGGCGCCCGTTTTTATCCCGATGCTTATGCTGCTGGGCTACACCCCTGAATTTACTCAGGTTGCATATCGGATCGGCGATTCAACCACAAATATCATTTCACCCATGATGACATATTTCGCTTTAATAATTGCCTTTGTACAGCGTTATATTAAAGATGCCGGTATTGGTACAGTGGTGGCAACTATGCTGCCATATACGGTGTTATTTTTAATCGCGTGGTCAATATTACTAATTATCTGGATGCTTCTTGGTTTACCAGTAGGACCTGGAGCAGAAATGCATCTCGTGCCGTGATGTATTTCAATTCATTGCGCATTTTGTCTGTGCAACCAAGTTATTTTTAGGCTACTTAATTGAACTTAAATGAACATTTCAACTCAAGACATTAAAGAATTAGTACCAAGCCGTATTTATCGTAGAGGTCTCGAGTATTATAAAGATGGTCTCGTTCATCTGACTGAAACCGAATCCGATTATTTCAAGGCTGTGGTTTCAGGCACTTACGATTACCTGGTTGAAGTGCATGCAGACGCCGATGGCTGGTATGATGTCGAATGCAACTGTCCCTATTGGGATGACTGTAAGCATATAGTAGCCGCCCTGCTGACTGCAAAAGATTATTACGATAAAAAACTCACTCTTTATAGAACGGAAACTTCTACTTCGGATTGGAAAGAGTATCTCAAGCAGATTACTCCAGAACCACAAATCCAGACGATTTCAAAGCAAAAGTGGCAAATACTTTTTATACTTAAAATTTTACCAACGGGGTGGCAGCTTTACCCACAAAAGTGCATAATAAAGAAAGACGGCTCTTTTGGTGTGTTACGTAATTTAGGCTATAACGATTTTTCCGATACAAACATCGCTCGCAAAAGAAACGATAATTTGGTTTTAAGTTTTCTCGAGAAATGGCAAAAAACGAATCCATATCATTTCTACGACTATGGCAGGCACGGTTCGTATAAATTTAATTATGGAGATACTGTCGGACTTTTATTTAATTTATTGCGGGAAAGTTCAGTGTATTTTCCTGATGACAATTATGCAGGCGCTCCAGTTATCTTAGCGCATCAAAAAACAAAAATCGAGTTTCGTCTTTCAGAAACTGAGGGTATAGCTAAATTTAATCCTTATTTTATTGCTAATGAAAAAGAGTTGATTATTGATCATAATTTTCGTGTATTGAGCTCGGATCCAGTCTGGCTTATGAAGGATGATGAGATGTCTGAAATTGAAGATATGAATAATGCAGCTATTCTTGTCCCTTTTACGCGCCAGAATTATGACATAAGAATTCCAAAAGAAGAAGTTCCGCAATTTCTTAATGCCATAAGCTCACAGCTTGATCTTTTTGATAATATTCGTCTGCCCGAAGATGCGCTAACTGAAACTACAAAAGAAATTACTGAGAAACGCCTTTATTTACAAGAAACTCGAGACGGCGTGGAGATAAAATTGCGATTGTGTTACGGAAACGTTGAGGTGGATTTTAACGATTCCCGGACTACAATTTGGGGAAGTTTTGCCGAAGAAAACAGATTTGTTTTGGTATCACGGGATAGAGAAGCGGAGGCAAAAGCGCTTGAATTGTTGGTCAATACAAACGTCAAATTGAATGCTTATGGGCAGATCACAACTCGTAAAAGCAACACCCTGAATTGGCTGCTGGAGGAAATCCCCGGCCTGGTCAAAAATGGTTTTGTGATTTTCGGAGAACAGGAGCTGAAGCAGTACAAAGTGAATCGATCGACAGCGCAGGTTCGAGTGGCTGTAAATTCCGGGCTTGACTGGTTTGATTTAAATATGGAGATCGATTTCGGAGGTGTTTTATTATCCTTAAAGGAATTGCGAAAAGCGCTTAAACAAAAGAGTCATTATGTAAAACTTGCTGACGGCAGTGCAGCCAAACTTCCCGGTCAATGGCTCGACCGTTTTCGGCACCTGATGAACCTATCAGAGACTGACGAAGATCGGCTCAAAGTTTCCCATTTTCATGTCACTTTAATTGACGAGTTATTTGCGGAAGCTAATCTAAAAGATTATGACAGACCCTATCTGGATAAGCTGAAACAATTAAAGAATTTTGATGGAGTGAAAGAAATAGAAGTACCCAATTCGCTACAAGGCGCCCTGCGTCCTTACCAAACTGCGGGTTATAATTGGCTGCATTTTTTAAAAGAATTTCAATTCGGCGGCTGTTTGGCGGATGATATGGGATTGGGAAAAACAATTCAAGCCCTGACATTATTGCTGTCGGTTTATAAGAACGGCATGAAAGAACCAAGTCTGATTGTAGCGCCAACTTCAGTAATATTCAATTGGATGATTGAAATAAGTCGATTTGCTCCCAAATTACGCGCTTACAATCAAACAGGCTCAGAGCGTGACAGAACCACAAAAAATTATGATGATTATGATATTATTCTTACAAGTTATGGCACCTTGCGGCGTGATATAGTTTTTCTTAAGGATGTGCAATTTAATTATATTATTTTGGATGAATCTCAATTTATTAAGAATCCAATATCTCAGACCGCCAAAGCCGCAAAATTACTCAAGGCCCGGCATCGTCTCGCCCTCACGGGAACCCCGGTGGAAAATAATACCCTGGAATTGTGGTCCTTGTTTTCCTTTCTGAATCCTGGCCTGTTAGGGAATTTGAACTATTTCAAAGGCGCTTTTGCAAAGCCCATAGAACAGAATCAGGATAAAAAAGCCGCGGAGCTATTGAGGAAAATGGTGTTTCCGTTTATGTTGAGGCGAACAAAAGATAAGGTGGCAAAAGACCTGCCGCCAAAAGTGGAAAGCATTGTTTATTGTGAGATGTCGCCCAAACAGGAAAAATTGTACAATCAATGGCGGGATTATTATCGGGCGGCGCTACTCAAACAGATTGCTGATTTGGGTATGGATAAG
>CAZIKB010000151.1:0-13540 GCA_964539665.1 uncultured Cytophagia bacterium
CTTGATTCTCACTTTAATACTCTTCATTTTTTCATAAAACTTTTGACACTACCTGTAACAATTTAATCGATATATCTTAATGTCTCAATTAGGATGCCAGTAATGTCCTGTTGAACAAGTAGAACAAGTGGAACAGGTAGAACAAACCGGCTGACAAGTGCAATCATGTGTCGGACAACCAGTAAAGGGATTACATGTGCATTGGTTAGTACTGCACACCATATCGCATGTACAAACCATATTACAACTGCAACTGGAAACCGGCACACAGGTGCAAACCGAATGACAGGAGCATGTTCCACCGCCAGATGGCGGCTGTTCATCGGGCTGCATTATATGCACTTCTTTATCTGGAATCTTGATATCCACAGTACTCAGAATTTTAGGTTTGCCTTTATTTTTACCATTCTGTTTAAGTCGATAATTTGGTCCGTTTGCCATTTTTTATCTCCTACTATTATTTATTAACATGTTTTGTTGTCTTTTGTTAACTGTTCGTTACTGCTGTATCTAACATTTGGGCTATAGGGTTTGCCTTCGATTAAATTAATTAATCGGTTACCAATCAACTCGCGGTTTAAGATGCACCTTTCGTTGCCGCGATCACCCGTGTAATCAGTATGATCAAGTTTTGCAGCGCATTCACCGGCACAATGCCACTTAGCAAAACAGTCCTTACAGTAATCCAGGTTGTCAACGGTGAGAGAATGCAAATACTTGCGTTTATTCTCGTCGATTTCAAGGCTGCCGTCAACTCTGATCCGGCCGATAAAAAACGTTTCAGATTTAGGATCAGCTTTACTGGTGACTTCATAACAGCTTGTGATATAACCATCGGGTGTTATCGAAAAACTGTCGTTAGATACACCACAAAACGAACTACTCAGATTTTCAATATGACATCCTGAATAGGTCAGAGCAATGTTGTAAGTGAGGCTCTTTTGCTCACATTTTCGAAAGTTATCCGAGAATTTTTGCATTTCTGGATTTAAGATATCGGTAGTTTTACAGCGGCCACAGTAGAATATAGGTTCCAGGTGAACGGTTTTAACTTTATAGTTCTGACCGATAAAATCAATGATGTCCTCCATCTGGTCTACATTATAAGAGCTAATTGTGCCACGAATACCATAGTTAAAATTCTTTTCATCCAGGTAACGCATTGTGCGATCAACAAATTCAAACGATCCTTTGCCATTAGGAAGTGGCCGGTGATAATCCTGGGCGTCAGGAAGACCATCAAAAGAAATGTTAAGATTAACAAAATGTTTAACAATCCATTCTAACTGGCGCTCACTTAAAACGCCATTAGTGGCGGAAAACGCTACTAATTTTAGTCCTGCCTTCTCACATCTTTCTTCAGCAAAATTGACAATACGTTTTATGAGTTCCCATTGATAGAGTGGCTCACCGCCGCCATGGAATCCCATTTGTAGTGTTTTCTTATCCTGCTCTTTTAATACTTTAATCACACATTCGATGGCACTGGTGGCAAAATGCCAATCCATCACTTTCGGCTGCCAGTCTCCCGCTGATGCGTAGCAATATTTACAGCGCAAATTACACTGGTTTGTCGGGAACAGGGTCAGTTCCGTCGGAGAGAGTTTCTCAGGGAAGGTTTTAATCACTGATGCTTCCCGGGAACCATTTAGTACACCTTTCTGGTTCAAATACTCCAGCGCCGCTTTTTGTTCTTCATTTAATGAGTCAATATCCAATGTTTCGAGATGAGCAAGCAGATTGACCATATCATGATTAGCCGCACAGGCAAAACCAAGACGGGGTGCATAGAGAATTGCTGAATCTTCTTTACACGGTAGAGTGAAAAGATCTGCTGTAACCTGATATTTTTTAGACATCTTTAAGCTCCTACAACTTTGACCAGCATTTTTTCGCCATAATAAATTAACCTGGCTTCATTAAATTCTTTAATTGATTTGCTAATTTGGTTTCGACAGTCATGAAGTGATAAGTTATATTTGTTAGCGAGTCCTTCGATTGAAGCAGCAATTTTGCTTTCCTTCTCAATTTGCCGTAAAATATCCGCCTCTAATCCTCTAAATTTATGTTTCAATATTTTGCCATCGCTCAAATGAGTAAACAATTCCAATTCATTGTTTGAAATATCACTCACTCTAAAGGCTGGATTTAAATACCAAACCATTTCTAATTCTTCAAAATTGGAGCGCCAATTTTTGTAATACAGTACTCCGGCTCCGGTTAAGGCAGTACCACTGACAACTGTTGCTGCAAGCTGCATAAATTTACGGCGTGACAGCACATTATCATCTTTTTCTTTCATAACAGATTTCTCCTATTTATAAAGTGAAGCCTCTCGGCTGTAATATATAGTTTGATTATCACTAAAACACTTATTATTTATACTGCCTGATAAAAATTTTCTCTTTCCAGCATTTGAAATACCCTGTGCGCTATGATTTGTCGATTCGTTTCACAGCGATCGCCTCCTCTGTCGCCTTTGAAGTTTTGGTGTCCTAACCTCGTTACACAATCGCCTGCGCAGTGCCATTTTGCAAAACAATTACGACAATATTCCAAATTATTCACAGACAATGACCTTAAATATTTTAATTTGTCTGCATCAATTGAAATTTTGCCGCCTGGCAGTACTTGCCCAAAAATGAAATAATCGGCAAGAGGATGACTCTTGCTTGTTACTTCCCAGCAATTGGTTAAATAACCGTCCGGTGTCACCGCAAAATTATCACTGCCAACATAGCAGAATGTTGGAGTAATTTTTTCAAATTGTGCTCCTGAATATTCAAGTCGTATGTCCTTCTCAGCACAAATTGGCTCTAATCGTTTAAAATTGTCAATGAACTTATAAAGATTAGGTTTTAAATTTTCAGCATTCGGCACACAGCCTCCACAAACATAGACAGGCTCCAGATACAGCAATTTGGTTTTATAATTTTTGGACACGAATTCTACTGTTTCATCTAAAAGATCTTCATTGAATGAACTGACAGAACAACGAATGCCGTAATGGAAATTATGTTTATCAAAAAATTTTAATGTACGATTCACAAAATCGAAAGAGCTGCTATTCTTCATAGTAGAGCGGTGAAAATTCTGCACCCGCGGCAGGCCGTCAAAAGAAACGCTGATCGATGTAAAGTGCTCGACTATCCAATTAAGCTGGCTGTCCTTGAGCAGGCCATTTGTAGATGATTGGATTTCCAAATCGAATCCTTCGTCCAAACAGCGCTCTTCTGTATAATTTATAATGCGCTGAACCAGGGTCCAGGCAGAGAATGGTTCACCCCCTCCATGTAACTCCAACTGGAACAATTGTTTGTTATTCTTTCTCATGAAGTCGATATAATATTCAATTGCATTAATCGCCACATCCCAGGCCATGGTTTTTGGAGCAAAATGTTCATCAGCAGCATAGCAATAACGGCAATTCAGGCTACAACCATTAGTTGGGAAAAGGGTTAATTTATCGTGAGTAAGCGCTTCATTAAAATTTTGTATTGGCGCAAACAACGGCGCGCCATTTATTAAATCTTTTGATATCAAGAAATCAAGGATTTTCTGTTCCTCGGAAGTAATGGTGCCATTTTGAATGCTTTCTATTTTAGATAAAAAATTAACTAACTCGTCATTGGCAACGCAGGCAAATCCCAATAAAGGAGCATAAAGGACAGATTGTCCTCTTTTGTAAGGCAAAGTAAAAAGATCGGTAGTGATTTTATAACTGGACATAATCAACCTCATCAGCCTCAATCGGTTTTACTACCACATTAGAGAAGAACACATCACAATTATCCAGAACATCATCGGATAAATTGTAACCGGCTGTTTCTAAAATGTTTGCCAGTCCAACCCATTTTTCAAGTGTACAATTATATTCATCCAAATAGTGCGATTCAGATTGAAGTGGACAGATATTTGGACAATGTTTCGCACAATGTAAATAGTTAAAACACTTTTTACAGGCTTCAGAGCAACCTGACAGCGTCTTAAATATGTTATGCAATTTGGGCCAATCAATGATTAATTCCCCTTGATTGTACCGGCCATAAATGAATTGTGAATTTTGGTTGTTGAAGTTATGGCTTCTTTTAAAGCAGGCGGTTAAAAATCCATCCGGTGTAAGCGTCAAGTTGTTTTGCAAAATCGGGCAATATTTATCATGAAAATCAACCAGGCGGCTGCCGGCATACCCGACATTCATGTCATTTTTTTTAGCCCAATTCCTGGCTTTCAAAAAATTGCTGGCAAATTTGATTTCGTCAGGCACAAGGCCGGAATTTAAAGAATTTCTGGAATCCTGAAAGGCTGGGTAAAGCTCGACATGTTTTATATTTTGTTCGTGAAAATAGCTGAGAATTTTATGTAAGTGAACAACGGAATCGCTGGTTACGGTTGTCCGGACTTTAAATTGCGCTTTACCCTGGGATGATTTTAAGAAAATTTCAGCAGACCGTTTTACAGTCTGACTTGTTGGAGCGCCTGTTGTTTTTACACGATGAGCGTCGTGGATTTCAGCGGGGCCATCCCAGGAAAGTGTGATGCCATCAAATGTTTGTGCAGCCCAGGTCGCTGTTTTTTCCGAGAGCACTCCATTAGTCGTGCAAAATAACAGTAGCTCAAGCCCATATTTACTTGCAATGCCTCGGCATATTTCAATACAGGAATGAACTAGCTCTAAACATAATAACGGTTCATTTCCGCCATGAAATCCAAGGATAAATGGCATTCCAATGTCAACACAATTATTAGCAATTATTTCCGCAGCGGCTCGAACTGCGGCAAGATCGATATGTTGCGAAGGCAGTATCTGTTTTTCCTGGATGTAACAATAATCGCATGTTAAATTACAATGATGGCTTGTGAAAACAGTTAAACAAAATGGTTGATATTGCTTTATCAATGCTTCAGCAGACAAGTTGGTAAAACCCGGAAACTGACTTTGCGGATTTTTTTCTATCCGGACAACCTCTAAGGTTGAAACATTTTGTATTCTACCTGAAGCCGGGTGGTAAATAATTTCGCCATCATTCCAGCTAATGTGAAAGATATTGTTTAAATATTTATCCATATTTTCAATTTACATTTCCATGATCTTGCTCACAACATTCTACTTTTAATAGCTTAGGTTTTTCGTTTTTACTCAAAGGCGGAAGAAATGATAGTTTTGCAACAGTACAGGACGAGTTGCTCATATGTTTTTTAAATGCCTGCGGATGAACAAAGTATCGTTCAAGGTAATTATTGTTATTGGCCATAATAAGTTCCTGCAGAGCTTGCATGGTCAATTTCCCGGGATAAATAAAATAGTTTTCTAACAATCCATCTTGAGTTAATTGGTCATATTCTCTTTTAAAAATTTCACCCATAGTTAAACGGCGATATAACATTTGCACTTCTTTTTTATGTAGCGAACAATTATTTACCTGAATTTTAAGTGCCTGGTTTTTACAAAATTTCTTGATTTTAACTGTGTTTTGCAAGCTGTTTTTATCATAGATCAGTGTAGCTTCTTTGTTGAGAATAAAGGTGTTTTTGTTTGCAATTTTCGTGTAAGGATCATTTGGCACGAGAATATATTCATGAAGATTTAAGAATTTCACATTAATTTTATCTAAATATGGTAATACATTGGTGAGCTTATGATAATCCGTTGGAATCGAGGGAATTTCAACCGCGACATTTTTAATTAATTCAGTAGCAAGCGAAATCTTAGCCAGGATAGCAGGGGAATTATAATTTGTCGCAGCAATATTAAATCGAATTTCATTCAGGCCAGCATTTGCAAGCTGGTTCAGTTTATTCTCGTCAGCGGCCAATCCATTTGTGTAAGCCCAATAATACATATCCGGACATCGTTTTTTAAAAAAAGATAACCACTTCATTAGACGGTCGAATACGAGAAAGCAATCACCACCGGAAAAGCTGATCCCCTCAAAGTTATGGCTATTTAAATATTGATAAATTCCTTCCGGACTGTCACCAAAGGCGCTGATAATTTTATCTTCCTGTTTAAATGGTGCCGGACAAAAAACACACTTAGCGTTACACAGGTATGTTAGATAAATACAAAGCCATTTACCTTTTTGACAAAGTTGGCAGCCGCGGGAATTGTTATCAGTCAACTTTGAGTTTTTCGGACTAATCATATTATTTTCATTTTTTTTACAGCAGTATTACTAAAAGCCATTACTTTTCTCATCTTTAGATTTCACAAGCTGCCTGATCTGAGAAATCATATTACCGACATACCAGCTTCCCTCACTTGACAGACAAAAATAATCCCTTTCGGTTGCTGGTACCAATAATTTATATTTTACCCAAAAATCCAGGATAATTTCAAAATCACTTTGGTACCAAGCAATTAAATCATCCAGGGTTGTTTGACAGGTACGATGTGCCAGCAGCTCGCATTCTAACTGTCTTATTTTTTGAATATCATTACTATAAATGACCGCAAAATCAATAGGGGATTCGTTCTTATTTATTGCGTTATAATAAACCGGAAGGAGTTTATTCGAGTAGTACATTCGCCCTGAAGTACCATGTGCATAAGGTCCAATTGCAATACAGTCCTCACCGCGCGAAGGATGTGTGAAGTAAAAATTGTCCTCATACATACGTCCAAACTGCCCAATATGAATAGGGTGCAGTTCGTGAATTTCCATGAAGTTCCATATTAAGTGCCAAAAACGATAGTTTTTTTTCATCATTTGAATGTCAGCGGAAGAATCCTTTTTAATATTCAGGTTCCGCAATTCACAAATCGAAAACATCCTAATTCCGACTGAATAAAGTCTGTCAAGATCGTTTTTGACAATTGCATCGGATTGATTTTCAAATCCGATTATCAAATCAACCGAAGTAAGAAATCCAGAAGAATGTAATTGTTCGATTTTATCGATTACCTTTTCTCCAGATTCTCGCCGTTTGATTTGATTCCTGATTGCATTGTTCAGTGTTTGAATCCCAAGGTGTATCCTGTTGATGCCTAATGATTTGAGTGTATTAATTGTGTCTGAATTGAGCGATGATGTTGTAGTTTCAATTGCCCACTCACATTCAGATGAGTCACCGAATGCTTCTCTCAGGGCAGCTGTCAATACTTCAAAACGGTTTAATCCAATGGTTAACGGAGTTCCTCCGCCAAAGTGAACGGTAGTGGGTGGTTGTGCTTGTTTTTTATTAGGGTGGGTAGTGATAGATTGTCTGACATTGCAGAGATATTCATCAAATACTTCATTGTGATTTTCAATAACAGCGCGAGTGTAAAGCGCGCAATAACTACAACGGGAAACACAAAAAGGGACATGAACATATATACAATAAGGACTTCGTTCACCACTTTCAAACTCATTTTTTTTGTCAAACGCGATTGTGCAGCTGTACCATGTATTCGTTCCCCTACTTCAAACCACGGACCAACCTCGATTCTGTGCTTATAAGGAAGTGACATGGATTAATCCTGATGTTTATCTCTAGCGTTGTTTATTGATTTGATCTTGACTTGCTGAAATGAATAAGTTTTTATCCTTCCTTTTAAAATAAGTATTTCAAGTTTAAATTAGTTTTTGAACCTGTATTATTCCCTGTGCTACGAGCCGAAATTAAGAATTATGATTGCCCGAATTTGTAATAATAGCGATGCTGGATTCTTGATGATGGAGTAGATTCGTATATCCAGTATCTGGCATCCATTATCTCTATTTATGATTAATTAGATTAATGGATTTTTATCAGGAATGTTTCTCGGTTTTAATTTCTATTTTAGTACTTTAGATAATGTTACTATAAATAAATATTGAGAAAATGTCAAGTAAAAATTTTAACTTGTTGCAATATTTCAGTTATGGTGGATATCTAATGATAATCATAGGTCAACCCCTCTCACCAATTAGCTAACTCATGAAAATTTGTTGACTTTGTTCCGCAAAGTCAACGATGTACTACACAGTACTATAACTGACATACTTTCATCTATTAATAGTAGTTTACACACATCTCAAAACGAATTATTAGTCTAAAATAACTTGATTTTTATTGATTAAAAGGCTATGTTAAAACGATTTATTCCAACTCAGCATAATTTCATAAGGATATGAACATGGAAGGTGTAAATGTTTCAAAGAATAAGGTGAATTCCAAACCACCAATTGTATTAATTAAAGTAGGCGGTTATATTGATTTCACCACTTCAGATGAAATAGATAATATAATTGCATCATTAATTAATTCTAAATCTTATAATATTATTATAAACCTGGAAGATGTAGATTATATCAGCAGTAGGGGATGGAGTATATTTCTCAGCAAAATTAAAGAAATACGTGATAATGGCGGAGATCTTAAATTAGCAAACTTAAAACCCGATGTTTTTCAAGTCTTTGAAGTGCTGGAATTTTTTTGGTTTTTAAAAACTTACAATTCTCTGGATGAAGCAATTTCTGAATTTGATGAAGGCGTTCCTCCAATGCCCGAATAAAATCGTTCGATAAAGCAGTTATGGCTTAATCATTAATAGAAGTATCAACTCATATATAATTAAAATCACGTACATAACAAGAACAAATATTAGTAAATTCTTAACCTTAAGCCAACCTCCCCAAATTGTAAAATTCTTATGTACCAGAAACATAATTAAACTGGTTCCTGTTAATAAATATTTAGCTATTAAAAAAGGTATGGGTCCAAAGTTCAGAAAAAAATCCATGACAGGATTAATTTCCTGTGCTCCTGTGCTGACTAATTTAAGTGTAAAGTTTGCATCAGCAATTGACAAGAGAATTGTAACTATAATAAGGCTGACCGAACGACGGCTGTAGCGGTCTACATATCGATGCTTTTTTTTATCTTGTACACGGCGAGAATTAGTCCTTAAACCAAACAGGCTGGAGGTTGTCAGAGGTGAGGTGGGTTTAGCTCTTCGGTCATTTTTACTTCTTCTATCTGGAAAAGACAAATTCGACACCCGTTTTCATTACTGGCGATGATTAAAATATTGAAGATACAGAATCCTTGTTATCGCTCAGGCATTAATCAACTTTTGCACCAATTTCTTTTAACAAATCACTAATTTCATTATCTGAGAGTAAATGATCTGAAGATTTGGCTTTATTGAATATTGCCGCTATCCATTCTTTTTTCGGTTCAATATTTCTTTTCTTTAGCCAATAAATAACATTAGATTCGCCACTCATTGGACCAATTTCAATGACCTGATGACCGCCAAACCAATCCGCTGGAACACCAGAGTAAACCCGGTTCGCCAGCCAGCTCTCGCCTTTAGATTCAGCTTTAATAACTGCCGCAGCATGGACTCCGGTACCAGTACGGAAAGCATCATCTCCCATAATTGGATAATTTTTGGGAATAGGAATACCAAGGCTTTCAGAAACTTTTTGACAATATGCTTTTAAGGAAGTTAAATCATTATCAATCCAGCCAAGTAATTTACAATTGGCTAAAATCAGATCCATTGGTGTATTGCCAACGCGTTCGCCAACCCCGAGCGCACAGCCGTGTACTCTGTTAGCGCCCGCTTCAATTGCAGCAAATGTGTTTGACAGATCAAAACCACGATCCCGATGGCCGTGCCAGTCAACCTTTACATCCTCACCGCTGGATTTTACAATTTCACAAGCAAATGAAACCAGATTTTTTACACCTTTTGGAATGATATGGCCAACGGTGTCACACACACAAATTCGTTTAGCTCCACAATTGATAGCCGCGGTAAAAAGTTTCCGAAGATCGTCAGGGTGTGCCCGCACCGTATCTTCCGTTACATACATCACCGGTAATCCATTCTTAACAGCAAACTTTATCGCATTTTCCGATTGACGCAATAAGAAATTTATATCCCAACCTTCTGCATATTGACGAATAGGGCTGGAACCTATAAAAGTACAGGCCTCAATTGGTAATCCTGTTTGTTGAGAAATATCAACGATGGGGATGATGTCCGCCTCGACAGTTCGCGCGGCACAATTAGCTTGAATGTTTAATTTGCTATCCACAATTTCTTTGGCCAGTCTTAGAACATCGGCACGGGCACGCGGACCGGCGCCAGGCAATCCTATGTCTGCGGTGTGAATTCCCAGCGAGTTCATCAGGTACAAAATGTTAATTTTCTCTTCAATGGGAGGATCAATTACGGATGGCCCTTGCAGGCCATCCCGTAAAGTTTCATCATCAAATTCTACTGGTGTTTCAGGATGAAATTCAGAACTTTCATGTACGTTCCAATCGTATATCAAATCAGTTTCTTTCGGGTTTTGCATATTGAAAATACTCCCTTAAATTGTTTCACTTGCCATGGAATTCTGCTTTACGTTTTTCAATAAAGGCTTGTGTTCCTTCTTTCATGTCTTCTGTTGAGCAACATAATCCAAACAAATTGGCTTCTAACTGAATTCCTTCGTCTACAGCCAACTCCATGCCGTGATTTACAGCTTCGAGGGCAAATTTTACCGCAACCGGACCTTTAGTTATAATGCTTTTCAATAAATTTTCCGCATCCGCTATTAATTGGCCAGAATCAGACAAATGGTTTACTAAACCAATTCGGTATGCTTCCTGTGCATCAATTATGTTGCCCGTAAGAATTAATTCAAGCGCTCGGCCTTTGCCAACTAATCGAGGCAAACGCTGAGTACCGCCATTTCCCGGTATGATCCCCAAATTAACTTCTGGCTGACCAAATTTTGCATTCCCAGAGGCAAATCGTATGTGACAGGCCATAGCTAACTCGCAGCCTCCACCCAGACAATAACCATTTACCGCGGCAATGACTGGTTTCGGGAAATATTCAATGAGATGCAACACCTTTTGGCTGGCCAGAGAAAAATCTTTAGCCTCTACCGGGTCTCTTTCCGCAATCTCTTTAATGTCTGCTCCGGCCACAAATGATTTTTCACCTGAGCCTGTAACAATAACACCACCGACCTCAGTACTTTCTAAAATTTTTAAAAAAACATCCTGAATTTCTTGCATAGTTTGCCAATTTAGAGCATTTAAAACATTAGGGCGGTTAATTGTAATATAGGCAATTTTATTTTTCTCTTCGAATAGTAAATTTTCGTAAGCCATTTAATTCTCCTCAAATTTTCTATTAATCTCTTTGAAAGTTAATTTGAATTGGTTTTTCAATTAGCTTAGTTTTCTGTATGAAAAATATTTATTTAGTCAATACCTAAATCAGTCGGCACGGGCTTTTCTCCTGAGTAATCGTAAAATCCTTTTCCTGATTTGCGACCGTAGAAGCCAGCCATGACCATCTTTTTCAAAAGCGGCGGCGGCGCATAATGTGATTCACGGTATTCGTCAAACATAATATTAGCAATATAGTAGGTAGTATCGATGCCTACAAAATCCAACAAAGTTAATGGTCCCATCGGGTGACCGCAACCAAGCGTCATTCCTTTATCAATATCTTCAATAGACGCCACGCCATTTTCAAACGCACGTACAGCTGAAAGTAAATATGGCACCAAAAGTAAATTTACAACAAAACCAGAATTGTCTTTACAAGCGATAGGAACCTTGCCAAGAGATTCAGCAAAATGAAAAGCTGAATCAAATGTTTTTTGACTGGTTTCAATTGTACGAACGACTTCAACCAGCTTCATAATAGGGACAGGATTAAAAAAATGTAACCCAACAAATTTATCCGGCCGTTTAGTGGCAGCAGCCATCTCGGTTACAGTTAAAGAAGACGTGTTGCTGGCAAAAATGGTCGTTTCAGGACAAATTTTGTCCAAAAATTGAAAATCCTTTTTCTTAAGACTAATATCTTCGGTAATCGCCTCAATTATCAGATGGCAATCTTTCAAATCTTCTAAATTTGTGGTACCACTGAGATTGTTTAAAGCCTTTTCCTTTTGATCGGTTGACATTTTGCCTTTGTCCACCGCTTTAGTTAGAAAACCCTCGATTTTCGCCATGCCTTTATCCAATAGTTCCTGGGAAATTTCCACCACAACCGTTACATAGCCAGCAACCGCCGAAACCTGGGCAATACCTGAGCCCATCAAACCTGCACCGATTACTCCAATTTTTTTAATGCTCATTTTTCCTCCTATGAAATAGAATAAATATCATTACTATTCACAACCTGCTTAATTTGACAATGAACAGATTTA
This sequence comes from uncultured Cytophagia bacterium, assembly GCA_964539665.1. GTDB lineage: Bacteria > Zhuqueibacterota > Zhuqueibacteria > Oceanimicrobiales > Oceanimicrobiaceae > CAZIKB01. Next base: position 12,138 of record CAZIKB010000151.1, read on the forward strand.
TTGATTTCGTAGAGCGTACAGCTTGAAGTGCAGAGCGTGATTGCAGTCGCATTGAGCAATACGCTAAACTCTTCACAAAAAAAATCATTTCAAATCCTGACATTTACTGCATATAAAAACTCAGTTACAAACAATTTCATAAAGCTTCCACAATTACCGTCATCCCCTGTCCGCCGCCAATACAAGCTGAGGCTAATCCATACTTTCCGCCTCTTCGCCTCAGTTCATGCAGAATGGTTAAAGTTAATCGGGCGCCAGTAGCTGCCAACGGATGACCGATAGCGACAGCGCCGCCATTGACATTTGTTATCTTACGGTCTAATCCTAATTCTTTTTCAACCGCCAGGTATTGAGGGGCAAAAGCTTCGTTGACCTCGACTAAATCCATTTGCTCTAATGTTAGATTAGCTCTTTTGAGAGCGATTTTGCTGGCGTCGACCGGACCAATCCCCATAATCGATGGCTCTACTCCGGCATTGCCCCAGGAAATCAAACGTCCAAGCGGCTTCAAACCTTTTTCTTCGGCTGTGGCCCTGGTTGTTAAAACTAATGCTGCAGCGCCATCCACGATACCACTGGCATTGCCTGCCGAAACTGTGCCGTCTTTTTTGAAATATGCCGGCAATTTTGCCAGACCTTCCAGGGTTGTTTCGGGACGTGGGTGCTCATCCTGATTAAATATTTTTGTCCCTTTCCTGCTCTTTATTTCCACATCGACCACTTCTTCAGCAAGGCGGCCGGATGTCAGGGCGTCTTTACAACGCATTTGAGTAGTATAGGCATATTCATCCGTCTCTGCCCGACTGATGTTGTATTTCTCCGCTAAATTTTCAGCCGTTTGCGCCATTGGGAAACCACAGTAAGGATCGGTCAATGCCTCCCAGAGACTATCTTCCAGTTTACCTTGATTCAGTCGCAAGCCCCATCTCGCATCTCGAATCACATGCGGGGCCTGACTCATACTTTCCGTTCCCCCCGCCAAAATAGTATCTGCTTCGCCTGAAATCAATAACCTAGCGCCCTGAACAACTGCTTCAAATCCAGAACCGCAGAGCCGATTTACAGTCAACGATGGTACAGGAATTGGAACTCCACATTTTAGACCAATGTGCCGGGCGAGGTAAATCGCATCTGCAGATGTTTGCAGAACATTTCCAAAAATCACATGATTTATGTCCCCGGGTGTTACTCCCGCCTTTTCCAAAGCGCCTTTCGAAGCAACTACTCCCAAATCAATAGCGCTCATGTTACGCAACGAACCGCCAAAAGCGCCAAAAGCTGTTCTTACTCCAGAAAGAAAAACTACCTCAGTTGCATTCATAATAATACTCCTTTATTATTAAATATCAGACTTCTGCAAAATGCTCTTTCTCTGTCATTCTGCTATATTGAAATGCAAATGC
>CAZIKB010000152.1:0-13419 GCA_964539665.1 uncultured Cytophagia bacterium
ATTGTCTTAATGTACGTGTATTAATATAGGAGTCATATTATGTCTACTCGACAGATTTATGCTTACATCTCCCACCACATCTCCTTTATTAGTGCTCACCCCAATAGTCGTTCCAGGCGTTAATGGATTGTTATTATGGTCACAAACAGTAAAACTAAAGGTTTGTGACTGACCGGCATTGAGACTAAAGGTGTTTGGATTTACAGCACTGATTTGTGTTTCTCCTGAAAACAGTACAACACCTTCGGCATAAATTTTTTGCTGATTTTCGTCTACCGTTTGAGCTGTGATCAGCGCGTATCCAGGTTCGGCAAAATATGTAGGAAGGTTTGCAGGTTGAATTCTGCGCAGAGTAGTAAAAATAATTCCCTGAGGACGCGGACCTCCTGATCTTAAAATACCCGTAGCTATGCCAGAATCATCTGTAATAGCAGATCCATCAATCAAGCCTCCTGTGCTATGAAAATATACAGAAGTTCCAGCTTGCACCGGATTCGAAAATTTATCGCCAACCAGAGCTGTAATTAAATTTTGTAAATTAAAAAACTTGTATCCAGCAAAATTGAGGGTCTGGGCAGCAATTGAAAAATGCTCGAGATCAGGTAAACCGCTGTGAATAGAAATGGGTACAGGAGTCGAAGTAACAGCCAGTCCCACAATTCCTGCCCTGACTTGCAGTGCGCCAGCAACAGTGCCACTGTTCATAGTAGTTGTAACCTTGCCAGAGAAATCTGTCAAAGCCGTGTCGGGTGAAACAAATTCCCCACCGCCAGTGCCGCCTTCAATCCGAAAAAAAACTCTAACCTGATGATCAAGATCAACAGGTATGCCTTTATTATCTCTGACTTCAAATGTGATGTCCGAGTTTTCATTCCCACCAGAACCTTTAATGGAAATGCTACTCGTTTCGACATCTATCAGCACAATATTAGAAGCGTCACCACTGCTTTCAGTTGGCCCCTGTCCTTTCGTCAAAATAGCATTCGGAACGTTTTTAAGCTGACCGTTTTTAATCGTGATATCCGAGATTGTGTATTCAACGTAGCCTTCTTTTGTGAAGACCAGCGACACGTTGATAGAACTGGAGTCAGGCAATGGTACTTCCAGGGAGTATTTGCCATTTTCGTCTGTTATTGCCTCATCTGCAAAAAAAGCTGATCTGACTAAAACGCCTTCCAGGGCGCGCTGATTTTCAGTCTCTACCACTTTACCTTCTATAAGTGCGGCATTCGATGGCGCTCCGGGATTATTCTGACAGCTTTGATTGAAAATAAATAAACATAGTAAGATGAGCAGATTAAAACTTGTTTTAATGAAAGAAGTGTTTCTCATTGTAAAAGATCCCTGCATGGCTGCTGAAACAAAATGATAATAAGTAAAGGTATGCTGGTTATTTTATGTTGTTAGTACACCCTAAATTCTATTTTTGCAGAATTATATAGTGCAGCAACAGAGTCATGTGACGCTTTTAGAGAACGTTCGATATTTGTAATCCAATCGTCTCGATTTCCAAGGCGTTTCATTCCTGGAAAATAGAAACTAACCTTTTTCAAAAAGGCCAATTTCTTAGAAATTTCGCTATGAGAAGCTTTACCTGGAAGGATAAATGTTAGATAAGTTGCCGGGAATTTAACCTGATACTTTATCGCAGCAGGATCAATTTATTAACGATTTTGAGATCTGGTGTTGCTAATTTATAATAGAAGACACCGGACGCGACTTGCTGACCTTTGTCATTCAGGCCATTCCAGGTAATCCGATATTCCCCCGGGGGAGATTCTTTATCTAATAACGTGCGGATTTTTTGGCCTGCAATATTATATATTTTAAGGGAAATTTGAGAAACATCAGGGACGGTGTAAATGATCTGAGTTTCGGCATTAAATGGATTTGGATAGTTTTGGCTTAAAGAAAATTTCTCAGGCATTTGACCAGATCTGGTATCTTCAATTGAAGTGATGACCTCAATATCAGCCGAACTCCTGGGCAAGAGTTGATAGCCTGTAGTGAATGGCGGCGTTGTTTTATATTGACCGACAACACCAGTAATAGTCACCTTACCAGTAGGGGTAGAGGAGCCGGGAACATTGGTATCTTTGTCAATCCGCAACGTACAGGGACCGGAGCCGTCATCTACTGAAATATTCGCGTTGGAGCCAGGAGATGGAAAATTCCCACTAATTGTCGCACCGACGATTTGAACCAAGCTGCCTTCGTAGGCTTCGCCATTGCTGGCAATCTCATCCGTAGTAACCCGGGCGATTTGCGGATATTCTTTGCGGCCCAGTCTTGTCACAGAATGAGGAATAAATTCGGTTTGCCCGTTGTAGAAGTTTACTTTTCCGGTGACTTCAAATTCTAAAGCGAATCCGGGAATGACTTTTTCAACGAAGGATGCGCCAAAGATTGCAATGCCGCCGGTAGAATCCTGTAAAAAACCAGGTCCGTCAATCCCAAACTCACTACCAACTGTGGCCACACCTCTGACAGTAATGTTTGTGACCTCGAAATTACGTGGTAATCCATTGGTGAAATTATCTCGTAATTCAGCTATTGGAGTAATCATGCTGTCCGGGGATTGATAATCGCCGGAAGAATTAATCCAGATTGGGCTCGACCAGAGCACATCCAGATCCTCCTGAACGAGTTTGATGAAATAATACCCAGAACCAAAACTGGCAGAATCCACAGGAGACCAGTTGAAATTGTTGGAGTTCGGATCAAATCTTTTGAATAGATGGCCGTTTTTGTACAGGTGGGCAGAAATAAATTTCCCTTGAGCATGGGCAGCTATTTTAAAAGCCACGTTATTGTCATCGTTCTCGAAGACTTCACCCATCCAGCGGTCATCAGCAGTAAACTCAGTTAAGAAGATTCTATCAGAAGCGGGACTGGTTTGGAACGCATAGGTACGATGATTTTTAAAGGCATCCAGGAGGTTATTACGGTTCAGCGTATCCAGTAAAACCGCGGTTAAATTAATATTGCCATTGCCATCAATTCGGTTGCCGTAATTTCTGCCATGATTATCCTGGCCGCTTACCACCCCTACATGCCAGCCTTTTTCTAACGCGAGTAAATAGAATTTTTCATAGTTTGTCGAACGATAGCCGCTCAAAATTTCTAAACCGTAAAAAAAAGGATCGGCCTGCGGATTGTATGTAAAACCGTTGAATCTGTTGCTGGCGTCGCCACTAATTCCCGGGTGGCAAAAGTGGGCCAGACTGTTCCTGGTGATAATAAAATTGAACATGTCGTTCAGGTTAAAACGGACATCCCGGTAGGAATCATTGTCTGCAAGATCTGGTGAATCATGAATAATGACATGCCCATAACCTCCAAAACCAAAGACCAGTCCGACTTCCTGGGAGCCCAGGGCTACAAATTCTGAACCTGTGCTGGTTCCTGCAGCGTCGAGAAGCATTTGCCAGCCTTCAACAGGTTGGCCATTGTTTAAATTGTTGGCATGGTCTGTAATAGCGAAAAAGTCTAAATTGGCTGTATTTTTTGCATAATTATAAGCAGCAACTGGTTCTAAAGCCCCGGATAGTGTATCGGAAGAGAGAGTGGAATGTTGGTGTAAATCTCCAAAAAATATAGTAAAATTTTGACTGTATAAATAATTTGAAAAGGTGATAAGCACTAAAAAAAATAGTAGTGAAAACCTTAGTTGTTTTTTTATCATTTCTACCTCATTGATTTGTAACTCAAAAAGAATCATAAAAAAATGGCGTACCCTGTTATAAATTAAGCACGCCATTTAATGCCAGCATCACTTCAATCTTGAAAAACAGCCTTCTCAAAAAGTTTCGCAGATATTTACAATAGTTTTGGAGTTAAAGTTATCTTTCGACATCTGTTGAAAGTTTGAATCTTATAATGCGATTGTTGCCAGTATCTGCAACATAAACGGTTTTGTTAAAATATGCAATACCGTGTGGACTGTTAAACATTTTGTTGCCATCGCCTGTACCACCAAAAGATTGCAATTCATCTCCTGCTGATGAAAATTTAAACATAAAGTCCAGGTCTGCATCTACAACATAGATATTGCCTTCTAAATCTACGGTAACATCCTCTGGCTCAGAAAATTTCCCGGGCTTAAAAAGGTCAAGGCCATCAGCTGGATTGAGATGGACCGTGAAACCAAGCTCCCCGCTTGTGATCCATTGCACTTTAAAGAAATTTCGGCCGGTCATACAAAAAATAAAATCTTTAGAAAAATCACGTACGGTTGTCACGCCGCTGGCAGAGGCAGCCGAAAGAATACCTAATCCGTTGGGTTCAAAATAGGGACTCGGAGGACCAAAGTCTTCAGGAAAAATAAGTACTTTGTTGTCTATTTTATCGTTCCCGGTAGCTGTGACGATGAACTGAGTTATTGTCTGGCTTTGAGAACTAAACAGCCTGGCGGCGATTGCGGTCAAACGCCGGTCCGGATTGTCTACTTCTTCATAGACCAATTCTACTGGTGCTTTGGCTATATCATGGCCAACAGCAACCAAGTTTATCTTGTAAATTTTATTGCTGTCCGTTACGATAAATAAATTAAGTTTGGAGTCTTGCGTTATGCTAACCGGATTTTCAATGAATTGAGATTCTCCTTCCGGTAAAATATTGCCAGCTAAGTCTAAAACAAGAATGCGGTCGTTCCCTGTATCTGCTATATATATTAATGGTTCTCTTCCTAATAATATATCTTCAGGCTCATTTAAGTTATAGCCATTTGCAGAGTCCCAGATCGGGTTTAGTTGCAAATAAGTGGTATCGTCAATGGCTGTCGAACCATTATTTCCATCTGCTGGTACCGGGAGGGGAAATTTTTCACCGCCACAAGCCAGGCAGAAAATAGCTGAAATTATTAGATTAAGAAAAAATATTTTCTTCATTTAAAAAGTATCCTGGTAATAAATTTGCAAAATGCACCTCTTTGAGTACTCACACTCACTAAAACTTTAAACTTGCCGACAGTCTACTGGCATTTCCCAGGCGGCCAAAGTTCGTATACGATACATCTAAATCCAAATGAACTATATTCAACGGCAGCGAAAACCCGCCGCCAAAGGTAAACGACTCTTCGTCCACATTTGCCCGATAACCACCGCGTAAAGCTACCAGACTATTCCACCAATATTCAAAACCGATATTAAAGTTTTCAGCATTATCATTCAGGTGATTTAACTGAACCGACGTGGTAATTTTGTGTGATGAATTGTCAATTATTTCAGTCGCAAAGCCAATCCTGAAAATAGTTGGAGGAGAGAAATCCTGAAAGCTAAAATCATCACTATCGCTGTCCAGTTTAGTATCATCGTTTAAAGTAATCGAACCTTTCGGTTCAACATTTGTTCCAAAATTGGTCACAGCAACAGCAAATCTAGACGAGCCGAATCCTGTCCAGAAAAATGTTCCAAAGTCAACAAATACATTTCGGGCATGGAGCCCGCCAAGGTTTTCATCAATATATTTTAGTGTTACGCCAACACTGAATCGATCGGTCATATTGCGAGCGTAAGTCAGGCCAATGGCTATATCTCCAAATGATACAAAATTGCCAGTCCCGAAAGGTTGAAATTCTGTGGTTTCTTCAAAATCGTCTGTGTGTAGTGCCGTAATGCTTAAACCAAAAGAATTTTCTGAGCCAAGGTGGTGCACGTATCCAAAAAAATCGTGACGGACATCGACCGGCCAGTTTGTTCGGGAGAAGATTACCTGGTTTTTTTCAAATTGACTGATCCCCGCTGGATTCCAGTAAAGCGCTGATGCATCATTTGCTACAGCCACAAAGGATTCTCCCATACCAACGGCGCGTCCGCCAACGCCAATTTTCAAAAACTGGGCCATAGCCGTGCCAGCTCTCTGGCTACCCAAAACCGGAATCAATTGCGCATAATTTTCCCGGCTTGTACTTAACAAACCCAGGATGACGATAATTAAAATAACTTTATGTTTCATGGATTTAAAATCTCACTGCTATTCCAACTTTAATGTTTCTTTGAGTTAAATATCTTGCCGGATTAAAAGGAAATGGACTAACCGGCGCTTGTTTATCGGGAAAGAGCGGATCGTTGTAAAATGTTGGTGTCGGATTCCCAAATTCATAAGCTTGCCCGGTAACCGGATTGATAATTTGGGGATTATTTCGATCTAATAAATTTACGACTTCAACCATTAATGTGTAATCTATTCCGAGCAATCTGAAATACTTTTCAAAATTCAAATTAACCCAGAACCAGGTAGCCCCTAATTTGCCATACAGGTTGTCTGCTTCACCATTCTGATCCAGGTCATCATCATATTCCGGCCGGCCATCGGGAAGTGTAACTCCCGTAAAAAAATATGGGGTGTAGCGTCTTCCCGCCTGGGCGAACAGACGAATGTTTAAATTCCAGTTGTCGGGAATTTTAAGACCAAATACTCTCAGCTCAAGATCCTTATCGATGTGAAAATTTGTGACTGCACTTATCTGCCACGGACGATCCCAGACTAAATAATCCTCAGTGATTGACTTTTCGTTAAGAGATCCCTGGGAAACCAGGAACGCGTCGTCAGGTGATGAGCTTTTACCGGTGCCAATATTATAAGAACCACTAATTGAGCCTGTTAAAAATTGACCGGCACGCTTGCGATATTCTACCTCAATGCCACGAGAGCGTGCGTAATCAAGATTAAGGTAGGTTGTAAAAGAGCGACCGGATAATCGGCCCGTACCTCTGAAATTTACGGTCGTGACATAATCGAAAATATCTTTGTAAAAAGCAGTAACAGTTAACACGTCATTTTCTGTGAATTTGTGCCTTAAACCAAATTCGTAAGCCACAGTTGTTTCGTAATTCAAATTAGGATTGCCAAATTTTTGAAAGGTGGATTTTGCACTGTTCGCACCAAGCTTTGAATAGATAAATTGTGGTTTAGGACGTTTTGAAAAATGGCCATAAGAGAAAAAAAGCATCTGGTTGTCGGAAATTGGATGGGAAATACCGATTCTGGGACTTAAGCGGCTGCGGTATCTTCTACCAAACAGAACACTCGTGTCTTCTTTAAATTGTTTTCGTGTGTCTGTAGAGATAGTAACAATTTCCGGGTTATCAACCGCATCTTCTACAAATTTACCCGGAAACCAGTAATCCAGCCTTAATCCTAAATTCGCAATGAGTCCTTTAAATTTGAGCTGGTCCTGTGCGTAAATGCTGCCATACGCCGGATTGACACCGTAGATGTCGTTATTTAACCCTAAATCCCCAAACCAGGGTTTGAATATATCAATCATCTGCATTTCAGTAAAGCTGGTTTGAAGTCCCGCTTTGAGTTGATGCGCATTGTTACCGAAATGCCTGGTAAAATCAAATTTGAAGGTGTATTCTTCTACGTAGTGATCATGCCAGGTAAATCCATCGCCAAAATCCCAGAAACCGTCTCCTGGCAAGACCGAAACAGAACCGTCCCTGTTATATATATATTCAATGGGTTGCGTAACGATATCCTGAGGCTCCTCATATTCGGTCCAATGCTTGCCGTTTACATCGCTGCGCAGATGCGAGAAAAATCTTGATAATTTAAGTTCATAAAATGCTTTGGTGTTTATGGTATGGGTCCAGGCGAGCGTAAGTTGTTTGTTAACATGAGTAAAAGTATTAAAGTTGTCTAAATTGTTTTGAAATACATAAGGGTACCCCGGACCAGGTTCAACAAATTCCAGGTTGGTTTGCAGCGATTGGGTATTTTGATTAATGGATACCGATTGGTTGCCGGACAAAATCAGTTTATGTATGGGTGATATTTTCCAGGTTAATTTTAGCATTCCGGACCAGGTGTTTTGCTGGCGCGGCGCATACGTCGCTGCATCTGCATTTAGTATATCCATACCAAACAGACCAATGTTTGGGGAAAATGTTGATGATTTTAACTGATTTGCTGAATGCTTGAGATAGGTGTCGCTGAGGTTCATATAAAAATTACTAAAAACGCTAAAGTGACCGGGAAGTTTAACGCCCAGTGCAGGGAGAATCTTTTGCGTTAAAGGCTCCGGTCCGCTCAGACTTGCTTCAATAATATCCGTATTAAAACTGTGCTGGTTCCTGGTGCTGAAAGCGCCAACAAAGAAAGCATCAGGGTTGTAACTTCCAAAATGGTCGCGTTTATAGGTAAAGGTGCCATGATATTTGTCGGACCCCTCTTTCGTCTTAATATTTATGATACCTGACATTGCCTGACCATATTCCGCATTAAAGCCACCGGTTATGACTTCCATCTCTTCGATTGCGTCGGTGCTCAGCTGCAGGCCAAAGCCTGTTCCTGATAAAGGATCCTGAACAGAAATACCATCAATCAGGTAGGCGTTCTCATAAGATCTGCCACCGCGGATATGAATTTCATCGTCTGTCTGTACAACACCTACTTGATTAGCCAGAATATCCTGGACGGTTTCAACTACTTCAGCTGTTATTTCAGCGCTTGTAATATTTCTTCTACTGGAAGTCTCATCAATATTAAATAAAGGTCTCTCACCAATTACGACAACTTCCTGGCCGAGCGTTAATACTGTGGATTCCAGTTCGAAATCCAATTTAGTGGTTTCTCCAGCTATAACTTTTACACCCGTTTGCTGCACTTGCTTGAAACCTATAATGGTAACTTCAATTGTATAAACTCCAGGATTAACATTTGATATGGTATAATTTCCCTCCAAATCTGCCGCCGCGCCGTAATAGGTACCTTTGACAACAACATTTACTCCTGGTAAAGTTTCGCCATTTTCGCCATCAATTATTCGACCTTGAATGTTTCCTTTGGTTTGTCCAAATAAGAAAGTATTTGAGCATAAAATTAAAAATAAGATGAAAATGAGTCGAATTATTACTTTCATGTTACTATACACCTGTTTAAAATATATCATTTAGTATCTTTTCCAATAGTTGATTAACCGTTCCCTGGCCATTTAATTTGGCCAAAGGCAATCCAAAGAATGCGAAATCAGATGTACTATTAATGGCTCCCATGACTGGCGTTCCGGGCCAGGTGCCAGGTTTCTCTGGCAGCACATAAAAAGTGACAGAGCTGTTTTTAGGCACGATTGGAAAAATAAATGGAATAAGTGCCGTGTTTACCTGTAGTTCCGGGAAACCCATTGCTCCGAAAGCTGCTGCTGGTTGAACCAACTGATTGCGGGTAATACGATTAATTCTGTCGCCTAAGCTTTCTACAGGTGAAAAATCTAATGGATCACCCTGGTTTGTAGAGAATTCCTTAAATGATGTGCTCATTATTATTTTACCGCCGTTCTGGAGAAATTCAGGGATACCTACCTGTGCCTTTTCAAAATTTGGATCGGTATCTCCGTACCAGAATATCCGGTCAAATAAAAGTAATGTTTGTGTAAATGCTTGTGATGCAAACGGCTCTAAGGCTTTATTATTGCTTTTAATATCCCAAACGTCTACGGTTCCAACAATGTTTTGTAAAGTTGATTGGTAGAAACTGTCTGAGTTGTCAGCAATATTATAATCATCTATAATTAAAAAGGTACTTTTGGGCTCTTTAACATACCAAATGTCATTTTCACTACGCGGCATTCTAATAATATTACTTTTTAAACTAGCGAGATCAACCGAGCGCAAATAAAATACATGCTCCCCTTCGGTCAGACCATCTTCGGCGAATAAGGTTATATTATTAAACTTTGGGTCTAAGTCTTGCCAGGCGGAATCGTCGCTGGTGTCGTCAAGGACATATTGAAATTTGTCTATGGAATCATCGCCATCCAGATCAGAGCTGTTCCAAATAAATGTAGTAACAGTAAACGTTGTTTCTGGGACGTCTGTTGCTGCAGGAAATTCAACTTCAGGCCTCGTATTAAAAATAGGAAATTCTTGAATGGCGCCTTTTGGGTCTGCTGCGCCGGCGTCGTCCACGGCTTTTACCCAGAACGTATAAACAGTATCTGTTCCTGCAAGTCGGAGGGTGAACGTTTCCTGGGTTTGGGTAGTAAAGGTCCAATCAGGATCGGGAGAAAAGTTATTCCAGGTAGTTAAATTCGGCGCATTGGGATCAAACGTGTGAATAAATCCAACTACCATACCATCGGGATCGTCCCCCCACCAGTTCAATGTTTTACGGCTGACAGTGGGGGTCAAATCAAGTTCAGTAAATATTGAAATAAATGTTTCAGGCGGCTGGTTGGATTTTGGATTGTCACTGAAATTTTCCGAGCAGTTAGAGAAAATAATCAGAATTGATAGTGAATAAAAAATTTTGTTTAAGGCAATTTTAGTCATGGTATTCTTAATCATTAAATATCTTATCACAAAACTAAGGTAATTTTCCCATATTTGCCACAAATATAATTCCCGATGCAGCGGTAAGAAAACCTCCCGAAGGTTTCGAACCTTCGGGAGGGATATGTCACTATTTCAACAATAGCATCTTTTGTACTTTCAAAAAGTCACCTGATTTTATCTGGTAAAAGTACACACCGCTCGAGACCCGAATCCCGACATCGTTGGTGCCATTCCATTTAAGAATATGGACGCCCGCGGGTTTGACTTCATCTACCAGGGTTCGCACTCTTTGACCAAGCAGGTTGAAAATTGCTATCTTCACTTCTCCCTGTTTAGCTAACTGGTAGCGGATAGTAGTCTCAGGATTAAACGGATTTGGATAATTGTTCGATAACTGGTAAGTATATGGCGAAAGATCTTCCGATTTCACGGCAGTGGGTTTTCGCACTACATCTGTTTCATTGCGCGGCTCAATTTTGAAGTTGCTATAACTGAAATCACAAATTCCTGTCACTGAAATTAATGTATCACCCAGTGCAAATGTGGAGTCATTTTGACCATTCCAATTGCCAGCATCTCCTATTCGTAAATCACCGCTACCGTCATTAACCTCAACCTCACCATAGTTGTTAGAACCGTCGGGAAAAGGATCGCTGACGCCGACATTTTCTACGCGTACCAGCATGCCTTCATATTGTTCAGCCGTTGGCGAGTTGGTCGCTATCGTGCCAGTGTTCACAAGCAACGGTTCTGGAATCACATTACCAGCGCTGAGCACAGTGAAGTTGGTTACGTTTGATATTTGGGTTTTACTGCGATATTCTTCTGCAGTTCCAGTTACGGTGACCTCGTCGCCCAATTTTGCATTATTAGTACGGTCATACACCTGGATGCCGCTCCAGAGCTCCCTGCCATCCTGAATCCAGTAAGATGAGAAGTCAGAGGAATCGGTGGTTACGATGCCAGTAACCGTCACTTCTGTATTATTATAGGCTGAGACGTCAATGTCATAAGGTGTATACTGCAGGTCGAATATTGTTAGGCCTTCATCTCGAACAAAATAGAACAATTTAGAAGCAGAAGTATCGCCGGGTGCGATGGTGCTATCGCCGGTGTCGTCTTTGGCCATTAAGAAATATTCAACAAATGCGTTGTTGACCTGGGCGGGAATGGTGCCGGAGAAAAGACTGTCGGCCGCGGTCATGGCTACTTTTTGGAAAAGCCCACCATCAACACTATAATTCATTTCGGCAATGGCAACTGCTGTCTGAGCGTCTTGAATAACCGCTGAGATTACTACAGCATCTGCAGATGTTACTGTTGCAGGATTTCGAGTGATATTTGAAATAAGAGGTGGGGTTGCAGACGCTTCTACCGCTGCAAAATTGATCGGGTTGATAGTGGTACGGCTAACCCCGCCGGTACGCACATCCCGGGCAAAGCCAGTTATATTTATTTTTGTGCCGGGAGGAAGGCCAGGCCAAAGTCCCAGGTTGTCGTCAAGAAAATCTCGCAAATTCTGAAAATAGTCATCAATGGCTATGCTGTTTGTTCCATCACCTGCGATCATGACATTACCTGCCTGTCCCGCGACATTGCTTTCAACGGTTAAACCTTCGAATCGAACCCGGGTACTTTCCCAGCGCTCGGTTAAGCGAGGATCTTCGGAAGAGCCGGTGCCGCCGAAATCACCGGGCGTTAGGAGAATGGGCTCGGGTAGTGGCAAACCGACATCCAGAAATTCCACTGGAACAACCGGATCAAGTTGTAATAAAAATTGGCTAATACTTAGAGTATTCGCGTCAGGCAGGTATTCCGAAACCACGCCGGTCATTTTGATTTTATCTCCGGGCTCGGCTGCGTTTAAGCCGGTACCGGTTATGGTTGAGTCATTTTGAATGACAAAAAAGCCGCTCCAGGGGCCGCCGCGCTCATCCTGCACAAAAAATCCCCAGCGATTGCCAACATACAGATCACGGATTTTGTGCGCGACAAGTCCCGTTACGGTCACCGTATCTCCTAAAAATGGCGAATCCTCAATGGCCATGGCGGTTATGCTGTCAGCCCGGACGAATTGCAAATCCGCAATGGTCAGGCTGTCGCTGGCAGGTTTACCGTGAGCTCGCGTACCCGGTGTGGCTGGTTCGTTGATGCTCCAGATGCCGCCTTTCCAGGAGGTGTTTTCGCTGGTTTCATCGTGACCGGTAATTCCATTACCGCCACCCATCGGGGTCCACTGTTCCACATCTTCGACGTCCAGTAAGCGTTGTGCGGACGAGCCTTTATCATGGGGATTTTCATCATCATCATTGTCTGCATTGACGGCAAATTGATCAGCGACTGGGGTTTCGGGTAAATATTCTGTGGAATCGGTGCCAGCGTCTGGGCCGTCTATCTTGAATCCGGTTTTATCCACTGCCTCTTTCTGATCACCCCAAACAACAATATCCACGTCTTGAACCAGATCACTTGTGCCATCCCAATAAAAGAGAATGATAACTTCGCCGCTATTGGATAGCCCCATCCATGCAGCGCCACCAACATCTATTGAGTCCATATCTGCAGTTGCAGCATCAACGCCTTTAATTTCGAAGTCACTATTGACGCCGTATTCTACCAGAAAATCTGCACCTGAAAATGCAACCGTGATATGCTGGCCAGGACCAATTTTAGTACCATCTGGGAATTTTACCATAAAATCAGTACTACCCACTGTGAAGTTACCTTCCACAATATGGATGTATTTGTTGTCATTATAAGAAACAGCATCTGTCAGGTAGTAATTGGATAAATCAACCGAGTCTGGCGAAGGATTGTAAATTTCAATAAATTCGCCTTCCGTTGGATCGACTACAAACTCGGTAATCAAAAGATGGTCTTGTGAAAATAAGCTTGTCCCTAAAAAAATCCCTGAAAATAATAATATCCATATCGATTTTTTCATATTCCGCGCCTCCTTAATTTAGGTTTTAAAATGATGCATAAATAAAATAATTAGAAGAAAGAATCTTGGTTTAATATCACCTCCCTAATTGTATTGAAGCCTCTCGGCTAAAATTGAGTTATTGATTATTAATGAATTAGGTTAATTTCATCAATTTTTCTTCTTTTGATTTCCTCCAAATTAACAACTCTACACCCT
>CAZIKB010000153.1:0-13319 GCA_964539665.1 uncultured Cytophagia bacterium
GGTCGTGCCGGATTGGCCGGCTTGACTATATTAGCTTTGCTTGGCGCACTCATTATTTCCTCCTATTTTAATTCTTAAGTAAACTTCTGCAAAATAAATCAATGGCTGTCTTTCTGACGACTGGAGCGACGAAAAATCTCCTGCAATTATTGAACTTAAGAGATTCTTCACATCGTTCAGAATGACAATAAATGGTTATTTTGCTGCATTCTAAATTTTTAAGAAGTGCACAGGTCTTTTACAATTATATGGAAGCCTCAATTTATCGAGGTAGTGTCTCAATTGATTCGGAGCCTCCATGTGATCTTCTTATTTTAGTAAAAGCATGCGTTTCGTTTCGTTGTGATCCTTTGTATTTATATGATAAAAGTATAAACCTGAAGCGGCTTTTATGCCATTTTCATTTGTACCATCCCAGTAGACTGTATGCAGACCCGCTTCCCTCAAAACTCCCCTGGCAAGGGTTTTAACCAGCGTACCCTTGATATTATTAATAATTAATTGCACATGCGATCCTTCAGGTAAATTAAATTTAATAGCGGTTATGGGATTAAATGGATTAGGATAATTTTGAAACAATGTAAATTCAGTTGGAATATGTTCGATTCTTTCATCTTCAACTGGAGTAAGACCATCGCATGTACTATAATCAAATAAATAATAACCGCCACAATCCGAGGCAAAGATACCGGTTGAGCTGTGGCCAACGCCTGTAATGGTGTGTTTATTGTGCAGGTTTGCAATACTATTTCCAAATACGTGTTTAAGGTAATTAAAATAAATTATTCCGCGTCTTAATCGATGTTCACCCTGCAGCATTGCTGAGCAAGATTTATCCAAACCCGATGAATTGGGATTATTATCCAGCTCTCCGAGCAAATAAATGACCGACCTCTGCTGATACTGAGCCTTTAGCGTTTCAACACCCACATCGGTCATATAACTGTTTAAATTGTCCATACCGTACTTATAATTATTATAATTGGGGCAAGATTGGATGACCGAGTTGGATGGAATCTCAAAATTAGAGACCGAACCTGCGACATGCCTTTCGGCATTGAAATACACATACGAGGATGGATTTGCCACGATATACCTGACCTGAATCCCGAATTGTGAGTTTAGGATTTGCTCCATTTGATTACCTGCTGCATACCGGTTAACAAACTGTCCACCTGCAGAGTGGCCGGCGACTACAATCGTGGTAAGATTTAAATTACGCGTGGCCAGTCGATATATTATGGTATCCACAACTGCAAAGGAACTAATTCGAATCGGCCGCGGATTGTCACTCGATGTTTGGGATTTGTGGCCAATTTTCCAACCACCGCTGCTCCAGTAAAGGCTGTTTTCAGACAACATCCATCCTTCTATGTCTGTTTCAATTAAAAATTGTGGTGCAATAATAATGGTCTTTTGATCCGCGCCATTTGCTAATTTAGCTGGATTTAAAACGCGCTGGTAATAGTCATCAGAATTTCTGTCTGTTCCATGCACAACGATTATCGCACAGTCAATGTTCTCATTGCTAACATTAACAGGATAATTGGCAGAATAAGGAATGGTTAAATTATATCCGTCGACATTGAGGTCAAACCGGTGTGGAGAAATATAGTCGACTGCGGTTTGCGTCAGAACACTCTTAAATAAAAATAGAATGAGAAGACAAGTACATGCTGCAGTCATCTGAGATTGCTGCAGTTTAATTGTGTTCCTTGAGTCTAATTTCAACATTTTCGAATTATATCCTCCTCTATAACTCGATTGTAACTTGTTAGTGCCGACCGAAACCAGAACTTACAGGGCTATGCGCATAGCCTGCACGTATCGCACTGCTCCATGCGCTTTGCTCCAAGCGGAAGGCAATTACATTCGGAGTGAAAAGTATACTTTTCTAGTTTTCAGTCAAACACAATTTATATCACTTCTTCGCAGGTCCGTAGAGAACTTTTCCCGGAAAATTTTCAGTTCTTTGCCCCTCATCAATTACCAATTTTCCGTTGACCACAACATAATGAATGCCTACAGGAAACTGATGGGGCTTTATCCAGGTTGCTTTATCGTTCACAGTTTCAGGATCAAAAACAACCAAATCCGCCCACATTCCCTGCTTCAACGCTCCCCGATCCTGAAGTTTAAGTCTTTTTGCCGGCAGGCCAGTCATTTTTCGAATCGCCTCTTCCAAACTGATAACATTTTTATCCCTGACATAACGCCCCAGCACCCGTGGAAAAGTTCCATAACTTCTCGGGTGAGGTTTCGCCTTGCCAAATTCAATGGTAGCCCCATCGGAAGCATGCATGGTTAGTGGATGTCTCATAATCCTCTCGATGTCATCTTCCATAACACAATGATAAATCCCGCTGCCACCACCAGCATGTTGCAGGTCCATCAAAGTCTCTGCTGCATTTGCCGCAGTGGGTTCTTTTCCTCGCATTTCAGTGATCTCCGCAAGGTTTTTGCCCTCCAATGTGGAATCCGGTTTATAAGTTGAAACGACGATACTGGCCGGGTCACCCCCACCTCGATCGTAGAGGATGTTGTAAATAATTCCATCCTTGATCCTTTGCCGCAGTTTGGGATCTTCCAGACGCTCCTTAATTTTGTCATTTCCTCCCTCAAGGGCCCAGGCCGGGAAAACAACTCTTAGTCCGGTGCTTGTCGCTGTATATGGATATTGATCTAAAGTGATGTCCAATCCCGCATCGATTGCTTCATCAACCAGTTGCAGGGTTTTGACAGTGCTTCCCCACATAGCTTTGCCCATGGCCTTGAAGTGAGATAGTTGAACAGGTATTTTTGCCTCTCGACCTATGTTAATGGCTTCCTGTACCGCTTCAATTAGTCCAAGACCTTCATCTCTAATATGCGAAGCATAGAATCCGCCGTGGCTGGTTACGGTTTCTGCGAGCGCAGTCACCTCGTCGGTTTTGGCATAAGCGCCGGGAATGTATTTTAATCCGGTTGACATACCGAATGCGCCCTCCTGCATGGATTCCGTAACCAGTTTTTTCATTGCAACTAATTCTTCCGGTGTAGATTCCCTGTTTTCGCTACCCATAATTTCTTTTCGGATGGTGTTGTGTCCGACCAGCAATGCAAGATTCAATGAAACGCCCGTCGAATCAACTTTTGTTAAAAAACCTCCGATCGGAAAGGGGGAACCGCCGCAATTTCCACCTACAATGGTTGTCACACCCTGCCGAATATAATTTTCAACAGAAGGGATATTCAAAATCCTCCGCTCTGCATGAGTGTGCATATCAATGAATCCTGGCGCCACCACCATACCTTCGGCGTTTATAGTCCTTTTTGCTTTCTTTAATTCCAAACTGCCGATCTCAACAATCTTGCCATCCTTGATACCTAAATTGGCTTGATAAGCCGGGCTGCCAGTGCCATCAATAATTTGCCCGTTTATAATAATTATGTCGAATCTTTGATCCAAGATATTACAAGCATTGAAAGCTAAAATAAATCCCAAAAGAACAATGAGGACCGGGACCCAAATCCTTGCAAAACTCCCTCGCGTAAAGCACATTTCAGATTTCCTTTCACCCTGAATGTTCATCAGAACTGCAGGGTAGAGCTATTATAATGTGTAAATTTATGGTTTTCACACTTCAGGTACAACCAAAAGTTCAAGAAAATAAAAACACATTCGATAATATATATTACGGATTGTTCTCATTTCATTTTAAATATTATAAGAAGGTAAAGTTATGCGTTTATTAACTGTAACTACAATTTTGTTTGCCTTGGTACTCATTTCCTGTGCCAGTACTGTGGATAAAAATACACAAAAAACCCGTTATTCTCATAACCTTATTTCTGCTGAAGAAATTCAGGCCAATCCTGCCAACGATGCGTATGACTTAATCTATAAATTGCGTCCTCATTGGATACAAGGACGCGGAGCAAACTCACTTCACAACAAAGAAGCATCTTATCCCGTCGTTTATGTGAACGAAAGCAAGCATGGCAGCATTGAATCTCTTTCATCGATTTCTGCCCGACATATTTCGAAAATCCAGTTCTTAAAAGCTGGCGAAGCAACCTTTAGATTTGGTTTAAATCACACCAGCGGCGCTATCCTGATCAAGATTTAATAGCTATTGTGTAATATTTCATCATTGCATTTTTAGAATAGAGAAATAGTACACATAATTTCAGAAAAAGAGTTTCGTGTCCCCTCAATAAATAATAGGAACTCAGCTTCACGGTTATCCACTTAACTCCGAAAAATGTCATTCTGAAGGAGCCCTTCGACGTCGCTCAGGATAAAATCCGTGACTGAAGAATCTATGACCACTATCCATTATTTTCTGTTTCAAGCTTAATGTGGTAAAAGATTCTTCGTTCCTTCCAGTCGCTCAGAATGACAATATTAGAAGAATGCGGAGCAAAATGGATAACCGAGACTCAGCTTTACTAAACTTTTAAAGTTTAGTAAAGCTCCGTATACCCTCAAATTTTGAGTGGTTACAGATTTTCATAAGACAACTCAAAAAAAACCCTACCCCTTTAAAGGGAGCAGGGTTTTTTAAAGTAATACTTTCCTTACCGCTATTATTTCATCAGATTCAACGGATCAATTCGGGTCGTTATCATTACGTGCCCATATACCTCTGACGCCCGGAAAATTCTCATTGGTGTTCTGTTCATCATCCGGGTACATGAAACGCCTCGGGATAGCGTCGTCAATATTCGATACTATTGCCGGGTAACCGGTACGTTTCCAGTCGTTCCAGACCTGCGGATTAAGGAACAGCGCTTTGTACTTTTCCATCATAATCGCTTCAAGCAGGTCGGCGCCGCTAATTCCGGCGTAGCGTTGGATTGATTCTGCGGCAAATCCATAGCGGTTTTCGATGTCGCCCAGCACCCCGTTCAAAGTAGCAAGCGCATCACCACCGGTATGATACTGGCACTCGGCAATGATGAACTGGTTCTCCTCATAGCTCACCATATCGAGATCCCAGCCCGGATCTCCGAACGAGGCTGGATTAAACCAGCTCGTGGAGCCATTAGATGCTGCGTGCGGGGAGCCAACAACCCTGCCGGAATCGGGGTAGGCAGCAAAGTAGAAGTCGAGACGTGGGTCGTTAGTGCCCCTCATCAGTTCGACAAAGAACCTGCTGGCTTTAATGTTATCGCCGCGGATGGTATTGAACTGGTAATAAACGTTCTGCTCGTTGACAACATCTCTAAACGGCGCCATCCAGTTACCTGCAACCGAACTAATACCATTCTGAGCTGCTGCAAGCGCCTGAGCGTAATTGCCGCTGTTGACTTTAGCCCAATTCAGCAGGATGCGGGCTTTCAGGGTACGTGCCGCCGCGATCATCATGTTGCGGTCGCCGCCGAACGAGAAATCGAAGCTTTCGTCGAAAAATTCATCAGCCGCTTCCGCAGCTTGCAAATGTGCGATTGCTTCATCGAGCAGTGTGATGCAAGCGTTATGAACGCTTAACTGTTCATCGTAATGCGGATGCTCGAATTCGACGCTCGCGGCCTCGGAATACGGAATATCGCCAAAGACGTCGGCGCCAGTGGCAAATATCAAAGCTTCATACATTTTTGTCATACCGAGGACGGTCATATTACCTTCTTCTTCGGCTTGTGCTTTGATGAGTTTGATATCGATCAGGCCGCCTTCCTGGTACATTTGGTTGAACATAGAGAAATCAGTGTTGTCCACTCCATATACTTCATAATCCGAATACTGATGAGCGGTTCCGGCCATTTGCTGCATCCAGACACTGGCGAAAATGCCAATATCGGCAGTATAAAAACCGTAGCCAATAGGCTGTAATGCCACAAGTTGTGACAACAGCGGTACTTCATCCGGGCGGTTCGGATCGCTGTCAAGAATTCCTCCTTTGAGAAAATCACTGCAGTTAACCGTAAAACCCGCGAGCGAAAGTATCATTGCAAAAAATAAAAGTTTCTTTAACATAGCTTTTCCTCCTGGTTTTAGTAGTTAACACGCAGTGAAAAATTATAAGCCCTTACCTGCGGCGAGTTGAAGTAGTCGATACCGCGGCTGCTGCCACTTTGCGAGCGGTTTGTATCCGGGTCCCAGCCGGTATAATCCGTCCAGGTCTTGAGGTTACGCCCGCTCAGACGGAAGGTTACATCGCTAATACCGATTTTCCTCAGGTATTCGTTCTTGAGGTTATAGCCAATCGCTATTTCGCGCAGTTTAATATAACCGGCGTCTTCTATGTATCGCCAGCGGTCGCCTCCATAAGCGATTAGGTTGCGGAACAAGTCTTGATCATGAAGGACCGGCACAGCCTGGCCGTTTGTTGCGCCGGGGCCGACGGCTTTTTCACCGTGTGCAAACCAGATATTGAGAGGATGCTCTTCGCCGCGTATCTTCGTATCCTCATGGGTGCCGTAAGAGAGTAACTGACCTCTGCCATAATTATTCCACATGCGATCATTTACGATATCTATAAACGCCGAGACCGTAAAGTTACCGAATAGTCTGAACTCATTACGGATACTGCCGGTCCAGGCAGCATTCGGGGAAAAGCCGGTCCAGGCTTCCTGGTCATACCGAATCGGACTGCCGTCCGCTTTTATGTAGACGTCGTTCTTTTTCCACTGGTCCTTATATTCCGCTATCTCATCGATATTTTCCCGCACACCGTTGCCATCGAGATCCCAGGTCATGCCGTGGCCGAAGCGCAGCCAGGTCCTCGCCCGGTATTCGCCCAGCGGATGTGGGATGGTTTTAGTTACATTACCGGCGTCATCTTTTATTACTTCCACGTAAGCGTAGCTATTGCCGCCTAAGCCTTCCCACGTGGCAAGCGACATATCGGTAATCAGGTTGTCGTTGGTGGCCCAGATCAAGCGGGTGTCCCACTGGAAGTTTCTGGTACGGATCGGCGTAACATCAAAAGCGATTTCCCAGCCTTTGTTGGTTATGGTCGCGGCGTTCCCTTCCTGTGAGAAGAATCCGCGCGACGGCGCTACGTTGACGTTAAAAATAACGTCTGTGGTTCGCTGGTCGTAATAGGTTAATTCCAGCCCCATTCGGGAATCCCAGAACGCCAGATCAAGGCCGTATTCGAACTCCCTGGTCCGCTCTGGTTCTATAAGTTCGTTCCCGATATTGGTACTGCTGCGGAATCCGCTCTTGCCCATGTAGCTGTCGGTCAGGGCGGCGTCGGTATAGCGACCGAAACCCTCGGTTGCAGTCTTGAACGCGGATATAATCGTATATATTCCGGGTTGTATACCGGCTACGCCATAGGCGAAACGGAGTTTTCCAAAAGTCAGGAACGGAATATCCGGCATTTTTGCGGAATTAGTGAAATTCCATGCCGCGCTTATATTGTGATACCAGTGGCGTTTATTAGCGCCAAAGGTTGAGCTGCCGTCGTTACGGAGCGCCCCGGTCAGATATAACTGGTCGAAGAGATCGATCGTGGCCTGGCCAAAATACGATTCGATGTTTCGCTGTGATGTGTATTCATTCGGCTCGAGATTTGTGAACACGGTATTATCGAGCTGGTCGAATCCGTAGGTAACGCCCCAATCCTGACCCTCAACCCATATCCGATCGTACTCACGACGGTTGAGGTTATGGCCAAGCATCAAAGTACCGTCGAGCCAGTCCCATTTTGATAGGAATTTCGAGCCCTCAATCGTTGCAACCAGGTCGGCAGCGATCTCGTGGATAGTAAAGGACGAGCTTCTTAGCCGGCCTTTTCCGTCCCCGCGTTTGCTGCCCGGGGGCATGGTAGTGAGCCAATCATCTGTTGTATGGTCCGATGACAGAGTATAGGACAGTTTCACCCAGTCTAAAAGATCGTATTCGGCTCTCAGATATCCCTGGATACGGTCGACGTCGGACTGGTTTTTGTGCACGTTCATAACCCAGAATGGATTATCGAATGTCGGTACGGTCCTTTCATCTAACGAATCCTTATACGTGTAAGCTCGGTGAAATCCGGAGGTGGTGTATAACCAGGGTTCGTTGTTAAAATTGGGCGGCGTCCGCAGCGCGCCGATGCCGATACCAGCCGCATTGTCGCCGCGCTGGATCATATCCTGTTGGCTGTTTGTATAGGCGAGATTACCGGTCAGTTTAAGCTTATCCGTCACCACCTGTGTGCCTTTCAAGCGAACGTTGGTGCGGGTGTAATCGGAACCGGCTTTCCAGTGCCCTTCCTCAAAATACCGGCCCGCGGACAGGAAAAAGGTCGTCATCTCGTTGCCGCCGGATACCGTGACATTGTTTTCGAGCATATAGCCGCCATCGGATGGCGCTGTTGAATGATCCCAGGTCTCGTCAATGGGTTGGCTCGAATCGTACCACGGTGCACCGACCACGTTCAACTGAGGTCCCCAGGTGTACCTGGATGTGGTACTTGCACTGCCTCTATATCCCTGGCCGTACCAATTCTGCAGGGGAATGGTGTTGGATAATTCTGTCGTGCCATATTGCATCTTGTAGCTGATTTTGGTCTTGCCCGGTCTTCCGCTCTTGGTCGTGATTAGAACCACGCCGTTTGAAGCGCGTGAACCATAGATCGCCGCGGCCGCAGAACCTTTCAGGATCTCGACTGATTTGATGTCTTCGGCATTGAGATCCGCTGCGCGGTTAGCCGATTCTATACCTGAGTTGGTAGCCAGATCACCGGAAAGCCTCGAATTGTTGATGGTGACGCCGTCGACCACGAACAGCGGCTGCATGCCGCGATCGATGGAGCCGCCGCCGCGTATCCGGATGAATGAACTGGAACCCGGATCGCCGCTCGTCTGAACGATCTCGACGTTCGGAGCCTTGCCGGCAAGCGCCTGCACAAGATTCTGCTCATCAGATTTTATAATTTCCTCAGCCTTGACCGAGGCAATTGACATACTCAGTTTTGCCTTAGTCTGAGTTGCCCCTAAACCAGTCACGATAATGGATTCTAATTCAAGCACGTCAGGCTTCAGCTCAAAATTCTGGGTGATGGTTCCGGGCGCAAGAGTTACCCTTGCAGCCTCCGAAATAAAACCAATAAATTGAGCCATAAGCACTACTTCCTGACCTCGGGCCATCTCTGCTGGCAGTCTGAAACTAAAAGCCCCGTAAATATCAGCAGCAGAGCCATATCTCGTGTCCTGGATAAAAATATTGGCCCCCGGCAATGGATTCCCGACGTCATCATAAATCACACCGTTAATCGTAATGCCCTGTTGCCCCAGCACCAGCACGGGCAATAAAACCAATGTTAAAATTAAGAAAAGTGTTTTTTTCATTAGCTTATCCTCCAGTTAATTATAAAATATATTACATAATACTAACAGCATATTTTTGCCAGTTCCACCTCCTTTCTATTTGGCATCTTTCGATTATTTTTGATTGTATTATTATAAATTTATGATAAAACGGAATATTTTTCAAGTGTTATTTAAATTATAAATAGACTATTACAAATTATAGTCAATTTTGGGATTTTTACTGGCGGAACATGTGTTACACTATTAATTGCTCTTGAAACATTTGTTCCACATTTTTTTTTAAAAAAAAGTTGTGTGTTTAGCTTTTGATATAAAGGATTTAACATTACACAGAAACGAAAGAAATGATACTTTTGAATCATATTTAAGTTGCTAATAATGTGCCAATTATTTTATATTTAATAGCATTTTCAATGTAAGTTATGAATTTTCAAAGTGTTGCAAGGTAAATTATCGAATATAAGTGATATCTCAAAATATCACAGGGTGAAAAATATTGCATATCAACTGTGCAAAAAATTGTTTCAGCCTGGTGTGACAAAGCCGCAAATTTATAAATGAAATATAATCTTTAAAACAGGATACCGAGTTCACAAAGAAAAAACACTAAATGACCT
The DNA here is from genome assembly GCA_964539665.1 of uncultured Cytophagia bacterium. Classification (GTDB taxonomy): domain Bacteria; phylum Zhuqueibacterota; class Zhuqueibacteria; order Oceanimicrobiales; family Oceanimicrobiaceae; genus CAZIKB01. The sequence continues at coordinate 9,864 of CAZIKB010000153.1, forward strand.
ATACGCCAATTTGATAGATTTGTTTGTTAAAAAAAACACCATGACTCGTACGGTTTCAAATAAAGCAGTTTATGAAACATTTGTTTCGTTAGTGTAATTTAACAAAAATGCACGGAATGTCAAGAACTTTTAATTTTTTTAACTTTTCTCAAAATGATCCTTCCTGACATGCTCAATAGATTCAAGTCTATCCAAAATCCTGTTCTTGAACTCATGTCCTATTTGCGCAATAATTGAATATAACAATACTAATACCGCCATGATTGAATTCGAAATGGTCATACTTTCCACAACAACTTGTAATAACAGATCACTGTATGGTACAATTTTGTTTGTAACTTTATCGGTGATGACAATTACTTTTATTTTGTTTTTTTGGGCATAACGAGCCGCTTCAATGGTTTCCTCTGAATAGGGTGGAAACGAAAATACACAAATCACATCATCTTGTGAAATGTTAATAATTTGCTCGGTAAAAGTCAGCCCGCCAAATGTCAAATAATTCGATTTAATTGAAACACGATTTAATATATATGAAGTAATTTCAGCGAGGTATTTTGAAATACCCAATCCCATGGTATATACGTGACTGGCATTTTTAATAAAATTTACCGCTTTCTTAAAATGTTCCCGGTCAATTAATCTTAAGGTGTCCTGAATATTGTTTACTGTTTCATTCGCAATTAAATCAAGATAGTCAGATTTACCAATGGACTCGGATAAAAATGTCTTGTATCGATTTACAGGATCTAATTCGTGACGAATTCTTTCTAAAAACGCAGATTTCAATTCATAAAAACCATTATAATCGAGCGCCTGGGCTAAACGGACAATAGTGGATTTACTGGTTTTTAATTCGATTTCTAATTCCCTGACTGAACTGAGCGCAAATTTTTGTGGGTTCTCCACTATATAATTAGCCACAATTTTCTGTGATTCTGTCAGATGGGGGATTTTATGTTTGATACGCTTCTTCAAATCTTGCAAATTTTTTTGCATACAGTACAACTCCAATATTCAGAATAAATCAATATAGCCTATAATCAAGAAAATAGCAATTTATTAATAAAAAAAATATTTGGAATTTAAGAAATAATTTGTTATGCTTAGTTGAAAAACAATAGAAGGTCAGCCAATTGCGGTATAATTATAATTGATTTTTGAAATTTTCAGACTTCTGCAAGATATACATGAATGTCATTCTGAGCGACCTCAGGGAGCGAAGAATCTGCTACTAATAACATTTTGTAAATCGGACAATTTTGGGATTACAGATTCTTCGTCACGGAGTTTATCCTGAGCAACGTCGAAGGATTCCCCAGAATGACAAAAAAGTACATTTTGCAGAAGGCTAATTAATCTTCATTACGGAGGTAGTATTATGAATAAGCCTTTAATCAGGACTGGATTGGTCTTCTTATTAATTTTCTCGATTACCTTGTCACAATTCGTGCCAGGTTTGGCCAGTGCAAATAATAACAAATTGAGAATCGCCTTTGTTGGATTAAAATTCAAAAATTTACCACAGGATATTCAGGATATACTTACTGCGAGGTTGAATGCCATACTTGAAAATCAGAATTCTATCATTCTCACAAAACCAGAGGGAGCCCGCTTAGCATTTGGACGGAAAAAAATTACGGATCTAATCGAATATCAGGAATGTGAAACTTTCCTGGAATTTGCCCGGGAATATCAGTTTGATCATGTATTTTCCGGCATATTAGAAAACCAGAGTTCTGACAATGATCAAACACTTTTAGTTGGAGAGTTAAACAGGTTCGATCTCTCGGATGGTCAAATCAATAGATTTAAAATTAACAGAGACTATGCCAGGATTGAAACCGATTTAAACCACTTTAATAATCAATATGTCAAATCCCTGATTAAAATAGAAAGTACCGGACGAAAACCGTGGACAGTGTTACTTATAGGAGGTATTGTTGTTGCAAGTTTGCTGGCCTTGCGAGTCGGAATTGGCGCTGCTTTTGGCGACTCAGAAGGCGGAGACCCGGTACCGTCGGACGAATAATTTCTTGATTCTGTAAAATGTGATAAAGCTGAAAATTAGTATATTAACTTCAAAACAACATTACCCTGAATAATAGAATTGAGGTAAATCATGAGTAGCAATAAGCGATTTTTTTTAATTGTAAAACTCCTAACTAATATCCTCTTCTGCTTAGTCTTGTTCGGATTCTCAGTTATACACATTGCTTGTAATACTGATGAGGCTAACAAAGATACCAGCCTGTTTATGGAAATCCTGAATGGTCAGATTGAAGTCGACGTAAAACTGATTGATGATAGTGGCAGTACCAGTGCGACGCCATACGGTTCAGGAACTATTTCTTTCGACTATTCTGGTGATATGGAAGGTACCTTTTCTGTCACTGGCGCGCTCGATTCACTTCAAACAGATAAGGATGGCGTTCTTGCTATCCTCAATGTATTTAAAGATGATGATGATATAACAACTGATGAATTTCTATCTCTGATTGGTTATCATCCCACTGGCGATGGTAAAGCAAATGTGTTATTATTAAACCAAAAAAATGATTGGCCTTTAACGTCAATCGAGCCTGGCTTTTCTTATGTAATAGGGACGGGTGCACCATTTAATTGTGCATTTTTAATTGGTTTAGATATTACTGAATTTTGGGCAGGGGAAAAGAATTTTATTGAAATTGCCGATAAAGCTTTCGCAATCTCAACAGGGTTACTTAATGTCACCAGCAGAGACAGTACACATTTTCACGGCTCCTTTTTGGGAACCACGAATTCAGGCCAGAACGCCCTTTCCAAACACTATCTGTTGAGGTAAACTACCGGCACAGCGTCAAAAATCACAAAAGCCTGTCTCCATAATTATTGAAGCAAGGCTTAACCAGTCACTAAACCAAATTCAACCAAACTGCAATTTTACCTGTTTATTTGGAAAATAAATACTATTTTCAATTAAAAAAGGAGGTAGCAATGCGAATAAGTACAATAATTATAATAATTAATATTATGGGACTTTTAGCCTGTGCATCTACTAATAACACATATTCGAAAAAGCGTTATTCACGTGACCTGATTTCTTCAGAAGAAATCATGGATATTGGTTCCAGTAATGTATTTGAGCTTATTCAAAGATTGCGTCCTAACTGGTTACAGGGACGCGGGCGCAAATCCAATTTTGCATCAGAAGAGGTTTCTTCCTTGCCAATAGTTTACATAGACAGCAGTAAGCACGGCGATATTAATTCGCTTTATTCACTTTCCACTATGAATATTATTGAAATCCGTTTCCTGAACGCAGGAGATGCGACGACTCGATATGGGCCTGACCATGCCGGCGGTGCGATCCTGATTAAGCAACTTTAGAGCCATCACAAATAATAATTCTACCAGGCTTCTGCAAAATGCTCTTTTTCTGTCATTCTGCTATATTGAAATGCAAATGCTTTTTAA
>CAZIKB010000154.1:0-13227 GCA_964539665.1 uncultured Cytophagia bacterium
CTTACCTGATAAACGGGATGCCCATTATCTCGTTAATCCTGTAAATCCTGTCTAACTGATTCGTAACCGTATTTATGAAACGATGCACTAAGTGTTTGACCCAAACAGTCCATGATGTCGTTTTCCGACTGAAAGGAGAAATCTGTAAATTCAATATTATTAAAGAGACAAGATTTCTCACAACATTCGAAAATTTCTGTTAAATAATTCCTGATATTTTTCTCTCCACCTTTCATGCAATTTTCATTGAATAGATTTAGTCAACCGCGCCAACAAATGGAATAAATTCAATTATCCTCTTGTTTTCAATTTAACATATGCATATATTTGCATGTGTTAATAAAAAGACGCCATCAAAGGCAAAAAAGGAGGATTAAAAAAATTGAGTGCTACTAAGATCGCCAGAGGTAATCAAAGTACAAATATCCATGATTCCAGTAATGGAGGCAATCAGAATCTTTTTGAGCAGATTTCCTCTAAACCTGCCGCAGACGATGTGCCATCGGTACCGCTTCATAGTATGGACGCATTATGGTTTCAGGTTGGCGGCACTATTTGTAATTTATGGTGTACTCACTGTTTTATCAGTTGCAGTCCGGAAAATCACAAATTCGGTTTTATGTCACGCGAAACGGTTCAAAAATATCTTCATGAGTCAAAGGAAACCGGCGTCAAGGAATATTATTTTACCGGCGGCGAGCCATTCATGAATAAGGAGTTACCGGGAATATTGGAAGACACCCTGGCAATCGGGCCTGCAACAGTTCTCACCAATGGGATATTGATTCAGGACCGAGTCGCCAAACAACTCAGGCAGATTGTGAAGCAGTCTATCTACTCCCTGGAAATCCGGGTCAGCATTGACGGTTTTAATGAAGATAGTAATGACAAGATTAGAGGAAAAGGCAGTTTCCGAAAAGCACTGCAAGGCGTCAAAAATCTGGTTCATAACGGATTTTCACCTATCATTACAGCAGCTCAAACCTGGGAAGATTCTGAATCGGAGAAGGTTTTTCAGGGATTTCGAAAAACCTTGCAGGAGCTGGGATATGCTCAGCCAAGATTCAAAATTATACCACCGCTGCGCATTGGCCGTGAAAAGGATCGGAATCGCGGTTATGACAACAATGAGTTTGTAACCAGGGAGATGATGGCTGATTATGACGACAACCAATTGCAATGCACACACAGTCGAATGGTGACCGACAAAGGTGTTTATGTTTGTCCGATTTTAATCGATAATCCGGAAGCAAAAGTTTCCGAAACACTGAAGGATGCATTTTCATCTTATCCTCTTAAACACCAGGCCTGTTACACCTGCTACCTGTCCGGTGCAATATGCCACAACGAGCCAACTACAAATTCAAATGCTGAAACTGCCGTAATGAGTCATAAATCAAACGGCGATAAAAATAATCGTGCAGGCAAAATCAGCGTTGAGAAGGCCGTTCGGGAACGCTACGAGAAAGGAGCTTTAGCGCAGGAAGAAGCTTTGTGCTGTGCACCCGTGGATTACGATAAGCGATATTTAGACGTAATACCAAACGAGATCATCGAACGCGATTACGGCTGCGGTGACCCTTCCAAATATGTCCGGCCTGGAGAAACCGTTCTGGATCTTGGCAGCGGAACAGGAAAAATCTGTTATATCATATCACAAATGGTAGGGACCGAAGGTAGGGTTATCGGAGTGGATATGAATCAGAAAATGCTCGGTTTATCAAGAAACTACCTGCAGGAAATTGGCGACAAAATTGGCTACCACAATGTGGAATTTCATCGAGGGAAAATTCAGGATCTGAAAATGGACCTCGATAAAGCCAACCTCTATCTGCGTGAGAATCCCATCAAAAACGCAGAAGATTTGATGCGTTATGAAGAATCTATTCAGGAGCAAAAATTAAACAATCCTCTGATTCCTGATAATTCGGTTGACTTGGTTGTTTCGAATTGTGTGTTAAATTTGGTAAAGGATGAGGACAAGAAGCAGTTATTTGCTGAAATATATCGCATATTAAAAGTTGGCGGTCGAGTTGCGATTTCAGACATTGTGTCGGATGAGGAGGTGCCGGAGTATATGAAATATGATCCCCGGCTCTGGAGCAGCTGCATATCCGGTTCATTGAGAGAGGATGAGTTTCTCAAAGAGTTTGCTAATGTTGGCTTTTACGGCGTTCAAATCGAAAAGCGCGACGAAGAACCCTGGCAAATAGTTGAAGGCATAGAATTTCGTTCTGTAACTATTACAGCCTACAAAGGCAAAGAAGGCCCATGCCTGGAACGGAATCAAGCTGTGATTTATCGCGGTCCCTGGAAAGCGGTCATTGATGATGATGGTCACACGCTTCATCGCGGCGAGAGAATGGCGGTTTGTGATAAGACCTTTAACATTTATTCGAAAGAGCCTTATGTAACTGATATTATTCCAGTTGTACCCCTTGATGAAATCCCCTTAGAAGAAGCCCGGCAATTTGCCTGCAATAAAAATGCCCGCCGCCATCCTAAAGAATCCAAGGATCAGGAGTACAAAGTGACCAAAGTGACTGATGAGCCGTATTGTAGTGAGGATGGCTGCTGTTAAATATTGAAAAAATAATATAATAAACTTCATTCACCCGTTGTCAAATAGTTCAAAATCAAAGTACCTACGATAGACAATATTCCCGTTAAATGAGATTAATCGCCCAGTTAAGTTTAATTAATGCAAATCAAAAATGAATAAACAGCATTCTTTGGGGTAAAATAAGATATAAAAAACATTGCAAAGCAATCCAACTTAAGTTATATTATACGATTGGCATTGAAATCTTCAGGTTAGTTGATACGAAACTTTTTTAATTAATTTCCGTTTTTACACTCATCTAATCAATTCAAAAATTTCCATTAACGAGGAGAGGAGGAAATCATGAATTCTAATGAAATGGTAGATCAAAGCGCAGTTACTAATGAACTTAGTGGTCTTCAAAAGGTTGCAGGTGTTTTTACTTCGCCAGGTAATGCATTTGCCAGTATTGCTCAGAATCCAACCTGGCTTTTACCCATCATTATCTACATTGTTGTTAATTTAGTATTCATTTATTTTGCGTATGACATAATAATCAGAGACACCTTAATTCAACAAGAAGAAACCATGATCGAGCGCGGCATGGAAAGCGCACAAATTGAACAGGCGCTTACTACAACTGAAAATATTATGAAATATACGATCCCCATTTTTAGTGTAATCATGCCTATGATTTTAATATTAATTGTTTCAGCGGTTTTTCTCTTTGTCGTCAATGTAGTCATGGGTGGGAAAGCATCTTTTAAATCTCTATTCTCGGTAACATCTTATTCATTCTTAATTGTGTGTTTAAGCGCATTAATCATGTTACCGCTTGTATTAGCAAAAGATACGATGTATGTATCGCTTTCTTTAGCATCCATGTTATCCGAAGAAGCACGAAACACTTTTATGTATCAACTTCTGCTAAAAGTGGACATTTTCTGGATTTGGTGGATTGGTGTTTATTCGATTGGTTTAGCTTGCATTTATAAAATGAAAACTCAAAAAATGGCCACAACTGTTGCTATTGTCTATGGCATTTATGCTGTCATTGCTTCAGGATTGTCAAGTTTATTTTCTTAATTTAAAACATATTTAGGAGTGTATTATGTTCAGGTATTTCAAAAAAGCTTTGTGCCTTTTATCGATTTTAGTATTTGTGGTAAATGTATATCCCCAAAATGACAAGTCTCTTTCTCTTGAGGAATGCATTGATCTTGCATTAAAAAACAATTCCCAGCTAAAAAATGCTACCTACATGGTAGATCGGTCTGGCGCCACCGTAAGAGGTTCTTATTCGAGTGTTCTCCCTCGAATTACCGCAAGCTTTCAATCAGGCAGGTTTATCCAGAGTGACAGATCCTTTCTGGGTGATGTTCCAGTACGCTATGATTCAGTAACGAATAAGACATTTTACGAACAACAAGAAATTACACAGGACGGTTCTGCCAGAAATTCTCACTCTACACGAATTTCATATAGTCAAAATCTTTTTGATTTTGGTCGAAGCTGGAATTCAATAAAACAAGCTAAAGCCGCCTTTGATGCTTCAGGTCAAAGTTTAACCTCAACACGTTATGCGGTTTACGCTTTAGTTAAACGGCGATATTTTGAGCTGCTTAGAGCAATTAAATTAGAACAGGAATATCAGTTGGCTGTTGAAAGAAGCAAAGAACAGTTGAATCGAACCCAGAGCATGTATGAAATTGGTTCTGTTGCACTGGTGGATGTTTACAGATCAGAAGTGACTTTGGGTAACGATGAAATTAATCTTATTACTCAACAAAATGTCGATTTAATAGCCCGCGGAAATTTGAATGTTGCTATGGGACGAGATCCGGAAACACCTCTTGAAATACTGGATATTTCGACTCCAACATCTCCATCAAAATATAGTTTAGAAGAAGCTCTGGGGATTGCAGAAAAAAACAATCCTGATTTAAAACGATTTACAATGGAAATGAAAAGCGCTGAATATGGCAGGAAAATCGCAAAAGCCGCCTACATGCCTTCACTTGGGTTTAGCGTTACCTACTCCCGTAGCAACGAACAACTTAATAGAGTTTATGGAGGTATCGATAAAAACTTCAGTATCTCAATGGGCGCTTCTGTAGATTTTAACATTTTTAACGGACTGGCAGATGCGGCAGAGGTGAGCAGACAAAGCGCTAATTACTCTATTGCACAGGAAAACCGGCTTGACAGTCGACGTCAAATGGAATTAATTGTCAAACAAGCTTTTCTAAATCTCAATGCCTATGATAATATTTCAAGAATCAATGAAAGAAATCTTCGGGCTTCAGAAGAAGAATATCGACTGGCACAGGAACGATATCGGGTAGGAGCAGGAACCCAATTAGAAGTCACCGAAGCCCAGGTTTCACTAACTCGTGCACGGGTCATTCTGGTTAGCACGAAATATAACTCCCTGATTTCCCAGGCTGAGTTAGAAGCGGCGATGGGGATTGTTGAAGCGAATTAGTTTTTCCGTTGTTCCTTAATATTAACACATAACGAAATAATGGGGTGAATTCATGGGACGAACAAATATCCGAAACCACGATAGGTGATTCATGCTGATAGATATACAAAAGTTGGAAAAAATATATAAAATCGGCACTGTTGAAGTGCCGGCATTAAGAGGCGTGGATTTAACCATCGAGCCTAATGAATACGTGGCAATAATGGGGCCCTCTGGATCAGGCAAGTCTACTTTAATGAATATCCTTGGCTGTCTGGATACGCCGACAGAGGGCACTTATCATTTTGCAGGAGAAGATGTTAGTGGCATGGACGACGATCAATTGGCCGAAATTCGCAACAAAAGGATTGGTTTTGTTTTTCAGACATTTAATCTGCTGCCACGGGCAACTTCTCTGCACAATGTTGAGTTACCTTTGGTCTACAGCGGTGTTCCTTCAGCAAAAAGAAAGCAAATGGCTCACGATGCTTTAACCAGTGTTGGCCTCGGCGATCGAGTTCATCACAAACCATCTGAACTTTCAGGCGGGCAAAGACAAAGGGTGGCAATAGCCCGGGCTTTGATAAACAATCCATCCATTATTCTGGCAGACGAACCTACCGGGAATTTGGATACCAAGACCGGCGAAGAAATTATGGATATTGTGGAAGTTCTGTATGAGCAAGGCAATACCATTATTTTAGTTACGCACGAAGAGTATATTGCACAACATGCGAATCGGATCATCCGCCTGCGAGACGGATTAATTGAAAGTGATGAAGTTGTCAGGTCGAATGGAAAACGTTGAAAAGGACAATGGAATATTGGAATGATGGACTGGCCAACAGATAGCTGACAGACTGTGTAACCAGAAGAATCTCAGTCATAAAAATATTTATATTGGTGTGGTTTCCCATTATTTATTGAGTGGTTACAATCCGTGGCAACATCCATTTAAATATTTCCCTGATGATTCAAATCCATCTCAAAGATTTACAAAGAACCATCCAGACTGAATATTCCCTGGGATTGTATATCTATTATTTAAAATAGCCTGAAATATTAAGGCACCTGAACGGGATTAATATAATTGACTTTTGTGTTAATTTATTGTAAATTGTACCTTTAGTGATTTGCAAGAATAATGTCCAACCTGTCAGACCCGAATGCTCCAAGCTTATATAATGCAGCGACAAATTTAATCGGGCATCCATAACTCGCCTGGATTCCGGTTTTAAATTGCAGGTATGACAGCACAGTTAGTGGTTTTTCAGGTGTTAAACATTTTATTACAGGATAAGACTCTGTCACGAAAATAGAACAGGTAATAATATGAGACAGATATTAAATTTCCATGCTGATTGATAGATTTTCCAGACCTCTGCGAGACCTGCGTATTTCGGTAACCGACCGGTGTAATTTTCGCTGTAACTACTGTATGCCTGCAGATATTTTTGGTCACAATTATGTTTTTATGGCTAAAAAGGAAATATTAACCTTCGAAGAAATTTGTCGTATAGTCAAAATATTCTTACAATTAGGTGTCACGAAAATTCGTTTAACCGGCGGTGAGCCTCTATTACGTCAGGATATCGAAGTATTAGTAGACAAATTAAACCAAAACAAGGAAATTCAGGATATAGCATTAACAACCAACGGATCATTTTTAGAAAAAAAGACAATAGCGTTAAAGCAAGCCGGACTTCAAAGAATTACCGTGAGCCTGGATACCCTTGATCCGGAACTACTCAAAAAGCTGGCAGGACAACATTTAGACCTTAAACTTATTTTGGGTGGGATTCAATATGCAAGCAAAGTTGGACTTCATCCAATCAAAATTAACGCAGTGATTCAAAAGGGTATCAATGACGGGGAGATTCTCAAATTAGCCAAATTTGCCAAAACCCATGGGTATATAATGCGATTTATTGAATTCATGGATGTTGGCAATCTGAATGACTGGAAATTGGAAAAAGTGGTTTCAGCGCAGGAAATTGTCAACATTATTTCTGCTGAATTGCCCATTGAACCTATTGATAAAAATTATCCCGGTGAAGTAGCAAATGGCTATCGTTATTTAGATGGTGAAGGCGAGATCGGTATTATCTCATCTGTAACGCATCCCTTTTGTGAAAACTGCACCCGGGCTCGACTTTCTGCCGAAGGTAAAATTTACACTTGCCTGTTTGCAAATCAGGGATTGGATATTAAAAAACCGCTGAGGGCCGGAGCTTCCGATAAGGAATTGCTGGAGTTGATTAATACAATCTGGCACAAAAGGTTGGACAAATACTCAGAACAAAGAACTTCCCATACGAAGTATTCTTATCAACAAAAGATTGAGATGTACCAGATTGGTGGATAAAACATCGACAAGAATAATAAATATTGAACCTAAATGACTTGATTTTTTATAAAGAAAACTGTATACTTCGTTTCTGAAGTTTGTGTAATAAAACATTGAGAAATAGTGGACCACAAAAACCTGAACGAGTTTTGTGGTCTTTCTAATAAATTTTTATTTAAATCTGATATGTGTTCAGGAGGTTATTATGGTAACAATTACTGAGAATGCCACAAAGAAATTTAAATCCATTTTAGAAGAAGAAAAAAGACAAGGGCAAGGCATTCGAGTATTAGCAAAACGTGGCGCCTCACCGTTTGCAGTAGAATACGGACTTGCATTTATTGAGCCAGGCAAAGAACACCCGGCTGATAAACTTATAAAAACGAACGGATTGAAAGTGTACGTGGATTCTGAAAGTGCACCTCTGTTGGAAGGCGCAACCGTTGATTTTGTTCATGGTCTTAACGAGAGTGGCTTTAAGATTACCAATCCAAAGACCGCCGGACCGCCAGCGCCCACTGGTCCTTTGGCAGAAAAACTACAGCAGATTATTAATTCCAAGATTAATCCTTCAATCGCTTCTCATGGTGGATTTGTTTCGCTGGTCGATATAAAAGATGACGTGGCTTACTTACAATTCGGCGGCGGCTGCCATGGATGTGGAATGGTAACTGTCACTTTGAAAGAGGGTGTGGAAGTTACGATAAAAGAAGCTGTTCCGGAGATTAAAGAAGTAAGGGATATTACCGACCATGCAGGCGGCAAAAATCCATATTATCAAGCTGATAAATAGTCATTGTCTTGCTCAGAATAGTTTTGCCATTCTGTGTAAGGTTGCTCGAAACGATTTAGAACTTCGTCGGTTTCGAGAATTAGAGAAAACTCTTTCAACCAGCCTCGAATATATTCCACGTCGAGTTTAGGGCCCTGTCTATCGATCACCCGACAATATCTTGTAAATCATGTGGTCTTCCAGCGACAGCTTTGTGAATGATGAGGTCTTCAGCGGAGCAGATGCGAATCTGAATACCTTTGGCTGGTTCAAATGAAACTGAACGCGCCAACATTGATTCTTCGTAACCTGGAACACCGAAGGAAAAATCAATTTCACAACCGTTACTCGCTATGACGGGCAATACTCTCGTTCGGAGGACAAATTCGTTGGTATCATGAATTCTTGGAATGAATTTATTAATCAAACGAGTAGTAATATTTTCTATTTCTTCAAGAGTTACAAGTAAGGTTGCACGGTTATCCATTTTGCTCCGCAATCTTCTAATATTGTCATTCTGAGCGACTGGAAGGAGCGAAGAATCTCATACCATTAGGCTTGACACAGAGAATAATGAATAGTGGTCATAGATTCTTCAGTCGCTCCTCTCCTTCAGAAGGACATTTTCGGAGTTAAGTGGATAACCGGAGTAAGGTTGCATCAACATCTTTGGTCAAGCGTGGATTACCCCATCTTTGAATCGCAATTACATCGATAATCACATAGGGGATTTTTTTGCTCGGTTAAAAATTCATGCACTTCTTTAGAAGCTTCATAAGGAAGAATCATGAGCAAATTTTACTCCTTTGGCAATGCGATCCCAAATTTGCCGTCTTTCAATAAGTTCTTTTATTCGTGATTTGTCGAGTTTTTTATAATCAGGATACTTTGTCCTGCAAAAGTCCCACATTAACCATAATCCTGTATAAATCTCATTCGACTCTTACGGGCTCATATTCGGCAATTTTTGACGCCGTTCCTGGCGGACAAACTCATTCATTTTCTTGAATCCTTCGATTTGCTCACGAATGAGTTGTCGATGTCGAGGATCGAGAATCAGTTTGTATTCATTTTTTGAATCCATAGTTAAATTTTACAATTTCATAGATTAAATTCAAGTGAAACAGTTTTCATCAGATTAGCATATTTACCAACCGCTGAGTAGATGCTAATCAAGGACTACGGAAAAATACATTTACCGTGTAAGAAGTCAGTTTTACTGGACGCTGATTATTACTGATGAGCGCAGATTGAAAAATTCATTGTAATAACTTTCTAAAAATCAGCGGTTATGTAAACCATCAGGCGCCAGCAGCAGGCCTCGTTATGGTAAACCCAGTACTTTGGAGTGTTGTCTGGTAATCGATAATTGCACCATCAAGTTCCGGAACCACATCCGGTCCAATAAGCAATAACTCCACTCCTTCTTTGGTTTTCCACACTTGATCTTTCTTTCGCTTTCTATCAAATGCCAGCGCTAACCGATTTGCCGCCGAAGTGGAGCGAATAATCCTGATAGCCATTTTTGCGTCTAATGTTTTATCACTTAAAGTTTCTAAAAACTTTTCTATTGCAGCCTGAGTTACTGTTAGCAATTGATCCCTCCTTAAGCATGATTTAGTAATTCTTGATAACTCTCAAATCGGTGCATGAAGAGTTAGATGCTCGCTGCTATCGTCGATGATCTGAAAGGTGGTCTCAAATTCCGGATTTATCCTATTGCTTAGATGGAGCAATAGAATTCTTTTTCTTGAAGTTGGTAAGCGGAAAATCTATCGCGTCATTCGTTAACTCTATTATTCCTGATCTTAATTGCTGAATAAATGCCACTGCGCTATTTTTTGGGTAGTAATGATTTTGTATTTTATCAATCTTTCAAAAAGCTGATTCTCTGTTTGTGTAATAATTACTGCAAGCAAGCAGTATTAATTAACAAATAAAATAAAAAAAATCTCCGTGAAAGCAAAGGAAAACTTTAATTAATAGATAATTTTTACACCTGTTTAATTAATTCATGACTCTCTGCTTTGTCCGTTTTATTCGGACTTTCCATGCCGTGTTGCTGAACGGAGGCGCTTTTTTGCCTGCCTGGCGGTTTCCCTTAGCAATGGATCGGAGTGTTCCAGACATTCGTCCAATTTCGCCTCCAACGAAGTTAAGCCCAGAATACCGATCGTATAGACGGCGCAGGACTTTAACCAGGGTTCAGAAAGCTGCATCAGTGTGGAAAGGGCATCTGTTGGAGTTTCGACTATAGTTGTACCCATCAAACGGTTTGCCAATTGTGCCCGTTGCGCCGAACTCACATCGGGATCCAATGCGGGAAGCAGCAGGTTACGCAACTCTGGTTTCAGAATTTGCTCAAGGAATTCCAATGCATTATCACGTACTTTCGGATTCTCCGACTGGACGCCAAAATAAGCACTTTGAAGGTCGTGGTGGGGATACAATAATTTGATTAATTGAAAGATTCGCTCCAGATCTTGCAACATGGATTCTTTCAGAGCCTTAAATATCGTATCATCGCTGTCTATAGCCGGCTCCAGGGTTTCCCGAATCTGATAAGACCTGTAGTGTCCGATAATCTCAGCGACCAGTAAGGTCTCAATCATCTGGAGATCGAGTCCAAAATCACTCTGACGGTTCTGCACCACTGTGAGGGACGCTATAATCTGCGAGCGAAGAGTTGTGTCGCCCGTAATCAGACACTCCATCAGCACCTGTTTCGATGCTGGAGAACCAATATTCAGCAGCACGTCCGGAATCTCTCGCCTCGTCTCGATTGGGCCAGCGGCATCTAACAGACGCGCATGCAAAAGGTCCACAATTCGGTCGCCACATCGTCCCAACGCTTCAACTGCTCTTGCCGTGAGGTGCGATTCACCTAACCTCTCAAGTACCGCATTAATGAGTTCTAAGGAAGCGGCTGGACTTATCGCACGGATAGCCTGGCCCGCCACATCAGCATTCGAATCCCGTACCAGGATTTCCAACTGTTCTTCAAACTGATCCGGCAATGACTCGAGCAACCGAGCAGCTTCCAGGCGTGTACGCAGTCCATCCGGTCCCTGTTCCTGTATCATATTTTTTAGGATCTCGTGCGCCGTATCGATGTTATGCGATTCACCGGTCTTCGCCAGATAGGTAATTATACTTGAACAAACGGAAAAATCGGGGAAATTCTGCAATTCCTGAATAAGCATCAGCGGATCGATATTTGCGTGGTGCGCCAGATAAAGCAACGCTTCGGTGCGTACACCCAGATCCTGGTCGTGTAGCAGCTGTTCTACCTGTGAAACCACCGTCGTATCTCCCGCCGCGTTCAGGATCGACAACGCTTTTTCGCGTACCTCAGCCGCGGGATGCGTCAACAGGTCACGCACCGCCGGATGCACTATGGGATGCTGCTCCGGATCAAGCAGACTCAGGGCATACAGAATCTCGTTTGTATCCTCAGTGCGCAATCTGGCAATTATCATCTTCAGGGTAGTTCGATCAAGCGCTTGCGCCGAAGTCTGTTCCGCATCAAGGCGATGCTGCTGCAGGCTCTCACCCAGAATCTCCACATACTGCCTCCGTGCTACATAAACGATTATGAGCCAAACACACAGGAGCAGGAGTGTTATCCAACTGATCTGCCGGGCGGTAATATGTAGAACAGTGGCAAAGATGAATACGATAAGGCCGGCCAGTCCATCTCCCAACCGCCAACTCACCGTATCGATGAACATTTTGACCTGCATCATTACGTGCGATGGAACGGGAAAGTAGAGCGATTCAACCGCCGGCTTTTCAATCGAATATCGCAGTATTTTATCACTCCCTTTAAGTACCGTCGCCGCCGCGAGTGCACCCCAAGCCAGAACACCGAATGTGCCAGCCACGAGGGCAATTGGCAGGATCATCAGGGCGACACTTAAGCTGAGAACCAGCAGCCGTGGCGCCAGTATTTGCGCTACCAGGAATCCCAGTATGCTGACATACCCGTAGAATGCCCCAAAAAAGGCTGCAAGGTCATTTTTTTCGAGGAACGACTGTGCAGCGGTCGCCTTAAATTGCCAGCCCGCGATGTTGGTTACGATCGAGGACAGACAGACCAGCGCAGCAATCGCCAGGAGATATTTGGACGCCCGCATCTGCCGAAAGCATTCACGCAGGTTCCAGGCGCTTTCGGCACTCTCTCCTGCCATAGACGTCTCCATCTCAGACATAGTCGAACGCCATTGACGCCAGATATTTAGTACCTGTGCTGCACATGCCACCAGAAGAAGCATCATAACGAAGAGCAGATGTTCGGCGTCGAATCGCTGTACGATGGCTCGGGAAAGAAATCCCCCAATCCCGCCTGCAATTCCACCGCTGGCCACCATTCCCAACAGCCGTTTGTCACGCGTTCTCAGCAGGTAAATAATTAGAATCCACATCTGAGCGGGAGCCAGGACGCCAAAGATTCCAACCCAAATGTAGAGAGCCGGATAGAGCCATGACCACTTGAAAATGCTGATGGTCCACCAGAAAGCACCCGCGACAACTGCGAAGACAAGCAAGCTGCCGGCCTGCAGCGTTCTCAGGCTGGCGTATCGCCTGGCGTAGCTGTAGCCCGTGACCACCAACAACACTAACACGGCGATCGCCATATCCACATAGGGAAGATGCTCAGCCTTAAATCGATCCAGGAACAACGTATCGCGGGCCACCTGCCCGATGACGAAGCTCGAAATGATCAAAAAATGGTAGAAGAACAGCGGTAAACCACGACTCAAATCCCCACGCCGCAGCTTCAGCAACCGTTCGATGACGTGCTTATGGCCTGTCACGTTGTCTGGCGGCACAGCTATTCCTGATTTTTTCAAGGTGTGATTAAATGATTATATATAATGAAATGGCACAGAAGTTTATTTATAAAAAGATATTGAATCTTAACTAAAATGTAAAGGAATTTTTGCTGACATCCAAAAGCGCATTTTGAGTTGGATTCTATTTTTGCCAAATCAACTATGTATCAACAATTCAAAGTTTCTAATTTCAGCGACACGGTCGCTGCAGCCCAAAGATTTGGATTGTGTCATCCGTGATGACACATAATCATTCCCCCCAGACCT
>CAZIKB010000155.1:0-13179 GCA_964539665.1 uncultured Cytophagia bacterium
CACGTGCCGGATTGTCCGGCTTGCCTATATTAGCTTTGCTTGGCGCACTCATAATGTCCTCGCATTCTTATGAAGTAGTTTGCAGGGGCATCAGTCGTTCAAACCGCATGAGATCATCTTTGAAAAGTATCTGAACACTGAAGTTCCCAAAAGCCACGGCGGTTTCAATCGGTTAACAGCAATGTTAGATATTATTTATTTTTATAGAAACCTTGCTTAATAAAGTTAATTGCAATAAAATGTTAAGTTAAAAATCGTTGCTCTAACATGCCCTAAATTTCAGCACCCCATGAGGATGCAAAGAAGGTTTTCATCCACTAAGCCAGGCCAGTATCTGTTTACAGCCAGAATGACGTTAGCAGTATTCATGAAAAGGAAAACACTAAGTTTGCCCCTGTGGAACCAGTGAATGATCAAAAATCATCATTAAAAAACCACATCCCAGAGAAGGAAATATCAGTGATTAAATATACAAATCCTATGCAACATGAATTTCAGGCAGGGACTTGGGTTTCCCTTTATACATTTTGGTTTTATGGCGTTTTTGCATTTCTTTTAAAGATTGCTCTATTTGAATCCAATCATTTCTATTCTCAGCTTCAATCTCTTTGCGAATTTTTCGAACTTCCGCGACTATCTTATCTCTCATAATTAATACTCCTCAATTAATTCTTCCGGAGTACATAAAAAAGGACTCCTGATACCGTTCTGATAATTGATTTCTTCTATTATTTTTCTCGGTCGAGCACCTACAATATGCACAAAATTCCAGCTCACCAAATAATCCATTCCCTGTTGTACAGATAATGCTAAATGTAATGCATCTAATCGAGATTTATCCGGTAAATCAAGTGCTTCAAAATACACTTTAGCCAATTTTAAAACTTCAGAATTTGCTTCTAAATAACTAAATTTCTCTACAGTGCTTATCCTTTTTTGAGCAGCATCTTGATCCCCTCGTGCAATTTCTTCATACACAATTTCGGAAATATATGGAGTAAATCGGTCTAACTGATAATCCCACCATTCCCGGGTAACCTGCTGATGGCCAGCCGTAATTAAATCTCTACTCATTTGAGCGGTATAATAACTTATGATTGTTGTATTCAAGTCTGTCTAGTGAGCCTATTATTTTAATTAAAGTTATAACTTTAATTGTCAAGTAAAAAATCGGCGTTGTACCTCTAATAAAACACCTGGCCCAAATATTTATATCCAATCCACATTTTTCTCGTAACCTTCTTCACTAAAATAAAGTCTAAATAATAACCATCAGAAAATTTCATTCACCGGAGAATTATCATGCTCAAAAACTATTTGAAAATTGCCTTTCGAAATCTCTTTAAACACAAAGGCTATTCCTTTATCAATATAACCGGTCTGGCGATAGGCATCGCCTGCTGTGTGGTAGTCTTTCTTTATGTAACAGACGAATTAAGTTTTGATAAATATCATTCCGACCTGGATCGTATTTACCGGGTCGCTGGGAAGTATCAGTTAAAAACATCAAGCAGTGTTTCGGTTGGTTAATTGCTTGAATATATACAACGTAATCCCAAAGTATCAAAGGCCAGTTTGGCAACACAATCAATAACGCGGGACTGAGGCTCAAACTCCTCGGGCCATGAGCGGATTTGCAAGTATTCCAGGCTAAATCACGACTCACGCCTTGATGCCGAACCTCGGGACTGGTTCAACATTCGAATCCTTTAAACTATAATTCCTTATGTTTTATTACCTTATTAACCGCTCCTGGAGTAATTGTGGTAAATCTCTACGACCGTCTAAAATACAATGTATGTAAATTTTTGTACCTAGAATTTGATAAATAATTCTATATGGTTTGTAATGGATCTCTTTGTAATCAAAAATGCCTATTCTTTCTAATTCAGGGGGGATATGACCTCTATTGGGAAATGTGGACAACTTTTTACATGTTTCTTCTAGTTTGGCTAACAAGTTTTTAGCTTTAGTGATGGAATCAAAGTTTGAAACATAATTATAAATTTCAGATAAATCTTCTTCTGCATCAGTAATAATATAGACACTATATTTTTTCATTTACTGTATTCTTTTATTCTTTTTCGAATATCAATAAAAGTTTGATCGATTGATTTTACTTTTCCATCTTTTAAGTTTTTATTACTCATGGCTAATATTTTTAGAAACGCAAGACTTTCTTGTGTTTGTTCATATAACTTTATATCCTGCAATATAACTTTCGCTTCACCATTTTGAGTAATGATTAAAGTTTTTTTATTAATTGAAACATCGCGAATTAGCTCAGATGCATGAGTTTTCAAATAACTTATAGGTTTAATCGCTTCACTTGGTCTCATAATTCATTCCTTAAAAATAATCTTAAAATTAACAATCAACCACAATATAGTCATAATATAGGTCGTATGCAAGTTTTTTATGATGGATATTAATTGCGAACCAGTATAGGGCAGTGCCTCTCGGCACTTCTCCTCCCACATTACCTGGCATACGGATAATATACCAGGCCGGTTCGGTTGGTTAGTTGCTTGAACGTACAAACGTGGTAAACACAGTGCGACGAAACTGCAAATTAAAAACAAACCTTTGAGAAAGCGTTGAATCTAACTGATTTAAAGATTGCGCTTCTTCGATTGCATGTGCTGTCTGGTCAGGATACTCAATCGTATATTTTATAAATCAGACCATTTCCTGATGTCAATATTTGCAGATACCCATTTCTCAAATAGATTTCCGAAACATGATGATTGTCCAGAGTAGTTTTAGTAATTGAGGTTTCAAAAAGTTGATTTCCTGCAAAGTCGTAAATTCGAAAAATTTTTTCATTGATCATACGTACTGCAAAAGTAACTATCATCATGTTGTCAGAAATACGCACTCTTATTGGAATACTGTACTGACCTTTGTAGCCATACGGGACAATCGGCCACTTTTCAACCAGAGACTGTTTTTGGTCATCAAAAAGATAGATGAATTTATACCCATCCGAGTCATCATCTCCTGCCCGTGCAATTGCCAAAGCTCCTAAATATTTTCCGTCATCGCTAAATGCTACTGCACTATCTCCAGAAAATCTTACCTTGTATGATCTTAATTCTTCACCATTTTTATTAAAAACCATAATCCTGCTGCCCCATGCTCCAATAGCGACTTTTTCTGAGCTTACCGCAAGTTGCAAATAACTTTTTATGCCAGATACTCTCCATAGTTCACGCCCATTACTATCGATTGCAATAAGTAAACTATCAGCACTAATAAAAAAAAACTTCGATCCGGTGAGGCGTATATTCTTCGAAAATCATTAACCTCATAAGCCTCATTTATTGATCTAATTGAATTACCTGCACTGTTAAATAAAGTCAATGATTCTCCCGAAAAGTCCAATTCTGAAAATTGACGAATGAACATTCCTGTGCCAGTTGGATATAGGTAAAAACTTTTTTCATTTTGCAATGAAAATAACTCATTCCCAATGTTATCATAAACGTGAATTTTATGTATTTTCGGATATGAAGGGTGATCTGTTTCATCAATAATAATATAATCGGTTGACAGATGGATTACTCTTTCTAAGTCCTTTTTCAAGAATATTTCCTTACCATTACTGAATGTAACTTTCTTACCGTCAGGGGATTTTGAGAAAAACTGTCCCTTATAAGCTCCAATACTCTTCGCTGTCTCATTAAACTTAAGAATATCATCTTTACTGGATGATGGTTGAACGCTAATAAATAATTGTGCATTAATGGTTTGCGCTAAAATATTGTGGAAATGTGCAGTGACCACGAAAGCAGTAAAAAATAGGTGAAAAAGGGATTTTCGAAATTTATCATTCATATTCATATAACACCTCTTTTATTATTCGACTGCAGATTTTACTTACAAATTACTTCCCAATAATAGGAAGAAATATCCATATTGGGATTATTCTTCTAATATTAGAAAGTTTACTGGTCTAAGTGTTGCTTTAAATAAAATTATTTGACTTAAAATGTCAAGTAAAAAATCGGTGTTGTACTTTTAACACAATATATCATTCCCAAATAATCCACATTTTTAGTAACCTTCTTCGCTAAAATAAAGTCTTAATAATAACCACCAGAAAATTTCATTCAGCGGAGAATTATCATGCTCAAAAATTATTTGAAAATTGCTTTTCGAAATCTCTTTAAGCACAAAGGATATTCCTTTATCAATATAACAGGTCTGGCAATAGGCATCGCATGCTGTGTGGTAATCTATCTTTATATAACAGACGAATTAGGTTATGATAAATATCATTCCAACCTGGATCGTATTTATCGGGTCGCGGGGAAGTATCAGTCAAAAACATCAAGCAGCGCTTCTGCAACTATTTGTGCGCCAGTCGGACAGGTATTACAAGATAATTTCCCACAGGTTGAAAAAGTAGCACAGGTTTTGCCCGTTTCCAGTGGTCTGGTAAAATACCAGGAAAACATGTTTTATGAAGGCAACCGAATGTATGCTAACACTGAACTGTTTAGTGTATTAACCATACCATTTCTTAAGGGCGACCCGACAACTGCACTCGACCGTCCCGCAACCATCGTGATATCCGAACGCATGGCCAAAAAATATTTTGGCACTGAAGAGCCAATCGGTAAAACTGTCAGCATTAATTCAAGAGAGTACGAGATTACTGGGATTGCAGCCAATAGTCCTGTAAATACGCATTTCAAATATGATTTCATTCTATCATTAAAAACACTCGAAGGCCGATATCCTTTTTCCATGTGGTTTTTGGCGAATTTATACACCTATGTGAAACTCAAACCAAATATTAATATTGCAGCATTTTCTGAGCAGCTGGCACAGGTGGCCGAGACTCATGCAAAGCAAGACCTGGAGGAGGGTGATGTAATCACTTACTTCATACAACCTGTGGCAGATATTCATTTGTATTCTCATTTACGAAATGAAAAAGAGCCGTCTGTTAATCCAATATATCTCTATATTTTTTCAGCAGTCGGGGCGCTGATTTTACTGATTGCCAGCGTTAATTTCATGAATCTGACCACAGCCCGTTCAGCTAACCGAGCAAAGGAAGTGGGGATGCGAAAAGTAGTCGGCGCACAACGACGACAATTGATTGAACAATTTTTGGGCGAATCTATTATCTTGTCTATTTTTGCACTCTTCGTTGCGTTCATAATGGTTTATCTTTCCATGCCATTATTCAACAGTCTGACTGGCAAAGAATTTACATTCGTTCATCTAATTCAGCCGGCCATACTTTTCATATTTGTCGGCCTTGCTCTATTCGTTGGCATTATCTCAGGCAGTTATCCCGCCTTCTTTCTGTCGGCATTTAAGCCTATTAAAACCTTAAAGAGTTCTGTAAGTAGGCTATCTGGCGGAGCTGGGCTGCGAAAATTTCTGGTTGCCGGACAGTTTACAATTGCTATTATCCTGATGATTGGAACACTGGTCGTTTTCCAACAGCTCGATTTCATGAAAAATCAGCCGCTCGGTTTTGATAAACAACAGAAGCTTATCATTCCAATTCGAGGCGCGTTATCCATTGAAGATAATTATGCGTTTGTTAAAAATGAATTTTTGCAGCATTCCTCTATTAGTGGAGTCACTGTTTTTTCAAATGTATTCGGACGAAGTATAGACCGATGGGATACTAAATTAGTCGGTGGAGCGGATGAGCGCTATCACCCGATAAACTATCTCTATGCAGATGATGACTTCATATCAGAATATGATATCAAAATGTTGGCCGGAAGACAATTTGACAATAACTTGAGTACCGATATTAACGGTGCCTTTATCATAAATATGAGTACGGTTAAAGAATTTGGCTGGAGTACTCCAACTGAGGCCATCGGCAAACGGATGCAGGGAATTGGTGATCCGGCAGTTATAATTGGCGTAATAGAGGATTTCCATTATCGCGGGCTGCAGTCTGTAATTGAACCGCTTATTTTACATTTCAGACCTTCAAGATTTAGTAATATCAGCCTTACCGTGAATACCGAAAACCTTAATGAAACCATTTCCTTTGTAAAAGAAAAATGGCAGGAACTGTTTGCCGGCAATCCGTTTGAGTATTCTTTTCTGGATGAAGATTTTGATCGACAGTATCGCGCTGAAGATCAATTTGGTAAATTATTCAGTTCCCTGACATTTCTGGGGCTTTTCATTGCCTGTTTGGGTTTGTTGGGTCTCGCCTCCTTTACTGCGGAACAGCGAACAAAAGAAATCGGTATCCGCAAAGCGCTCGGAGCCTCAGTCACCAGTATCATTGCTCTGCTAACCAGTGAATTCGTGAAATGGGTGGGAATGGGAACAATCATTGCCTGGCCGGTTGCGTTTTATGTTATGCAGAACTGGCTAACGAATTTTGCCTATCGTATTAGTCTGGGGTGGCTGCCGTTTGTAGCAGCAATCCTAGCGACCTTCATTGCGATGCTGACCGTGAGTTACCAGGCCATCAAAGCTGCGACGGCAAATCCGGTGGATGCGCTTAAATATGAATAATGCGAGATTATATTTTACCTTGAAGAAAATATTAACTGATTCAGGCGGTTGTGTGTGAAAAAATAACGCCGGTTTAACCTGCAAAACCGTTACCCCGAAACATTGCACCTAATTCTAAATTTATCTACTAAACTTGAGATGAAGGACGGCGGTTTGGTCAGATAGCTTTTAAACAAAAAAACTGGGACATGAAAATAATGATATGCCCCAGTTCATTAGTATTTAATCGGTTTATAATTTTGAAAAGTGGTCATAAAATACTATTTTTGCAATATCATCTGTTTAGTTTCGCTAAATGAACCAATGGTGAGCGTGTAAAAATATGATCCGCTGGCGAAAGTCTTAGCATTCCAGTCAAAATGGTAGTTCCCAGCAGGCAGGTGCTTTTCTATCAATGTAGCTACCTGTTCTCCCAGAATATTAAATATTTTCAAAGTCGTATGACCAGCCTCATTCAAGATGAAGGAAATGGTCGTGCCAGGATTAAACGGATTAGGATAATTCTGTAACAACGTAAATTGCAGAGGAACTTCTCCTGAAGGATATTCGATATTTGTCGGATATCTTTCAATCGGTTCTCCGGGCGACAAATCACGTCCTGTGAATCCAGCATAAGTCGGTGCATAACGGCGAATTTTAAAAACCATATTTTTGGATCCAGCAGTGGAACTGCCTTGAGTTAGTGGCCCATCCTGTCCAACCGGATTTATATAATGCCAAACAATATCTTTATCCGGATTGACTTCGAAGAAAATGCCATTGGCACCGCTGCAAATAAGTGTATTGCCATTAGGCAGCCGCTGGACACCGGATATGTTTTGGGAGTAAAAATCAGTGGGATTTTCGGCTGTATAAATCCATAATTGTTCTTCAGGACCGTATGCCGAACCAAGTGTGAAAGAATAATTGCCAACACTGTCAACGGGAGGTACGATTTCATCAACTGTGGAATAATTCCGGCGTGTCCCGTTATTAAAAATCAGAATGTTTCCCTCACCCGGGCTCCCGGATTCTATCCACTGTGCATCATGCTGACCATATAACTTCATATCACTGATATCACCAGCATCATAGGTCTGTGGATTACCCCATCGATAAAGAATATCACCGCCTTTCCCATTGTTACCACCTGCATGGCTGGCAGCTTCTTCTGTAGTGGTGCTGTGATCGATCACCCAAATTTCATTAAAATTATGGACACTAAGTATAATCTGGTTAAAGGTCTGGTTATAAGCCACCGAATTGGTGTGATGCCAGTCAGCTTTTGCAGTATTTGTATTTAACACAAAATTTAGATCGATCAATTCAGGGTGATCACCTACCACACCATAATTCAGTTTAGATGAGTCATAATCCTGTACCAGGTGATCCCAAACATGCCATTCCCAGATAATTGTTCCCCCAGTGGCGCCATCCGGTTCAACTTCAACAATATAATCCGGCCAAAGAGAACCATCTTTCAATATATTTGGATTACGTCCTGCAGCAATAGCTTCATCTTCTGTTTTTAATTCCCAGGCAATAATTAGGACGTTACCATTTGGTAGTATTTCTACATCATGATGCTGACAGTACTCGCTGCCTGAATAGAGATAATCCCAGGCAACTGTGCCATCCCAATCAATCAACTGCACACGTCCTCCACTGCCGCCTGCAGTAAAGGTTTGATTATTTACATTGGCAGTTCTAAGCAGATTGCCGTTTTCTAAAAGATAAACTGACTGTCCTGGTCTGTAACTACTTTCCCAGGAGTGGACAAGAAGCCCGTCATTATCAATCAAATAAGTTGTGTTGCTAGTGTTTGGTGCAAACAGTGTGTAATCCTCAAAAGCGAGTGAATCTTTCATAAGTAGACCCACGGTTGGATCAGGATATGTCTGTGCCCAATTATCCTCGCATGTTAAAAAAGTCATTACTAACAACAAAGGGAAGCAGCAAAATCTAATTTTTCTATGTGCAGTTTGTATCATTAGTTTATAACTCCTTATTAGTGGCCCTATGAAAATTTGTATCAAATGACCAGTGGTTGTTTTTCATCTTCTTAAATCCTTATTTTTCAACCACTGGTCAGATTGATTTAAACTAAATTAGTATTATATGTACATTCTCTTCTGGTCATATGATATTATTTTAAGAGAATCATTTGTTTTGTTATGGTGATTTCTCCAGCAGTTAATGTATAAAAATACGATCCACTTGAAAGCTTTTTAGCATTCCATGTGAATTCATGATTTCCCTGCGAAAGCTCTTGGTCAACCAGCGTGGTGATTAGTTGCCCGGCAGTGTTAAAAATTTTAAGCGACACCTGATTTGCGGCAGGCAAAGCAAACCGAATGGTAGTTGACGGATTAAATGGATTTGGATAGTTCTGCCCCAATTCATACTTTTCTGGTAGCAAATCTTCATTTTCACCAACACCAGTTGCCGCATCTGCATTTCGCACCAGGCGCACATAATTATAGATACGAATCACATCGCCCTGGGGACCGTGACCGTAGGGATAGTCATCGGGATTACCAGCTTTCGGATCGCTTCGTTGAGCACCGGCGCCGTGCACATCCTGTAAATCGTAATTCCCTGAATTTGGTGGCGTTTCCATAAAACCTAAAGCTTCACCGAAACAAACAGCTTTGTTTGGCATGGGGCCATCAACGTGTGTCGTTGACGCCCAATAAAATGGATAATTGTCGTTTCCACCTTCATCAGCAATAACAGGAATTTCAAACAATGGTGAGATCGCTGCTGAGTTTGTATAAGATAGTGATCGCTCATAATCTACAATGCTCTGGAGCTCTTTTGCATTGGGCAAACGCCAGTCATTATATCCCAGGTGATTTTCTTTGTTTTTTGCTTCTACCCAGTTTAGAGCTTCTTCCCAGTTCATTCCTGCGCTGCTGCCGGCTTTATCCCACGTGAGTCCGGTTGCATTGTCAGTAATGGTGCCGTTGCCGTTATCAACAAAATCATTTATTCCGTAATCAGTTCTGCCCCTGACCAGTTTTATTTCAAAATCCTTGAACGTAGGATAGCCTTTTATTCTTCCGTCAACAAAATTGACTCCGAACATGGTTTCATTACCACCCATGGTTGTACCTTTATAAATAGTACTTGTGGCATATTGGGCGTCAATAAATCTTTCACCAGGATTCACAGCGCCGCCGAATCTGAAATCAAAATAATCTGTATCCAGATATGGTATGGATGATGCTTCTGACATCCCAGTTTTTCCGCTGAAAAGAATCAAAGAATAAAGCTCTTTGATGGTTGGGAGGCGCCAGTCCGAATAACCAGACAGTGTAGATGTATCGGCATATGCAACACATTCCTGGTAAGTATATTTATCATCCGGTAAGGACTTTTGCCACATTAATCCTGTAACCAGATCCGTGATGGTACCGTCGCCGTTATCCTGGTACTGCGGCTGATAGCCGTCGAATTGAGCATCCTGTCCGTAAAAAGCTTCACCGGGAGACGGGGTTGTGATTTCAGTGCTGTTGCTGTAAAACTTTTGCTGACCTGTATCGACTATTTTATAAGTCTGTGCATTGACGGCACCAATCCACAACATAAATAGTATGGAAAGAAATACCCAGGTTCTGTGATAAATTGTCCGTTTCATTTTTGCACTCCTTCACTTTATGATAGTATTTGAGTATTTAAATAAAAAATCGGTGTTTACTATATCCGGCATGACGATTGGCTGAGAATATAAAAAAGCGCCGTCGGGGGGCAGGTAGCCAATGGCTTCCACAAGATTTTGCAATTCATCGCGCTGTGTATCGCTCAGTGAAACGTGGACCGCCGCAAATTGTGTGGCGTAATGATAAACAATGGCTCCATCTAAATTACCGTATTGTTCCGCCAAATCCATCACAGCCACGCTGTCAATGGTTGATTCACTCATAAAGCGGCGCAGTTCGGTGGAAATATCCCGACGCCGCTCCACAATTGCGTAAAGATCATCTTTCTGTGTATCAACCAGGCCGGTCACCAGGTCTTTTTGCGATTCGGTTAGCACTTTAAGAAAATCCTCACCGGCAAGGGCAGTCAGTTGCTCGTCAATCGTGTAATCGGGATTGCCCATGGCCGGCCAGTCTTTCAGATAAAAGGAGCCGAAATAGGTGCCCTGACGCTAAGGGCAAAAATAGGTGTCGGCTTCAACGGACCCGGCATACCAACTATACATTTCGCTGGCATAAGTCATCACCGCCACGTTAACATCATGAGACAGGTTGAGCGGTTTTATTGGATCGGACAGGGTACTGTCCCAGTTTCCCACGCCATTCAGCGCTGTTAATTCAGCAAAAGCAGCATTCTGTTCCGCCGATAGTGAACGCACGATACCACCGAGCAGTTGTGCCCGATCGTAGCTGATCTGTCCGTCGATGCGGTAGAGCATTGCCGAATATTCCATGACCATCCCTTTGTCCAGCCCACTGCAGCCTGCGGGCAGGTCACTTTCAAGTAAACGGCGAAAAGCTTTCATTAAGAGGAAGTGTTTATAGGAGTATTCGTTGATCAGGTTCACCTGTTCCTGCGCCCGATCCACCATTTTATTTATCTGTTCATCTGTCAGAATATACAGAACATTGAAGGCTATAATGGTAACAAAATCGGTATTGTGTCCCATTTCCGTCGGATCGTTGTCGCGCAGGTACTGGAAGCCGGAAAAGTCAGCTACCTTGCCCGGCGGTAGAAAGGACTGCGCGCCGAGGTTGTTGGTTAAAAAGGCCAGGCCATCGAAGGCGATGGTGTTTTGCTGTCCGCCATCAGACAGGGTCCGATCAATTGTGTATTCATCAGTGTTGGTGATTTCCGGTTCGGTTATAGAGATACTTTTTTCTGAGCAGCCCGGTCCGATTAAGGACAGGCCGAACAATGCCATAAACATTAGTTTTAGTTTAAGTTTCATTTTTGTCGCCTTTCTAAATTTAATTTATATCTCGAACGCAGCGGACATAATTGAAAATCCTTATTGCATCACCCTGTGGCCCGTGGCCAGTCGGGAAATCACCTGGATCCCCCATTTTGGGATCGCTGCGTTGAGCCCCGGCTCCGTGCACGTCTACCCAAACAGGAGCATAGCCCATCGCCCGACCGAAACTTACATAAGCAGCATATCCACCGGAAACAGTTGACCAGTTAGCATGTGTGGTGCTGGTCCAGTAGCTGGCAAAATCTGCCTGACCGGCCTCATTGGTTATTTGGGTACAGATAAAAAGTGGATCGATAGCCGCAGAACTTGTTGTTCCCGGCGAGCGTGTATAATCAACTATACTTTGCAATTCTTTTGCATCCGGCAGTCGCCAATCGGAATATCCTGCATATTCTAAGTTCTCAGCATAGCTCAGGGCATCTTCCCAGATTAGGGCTGAACGGCTGTCGTTTTGCATCCACATTAATCCGGTGGCATTATCGGTGATAGTGCTGTCACCATTATCTGTAAAAGAATTTATTCCATATTCCGTGTTTCCACGCACATACATTACAAAGAAGGTTTTTTCGCCAGGTCCAAAAGGCATGGTTAATCCATAACCTTTTATTCGTCCGTCGGCAAAATTAACTCCGAACAGCAATTCTGCATCAACATACATAGATGAAGATGCATATTGTGCATCAATAATGCGTTCTCCGGCATCTGTATCACCATAGGCAAAATCGAAGTAATCGGTATCAATAAATGGCACTAATCCATCTGTTGAGGTTCCTTCGTATCCACTTGGGTCCACTCCACTGAATATGATAAGCGAATACAGCTCCTTGATTGTCGGCAATCTCCAATCATTATAGCCCGCCAGATTAAAACTTGCAGCACCAGAAAAAGCTTCATCGTAAGTCATTTTGTCTGTCGCGTTAATATCCCCGTCTCCATCTGTATCGGGGCTTTTTTGCCACATCAGGCCAGTTACCAAATCTGTAACTGTTCCATCGCCGTTTTCCTGATATTGCAGCTCGTTTCTTGTGTGTTGAGCGTCTTGTCCATAAAATGCATTTTCTGATGAAGGAGCTGAAATTTCCGATGAATTATCATAGAATGCTGTTTGGTTGGTACTCACCACGGGATAACCAGTTATATTCGGTAGGTTATTATTTGTAGTTTCGACAGATGTCGGTGATTCACTGCATGCCAAAAATAAAAGCAGTGAAAAAGTGAGTATGACAATTTTATATGTTTTCATGTTTTTATTCTCCTGTTAAAGAATAGGTTCAAAATTATTAGCGTCTTGGTTTTTGTTGGCCGGGTCGCGGACCGCGGTTTTTCATAAATTTCTCGAACTCCGTTTTCTGTTCATCAGTGAACAAAGCTTTAAGCTGCTCTTCAAATTCCTTCCTAAGAGAATCCATCGCCTGGCGTTCCTTATCCCTGGTTTCCTTATGTTTCTTCATCAATTGCCCGGCCTCTTTAAAATGTGCGAAGTGCATTTTTGCGACCTGTCCTTTTTGTTCCCCGGAAAGCGAAAGCGTATTGGCCAGCTCGTCCACCATCTGTACGATCCGGCTGGAATCCGGCGGCATGGGCGGACGTGGTTGCTGCGGTGGTTGAGAGTATAAGCTGCTTGTGGCAAAAAAAGCACAAAATATGATGGTAAGGGCTATTATGATTGATTTGAATTGCGTGTGTCGAGTAGACATAATATGACTCCTATATTAATACACGTACATTAAGACAAT
>CAZIKB010000156.1:0-13085 GCA_964539665.1 uncultured Cytophagia bacterium
ATTACAAAATACTAAATTAAAAGATTGTATAATGCAATATTTTGACACTACGAAAAAATAAACGAGGAGCAAACAATGAAGTGGCTATCCCGAAAAGAAGAACTGCTATTGCTCGCCATCTGGAAATTGCAGGACAATGCTTACGGCGTCCCGATCCGGGAAAATGTTATGAAATCAACCCGCAAGTACTGGTCCATCGGCGCGATTTATGATGTGTTGGACCGTCTGTCCAGAAAAGGATTCGTTACGACCATCATCGGTGAGCCCGCTGCTGAACGGGGCGGTAAGAGCAAGAGATTCTATAAAATAACCCGGCACGGTTTTGAAGCGCTGGAGGAAGTCAAAGCAATACAAAATTCCATGTGGTCTGATTTACCCAACCTGGCATTTGATTAACAGGATTTTTGCATGAAATATAGAAACAACCAACCACCACGGCTGGCAAGTTGGCTGTTGCAGAGAATGGTCAGATCAAACGACTTTGATTATGCCCTGGGCGATCTTACAGAGATGTACGGTTCCATTGCTGAGGAGAACGGGCGATTTAAAGCCTTTTGCTGGTACTGGCTGGAAGTTTTGATGTCCTTGCCAGGATTTCTGAAAAATTCAATCTATTGGAGTATTATCATGTTTAGTAACTTTATTAAAATCGCATTCAGGAATCTCAAGAAATACAAAGGTTACTCTTTTATCAATATTGCAGGATTGTCTCTCGGCATAACCTGCTGTCTTTTAATTATGCTTTGGGTATACGACGAACTCAGCTTCGACCGTTTTCATGAAAACGCTAAGAATCTCTATAGAGTGGAGCAGGATTATTTTTACTCCGGAGAAACGTATCATGTCTTTCCCACTCCTTATCCTATGGGACCCGGCATCAAAGCGGAGGTCCCAGAGATCGTTGAGCAGACGCGGTACAGACGATTGGGCAATGTGCTTGTCAAATACCGAGAAAAGGCATTCTTCGAGAATGCGGCGAGTGCTGTAGATCCTTCTTTTCTCCAGATGCTTTCGTATCCCTTTATATGGGGGAATCCGGAGACAGCACTCAACGAACCTGCTTCGTTAGTGGTTTCTGAGGAGATCGCTGTTAAATATTTCGGGAGTGAAAATCCCATCGGAAAGTCCATCACTATAAACAACAAATATGCCTTTACTATAATGGGTGTATTCAGGAATGTGCCTACAAATTCATTTCTCCAGTTCGAAATTCTGGTGCCGTTTGAATTCACGAAGCAGACCGGCCAGTATCAGGAGAGCTGGTCGAACAACTCCATAACCACACTCGTTCAACTCCATGAGAACTCCTCAATACAAGAAGTCAACAAAAAAATTACCGATATCCGTCACAGGCATGTTGCTGACACCTTCACGGATCCCGATCGTTTGCGACAATTCAACACAGCCCCGATGACGCAAGTTATGCTCATCCCTTTGACTGATGTTCACCTGCGTAGGTATGCCGGCTCCGGTCAACCGTCAGGTGTCATGATATACATTTACGTCTTCACAATCATTGCCCTTGTTGTTCTCCTCATCGCCTGCATCAATTTCATGAACCTGTCCACGGCCCGGTCAGCGGGAAGGGCAAAAGAAGTAGGTTTGCGCAAAGTTGTTGGCGCTGTGAAGGCAAATCTCATTAGACAATTCTACAGCGAGTCCATCTTGCAGGCATGCTTAGCGCTGATGTTCGCAGGCCTCCTGACAGTCCTTGTATTACCTCAGTTCAATGCTTTGGTTGGGAAAGATTTTTCGATAAAAAGTCTTTTACAATTGAAGTTCGTCGTGGGTATGATAACAATAACATTGGTGACGGGGATATGTGCTGGCAGTTATCCTGCGCTTTTTTTATCTGCATTCCAGCCCGTGCAGGTTTTGAAGGGAGTGTTTTCTGCAGAATTGAAAAACAGCCTCTTCCGTAAAATCCTGGTCCTCATTCAATTCACATTCTCAATTCTCCTCCTCATCAGCACTGGAATTGTCTACAGGCAAATAAGCTATATGCAGAACATGAAGCTGTGGTACGATAAGGCCCATGTGATTTACATTCCCCTCAGGGGAGATACGAGGGAGTTATACAAAGCGTTTAAGGAGGTGCTGAGAAACGATCCAAACGTCCTGAACATATCTGGAAGCTGGCAGCGGCCCGCGAATCTCGGTGCCGACTCAGGCGGTGCCGAATGGGAAGGCAAAGATCCTGAACTCGACATACGTGTCTGCGTCAACGTTGTGGATTTTGATTATGTCGAGACCATGAAGATTGAAATGGTTGAAGGAAGGGCATTTTCGAAAACGTTTACTACGGATACTTCAGGCGCTTTCCTAATCAATGAGGAACTTTTGAGGATCATGGGTAAGGAAACGGCCGTCAACGAACGTTTCAATTTCTGGGGTATTGATGGGACTATTGTGGGTGTTATGAAGAATTTCCATTTCAAATCATTGCACGCAGAAATTGAACCATTGGTTGTTATCGCTAATACAAATTATATTAATTACGCTCTCATCCGTGTCGCTTCAGGGGACATCTCAGCAGGCATCAAAACCGTTCAATCAGCGTGGGAAAGGTTTATTCCCAATTATCCCTTCGAATACCATTTCCTGGACCAAGCTGTGGAAAGTATGTACCAGAACGAGAAAACAATGAAAACGCTGATCCAGTTATTTGCTATACTGGCCATACTCATCGCCTGTCTTGGCCTTTTTGGTCTGGCTTCCTTTAGTGCTGAACAAAGGACAAAAGAAATTGGCATCCGAAAAGTTCTGGGCGCATCGGTTTCAGGGATAGTTTTACTGCTCTCAAAAGAGTTTACTAAATGGATTTTGGTTGCGAACATCATAGCCTGGCCGGCTGCATACTTTACCATGAACAACTGGCTGCAAAGTTTTGCCTACAGAACGGATATTGAAATATGGACGTTTGTTTTCTCCGCGGCAATTGCACTGGCAATAGCTCTGTTAACAGTGAGCTATCAATCGGTTAAAGCGGCGTTGGCCAATCCTGTGGAGGCGCTAAAATATAAATAATACATTAAATAAAAGAACTTATTCTTCTCCAAGAGCTTCGAGGTCTGACATGTCCTTTTGTCTTCCAATTGAACGTTTGTTTAAAATGAATGCATTACGTCCGATATACTTGACATTGACGCCGCCATACTTCCCATCCACGGCGCTAACAAAAGCATCTTTTAGAGACACCCCTGTAATGGAAGTTATGAGGTCTATTCTCACGGGAGGCACACCGAGTTGAACAACCTTATCCGGGCTTTGAAAGTCTTCTTTCGTCAAGCCTGTCGAACCGAAGCCAAAAATATCAAGGGCTTTTAGAATTCGCTTCGCATTTTCTGCGCTCGGTTTGACAAGAATATCAATGTCACCCGTATAACGCGGAGCCCCATGAAAGGCCAGTGCGTAGCCTCCTACAATCAAATATTCAACTTTGTTGGCGTTGAATAACTCGAGCAGTTCTTTGAAGTCTGATTGTACTTCCATGATATTGTTTCCGTAAATAGTCCACTGCCGCGACTCGTTCTTCAGGTCGTTTACTCAACCAATAAATTAAGTCATCCCTCATTGAGGAGTCGTGTAAATTTCGTCTTGTCACCAGTTTTTCAACCATAGCTCTACCAGGTTATACATTTAATCGAGTTTTTCTATGTCTGTGTAATTGAATATAATATGCCACAGCTTTCGTTGCAAGAAATATTTTTGTTAATATATCAAGCGTTGAGATTATTTGGATTGGCTTTTTACACTTCTACGGAAAGAACCAAAGTGGTCGGTATTCGCAAAGTTCCGGGCGCCTCGGTTTCAGGGATAGTATTACTACTCTCCAAAGAGTTTAGTATATGGATTTTGGATGCAAACATCATTGCCTGGCCGGCAGCTTATTTTGCCGCGAATAAATGGCTGCAAAATTTTGCATACAGGACGGATATTGGAATATGGACCTTTATTGTCTCTGCGGTAATTGCCTTGGCAATAGCTCTAACAACGGTGAGCTACCAGTCGATTAAAGCTGCAACGGCCAATCCAGTGGAGGCCCTTAAATATGAATAATGTTAGGAGAATATGTCATGGTGGAGAAAATGTATTCTCCTTAATTGTAGTCGGTCTTGCAGCAAAGGCTGTTTGCCGCAGCCGAGTGAACGATTAATGCGCGTAGCGTCATATCAAAAATACGTTTAAATTTGAATCAAGTTTGTTGGAAAATTATTACGAATGATTGTCCGTTTCTCCTTTCTTGTTACTGGTTATTAGTTATTTTGGTAAAAGATAAACCATACTCGCTCTGAATTTATCTGATCATTGAATTCTATTTTTTAAACAGGGAAATAGGTCTTTTACTAAAAATTATTACGGATAAAGTTCCGCTTCACGCGCGGCGGGATTTCGATGCACGTAACATTCTGACAAGAAAAACGTTGGAAAAGGAACGGAACTTGACAAAAACGCCAGAGCCCCGCCGTCGCTGTGCAAGCGCTTGATATGCAAGAGCACTAAACCATTGATTTACATAGAAATTAAAGCCTGTATATTTTTTTGCTTTTTTGACTTCTCACACAATGTGGCGATATTGAAATTTCTTGACGAAACTAAGTAAAGAATTAAACAAAGATTGCCTGATAACATTTGCAGACCCAATATGTTGAAATTCAGGATTACTGAATATATAATACAATTTCCTTTTAGTGCAAACAAAAATTTACTGACTTTCCCGTCCGGCTTGGCTGGATGGCTGTGGTATTCCAATCTTTTGAGAGATTTATTTGGGGGGCACGCTTTTACAGGAGCGGTTTCTGAAATTCACCACTCAGAGGATAAGCGTGTTCGAATCTGGATTTGGCGAGTAGTGGGCTCGTATAATTTGTTGAGCAATAATTTATAAGTCAGAGTCACCGAACATCTTTCAATATAGATGTTGACTCAACCAACAGAGATAGTTCCAGTACTGGGATTGGTGATTTATATTTGTCAGCAAAGGAGGCTTAGTAGAAATTGAAATGTTTTAAAGACAATAGTGGACTATATCACCCTCTTTTCTAATGCTCTCTGGATAGCAGAAAGTAGCTCAGCCTGTTTGAAGGGTTTGTGAAGTCCACAAACGGCGCCAAATTTTAAAGCTGTTTGCAGATAAGGAGTATTTTCAGATGCTGTAAACGCAACAACGGGTAATTGCGGCTTGTTTTTAACAATATTTCTTATGGTTTCTAAACCATCCATTTCGGGCATAAGAATATCCGTGACGACTACTTTTGGTTTATGCTGTTCGATCATTTTCAGAGCTTCTTTGCCATTTGAGGCCTCGATAACCTCATAACCCCCTCTTTCTAACATCTCACGTATGGTATCACGAACCTCATCAACATCATCAATAATCAATATATTTATCATATTGGATTATCCTTACTGGTCTAATAAATTACTAACTACTTTTTCAAGACTTTCTTTTGAATAGGGCTTTTGGAGCATTCTTATATGCCTTTGCTCAAGGTGACCGAAAGCATTCATTTCTGATTTGTAGTCATAACCTGTAACAAATAGAATGGATAAATCAGGTTTGATGGCCCGCATTCGCTTATAAATTTCTGGTCCACTTAATTTTGGTAAGACCATATCCATGATAACCAAATCAATTTTTTCATAGTGACTTTCAAATATTTTTAGAGCCTCATCGCCATCTTTAACAGTAAGGACCTTATATCCCAATCCATTTAATATTCGATAGGTTACATTGCGAACGGTTTCCTCATCATCTACAATCAAAATCGACGTGTTGCGCCGACGAACACCGGCTAATTTCTTCGCTCCGCAATTAGTAGATTTAGGCTTGTCGTAAGCTGGAAAATAGATTTTAAAAGTGGTACCCTTACCTTCATCACTGAATACTTCGATATGACCATTGTGTTGTCTCACAATACCATAAACAACTGACAGTCCTAAACCCGTACCTTTACCCACTTCCTTGGTGGTGAAAAAAGGTTCAAAAATTCGCGCCTGGGTCTCTTTATCCATGCCCACGCCGGCATCTGTTATCTTCAACTGAACAAAATTTCTTGACTCATCTTTAGTGAGTAGATGATTTTTCAGGTTCTTTTTAGTTATATTTCGTGTTTCGAGAATCAGTTCTCCTCCCTGAGGCATGGCGTCCCGCGCGTTGACACAGAGGTTCATTAAAACCTGCTGGACTTGAACCGTGTCCGCACATATAGGCAGAAGGTTCGGCGCCAGTTTTGTCTTAAGTTTAATATTCCCGCCAATAATGCGAGTTAGCATTTCTAAAAGCTCATCAATGGTAGTGTTCAAATTGAGAACTATGGGTTTATAATCCTTTTGGCGACTAAAGCTTAATAGTTGACTCACGAGCTTGCGAGCGTGGATTCCAGCTTTTTCAATTCTGATTAAATCCTTATAGACCGGATCGTCCGGGCTGCAATCCTGAAACCCAAACTCCACATTTCCAAGTATGACGGTTAACAAGTTATTGAAGTCGTGGGCCACCCCACCGACCAAAGTCCCGATGGTTTCCATTTTTTGCGCATGGTGAAGTTGTGCTTCAAGAAAAACTTCCAGAGTGACGTCGCGCTTGACAGCGACGTAGTTGATAATATTTCCCGATGCATCGCGGACAGGAGAAATCGTAGCGTCCTCTTCATAAAGCGTACCATCCTTTTTCTTGTTTTTGAAACGCCCTGACCACACCTCCCCTTTTTTGAGCGTATCCCATAAATTTTCATAGAATTTCTGGTCGTGTTCGCCACTTTTAAGTATTCGAGGATTTTGCCCTATAGCTTCCTCACGCGAATATCCCGTGATTCGTTCAAAGGCCGGATTAACATATTGAATAGTTCCATCAGTATTCGTTATGATGATAATCTCCGCTGACTGCTCGACAGCAGTGGCTAGAAGCACGAGCTGCTCTTCCGCCTGCTTGCGCTCGGTGACGTCTCTAAAAATACCCAGCAGATATCTTTTTCCAGCTAACGTTATAGGAGACGAGTTAATATCAGCATAAAAAACGCTGCCGTCTTTTCTTTTTACAGAAATATTAGTGGCAAGTGTAATCTCCATTCTTAACTGCTTCTCAAACTGCTCAACAACATAAGGCAGATCTTTTGCGGGATGGATATCCATGACTCTTATATTTTTAATTTCTTCCAGACTATAACCAAGCATTTGGCAAATCTTTTTATTACCAGTATAGAATTTTCTGTTTTCCACATCCGCCAGGAGTATCCCATCGTTTGCATTTTCAAAAATAGTCCTGAACCTTTCTTCTGACTCTTTAAGCGCCTCCTCGGCCAACTTACGTTTGGTGATGTCGCGTAATATCCCTTCATAATAAATTAGCCGTCCCTGGCCATCGAACACTTGGTGCCCATGATCTTCTACCCAGAGCTCACTCCCGTCTTTTTTCTTTAATCGAAAAATTAGGGATTTACTTTCATGGCCATTGAGCATTTTTAGAGCCTCGTTTCTTTCTTTTGGACTAAAATACAAATCCTTAGTAATGTTAATATTAAGAAGTTCTTCATGACTTTCATAACCTAACATTCTTGCCAAAGCCGAATTCACGGTCAATAGTTTTCCATCAGTTGTAGAACGGTAGACGCCATCAGGTAGCCGCTCTACCAATTGAAGGTATTGTTCCTCGATCTCTTTTAGTTCCGTCTCTATTTTATGTCTGTATAAAGCCATCTCGATGGTAGTATGTAGTTCTTTCTCTTCGAACGACTTGAGTAAATAGTCAAATGGCTCTGTTTTCTTTGCTCGCTGTAATATCATGGAATCCGGATGATCAGTAAGAAAGAGCACAGGAATATTGAAACGTGTACGAATTTGGTCAGCAGCTTCAATGCCGTTTATTTTTCCATCTAACGTAATATCCATCAGTACTAAATCTGGGAGAGTTTCTTCTGCTTTTTTAATGGCTTCCTCTCCCGAAGAAACCACAACTGAGACATTATATCCAAGATGTTGTAACCTTTTTTGTAGGTATAGCGCAACAATACTTTCATCTTCAACAACTTGAATTTGTGCACTTTCCATTGCATTCTATCCTTCCCTTATGCCATTAATGCTGTAAATCTAATCATCAATTCCAGGCCATCATTTGTATTAAAATTGGTGCTTCATTCTTTAGGCATGTGTAAATTACCTGTTGCGAATGGGTGATTTCCTCATAATTCGAGGGCTATTTTTCCTTTCTCACGCTTCCTGGCGGAGGCTTATTGATGACGGCCCAGAATAATCCAACTTCCATTACAGCCTCAAAAAACTTATGAAAATTAGCCGATTTTATAATATAGGCGTTTACGCCAAGTTTGTAACTCTCAACTATGTCCTCTTCTTCTCGGGAAGAGGTGATTATGACCACTGGAATTATTTTCAATTGCTCATCCGATTTTATTTGTCGTAGCACTTCTAACCCATTGACTTTAGGCAACTTCAAGTCAAGAAGTACAACGACAGGATTGCCCTTGGAGCGCGTTTTGAAATTTCCCTGGCGATAGAGGTAGTCCAAGGCTTCTTTGCCGTCACGGACTACAACCACGTCGCTAGCAAGGTGGTAGTCATCCAGAGCCGTCAGTATTAGTTCCACATCATGGTCGTTGTCATCAATCAATAAAATACGTTTTCGATCTTTCATAATTTGTTTTTCTCTTCCGGCGGAAAAGCAGACTCTCTCCACTTCCATCCAAACAACCATGAAGTCAAGTGCCGATACCAACGAAATCTTGCCAGGCGTCTCTTAATAAATTTTAAGATTTTCATTGTTTATTAGTAGTGCCTGTCTGATCTATAGAGTACAGAATGTAATTATAAGCTAATGATTTAGAGACTGTCATTGGGTTTATCCAGACTCTATTTTTTTAAATTATTCAGAATCAGAATGATAATATAGAAAATAAAACCTTATAAAAAATCGGAGAAAATCTATTTTTTATGTAAGACATTGGGTAATTTTTTGTCAATATTTGTCCTATAAAAAAATGGAGGGAATGGATAAGATTTACAGATCGCCGAATACAAATGTAATTTTCTGTAATAGAGAGAAGAAGAATTAGAAAAAAGAATTGTAGAATAATGTTTGCACGTACAGACCGTAAAGAAAGAGCTGTGCCTTTTGTCAACCAGTGACTAACTCAACGATCAGTAATTGAATCAATCCACCAGTCCTTGTTTTATGGCGTAATGGATTAATTCTGCGTTATTCTTCATATTCATTTTTTCCAGAATACGGGCACGAAATGTGCTAATGGTTTTTACACTTAGTGAGAGTTCTTCCGCAATTTCTGTTACAGTTTTCCCTGAAGCAATCATACACATCACCTGATATTCACGATCCGAAAGTTTCTCATGAAGTGGTTTTTCAGTATCCATTTCCAGATCAAAAGCTAATTTCTCAGCGAGAGAAGTAGTAATGTGTTTTCTGCCCTGCGCTACTTTTCGTATAGCTTCAACCAATTCTTCTGGTGCACTATTTATTGTCAAATATCCAGAGGCCCCAGCCTTTAAAGCTCGCACTGCATATAGGTTTACAGGATAAATACTTAATACAAGAATAGGAAGTTTTGATCTTTCTCTTTTTAATTTTTTTAGAATATCCAGCCCATCACTACTGGACATGGAAATGTCTAACAAAACTACATCGTAATCATTTTTCCTTACTTTGCTTATTACATCTTGTGCACTGCTTGCTTCATCAGCTACACACATGTCGGAAGTTTCATCGATAATCTGCTTCAATCCTTTACGAACAATTGTGTAATCTTCAGCGAGTAGTACTTCTATCATTGAGTTTCCCCTTTTATTTTACGAGAAATACTTGCTGTTCCGAATGGATTCATCTTTCATTTCTTCACTAGTCAGCTTTATGCAGTAATTGGTTAAAATTCCTTGATGGATTTCACTATATTAATGCCTAAGGCAGGTCAACCGGATTTGTGATGGAGTAACATATCATAATATCCTTCATTGGCGCGCTTGAAAGGTTCAATTGTTGGCCAAACATCGACACAGAAGAATTATTTCCCTTCTTTTGCTGTGCTTTGGAATGATTACGCGGTGGCTTCTCACGTTCAACTATTTTCGGTTTCGACTCAGGTTGTGAATTGGGTGCCTGATTCACAGTTATCGGTTATCTCAGTCAGTACTGGATTGTGAGTCACCACCGCGCTACTCTCCTGTTTTTAGCAGCCCACAAATTGACGATTCTTCGGCCAAATATGAACTTGCAGATGAGAGGTAGGAAGTCTTTAAAAGATCATATTTTTTGGCTATTGTTCTTCCTTTTCACCTTTATTTTCTTTTTATATTTTATACCTCTCAAATCGGAATATTTTAATAAAAAGAAATGAAATTAACAATCGGAGGAAATCTATTTTTCTTGTAAGACTTTAGTTTATTTTTATAAGTGTTTGTCCTACAATCAATAGGGCATGGGACTTTATGAATACTATTACTGAAGATAATTTGTAGGTAATTTCTTATTGGAAAGGATTATTAGGAGAAACTATCACTCACGGATTAGATTGTTTATAAAGGCGAACTAAAGCCTTGGATAAAAAGTCGGAGATTGACAGCAGTTTCAGACTTCATGCAGCCGTTCTGGTTAAATATCGGGAAATTCTGGCTTTTCAATCCACCAGTCCTTGTTTTACGGCGTAATGAGTTAATTCCGCGTTATTCTTCATATTCATTTTTTCCAGAATACGGGCACGATATGTGCTAATGGTTTTTACACTTAGTAAGAGTTCTTCTGCAATTTCTGTTACCGTTTCCCCTGAAGCGATCATGCACATGACCTGATATTCACGATTGGAAAGGGTCTCATGAGGTGGTTTTTCGGTATCTATTTCCAAATAAAAAGCCAATGCCTCAGCAAGAGAAGAGTTGACATATTTTCCACCCAGCGATACTTTTCGTATAGCCGTTATCAATTCGTCTGGTGCACTTGCCTTAGTCAAATAGCCAGAGGCCCCCATCTTTAAAGCCCGCACCGCATATCGTTCTTCAGGATGCATGCTTAATATCAGAACGTGAAGATCAGGTCTTTCACTCTTTAATTGTTTTAAAATATCCAATCCACTTCTGCCAGGCATGGAAATGTCCAACAACACCACATCGTAATCATTTTCCCATACTTTGTCTAACACTTCCTGTCCACTGCTTGCTTCATCAGCTACAACTATATCGGAAGTTTCCGCAAGAATTTGTTTAAGACCTTGACGAAGAATTGTGTGATCATCAGCAATAAGTACTTTTATCATTGCGTGTCTCCTTCCTTGACAAGCGGAATACTTACTGTTACTGTGGTCCCTTTATCTTTTAGACCACTGATTTTAACCTTTCCTCCCCAGGGAAGAACACGCTCTCTTATTCCTATTATCCCAAAAGATTTTGAATCAAGAATTTCACTTTTTGTAATTCCTCTACCATTATCTTTTACTTTCAGCTCTACCTTTCCAGCTTCCTTCTTCAAACTTATTTTTACCTTCGTTGCATTGGAATGGCGAACGACATTCGTTATGGTTTCCTGACAGATACGAAAAATAGTTGTAGAAAGATCTTGATCCAAAATAATATTTTCAGGTTCTATGGTAACTTCAATTATTAATCCCGTTCGTTTTTGAAATTCTTCCGCCAGCCATTCTATTGCTTCTTTCAGTCCCAGGTCATCCAACATACTTGGTCTTAATTCTGTGGAAATTTTGTGTACTGTTTGAATTGCGGTATCAAGTAATTTTGATATTGATTTTGTCTTCTCACGTAGCATTTTTTGCTTATCAGGTAATTTCTTAGTTAACCAGGATAAATCCATTTTCAATACTGTCAATATTTGCCCTAACTCGTCGTGAATCTCCCTGGCGATACGCGTTCTTTCTTCTTCTCTTACGAATTGCAGATGTGCGGAGAGGTTACGTAATTGCTCACGTGATCTTTCTAATTCCTCTTCCGCCCGCTTGCGCTCAGTGATGTCCTTTCCAAATCCGGCTACTGCAACGGGATGGTCGTCTTTGTCTCTCAACAATGTCACCGAGTACAAGATATCTGCGATTGTTCCATCTTTCCTTTTAAATTGCAATTCCAGGTTTGATAGATTGCCTTTTTCAAAGAGTTCCTTGAAAGCATTATCGAATTGTTCAGGATCAACCGCAAGCTCCGTTTTGGGTCTTCCGATCAAATCCTCTTCTTCATACCCCATTTGTTCGACTATTGCTTTATTTATGGAAAGGAAATTACCTTCCGTGTCCATGGTGCAAACCAGATCCGAGGTATTGTCGATGATACTCTGCAAAAATTCTTTCGTTCTTTTTGTCTCTTCTTCTATCTTAATGGTTTTCAAGCCAAATGCAATGTCATGACCAACTTCAAGGAGCAAACTTTTCTCCTCCTCATCAAAGGCATCGGGAATACCTGCATATACATTGATAGCGCCAAATACCCTGTTTTCGTGCACCAGAGGTACAGCAACTGAAGAGGCATAGCCGCGTTTCATAGCTTCCTCTCTCCATGGTTTGTAGCGGGGATCACTGGCGATGTCCCGCATGACAAAAGGTTCTTTGGTTCGGATAGCTGTGCCGGTGGGGCCTTTGCCAGTCTCTGAATTGTCCCAGGTTATCTTTACGGATTTTAAGTAGCCCTCCTCAAAACCAGCTTGCGCCACGGGCAGAACGTCCTTAGTACCGTCTTCGACGAAACCTATCCACACAAACTTGTAATTCCGGGTTTGATTTAGAATCTCACAGGCCCTTTGCAATAGCTTTTTCTGGTTCTTCTCCTGCACAATAAGTTGATTGACGTTTCTAATGGCCATCAGGACACTCTGAAGATGCTGGATTTGGGCCTCTGCCTGCTTGCGCTCGGCAATCTCTCTCTTCAATTTTTCAATCGTTTCGACTAACTCAAAAGTACGTTCCCTCACTCGTAATTCCAAAGCTTCTTTTGCTTCTTGCAGCTCAGTCCGCAACCGTGTCTCTTCAATAATTGTTTTTCCTTCGGCAGTAATATATTTAACCTTTCCGTGATCATCCATCACGGGCTGGCAATTAAAGATGATGGGTACCGGAGTCCCATCTGCG
>CAZIKB010000157.1:0-12981 GCA_964539665.1 uncultured Cytophagia bacterium
ATAAGGAAAACTCCTCTTATTTTTTTGAGTA
Source organism: uncultured Cytophagia bacterium (assembly GCA_964539665.1). Classification (GTDB taxonomy): domain Bacteria; phylum Zhuqueibacterota; class Zhuqueibacteria; order Oceanimicrobiales; family Oceanimicrobiaceae; genus CAZIKB01. The sequence continues at coordinate 32 of CAZIKB010000157.1, forward strand.
TTTATGAATTATTCAGGCTAAGTGTAAATAAGTAAAAATATACTTGATTTTGTTGCTAAAAATTATTAAACTTGCCATTGTGGTAGATTTCCAGCGCCAATGATCTCTTCATTTTACCTATAGCAAGTAAAATTTTATCGGATATAATTGACGGCGGTATAACTTACCAGCCTCATAATTAATTTTTAAAATATTAATTATGATGGTAAGCAGGGATTGAGTTCGCATTTCCAATACTTAGCTACCCTTGAAGCCAGAGTAAACTAAAACTGTTCGCACAGATCACACAAATAATGAAACATTAGCAAGTGAAAATAATATAATTTCAAAATGTCCAACCAGATTAAAAACACAGAAAAATCTATTCGCCCATATTCAGTCCTGATTTTAGATGATGAAGAGATCGTGACCAAAACGCTGTCAACTTATCTAACATTAGAAACGGACTACGATGTTTATACTTTCCAATCCCCAAAAGAAGCATTAAAGGCGCTGAATAAGAAACCCACAGATGTTATTATTTCGGATTTTTTTATGCCAGAAATGAATGGCCTGGAATTTCTGGCCGAAGTCAAAAAAATCTATCCAGCATCGACCTGCATTCTACTGACGGGTTATGCTGACAAAGAAAATGCCATTAGAGCAATTAATGAAGTTGGTATATTCCAATACATTGAAAAACCCTGGGACAACGAAAATTTGAAGCTGATAATCCGAAATGGACTAATAAATAAAAACTTAAGATTAGTGTTAGAGGAAAAAGTACGTGAGCTGGACAAAGTACTTCTGGAAAGGGACGAATTAGCAGAGCATAATGAAATGTTAAAAGAGGAACTTTCATTGGCACGTAATGTCCAGGAGAGTATGCTTCCGCAAAAATATCCAGGCTTGAACGGATTTTCAATTGCCGCGAAATATTTGCCAGCATTAGAAATCGGCGGCGATTTTTATGACGTGATTTCGTTAGCAAACAACAAATTGGCGATATTAATGGCAGATGTAACCGGACACGGCATAAAAGCCGCGTTAATTACTGTCCTGTTAAAATCTGCGTTTTCAACATTTAAGGATTGTGATGCAAGCCCTGGGGCAATCATCAGTTATATGAACAAGGTCCTCAACAAAATACTTCCAAAAGGTCTGTTTGTAGCAGCGCTTGTAGTCATAATTGATTTGAAAAATGCCAGGTGCCGCATTGTTAACGGAGGCGTGCCCCACCCTTTTCTATTAAGAGCGAAACAAAATGTTGTTGAGCGAATCCCTGCCAACGGTTTACTGTTAGGAATCGCACAGGAAGACCTGTATACTCCGGGCGAAGAAGCGAAAATCCAGTTTCAAAAAGGGGACCGTCTGATTCTTTTCACCGATGGTCTGAGTGAAGCCGAAAACGAATTGGAAGAACACTTTGATGCTGAATTTATGATTCAGACACTGATGAAAGTTTCTCACAAACCAAGTGCCGAAATCCTGGAAGATTTAACCCGGGCGGTAAAAAAATTCAGCAGACCAGAACACAAATGGGACGACATTACTATTCTCGGAATAGAAACTAATTAATAAAAAAACTTGACAAATATGAATTTTTTGTTAACTTTTCTTTCCAAATAGTATTGCCCTTCTTAAGATAATACCATTCCAAAATAAACAAGGAAATTACTCTTGAAAATGGCACATATACATCCGAAGTATCTGGATACCTGCTATCGCAAGATTATCAATTAGAAAAGAAAGGAAACAATAATGGGAGAAATTGGTTTTTTTGATCGGGTTTTAGATTGGACAACTCAGACGGACAATATTATGTGGGGACTACCCATGATAATATTGTTGCTTGGGACAGGTTTTTTCTTAACAATTGCCACGAGAGGAGTGCAATTTTCTCATTTCTGGTATTCACTTAAATTGATTTTTTCAAAAGAAGCGCGTTCAGAAGTTGGTAAAGGCGATATTTCTCCTTTTGCCGCTCTAATGACAGCTCTGGCAGCTACCGTGGGAAACGGTAATATTGCCGGAGTAGCGACTGCTATTGCAATAGGAGGGCCAGGTGCACCTGTCTACATGTGGATTGCCGGGGTGATTGGAATGGCTACCAAATATGCTGAAGGATTCTTAGGAGTACAGTATCGAGAAATTGCCCCAAACGGTACCATGGCGGGCGGGCCTATGTATTATGTCAAAAATGGATTAAAAAATAAAACCCTTGGTAAATATATCGGTGCGGCTTTTGCTGTCTGTGGTACAATTGCCTGTTTGATTGGTACAGGTAATATGGCCCAATCTAATTCAATGACCGTTTCACTTGCAGACACCTTTAACCGGTTATTTCATGGTGGTGTTGCCGGAGAGCAAGCTCCTGAAATCTACTACATCGTAATTGGCGCTGTCATTGCTTTATTAGTAGGAATGGTTATCATTGGCGGGATAAAAAAAATCGGTCATGTTTCGGAAAAATTAGTTCCCACGATGATAATATTTTACATTGTCTGTGCTTTGTGGGTCATTATAGCCAATTTTACCCGTATCCCTGAAGCATTTATGCTTATTTTTAAATCCGCTTTCGGGATTCAACCATTAGTGGGTGCTACTGTGGGATATGCAATTCAGAATGGCGTCAGCCGCGGATTGCTTTCGAATGAAGCGGGATTAGGTTCTGCAGCCATAGCCCAGGGCGCCTCTACTTCGGAAGAACCCACAAAGAACGGTTTAATAGCTATGACAGGCGTTTTTATTGATACCATATTGGTAAATACCATGACCACGCTAACCATCGTCTTGACAGGGGCTTATATGCAAACCCAGGCATGGCAGGGATTAGATGCTGCTAATAATATTACAAGTATATTGGTGACGCAAAAAGCATTTAATACAGTGATTCCTTATGGTGCAGGTGTTGTTGCAATCTGTTCATTTTTATTCGGTTACACTACCCTGATTGGATGGTCATACTATGGAGAAAAATGCATCGAATTTTTAGGTGGCGATAAAGTGGTGAAACCTTTTCGCTATACCTTTATTGTATTTCTATTCATTGGAGCAATTCTAACTCCGATAGCCGGGAAAAGCTTCAATTATCTCAACATTGTTTGGAACTTAGGTAATATCGGCAATGCACTTATGGCTATTCCGAATCTAATTGGATTGTTGTTCCTGACGGGTATTGTGGCGAGAATTACCAGGGAAAGGTTGGTGAAAGACTAATAGTTGAGTATTCAAATACCTGTAAGGCCATTAATGAATTAATTCAAATATATTTCAGGGCGAAAGGACTAAACCTTTCGCCTTTTATTTTAGACATTAATCCTTGATAATTTTTATGCTTGAACCCAAAATATTTTATCGTGATTTTGATAATCTGCTGAAGAAAATAAGCCAAAAGAAGTCCGGAGAGAATTTCTTGTGCTCGATATTATCTGAAATTCAAAATAACTTCGGAGAAGCTCTTCACATTGATATTATAGGGCTTTATGAAGACAAGGGTGACGAGTTCATTTTGGCTAATAAAATAGAAAACAGAAAGGGTAATTCTGTAGTTGAAAAAATACCCTTTGATACCGAAGCCGTGCAGCAGGCCCTAAAGCACGGAAGCTACATTTACGATAACCAGAATTTAACTATCGCCCCTGAAATGAGTATGCGGGACAATTATGCAATTCCGGCTGTAATGGTTATAGGAGGTCCAATACAGCGTTGGATTGTACTCATTGAATTGCAATCCGGGTGGGTACGCGAGGAAGTGCTTTTTTCTTTGAACGCCATTCGCACGGCCTTAAATTTTCGCCTCTATTCTGAGGCTATTGAAAATGATTTACAGCAAGCCGCACAAATTCAACGAAGTCTTATTCCAGCCCAAAATCCGCAATTTCCTGGTTATCAAATCGCTGCTAAATCACTGCCAGCCGAACTTGTTGGAGGGGATCTCTATGACTATTTTGATTTTGATTCCAAAATATTTGGCGTTTGTATAGGAGACGCAAGTGGACATGGATTGCCGGCAGCCTTGCTGGTGCGTGATATTGTTATTGGTTTAAGAATGGGATTGGAAAAACATTTAAAGATGGTTCATACCCTGCAAAAACTTAATAATGTTATCTATCGAAGTACATATTCCTCCCGTTTTGTATCCCTTTTTTACTGTGATTTAGAGACCGATGGGCATATTATCTATGTTAATGCTGGACATCCAGCACCAATTTTAGTGCATGGAAATGAAGTACAGGAATTGAAAGCAACCGGCCTTATTCTTGGCGCATTGCCAGAAATTGACCTCCATCGTTCTTATGCTCACCTCAAACCAAATTCTGTCCTGGTTCTCCACAGCGACGGGATATTTGAGCGTGAAGATAAAAACGAAGAGACTTTCAGTATTGAACGTCTCAAACAACTCATCATTCAATATCAAGACAAAAATGCTGATGAAATATTGAATTTGATTTTTGAAGATGTCTACCAATTTGGAAATCGCACTCCCTGGCAAGATGACAGTACGATGGTTGTTATAAAACGCCAGCATGTAACCTGATTAATTCACGAGCAAAGATAGTTTTAACAAATTTAATTTATTATCAATTAAGGTGAATTAATCCTATTCACACTATTTTTCTCCAGCGATCCTGCCGATAATCATTAAAGCTAAAAATTAAATCTATTTTCTGTTATATGAAAAACCGACGTAACTATTACCGGGTTCTTCAGGTTCAGCCTGATGCACCGTTTGAAGTTATCCGAGCCAGTTATCGTACAATCATGCGGGAATTGCACCAGCATCCCGACCTGGGTGGCGAGCACATAAACGCCTATATTTTGAATGAAGCGTATGCAACATTAAAAGATAAAATTAAACGTACCGAATACGACAGGAAACTTTTTGAACATTATACAAAAAATCCTGTTTCAAAAAAGGATCATAACAAGCGACCGCTCATTACACATTTTTGCCCTTTTTGTAAACGACCAATGGCGCGAAAGGCCCGTCCGGATGAATGCTGTTCTACGTGTAAAAGCCCGCTGCAATCACAAAGTATAAATGAATTGAACCAAAAATCTGGTCGTTCAATCGCCCGGATGAAGAAAACTGGAAAAATAAGTTATTACACGAACTGGCCTCAAAAGGGAAAAGAAGCGGAATTGATTGACCTGTCTCCGAAAGGTCTGCGTTTCCGGTGCAGTGAAAAATTAAGACCGGGGCTCACTATCAAAATTAGTTGCCCGTTATTAAAAGCAACCGTGCAGGTAATCAATTCACACAGAGAGAAAGCCAAAACAATAATTTTATATGGAGTAGGAGTCAAATTTCTAACTGTGACTTTTTTGGAAAATAGGGGATCGTTTTTTTCAGCCTCTGGCTAATCCGCGTTAGACAGCAAACAATATTTTTTCTCACTCAATTGACAGTCCTCGAATGGAATATTCAAAAAACATTCTGGATCGATAAAAATTAACCATTGCAAAAGCCAGAATAATTTAGGATATTTAACGGTGATTGACCTTTACTAAACATTAATAGTTTAGTAAATGAAAATAGATAGCATTAAAAGCGATGCTTGATATTCGTTTCTGGAGGCTCGGGACAACCAAAGGCCATGAAAGTACTATTAGTCAGACCGCCGACATTCGTACATTCGCTTAGTTATCCCGGTGGACCGCGTTTTGGTGTCCCAGTGGGCCTGCTTTACCTCGCGGCCGCGCTTCGCGATCATGGTGTGGACGTTGAAATATACGATTCACTGATCGATTTTGAATGGCGGGACATGCAGAGAAACGAGCAAGGTTATTTTCATGTTGGCGCACCGTGGGAACGACTTACCGAACGAGTCGCACGCGCATGTCCTGATATTGTTGGCATCAGCAATCCGTTTGCGGATTTTGCTGCTTATGCGCTGACGGCGGCCATGGCCATTCGCAAGGTTTCACCAGATGTGCCTATCGTCATTGGCGGCCCGCACGCCACGGTTGCCCCGGAATTCTTCCTCGCCAGCGAAAGTGTAGATTTCGTGGTTCGGGGCGAGGGAGAACGTTCTTTTATTGAGCTTGTTAAAGCCATTGAACAGCGCTCTGATTTTCGAGACCTGTGCGGTATTAGCTGGAAGCAAGATGGCGAACTGGTTTCGAATCCATCAACGCCTTTCATTAGCGATCTCGATTCATTACCTTTGCCGGCGTACGATTTAGTGCCCATGGAGGAGTACTTCAGGATTGTGGCGCATGGTTTTCCATCGCGGTACAGCTTCGAGTATCCGGGAAGCGAGCGTGAAGTCTCAATCGTGACTTCGCGCGGCTGTCCATTTGACTGTGTGTTTTGCGGGAATTATCAACATATGGGCAAGCGGTGGCGTTACCATAGTGTTGATTCTGTGCTTAGGCATATGCAGCTCTTAATCGAGCGCTACGACATACATCACTTTCACATTGAGGACGACAACTTGTCGCTTAATGCAAAGCGTCTCGATTTACTCCTGGAAGGCATTCTCGGGCATTCGTGGCAAATCACCTGGGATACACCGAATGGAGTCCGCGCCGACCGTTTGTCGAAGGAATTATTGCGCAAGGTTAAACGTTCAGGTTGTACTTACCTGATCCTGGGCGTGGAATCCGGTAACCAGCAAATACTCGATTCAATAGTAAAGAAGAATCTTAAACTAACCGACATTGAACGGATTGCATCTATATGTAAAGAAATACGACTCGATCTTCATGCTTTCTATATTGTTGGATTTCCAGGTGAGACTCTGTGTGAGATTAACGACACTTTTAGATATGCAAAGCATCTGTTGTGGAGATATGACGTAATACCCCACCTCTGCCTTGCACGGCCCCTGCCGGGCACGCGGCTCCACAAACTCTCTGAAGAGAAAGGTTATCTTACGACGCCAATGCTGCCGGAAATAGGCTCCTCACTTCGTGGTGAAATCTATGCCCGACAGATGATCCAGACCGAGGACTTTACACCGGGTGATCTCGAGTCTGCAATAGCTCGTTTCAATAAGGATATTATTGCAATTGTGTTTTTCAAAACCTTGTGTTGGATGCTATTTCATCCGGTTGTATGGGGTGCAGTTTTGCGTAAATTTAAACGTGACAGGCAGCGAGGTGTCGTTGATGCGATAAAACGGTCTTTTTTCGGGGGGCTGTTCTTCAAATTCAATTATCAAAATTCACGACTGCGACGAATATTCCAGGACAATAAAAGAAGGGAATTGTAACGGCATTGGTTTTATAATCGGGCACATCGCTGTAAGTAGAGTTCGATAAAATTGACGCCCATTTATAAAGTTAACTTTATAAATGGCAGACAAATATAAAGAATGTTTAACAGGGTTATAAATAAGCCTCTGTTGGATAACATCCATATTTGAATGTTTAGCAGAAAATTTACTTTGCATAAACAAGGAAAATAATATTTTATAAAAATGCAACATTTTCATTGTTTTTTTTTAGTACATTAAATATATTGGTGTTATACTAAGAAAATGAGTTACACTCTTGTTCGACTTGGTGCCAGTGGCCGGGCGGAACACAGTAGTGGTGTTGGCTAGTTTCTGTAGAGCCTTACAAATTGAATGTTTAGCAGAAACTGTACAATCACTGGTTAGAGTGTTCAAAATGGAATAAGAAATGACACTAAATGAATATTTAAAGAAAATTTTAAAACAAATCCAAGATAGCTCCTCAGAAGCAGAAGCTATATCGGTCGTTGAAAAAGCACAAAAAGTTCTTGATGATTCTAATATTTCTGAATCATCAAAGGAGCAGTTTTGGATTGACTTATATGAGGAGTTAGGCGGTGACTACATCTTAGTCATGGAGAGTCAAGGTAGTTCAGCCTTGTCTGAGATAATTGCCGCAGCTAAAACAGTAATTGCTCAAAAACTTAAGAAGTAAAAGCATGCAAACTGAAACCTATAACCTCGTGACGGTAGTAATTTACTCAGTATCAGCTGGTTTCGCATTTTTAATGCTTGGAGTGGCAATCTGGCAGCTCCACAAATTAGCTTTACAAATTGAACAGGCGGTTAAGTCCAATTCAATTAATCAATTGAATGCACTTCTTGCTATTGAGCAACAGATTGCTGATAGGAGATTAGAACTAAGTAAAGCTGGTATCGCAGTTACTGAACTTAAAGGAAGTAATGATACTAACAAATTAGATTCTGTAAGCTTGCGCTTCAACGAGGCAAAGGAAATGTATTTAAATGGTTTAGACCGACTCTGTTTCTGTGTGATTAAGAATTTATTGCATGACGACGAGATGAGGCTTGAGTATATGGATATTATCAAATCGGCTGTAACAGATTTCCCGGAGGATTTTAATACAGGTACTCCGTACAGGAATATAAAGAAAGTATATGAAAAATGGGCGGATAAATAACACTCTAATTAATTATAGAGACAACAAAACAATGAACGTTCAAAAACATTCAATAACTATATTGGGGCAGGACAGTCTCAAACCAAAGTGGCAAATTGACCTATCCGATCCTCAAAATATAGTTCTCTACCAAGCTGACTATGAAAAGAATCGTGTTACAATTCCGAGACATGCTTTGAAAGCAATTGCTGGGGCTTTCAATAAAATATATCAGGAGTTCTCTGGATCGCACGACGAAGATAGCCAATGAACATTTTTGACATTAACAATTCAATACGTGGTTCTAACTCTACATTCAACCTGATGGCTGGGTTTTAGCGAATTTTTCAAATTCAATGGGTTAAAGTTCTTTTGGTGAATAGGCACGTTCATTGCTTTATACTCCCTGCCATAGGTTAATGTTTGTGTTAGCCGTATTAGAATTAATATTTTTAAGGAGGTTTATAATGATATTTAAAAACCCATTAATTTTGATTAGTACTATGGTATTAGTCCTTTGCTTTTCAATTACTTGTTCAACTGATAATAATAGTAATATTCGGAATAAACCTTACACTGACGATACTCAATCTACCGATGAAACCCAAATCTATGCTAGTTCTCGGACGTTTGTTACTTCAAAGATCAAGCCGAACAAACTAGATGTTAGTGGAAAAGAATTCCGTGTAAAGCGTAATCCAATAGGAAAAGGCTGTTTCGTATATGACCCACGAACAAATTTTAAAGGTGTTGAGCGATATCTTGTATGGTGGGCTCCTTCCGATGACATCGCATATCCACTTAATGGTCCTAGTAAAATGGTTACACCAGGATTAAATTGGTCTCGAGATGAAGGAGTTAAAGCACCTAATTCAAGTGATGTAGTTGAATATATTTTTAAAGGAAAACCACTGGTTGCGACTGCTTTGAGAACTCAACAATCGTTGCCTGTAAAAGATACGTTTACAGTTAAAGAATACAATATTTATAGAGAAATAATTAATACACCAATGTCAGTCTCTGAAGATCAAGCATTAAAAAATGTAGCAAATAAGTATGGAGTTACTGTGATAGAAGCAAAGAATGCTTCTAGAAAAGTTCAAGAGATTTTATTTCGAAATAAATGGTTTGGTTCTCCAGATTCTGAAATCCGCCATGCATCCGACTGGGTGAAATAAAATTGGTATATGTTAATGTAATTCGGCTAACAATTGGCTGGAGCTGTCTAAAACCGCCGTATTTCAATTCAAGTTCTGCGATAAAATTGATAGTTTTGTTCGTTATATCTGTTTTGTGCAAGCGGTTTTAGCAGCTCAGACATGTCGTTATATGGCAAGATCAATAGAATTTAATAGTAGTTTAGTGAAATTATAATTAAAGGTGTGTTAAGATGAAACTTGTCGACATCAGCGTTGACACGGAAAGAGCCTTCTTCACGTGTCTGCACCTTGAAGAACCCGAGAACTTGGAGGACACAGCGCCTCTCAGGAATTGGTACGCGGAATATAAAGACAAAGGATACAAAGCCCAGGTTCTCATATTGGACGACGGCAGAATCGTGGGAAAATGTCATTACATACCCATTGAGCATTCGCCATTCATTGGCGAGAATTTGCTGGCAATCCTATGCATAACTGTCTGGCCGTACGAGCATCATATTGGCGATCAACGGGGTATGGGATATGGTCGATTCATGCTAAATCATATTGAGCAATATGCACGGTCTTCTGGATTTAATGGTGTTGTCGCTTGGGCTATGGACTGGGATTGGAATCCAGTATCATTTTATCAACATATGGGATACTCGATAGTAGATAGAGAAGATAAAGTCGTCGTTGTCTGGAAGTCGTTTTATGAGGGTGCTGAACCACCAACACTTCTTCGTCTGGATGACACCTTTGTTGAAGGAATTGAAAAGGTGCAAGTTTTGGTGGCAGATAATCAGTGGTGTAATGGTCATGGAAAACTGATGGTAACAAGAGAAGCTATCAAGGGAATAGAACAACTTATTGAATACATCGAAGTTAATACTCCTTTTAGAAATCGGATAATTCACCTAGGGTATGTTGGTGGTGTTTTTCTAGACGGCAAAGCTTATCGTCCCTATCAACTAATAGATAAAAGTGAGGACTTGCGTGCGGAAATTATAAGCCTCTATAAACAGAAGCAACAAAAATTAAATGAGTAGAATCTGAAGCTTTCTTGAGAATTGGTTTTTTGAGATTATTTGGTCTGGCTGTTATTTTAGAAAGGTTATATAATGAAAAAAATGGATGATTTGAGTCTTTATGTTGGCGATCTTCAGGATGCATCAGCAGTGAACGATGTTGATTGGGCAGTCGTACATGCAACTCAGACAATTCATTATAGATTATTCGGATGGAATAGAACTAATAATAAACCTGATAAAACTCATCCAAATTATATTTACTATGAAAAAGAGAATCGTTTATCTCTCAATTGGGTAGACGGTGCAGCTTATCTATATAATTGGAGTGGAGTTGAAATATTTAACAAAATGCTCAATTTCATTGAAAAATGGCTACCTAAAAAAAAAGTTCTTATACACTGTGATCAGGGATATTCGCGATCTCCTGCATTGTGTTTATTATATCTAGCAAAGCGCTCTAATAGTATTAATAATGACTCATATGATGAAGCAAGAAAAGATTTTATAAAAATATTTCCAAAGTACTCACCAGGAGGAATTGGAGATTATATTAGAGAAAATTGGAAAGATATTCATTAATGTAACTTCAAATGATAGTATCGCTTTCTATTAATTGCGGTCGGCTGAGTATTACAGCATTAATTTCATTAAAATTGATTCTTCACGCTTTTAATAAATTCTGTTAGATGAAATGTAAGTCGATTCGTTTGATTGTATTGCAGGAGTTATCCAAAGAATCACGAACCTTTTCAAGCATAACAAACAACTTGAGCAGACGCTCCGCGCCTGCATCGGTAAAAGATGAAAACATAGCTATGCGTAGCGCTGCTCAGTTGTATCGTTATGCCGTAAATTTAAGAAGTAAATGAATATTCAGTACCTTTATAAATATAGAGCGTTCGATCGCTTATCAATTCAAATATTTACCAAGACAGAATTATACTTTGCGAAAGCAGATAATTTGAATGACCCGTATGAGATTTCTTTGCCAATGACGTTTGAAGGAACGGACGAACAGATAAAAGCTAAATTGCAGTCTTTAAATATACCAGTGACGGATGAACATGTAAGAAACGTAAAGGACAGCCAAACAAGGAAAGAATTAAAGAAACAAGCTGAAGAAAATCTTGTGGAAGCCAGAAACACAGCTGGCATTTGTTCTTTTAGCGCAGTAAACGACGATATACTTTTATGGTCTCATTATTCAGACTGTCACAAAGGTTTCTGTCTGGAATTTGATGTGACTACGTCTTTTTTTAAAAGTCGCGAAAATGGTAAGCCTTTATATCTGCCAGTCGAATATCCAGAAATAATACCATCAAAAAGTTATTTCAAAAATACTCCGAAAGAATCGGTGCTTGCCAGTTTCTTGAATAAGTATTCTGGCTGGAGCTACGAAAAAGAATGGCGACTCTTTGGAGACCCTGGTTGTCATCGATTTGAGCCTGCGGGCTTAAAAGGTGTTATTTTCGGATACAGGATGCCAGGACATGAAAGAGAGGCAATTTGTAGACTTTTAACCAAATGGGAACATCCAGTAAAATGTTATGAAGTGCAAATTAGCTTGAAGGGTAAATTTGCCTTAAAAATTGAACCACTCTGAGTTTAGCAACATCGATTTAAGTGATCAAGTTCCCCTAAAAATCATGTGATTAAGACCGACAATGAACAACCAAGAAGAGCAAATTGATAAAGTGACTTTATTCCAATTTAAAAAAGAATCGCTTTTACACGCGATAACGGAGTTTAGCATCTCCAGAGACTTGTATCGCAACTACCAATGGAGGTTACGAGCTTTGTTGTTTGCACTTTCAGGAGCTTTTATAACTCTATGTATAAATTCTAAAGATTTTAAATGTTTACCGATCAACGTCTGGCTACAGCTTTTAATTTCAGTTATTATTTTTCTTTTATTTTATCTCTTTGATGCTCATTTAAATGATCTCATCAAATCTTTAATTCGCGGGCGAGATGCTACAATCAAAAAATTAAATAAATTGTCTACAAGTTCGTACGATCGATTACAGCGTCTTAAAACCCATGAACCTGTTCGAAAAGAGGTGAAAGGTTTAAGAAACTGGTTCAAGAAACGTGCATACCCAAAAATGAAAGGAACTTGTGCATTCGATTTTTTCGTCGTATATATATTTTTCACATTAGTATTATTTTGCGGCTGGTTTATTCGATAAAGATAACAATTATAAATTTGTAGATGAAATAGTTGATAAGGTAAGTTTGGATAAAAAGTTACGGATAACAAAAAACTTCACCCGAACACGGGGCACGTGCGCGATTTTCGAGTTTAGAGGTTTAGCAGAGTTAATTTTGTTTTCAAAGTATAGTGCACATTCCACCCGTGTCCGGTGAGTTTATGCGTTAGGTTGGTAGTGTCAAAAGTTTTATGAAAAAATGAAGAGTATTAAAGTGAGAATCAAG
>CAZIKB010000158.1:0-12848 GCA_964539665.1 uncultured Cytophagia bacterium
TGTCTTAATGTACGTGTATTAATATAGGAGTCATATTATGTCTACTCGACAAACACGAATATGCATTTGCCTGATAATCATACTGGGATTGACAAATGTTCATGCCCAGTCGCTATTCACACTTAATTCAAGTTATTATCGTTCGCCAACTATCGCTTTCCATAATCCCGCGCCTCTGGCCTTTATTGGTCATCCTCATGGCGCAATTGGAATCCATTTGCTGCACACCGGGCTTGCGGATGATAATCTCCGCAATAACTTTCTAAGTTTTGTGCAGCCCATTGGCTCACAAACCGCACTCGGATTAAGCGCGCAGTATTTTACCTCTAATGTATTTCAAAGGGGCGATTTTTCCCTCCTGATAAGTCGCAAAGTGTACGGAGATATCCTGAGCATTGGAGCTAATGCCAATTTAGTCACTTACGGCTACAACACAGACAATTTTCATCTATTTGATTTCAATGACCCTCTAATTGAGGATGGGACCAATCAACAGGCCTTTTCTTTTGGTCTGGGACTTTTTTTACAGCCCGTTCCTGGATTGTATTTCAGCCTCGCAACGAATCACATCAACAAACCAGATATCTCTTTGGACCAATCCGGCGTTGCAAAGGAAAGAGCTTATAATGTGGGCATGTCCTATTTGAATTTGCCGATTATCCCGCAGTTCGAGATAAGAATTGAAGGTGATGAATTTTTAGCCCAGGGTGGATTTCGAAAGAGTTTTTTAAATCAAAAACTAAACATTTTTACAGGCTACAGTCAGTTTGAAGCCGAAGGCAGCAGCTTATTTGCAGAAATGGAGCTTAGATTAGGCGACCTGGGCCTGTTTTATAGTTTCCAAAATCCACTCACTGCTGATTTTTCACACATCTCAAGCGGAAGTCACCAAATAGGTATATTTTATACAAAGGGTAAAACTCCGTCAGTTCCAGAAATAATTTTAGAAAAAGTAGAGCACAACAGGCATCATCCGTTATTGAAGTTTGCGGGTAAGGCGCTGAATAAAGATGGATTAAAATATATCGAGATAAAGAATAATAATGTTGTAATAGACAAAATCGAATGCGGAAACATCAAGAGTAAAGAAATTCTCAAGACAATCTTATTGGAAGAGGGCAACAATGAAATTGAAATTGCAGCCCATGCATCTAACACTTCGCAGAAAGAAAAGCTATTTATGGTATTTGAACCGTTAGTACCCGAAATTAAAATCACCTCATTAAAAAACACCCAAACAAAGGACAATGAGTACCAATTATTCGCCAGCGTTAAAGATACTATCGGGCTTGAGAACATTAAAATAGTACATAACAACACGGAAATCATTCCTGTTCTTGATCTTGTCAGACAAACTTTTGTGCAGATGTCTCAACCGATACTTTTGGCTGAAGGCGAGAATGTAATTAAGATTATTGCTTCGAATAGATATAAATCGTCAATTGATTCAACCTGGATTACCTACCAACCTTATGAGACGCCGCCAACCATTACCATTGATTCGCCGCAAAGACCGGTTTCACCGTCAAGTAGTATTATTGTAAATTTACAATTGGAAAATTATGAAAAGATACGAGAGATTGTTATAAAGGTTAATGGTATTGAAATTGACACGATCGTTGTGAATCCAAAACTAACCTCCAAGCCCAAGAATAGAGGTTTTGATATAGAAGTTTCCTCATTTGAGAGAAATAAGGCTATTAATTTAAAAGCGCCACAGAATTTAGTGGAAGCCATAGCATTTGATGAAAGCCGCATGCCAAGAACGAGTAACACTATGGATATAATCTACAATCCGTATGCAGATGAGATGAAATATGATAATAAGTTGGCAATTGTGGTTGGAATTGATGAATATCGGGATGCGACTATTACTGATTTAGACCTTGCCGTGAGTGATGCGGATACGGTGGAAAAGCTTTTAAACGACCTCTATGATTTCGATCGGATATATAAATTATCTAATGAGGATGCAAATTTTGAAAACCTTAGGGCCATGTTAAGCGATACTTTACGAAGAGCCGGATCAAATGATTTAGTCGTTTTCTATTTTGCCGGTCATGGGGGACAGGTTACCAATATAGAAGGTAAGGAAGAAGGCTATCTAATCCCCTGTGATGGAGCATTTGATTCTGTTTCAAAAAATATTTCGATGGATTTTATCCGACGAAACTCGCTGTTGTCCCCTGCAAAAGACATTTTATATATTGTGGATGTTTGTTATAGCGGCCTTGGCATTGTTGAAAAACCACCGCTTAATTTTGAAGCGCAAGAAACAGAAATTGATTTTGAACACTTGAAAACACAGGTTAATAAACGAGCGCGCAATATTATAGCTGCTGGAGGAAAAAAAGACCAGGCAATCGACGGGTTGTTTACCCGGATTCTCAAAATCGGTTTGCGAGGCGCGGCTGATTATAATCATGACATGTACATCACCTCCACAGAATTAGGGCTTTATTTAAGAAAGAATGTGGCTGATGAAGCGAAAAATAAATATAATCACCAACAAAAACCGCAGTTGGGCTCTATGAAGATCGATCGGGGTGAAATAGTTCTGGAGATCAAACCAGCACAATATCAACCTATAACTAAGAAATAAAGTAATGTCTTTGTAACTGCTATAGGAATGAATGGCTAATTCGTTGGCCCCTGTGGTCGAGACAGGAAAACTGTTTTAGGTGTCTCTAATTTAGAGATAATAAACCTAACAAAATAAAACCAAAACCAACACCAGCAAAAGTTCTGCCCATTAGAAGAATTTTTGGCACTTCAGGCACAGCTATAGTTATAAATACACCAGCAGGTGCCGAATTTTCGCTATTCTCGGCTTCAGTATTAATAGCATCCAATGCGCCGCCGCATCATGTTTTACTTCAATAGCCTTTTGCTCATTGCTTCTTTCACTAGCCCTGAACCAACGGCATAGGAAAGTATTATCCATTTTTAAAGCTGTCTTTAATTGGCCAAAATGTACTTGCTTGCCATTTGGGTAAATCAGGATAAGCGGCTTTTTAAGGCCATAATGCTAGGATGTAAAATCCGGCTGCTTTTCCGCCTAAGGTTCCACACCCAACAACCGCCCAATCATGGGTTCATAATACCTTGCCAAAATAATACCAACCTACACAGCTTTCGCCATCCCAAACAGGTAGTAGTCGCAGTTAAGGAGTTTATTAATCCTGACTTTGTTACATTTCAAAGAACTGTGTAATTTAAACAACCAGAATGGTGACAGATGCAAGAATTGAATATTTATTATAACAAAATGATTTGTGGCAAAATAATAAAAAACTTAACAACCAAATCAATTTTTAAATGCATGCTCAGGCAAAACTTATGGATTATCGAATTCCTATTTTTGAGAAAAAGTAGTTTAAATCTTGTTATTTTTGAGAATTCACTATTTGCAAAGCCAGCCCAATATTTATGATTTATTTGTTTAATATTGACTTAAATTGTTTTTTATGGCGAGTTGGTTTTTTGGCATATTGGTTGCATTTTATATGAACCTTTGTTATGTTGTATGACAAAAATTATAAATTTCCCTAATGATGCTGCCGCCAATAGTGAGAGGAATTTGGAATCATTGAGATGATTGCTTTTAATCGCATAATTACAGGAATATAGTTGACTGTTTTAGTTTGTTCTGTGCTTGTTTTTTTGCTCTTTCTTATTCATGAGCGGATAGTAGTGAACCGCCGAATCAATACTATCCCATTGAGAATCAGTGTTACTGGAACTCGCGGTAAATCAAATGTTGTACGGATATTGGCTTCGATTCTTAGGGAGGATGGAAGAAAAGTTCTGGCTAAAACGACCGGCTCGCAGGCTCAGTATATACTGCCCAATGAGGAGGAGATAAACATTCCACGAAGGGGAATCACATCAATTATTGAGCAGAAAAAGTTAATAAAAAAGGCAACTGAGGTCAAGGCTGATTGTATGGTTGCTGAAATAATGAGCATTCACCCGGAGTATCACTACGTGGAATCGCAGCAATTATTAAAGCCGAACATGGTTGTAATAACTAATGTCCGTTGCGATCACACCGATGCCATGGGCAAGACAAAAGAAGAGATTGCTTCCGTTCTTTGTCTGGATATTCCTGAAAAGGCGTGTGTATTTATTCCTGAAAAGGAAAACAGGCCGGTTTTTCAAAGCGCAGTTAGCGATGCCGACGGGGAGTTAATTTCAGTGCAGGAAGGTTTCTCATCATCTCTTCAACAGCTTTCACCAGAATTAGCAAAAAAGGAATTTTCTGAAAATATTGATCTTGTTTATGCTTTTGGGCAACGCCTGAACATTGGACAAAAAACCATACTGAATGGCATACTGAAAGCAAAACATGATATCGGGGCGTTTAAAATTTGGCAATACCGCTCTGCAGAAACACAACAATTGTATTACCTGGTAAATGCATTTGCAGCGAATGATCCTGAATCTACATTGCAGGTTATCTCAAAATTAAAGGAAATCCTGCCTTCAGCTTCAGATAATCTTATAGGATTATTTTGTCTTCGCTCAGACCGGGGAGAAAGGACCTTGCAATGGATCGAGGCTCTGAAAAACGGCGGTTTTGAATGTTTTAACAAAATTTTTGTCACGGGAATCCATGCTAAAATTGTGAAACGAAGATTGAAACGGGTAGCGGTTTTAAAAAATGAGCTGCCGGAAAAGATTATGGAAACGATTGTTGCTGACACCGAGGCCCCGGCTGTAATTTTCGGTTTCGGGAATATGGAAGGAACAGGTCGACTGGTGGTTGACTACTGGAATATAACAGGCGAAGAATATGGGTTATGAGACTGCCTTTTTGGGATTGCTGACTTCACTGCTTTTTACAGGCATTACAGGATTATATCCGGGAGGCATCATTGTCCCAAGTTACCTGGTTTTGTTTTTAGACCAGCCGGCACGCATTGTCGGAACATTGATTGCAGCTCTCTTAACCCTGTTTTGTTTTAAACTCGCCTCACAATTTCTTATTATTTTTGGAAGAAGAAGATTCGTTTTTATGATACTGGTCGGAGGTTTATGGACCTTCCTGTGGCTTGAAATATTACCATTTATCTTTCCGGTTTCTCTTGAATTCAGGGTAATCGGTTGGGTTATTCCCGGGCTTATTGCAAATAACTTTGAAAGGCAGGGAGTCATTGTCACGACCGCTTCTCTTGTCGCGGTGACAGTTGTCACCTATTTTTCAGGACGAATGCTTTATATAATACTTTGAATTACGAGTCATAATTTAATGTTTTTACAGAAATTAATTATTTTTTTTAAAATTTAAAGGAGGATGTTATGAAGACAAAACGTTTATTTTTTACCTTTTTTATTTTATTTAGTGTTGTTGGTTTTTTCTACGTCCAGGCATCATATTCACAAACGTGCGAAAACTGTGATGCTGATCATCGGTTAGATGGCTGCACGGTTGTTATGGTGGGGAAAAAGGCTTCAACCGATGGTTCGGTCATATCAACCCATACCTGCGACTGTGGTTTTTGTGACTGGACCTGGCGCTATGTACCACCGGCAGATCATGAAGCTGACTCAAAACGTAAAATTTACCATTTCAGCCAGTTTGTAACCCCACCTCCAAGTACAGGATTAAGATGGGATGCAATCGAGGATAATTATACCGGGCTTGAAATTCCCCAGGTACCCCACACTTATGGTTATTTTCACGGTCTGTTCGGGTATATGAATGACAATCAGGTTGCCATTGGTGAATCAACCATTGGGTGTCGTAAGCAAATGGAAAACAATACCCCAACACCTAAAGTAGACATCACAATGCTTACACTCATCGCTATGGAACGAGCAACGACTGCCAGAGACGCTATCAAAATCATGGGAGAACTTGCTGTTAAATATGGATATGGATCGGTGGACACTGGCGAGATGCTTGCTTTATCAGATCCAAATGAGATCTGGATTTTTGAAATTATGCCGGTTGGACCGCTGTGGACTCCTGATAGCGGACAAGCTGGAGCAATTTGGTGTGCGCAGAGAATTCCGGATGATCATGTCAGCGTTTGCCCGAATGAATCCAGAATCGGGGAAATTGATCTGGAAAATAAAGATTATTTTATGGCTTCTGAAAATGTAAAATCCTACGCAATCGAGCGTGGTTATTTTGATCCTGATAGCGGAAAGCCGTTTAGCTGGAAGCGCGCTTACTCACCAGGCGAATACAGTGCAGCAAGCTCAAAAGGTTCACGCGGCCGCTTGTGGCGTTTTTTCGATCTCGTGGCTCCTTCTAAAAAATTCAGTCCGGATACACCGAATATGGATTTACCTTTTTCTGTTAAGCCGGATGAAAAACTCGATGTTGAATCTGTTATTGAAATTTTACGAGATAAATTCGATGACACCCAATTTTTTACAGCAAAAGGGCTTCAGGGCGGACCTTTCCAGAATCCGAATCGCCTTCCTTACGGTTTTACGCTTGATGGGAAAAAATACAACACACCTAGATGCATTAGTGTAAACCGACCGGAATATATTACTATAACCCAGTGTCGGGATTGGTTACCTAATCCAGTTGGCGGCATTATCTGGATTGCTTTTGGTGCAATGGATACAGATTGTTTTATGCCCTTTTATCAGGGTGTGACTGAAATTCCAAAATCATTTCAATTTGGCGACCACTGGGAATTTGATAGAAAATCGGCAAGGTGGGCATTTGATTATGTCGATTTCCATACCCAGGTAGTTTATTCTTATGCCATCCAGGATGTAAGAAATGCTCAGGAAAAATGGGAGAAGTCGGCAATTGAGCGAATTTCGCAAACTGATGATTATGCCATGAAACTCTATAAAGAATCGCCTGAGCAAGCCCGACAGTACCTGACTGAATATTGCAACAATAATGCTAATTTAGTTGTCAACGCCTGGTGGGAGTTAGGTGATCAACTACTGGTCAAATATAATCATCTGTGGATTTATGATGTGAAGGATCGAACAAGAAAACCATTAGAATATCCTGAATGGTGGCTGAATGAGCTTATTAAATACAATAAACTGGAACCAGAGCCAGAAAAAAAGACTGAAAAATAATGCGATTCTAAAAAGTAATAAACCGCGGAGTTCGCAGAGAGCTCAAAGCAAAAATATTAATAATCTATTGAGTATTTTTGTAAAATCTTGTAGTCAATTATACAACCGAAGGTAACTTTCATTGGTCAAGCAACTCCGCGTTCTCAGCGAACTCTGCGGTTGATAGTATCTTGAAATTCTATTAATTTTATTTGCAGTTCAACCACGCCCAGAATAATCCAGGCTGAATTAAATGGGCTGTAAAAGAATAATAAGGAGACAAATTCAAATGAAACAATTATGCAGATTTATTACGCTGTCGATTCTAATCGGCGGCCTTTTTCTGTCTTTGCCTTCACAGGCTTTGACAAGCGGGGATATTCCATCAGCGGCCCTGCCGGTACTCACGACTTCAGCGGGTCAAAGCGCCGATGTGAATACGATGAATGTGATTATGGAGCAGGCGGGCTTTAAATATGATTATTGTGATGTGCCGACAGTTGAAATGATTAAGGATGGGGTTGGACTTGGAGATAGAAAATCCGGTGAAGGTTTTCATGTAGAGATAACGACGGATCTCGATAAATTCAAAAAAGGAACTCCATACAGCACAATGATCATTGCAATTGGGGCCAGTCTAAAGGGAATGGGCGCATCAGGGCTCACTATAAATGATGAAGTGAAACGGCTTAAAAATCTCATCGATTACTGTAAGAAGAACAAAATTTTTATAATTGCAGTTCATGCAGGCGGAGAATCCAAAAGAGGCGCTTCGGGCAGTGATAATGAAAAAATGATCGACGCCGTAGCTCCCTTTGCTGATTTTCTCATTGCAGTAAAAGACGGCAATAAAGATGGACGGTTTACAAACATTGCCAAGGATAAAGATATTCCATTTATAGAAGTTAAATACGCTTTGGGTATTGTTGAATTGATGGAAAAGGTTTTTACTTAAGAAAAACAGGCAAAATGATTATGGTCAAAATGATGTAACAAATCACTGGGGCTATCAAAGAATTGGTATATTTTTGACAGGATAACAGGATTCTCAAGATGTACAAGATTTCAACTTCAAGAATTTTATCATGTTAATCCTGTTAGACAATCATGTTATTCAGTAGAGATTTATAATTGGCATTCAAAGAGCTTACAAGAAAATTATAGATTTGTCTTACAAAGTAGAAATAAAAGAAATGTTAGAGTTTTACCTGGAGAGGAGTAATGGTGTAAATCCAGATTATTCTGTTATCCTGTCAAAAAAAGAATAACACCCTGTGATAGATTCCATAATGATTAGTTTAAAATCATTTTGTCCTAAATTATTTTGCCAAGCGATGTGCATGTTCACAAATTAATTGAATATTAACCAAGCAGAGAAACTAAATGTACATTCAAATCGGAAGTATTTTAATTTTTATGGGCTTAGCTTATGCTGTGGCTAACCGGAGAAAATTATCTGTCGAGCTTTGTATGCTTTCCGCCGCTGTTGCCGGTGGTGTTGCCGGTGCATTTATTAATACGCCACCTGCCAGCCAGCTTGCACGGCACCTGGTGGAAGGGACTTTTACCTATCTGGATGTTATTCTTGTTTTTGTAACAGCAACCATATTTATTTCAATTATTACTGAATCCGGCGGGGTAAACTATGTTGTCAAAGGTATCATCAGAGTTTTCTACAATAAACGTGTTTTTGCTTTACTTTTATTAATGCTTATTATTCTCATTCCAGGCGCGCTTACCGGCGCCGGCAGCGTGTCGATTCTTACGGTTGGCGCTCCGATTGCGCTGGCCCTGGGTTATCTGGGAATATCGAAGAAAAGAGTAGCGGCCATTCTTTTTATCATCGCGGGATTGAGCGCGGCTGCTCCGCCGGTTAATATCTGGGCTATGATTATATCCGCCGGCACAGCCATTCCTTATGTGGGCTTTGAACTTCCCTTAGGCATTCCTGTTCTGATTCTCGGAACTTTTTCCATGCTGGTTCTGGGTTGGAAACAGGAAAACAAGATGAACCTTGAAGATATTCTGAAAGAAATGCCCGAAGTACCAGAGAGAATGAGTTGGTGGCGAGTGCTGCTGCCTTTTCTGGCTTTTTTCGGCTTGATCATAGTTTCCCGCATCTGGCCTTTTTCTGTGCCTATTATGGGATTACCTCTGCAATTTACTATTGCTGCTATTGTTGCATTGCTGGTCAGTCCCAAGAAGATTAACTTTCTTGTGTTATCAAGAGATACTTTAAAACTGTTGCTACCGCTGCTTGCAACCATGGCAATCGTCGGTTCTTTGCAGCAGATAATGACGGTAACCGGAGTTCGAGGACTTATCTCATACGCGGTTATCAGTGCGCCGCTGGTGCTACTGTTTATCCTGCTGATCTTTATTATACCTGCGTCTGAAGGCGTCTTAACCTATGGTGGCGCGGCTATTATTGGTATTCCTCTGGTGTGGTTCCTGGACTCAATCGGTCTGCATGCAACAGTTGCAATAGCCGGACTCAGCCTGATCTGGCCATTGGGAGACGGACTTCCCCCAACAGCGCTCATCGGAAGACTCAGTGTAATGATGTCCGAATACAAAGAATCATACTGGTCATTTCTGAGGACAACCTGGCTGCCCTGGATTGTCATTACTGTTGTGGGACTTCTCATGGTTATATTTAGCGCTGAGCTGAGTTTTCTTGTGCGGTGGAGTATGTAAAGTGAAATAAAGTGACTAAAGTGACTAAAGTGAACTAAAGTTAAAAGTGACTAAAGTATTTAAAATGTCTAAAGTGAGTTTGGGTTGTGGAGAATAAAGAATTTGCTAAGAATCTTGAAAAAAGAACTCTCACATTTGCTGTTTGGTTAGAGGTAATAAAAGCAGCAAAATGGTTTTGGAGGATGAAATGAAATATGAATATGATGAGAGTAGTTAATTACCGGCCATTTTTACTTCAATCGGAACGAAACTCTAATTTTAGTCTTTTTTACTTTAGACACTTTTAACTTTGAAGGAGGTTAAATATGTCCATAATAATGATAGTCTATTATATAATCAGCGCCTTTATAGCAGGCATGCTTATCTGGAATTTTATCCGTGAAAAAGAGGATAAAGAAAAAATGCTGCTTTATTTAATTGTGTTGATTCCACTTATTCTGAGAATTTTTCGGATTAGATAGGAAAAAAGGAGAAAAAGATGACTCACAACTGGATAATAAAATCTATATTTGTGGTTGCAATTATCACGATAATAATTATTTCCGGAGTGCAATTCTATCAACACCGGCATTATCAGCTTCCTATTGTTGCCGGCCCGGGGGTCACAAAAGTGACTTACCTGAGCGATTATTGCAGCAGCTTAAAAGGTACAATGGCAGACACGCGTGTTTTCTTCCTAGAAGGCAAAGAGGAAGGCGGGAAAATACTTGTTTTCGCAAATACCCATTCCAACGAACCGGCAGCCATTTTATCTGCCCTGGTTTTTATTGAGAATGCTTTGGTGGATAAAGGAACCGTTATTGTTATTCCACAATTTAACAACAGCGGCAGCCGCAATACCAAACCCGGAGATGGGTACCCTCTTTACTTTGAAATTACGACGAAGTGGGGAAGCAAAAAGTTCAGAATGGGAAATCGAAATGCTTCTCCATTGGATCAATGGCCTGACCCGGATGTCTACGTCCACTATCCTGACAGGCAACTCCTTTCATTTCTTGATGTAAGAAACACCAACAGAACCTGGCCTGGCAGGCCCGATGGTCAGCTTATGGAAAAAGTGACCTATGCAACTATGGAGTTGATAAAAAAAGAAAAGGTGGATTTGGCGGTAGATGTCCATGGCGCCGAAACCATGTTTCCCGTAACAAACTGCATAGTTGCTCCACAGAAATCGATGCGGATTGCAACCATGACCTCATTAACAGTACATGCTATGGAGGGCTTCGAAAATCACGTAGAACCGTCTCCCGAAGGATTCCGCGGACTTTCCCACAGAGAAATCGGGGATTATTCAGATGCCCTGCCATTTTTATTGGAGGCGCCCGTACCTTTCCTGGATCAGCCGACCGGGCCCAAGACATTAGATTTACTGCTTAGCGGAAAAGATCCATTTCTCTTAAGCCTTTCAAAACAGAAGAAACTTTTCGTTCCTTATGATGAGTCCGGCTGGCCCATGGAAAAGCGGGTTGGTCAGCACTGCTCAGTGATATTAGAAATCATGAATCAATTTTCAAGGAAAAACCCGGACAGGGGAATAAAAATCAGTAATGTTCCGCGCTATGCTGATGTCGTTAAAAATGGAGTAGGGCATTACTATCACGATCCTGATGAAGCAAAAAAGGAAAGTATAATTTTTAATTAGTGCTTCACCGCTTTAGATTTGATCATTTATCACCTATCCTGTATCTGACTACTGCTTCCTGGAATTATGAAGATACTGATGAATATCTTTTTCAAAAATAGAACCCAAGTTCACCAAAATCAAAGATTAAATCGGATTATTGTTACTTCGGCTTTTGTAAGTCTGGCAGCTTATTTCATGGTTCACTTTCTTGCATCAGAAAGGAAAACTTTACCATATTCAGATACAATGGTTGAAGCTGCCCAAATAATGCAAAGTGCAATTTCAATAATAAGCGAGCATTGTGCTGAAAAAGATATTTATATTGACAATATTACTGATCCGAATCATACAGGCTTGATAGGTCCTGAGTATTCTGAAATAACCACGTCACTGGGACATCCGGGTGCGAAAAGAACGACGACTAATCCCAATTTTGCTGCTTTAATTGTTCATCTTCTTTACCAGGCTGACGTTTCTGCTGGAGATACGATTGCTCTCGGCTGTTCTGCCTCGTTTCCGTCACTGATGATTGCCTCCCTTGCGGCAGCTAAGGCTTTGGAGATCTATCCAGTCAGCATTATTTCGTCGGGCGCATCTTCGTTTGGAGCGACCAATACAGACTTTAATCTGCTGGATATTTACCAACTCTTACTAAAGGAAGATGTTTTTACCATTCCTCCTGCTGCGATTTCCCTTGGCGGTGACCGAGATATCGGGGAAGGCTTTGCGCCGGACATTAAAGAGCGGTTGGTGCAACAAATTTTGTCCAGCAAAATTCCTTTTATCAATGAATCTGATCTGCAAGAAAACGTGTCGACTCGTATGAAAATATATTTTGGCAACTCATCCGAGAGTAGGATTTCTGCCTTCATAAACAGTGGCGGCAGTTATGCCAATCTGGGAATTAGTGAACTGGTCCTGAATGTAAATCCCGGGCTAAATAATAAACTGTCTCTTCCAGCTAAAAAAGAACGGGGTGTGCTTTTTGAGATGGCTGCTCAGAACATACCGATAATTCATCTCCTTTATATTAAAGGACTGAGAGTTAAATATGGTCTTCCCTGGGATCCAGTTCCTTTGCCGAATCCAGGAGATGGAGAATTATATGAATTACATTCTGATGATAGTTTTCGATTCTGGCTGATAGCTGTCATCTATTTTGCAGTATTGATTGTGTTGTTTACATATTGTCGGAAGTAATTCATTTTTGTACACTATTACCTTTCTAAATGTCATTCCCGCATGTTTAAGCGGGAATCCAGGCTCCAGGCACATGGATTCCCGATTTTAAAATTTCGGGACTGACATTTTGTGTAAAAAAATATTTTGAAAAAGTGTACGATAGCGGAAAAGAAAAAAAGAAATATTTGGTTAATTTGTTTGAATTGATTATTTTGTCACTTATTTAATTTTTGAAAAATTTCAAATGGAGAATATCATGAGTGCGCCAAGCAAAGCTAATATAGGCAAGCCGGACAATCCGGCACGT
>CAZIKB010000159.1:0-12707 GCA_964539665.1 uncultured Cytophagia bacterium
TTATAAGGAAAACTCCTCTTATTTTTTTGAGTATTTATGAATTATTCAGGTTAAAAAACTCAGGGAATCTCTGGAAAAGTATAAAATATCTGTTTGGACTGATTCCCGAAATCTAAGAGGTGGAGATAAATTAAAACCAGAAATTGAAACGGCTATTGAGAACGCAAAACATACGCTTGTGGTGCTCAGTCCCAATACGGTAAATTCTCCCTGGGTGAGAAAAGAGATCAAAAAATCACTAAAAGTGGAAAAAGACCATCCTGACGATTATCGAACCATCCCGATTTTACTTCCTGGAATTGAGCCTGCAGCATTAGGAAATTGGTTTGATAAGGAACCTGTTGCAATTCCAATAAATCTTGATCCTGGCAACCTGCAGAACGCTATGCCGGATATTCTGTCTGCACTTGGAGAACAACTACCAGAGGAAAAAAAAGTAGCTGAAATAAAATCCAAACCTGTGGCAGAACTTCTTCTGCAATTAGAAGATCCAATTATTAAAACATCTAAAGGAGAGACTCGGGCTTGCGCAACTGCTCGCGTTTCTTTTGATCCTAAAATTGAGGGACAAAGAAAAGTTGAAAGTAAACGATTTGATTTTAAATCACCTGTAGGCCCTATTGAATTTGATGAAATCTCCTAGTATCTTGAAGAGTTTTTCAGGTGGCCTGTGGGTGTGTTTAAAACACGTGCGGAGAAAACTGAAAAAAAACTTCCTGAGCTTGGTAAAGCTTTATACGAATCAACTCTCAATCATGCGGAATCTCATGAGGCTGTAAATTCCTGGAAAGCATGTGCTAAAAAATGTGATTTACGATTTTCCGTGATAGTGGATAGAGAACTACCAACCGGAGCAACAAAAAAGAAAAAGGAGAAAGCAGAAAAAGCAGCAACGCAACTGCTGTCAATTCCATGGGAGCTTCTACATGATAAAAATGCCTATTTAGCACAGGGAGCTAAACCGGTTGGAATTAAGCGCAGACTTCCCAATAGAGATATTATGGATGTGGCAATTGCAAATCTACCAATCAGAATTTTACTTGTATCTGCACGACCTGAAGATGAACGTGCCGGTTACATTGACCACCGGGCAAGCGCGATTCCATTAATTACTGCTGTTGAAAACCTGGGAAATGAACTTGTTTCTCTCACTGTCTGTTCTCCAGCCACATTTCCTGCAATGATGAAGGAAATTAAAAAAGCTCATGAATCCGGAAATCCCTATGATGTTATCCATTTTGATGGTAATGGCGTGTATGACGAACTTACAGGACTTGGAGCGCTCTGTTTTGAAGATCCAGAAGATAAAGATAAACTGTACGATAGAAGAAGTAAACTTATTTATGCTAAAAAAATAGGTGAAAATCTGAATCAATACAGAATCCCGCTTATGTTCCTGGAAGCCTGCCAGACTGCAAAAACTGAAGAGAAACCCACAGCCTCAGTCGCTGCAAATCTTTTAGAAAAGGGAATTACCTCGGTTATTGCAATGACGCACTCTGTGCTGGTAACAACCGCATCAAAATTTGTGGAAACTTTTTATAAGGAAATTGCCTTTGGCGCACGGGTTGGCAAAGCAGTGCTTGATGCACAGTCTGCGCTTGCTCTTGATACCTACAGAGGGAAAATCCCGGGAGCCGGTGACTTGCATATGCAGGACTGGTTTGTACCGGTACTTTATCAGGATGAAACCGATCCGCAGCTTTTTACCCAGATTCCTGCTAAAATTAGCGAACAAATTATAAAAAAAACTAAAACGCTCAGTCTTGGAAAAATAGCAGAACAAAAAAAGAAAATACTCCATACATTTGTGGGTCGGTCAAGAGAGCTTCTTGCCCTAGAACGTCTGTTTTTGAAAGAAAACTATGCCGCAATTCGTGGCCAGGGTGGCGCCGGCAAAACAGCCATTGCTCTGGAACTTGCACAGTGGCTGGTCAGAACTGAACGATTTCAAAAAGCTGCTTTTGTTTGTGTGGAAAATATTACAGAAGTGCGAGCTATTATTGATGAAATCGGCCAGCAGCTTGTTCCCGAAGGTACTCATTACAGTGTTGCTGAATACAAAAACAATACACAGGCGCTGCAGCCCATTCAACGAGAGCTTAATGACTATGCCACAATTATTGTAATTGACAATCTTGAATCCATTCTCCCGGACCCCTCTAAAACGGATGATACACTTATAGATGTAAAATTAATCAAAGAGCTGTTTGATTTATGCAAATCATTACTGGAATCTGAAAAAACCCGCTTACTCTTTACCACCAGGGAAAAACTTTCTGTTCCGTTTGCACAAAATGAAATAAACCTGGGCGCCCTAACCAAAGTTGACGCTATAGAATTGGTTTGTGATATCTTAAAGCAGAATGGCAAGGAACCACCTGCTGGTGACAGCGGCGAAACTCCCGAAGAAATTGAAAACCTCGTCAATGCAGTAAACTGCCATGCCCGGGCTCTGGTGCTTATCACCAATGAAGTTGCAGCCCGGGGTGTATTAGCAGCAACAGAAGATTTAAATAAATTAATGGCAGATATCCATAATAAATTCCCTGACGACCGGGAAAAATCACTCTATGCCAGTATAGAACTCTCTTTAAGAAGACTGCCTGCAAATGTTAGAGATAAACTGAAAGTCCTGGCGCTGTTTCACGGAGGAGTGCATTTAATTGTGTGGGCTCAATTATTAAATTTAGAAAAATTGGAAGAAATACAGGTAATTGCAGCACAATTAATAAATGTTGGCTTAGCAGAACCAAAAGCATATAACCATTTACAATTAGATCCTGCATTACCTTCCTATATGCTTTCTTTAATAACTGAAACTGAAAAAGAGGCGATGCAGGTTACATGGGCTGAAGCAATGGTAGGTTTAGTAAATTATTTATATAAAGAACGGTCTGAAGATGTAGAAATAGCCGCACATCTTACTATTCTTGAACTGGCAAATCTTCTTGCTCTCCTTGAATATATGAAAGACAGCTATTCCCCTGAAGATGTTGTTGAAACAGCCTCAAGTATTGATGAGTTAATTGCAAACCTCCATAAACCAAAGGCGCTGAAAAAAGTCGTACAAATCAGAGAAATGGCACATAAAAATATAAAAGCGTGGAGTAAAGCTGCATTTGAAGCTGAAAGAATGAAAATTGTCCGGTTTCAGGCACAGGGAAATTTACAGGCAGCTTTTGATACTGCTCAAAAACTTCTGCAGAAGAGTCTTGAAAAAGGTGAACATGCTTATTCTGGCGCTGATTATAATATTGCTTTGGCTTATTATAATAACAGTTGGATTCTTAACTTAGCAGGATCTTCAGAACAAGCAATTGATCTTGTGGAGCAGGCCATACTTCGTTTCAGGAAATTGGCCGATGCAGGAAATAAGAGTGCTGAAAATATGATGTCAACATCTTTATCAGTAAAAGCTAATTGTTTAAGAAATTTAGGCAGGCTGGAGGAGGCTGAAGATACTTATAAACAAGGTTTGAAAATAAGTGAAAAACTGGATGATAAAAGATCTGTTGCTGTTAATAAAGGACAACTTGGTACGGTGTATATGTTACAGGAAAAATATAAAGAAGCCATAACAGCGCATGAAGAAGCGAAAAGTATATTTGAACAGCTTGGTGAATTTCAGATGATGTCTGTGGCATATAATCAAATTGGAATGGTTTATCGGGATACCGATAATTTTAAGGAGGCGGAAAAAGCTTATAGACAATCTCTTGCTATTGCAATAAAAATTAAGTATAAAAATGGAGAAGTACTTATCCTTAGAGAACTTGGGAACTTATATGATAAACAAGGTTATTTTGAAGATGCTGTGACTTTTTATAGACAAGCTTGTGATATTGATATTAGATTAAATGATCTTTTAAACGAAGGTAAGGAAAGAAACAATCTTGCAAATACCTTGATTAAATTAAAACGATATGATGAAGCCCGGGATGAGATTAATCGTGCAAATGAGTGTAAAAGCCAGTTTGGTCATGCTGCACACCCATGGACTGCATTTTCTATTCTTTATGAGTTAGAAATAGCAACCGGCCATACCAAAGCAGCAGAACAGGCATGGGGAAAAGCATTTACTGCCTATTTAAGCTATAGAAAAGATGGGGGTTATGGTACAAGCAAATCTGCTCAAATTGTGGACATGTTTAAAAATGGCATAAAGCAGGGAAATACTTCTGAATTGGAAACCATGATGGAGCAATATTCAAATATGGCAGTAGCTCCTGATTATAAACTTCAATTTTTAAAATTTATTTCAAAATTAAAACTGGTTCTTGATGGTAATCGGGATATTTCTCTTGCTCTGGATTCAGGGTTGAATTATGCTGATGCAGTTGAGCTTCATTTGTTGCTGGAATGGCTGGGGACCTGAAATTATAAAACCCTGACAGGATTTCGAATCCTGTCAGGGTTGTGTTTGCTCCAACTTGATAGAAGTCATATTCACTATCCTAATTATGGATTAAATCAAAAATTTCTAACTTGAATACTTGATATTAAGAAAAATATTAATTATATTTTTTATCTTTTGTTTAAGACGAGTATCATTAGTATTTAATATAAATATCAAAAAGATCAGGAGCTGAATTTATGCCAAAGTTTAATCCTCCGTTTATCAATGAAGAAAAGAAATTTCTTGAAGAAGGGAAATATGGCGACAACCTCTTTATTACTTCAGTTGACAAAATCTTGAACTGGGCGCGTTTGTCCTCGGTCTGGCCATTGACTTTTGGTATTGCATGTTGTGCTATTGAAATGATGGCAACCGCAGCCTCTCGCTATGATTTAGACCGTTTTGGCGCCGGCGTCATGCGGCCCAGCCCAAGGCAAACAGATTTGTTGATTATAGCCGGTACGGTTACAATGAAAATGACTGACAGAATTAAACGCCTTTACGATCAAATGCCCGAACCCAAATATGTACTTTCCATGGGAAGCTGCGCAACCTGCGGCGGGCCATATTGGCAGCATGGCTACCACGTGTTAAAAGGCGTCGATTTAATTGTACCTGTGGACGTTTATATTGCAGGCTGTCCGCCTCGACCCGAAGCTTTGCTAGAAGGTATATTCAAAATCCAGGAAAAAATCCGCAAAGAAAGTGTAATTAATCGTAAATTACAGGAAAGGGCAAATGTATGACTCCAGAAGAAATTCATAGCAAAGTACAGGAAAAATTCCAGGATGATGTTCTTGAGTTTAAGGGAGATGCTCTTGAGCCCTGGATGAAAATCAACCCGGAACGCACTTTTGAAATTGCACAGTATTTAAAAGAAACTCCGGAGCTTGCCTTTGACTCCCTCATGTGTTTAAGTGGAATGGATTACGGAGAAGATAAAAAAATAGGGATTGTTTACAGTTTATTTTCTATGAAACACCGGCACAAAATCACTCTGCGGGTGAACCTACCGCGAGAGAATCCAACCGTACCATCCGTCGAAACCATCTGGCGCACCGCCGACTGGCACGAACGCGAGGCTTACGATTTGTTCGGTATTCAATTTGATGGCCACAGCGATTTAAGAAGAATCTTGTGTCCGGATGATTGGGAAGGGTATCCGCTCCGCAAAGATTATGTTGTGCAAGAATACTATCATGGCATCAGAGTGCCTTACCAGGAAGACTGGACAAAATACGAAACATTTCAGAAGAATCCTGAAAAAGGTCACTTTGTTTACAAATTCGAATCCAAAGTACCGAATTTAGTTGATTCAGGTAAAAATGGCAGTGATTCCAAAAAACAATAATTTGAAGGAAAAGAGTAATGGCTGAATATTTTAAAAACATCTATCGAGCTATGACAACGATAGCAATAGGTATGTCGCAGACCTTCAAAGCTATGTTTCGCCCCGCTGTTACACTACAATATCCTGATGAAAGATGGGAGCTCCCCATTAACTCACGGGGGATTCTGTTTAATAACATAGACGATTGCATAGGCTGCTTTAAATGTGCACGAATTTGCCCGGTTCAATGTATTTACATGGATACAGTAAAAGCCGCCCCTGACGAAGATTTAGGCAAAGCCTCAGTGGGTAATCCTATTCGTCAGCACTTAGTTCGTTTCGATATTGATATGTTTAAATGCTGTTATTGCGATTTTTGTACGACCGTTTGTCCGACTGAATGCCTTTACATGATTGAAAATTATGAAAATAGTGTGTTCAGCCGCGAGAATGGCATGTACCATTTTTCAAAATATTTTCCCGTAGAAGCCAGCGCTCTAATAGAAAGAGAACGAAAAGCGGAAATGGAAAAGGCCAAAGCAAAAGAAGCAGCCCTCGCAGCTAAAAAAGCTGCCGCTGAAACAGCATGAAAGGCAAACCAATAATAAAAAGATATAGTAGCTGCCAGTTAAGTTGAACATGAAACTTAAATTTTAAATTCTGAAGGAATGAATAACTATGTTCGGTAACTTGTTAAAGAAAAAGCGCTATCTATTCGAAGACGAAGGTACAATGGTTGTAGATATGGATTACTCCGCCGGACGTTATTATGATGAAGCCATGAAGAAGCTGGAAATTGAGGCTTATCAGGGGGACGAAATGGTGGTCAATATGGGACCGCAACATCCCAGTACACACGGCGTGCTTCGATTAGAATTAGTGCTCGAAGGTGAGGTTGTCAAAAAGATCACCCCGCATATTGGTTATTTGCACCGAAACTTCGAGAAACATGCGGAAAATATAAGCTACAACGAAATCGTCCCTTTCTGTGATAGAATTGATTATGTAGCCTCAATGAATCAGGATCTGGCTTATGTATTAGCGGTTGAAAAATTAATCGGTCTTACAGAACTCCCTGAAAAAGTTGAATATTTACGGGTGCTTTGCTGTGAGCTCAATCGAATTGCCAGTCATCTTGTAGCCATCGGGACATTTGGTTTGGATGTGGGAGCCTTTACGCCATTTCTCTGGGCTTTCCGGGATCGCGAAAAAATACTGGATTTGTTAGAATGGATTTCTGGTGCGCGCTTTCTCTATAATTACATCTGGGTTGGTGGCTTAGCAAGAGAAATGCCGGATGGTTGGTTAAAAAAAACGCGGGAATTTGTTGATTACCTTGAGCCTAAAATGATCGAGTTTCATAAACTTTTAACCAAAAATCACATATTTATTGAACGCACCGCTAATGTCGGAATTCTTGCAGAAGATGTCGCGATTAGTTATGGCTGTACCGGACCGGTATTAAGGGGCTCAGGAGTGAAATGGGACATTCGCAAAGATGAACCTTTTTCTTTTTATGACAAGATCGATTTTGAAGTACCAGTGGGCCGGGGAGAATTTGGGCCGTTAGGTTCTGTCCTGGACCGTTATATTGTTCGTGTCGAAGAAATTGATCAATCCGTTGCTATTATTCGTCAGGCGCTGGAAGGTATTGCATCATTTAAAGACCAGGACGTTAAAGAAGCCATTCCACGCCGCGTTCGTCCACCGGCTGGAGCTGAAGTCTATGTCAGAAACGAAACCCCGCGGGGCGAATTGGGTTTTCTGATTCACAGTGATGGAACCGACAAACCTTTCCGGATTAAGTCTCGCTCTCCTTGTTTTAGTAATATTAGTGTAATTGATGCCATATCACGGGGAGCCATGATTGCCGACCTGGTGATTATAATCGGCAGCCTGGATATTGTACTTGGTTGTATTGATCGTTAGTTATTTTATTCACTATGGCAGTTTTAATTTACAAATAAATATAACGCTGGCCTGACCTTACTGGCCGGCGTTATTTGTTTATTTTGACACATAACGAATGGAATCATTATGCAGATGAAGGAAATTGTACTCACTATTTTGATACTTGCTACCATTGGATTCTTTGGCAGGAGTGTCTATCGGCTGTTTCAATTTGTAAGTCTTGGTAAACCGTCCCATGATCCAGTGAACAACTGGGGATGGCGAATTAACTCTGTTTTACAATACTTTTTTGGCCAAAGGGCTGTTGTCCGGGAGCCGTCAGGCTGGGGTCATTTTTGCATATTTTGGGGCTTTATTATTCTGGGTTTCGCAACTATCGAAATGTTTGTCCGGGGATATGTACCCGATTTTCACTGGGGCCAAATACTTGGGGAACGAATCGACGCTGTACTTGCAACCTGTTTCGATTTTCTGGGTCTGGCGGTCATAGTGGCAATACTCGTTGCGCTGATACGTCGATTCATCGTTAAACCAGATCGTCTAAGGAAAGAATTTGCCGCGAGATTTGATGCAACACTAATTTTGGGCATGATTCTCACCCTCATGATATCGATGTTCATTACCAATGGCTACATTATTAAAAATGAAAGAGCGCTGGCGGGAATTACTCCAATGTCGAATCTTTTTGCTATCTTTGTTAGCAGCAATTCAGGCGATTCAATGCCTTTGGGATATGATGTTGCCTGGTGGATTCACAACGTGATCATTTTAATTTTTTTAGCGTACATTCCCCATTCCAAGCACGTTCACCTTGTTGGCGCTTTGCCCAACATATTTTTGCGGAGAAATCAAAAAGATAGAAAACGCGGTGTGCTCAAGAAAATAGATTTTGAGCAGGTTGATTTTGAATCGGATGATGTTTCGCTGGGGGTGAGCAAAATTGAAGATTTTACCTGGCCTCAGCTTTTGAATTTTTATGCCTGCACAGAATGCGGTCGTTGTCAGGACAACTGTCCGGCTTATCACTCAGGGAAAGAGCTTAATCCCGCCCTGCTGATTCACGATTTAAAAGAACATTTGAATGAAAGAGCTGAGGCACTGTTAGCTGGAGATAATGAAATCAGTGGTAAAGACCTTGTGGGTGATGTAATTACAGAAAACGTGATCTGGGCCTGTACAACCTGCCTGGGTTGTGTTGAGAATTGTCCGGTTTTCATCGAACATGTGGATGATTTGCAGGATATGCGGCGTCATCTGGTTATGGATCAGGCTAAGGTTTCTGCAGAGGTTTCGAAAATTCTGGAGAACATGGAGAATATTGGTAATCCGTGGGGGCTGCCGCATCAAAATCGCACCAAATGGTACGAGGGATTGGATGTGCCTATTATGAGCGAAAAGAAGGAAGCAGAATATCTTTACTGGGTAGGTTGTGCTGCTGCACTGGATCCTAAAAATCAGAACGTGGCGCGGTCAATGGTGAAAATTTTGATTTCCGCTGGAGTGGATTATGCCATTCTTGGGCTCGAAGAGAGCTGCACAGGTGATTCCGCTCGCAGACTTGGTCAGGAGTACTTATTCCAGATGATGGCCGAAAACAACATTGAAACTCTTAAAAAATATAAATTCAAAAAAATCATCACAACCTGTCCACATTGTTTTAACACCATCGGTAACGAATATAAACAATTTAACGGCGATTTTGAAGTGATTCATCACTCTGAGTTTATATCTGATCTCATAGCCCGGGGAAAAATTAAACCAAATAAAAATATAAATAAAAAGGTAACCTACCACGATGCTTGTTATTTAGGCAGACATAACACGATTTATAACGCTCCACGCTCAGTAGCAAATTCTGTTTTAGCAGAAGGGAAGGTTATCGAGATGAAGCGTTCCCGTGAAAAAGGTCTTTGTTGCGGCGCTGGCGGCGGCATCATGTGGATGGATGAAGAAACAGATAAACGTGTGAATTTAGTACGTTTTCAAGATGTTGAAGATACCGAAGCGGAATTGGCCGCAACCGCCTGTCCATTCTGCAACATCATGCTTGATGACGCATGTAAAACCAAAGGTAAAGAAGAGCAAGTTGATATTAAAGATATTGCTGAATTGGTAGCAGATGCTTTGTGATTCTTTAACGGGCTGGGAATAAGTATAAAAATATGATGTTTCTTTTATTACAGAAGAATTATACCGTAACATATTGAGTGTAGTGAGTTACTGGCAATTTTCACCTCTATCGGAGAAGGATTATAACTTTAGGCACTTCAAACTTTAGACACTTTAGACACTTTTTTAATAGAGCTAATTTAGCAACAATTTGGAGAGATAATATAATGGCAAAATTCGACA
Organism: uncultured Cytophagia bacterium; assembly: GCA_964539665.1. GTDB lineage: Bacteria > Zhuqueibacterota > Zhuqueibacteria > Oceanimicrobiales > Oceanimicrobiaceae > CAZIKB01. Next base: position 9,993 of record CAZIKB010000159.1, read on the forward strand.
TGGTTATGCCACAAATGGGGGAGAGCATTGCGGAAGGAACCATAATTAAATGGTTAAAAAAAGAAGGCGATAAAGTCGAAAAGGATGAAATTATACTTGAAATTAGTACGGATAAGGTTGATTCAGAAATTCCATCGCCAGAGTCTGGAGTTCTGCAAAAACTTTTGGCGCTCGATGGAGATACGATTGAAGTAGGAAATGTCATTGCGCATTTAGAAACAGCTGGAGAGGGTACACCTGTACCCGATGAAATTGAAAAAGAGCCAACTGATGCGGCGGCGAAACCAGAGCCCGAAGTTCAACCAAAAGAAGTCGAAGCTGTTAAAGAGACATCGGTTATAGAATCTAAATCAGAAATTGCAGTTCCTGAAGTGAAAGAAAGGAGCATCACATCCATTCCACGGACAGATGGAACAGCCAGGAAATTTTATTCGCCTCTGGTTCGCAATATCGCCAGGTCAGAAGGCGTTACTATTGAGGAGTTAGAACGTATTCAAGGAACAGGTATCAACGACAGGGTTACAAAAAAAGATCTGATATCTTATATTGAAAACAGGGCGAAAATAACACCCCTGGGACTTGAGCCCGCTCCAGCATACGTTCCACCCGGCCAGCCTGAATTCACGGATGATAGAGTGGAAATTATTCCAATGGACAATATGCGCAAATCCATTGCTGCTCACATGGTTAAAAGCGTGCATACTTCCCCCCATGTATTTGCAGTTAGTGAAGCGGACATGACAAATCTGGTCCGATATCGCGAAAAACACAAAGAGGTTTTCTTAAAGCAGGAAGGATTTAAATTAACTTATATGCCCTTCATTATACTATCATGTGCACAGGCTCTGCGCGATTTCCCATTAGTTAACAGTTCAATGCAGGAAGATAAAATAGTACGTAAAAAATATGTCAATATTGGTGTTGCCGTGGCGCTGGAAAACAATGGACTTATTGTGCCGGTAATCAAAGGCGCCGATGGCATGAATATTTTGGGATTAGCGAGAATTGGCAATGATTTGGCCCAGCGAGCTCGTTCCCGAAAATTAAAACCTGATGAAGTTCAGGATGGAACTTTCTCAATTACAAATATGGGAAGCTTTGGCAGCCTGATGGGACTGCCTATAATTAATCAACCACAAGTTGCGATTTTAGGAGTCGGAGTCATTCAAAAACGACCGGTGGTAATAAATGATGCAATTGCCATACGAGATATGCTTTATATTTCATTATCATTTGACCATCGCATAGTAGACGGCGCTTTAGCGGGAATGTTCTTAGAGCGAATCGCTAAATATTTAACCAATTTCGACATAAAAAAATTAACCTTTTAACCTGATTATTCACCACGAAAACACACTAAACAACACAGATATTTTAAAACATTAACTTAGTAGTGCATGAATCAAAAGCAATAATTTTTCAGGACTTCTTTAATACGCATCATTTAACCTATTAATTTTCAATGCTTATTTCCATGTTATTCACTTGTTTATGTATTGTTAAGTTTGAAAATATTTAATTGAAACTCATTAATTTATGCAAAACAATTTGCGTCCAGAGTGGTTAAAAGTACGGTTACCTTCCGGGAAAGGTTTTCAAGGTGTTAAGAAAATTGTACAAGGCAATCGATTGCATACGGTTTGCGAAGAAGCGAGATGTCCTAATTTAGCTGAATGCTGGGGACGCAAAACAGCTACTTTTATGATCCTGGGAGATGTGTGTACCCGCAGTTGTGGATTCTGTGCCATAACAACAGGGAAACCCGCTTTCCTCGATTTAGAAGAACCACGCAGAGTCGCCGAAGCGGTGAAGACAATGAACCTGAAACACGCTGTTATTACTTCTGTAAATCGGGATGAACTTTCAGATGGTGGGGCAGGAATATTTTCTGAAACTATTAAACAGATAAGGCTTAAAGTACCTAATTGCAAAGTGGAAGTCCTGATCCCGGATTTTAAGGGCGATTTAACTTCATTAATGAAAATCGTGGAAACTAAGCCTGATATTTTAAATCATAATACCGAAACAGTACCACGGTTGTATCGCAGCGTTCGGCCGCAAGCAAAATATGAATGGTCATTGAATATTTTGCAATCAGCCAAAGAAAAAGACATGGTAACCAAATCTGGAATGATGTTGGGGATTGGCGAATCAATGAATGAAGTGCTGGATGTAATGTCAGATTTAGTGAAAATTAATTTGGATATATTAACATTAGGACAATATTTACAACCAACGAAAAAGCATCTTCCTGTTGACCGATTTGTGCATCCTGATGAGTTTGCTATGCTTAAGAGAGAGGGATTGAAAATGGGATTATACTATGTAGAATCAGGACCGTTAGTTCGAAGTTCATATCATGCAGATGAACAGATGCCTGCGGAGACTGAGTAACTGACATATTACTACTGATCGAATATTTAAATTACTTACTTGAAATTTGAGCTTTTAAACTTAACTAAAAAATATCTTGACTTTTTGTCTAATTCCTATTAAATTCGTACGTTATAAAAATATCTAAAAAATTAGTTTTGAAGCTAATTTAATTAAAATTAATTTTAATTTATCAAAAAATAATAGTGTAATATCAAGTAAATGTGAAAAGCGTGTCAATTATTTACTGGCACGCTTTTTTTTCATAATAATTTTTAAATGGGCGCTTAGCTCAGTTGGTTAGAGTACTTGCTTGACATGCAAGGGGTCACTGGTTCAAAT
>CAZIKB010000160.1:0-12706 GCA_964539665.1 uncultured Cytophagia bacterium
CGTGCCGGATTGTCCGGCTTGCCTATATTAGCTTTGCTTGGCGCACTCATAATTGACTCCTTTCCTTACTTATTGTTAAATGTTGTTTGGTGACCGGTCTTGATCGGTTAAATTATGAATTCAGAATCAATTAATCAACTATCGGGCCGGAAATACTTCTTTTTTATCATGTCGCCTTTATCGGTTGTTTTATAATGATTTATAGCGTTAAGTAAATATTTTATTTTCGGTTATTGAAGTGAAAGGGTACAACAGGTGTAGTTTAATTACCACACGTTCAAGGCCATCTGTAATGGAACAAAGTAAAATTATTAATATATATTTTATGGAGAGCTAAAGTGTAGGGAACGATTAGGCAATGGTCAAAAAATACAAATGGGCACTTTTATTCAAGTACCCATTCTTAATTGTGTAAGTAGTTTTAACTGTTAATGCATACTAATCTTCAGATTTGGAGGCTTCCGAAAACCCATTTATCCAGGAGCGACCAATTGAAAAATAATCAAAATTTAATTTTTTCATACGAACGGGATCGTATAAATTCCTGCCATCAAAAATTGCAGGGTAGTTTAAGGTCTCTTTAATCAAATAGAAATCAGGCTCCCGGAATGCATTCCATTCTGTCATAATAATTAACGCGTCGGCGCCATCCAGTGCATCATACCGTTTTTTGAACAGGAATAAATCTTTATCAATATATTCTTTCAGAATCATTTCTGCGACATGTAAAGCTTCAGGATCATGAGCTTGTACTTTGGCTCCGCTTGCCTGAAGTCCCTTAATCATTTCAATGGCAGGAGCTTCACGCATATCATCCGTTTTTGGTTTAAATGCCAGCCCCCACATGGCAAATGTCTTCCCTTGCAAATCATTTCTGAAATAAGATTTAATTTTATTTAAAAGTATAGTTTTCTGCTTAGCGTTTACTTCTTCTACTGATTTCACAATTTTCAAATCGAATTCGTGTTCCTTTGCTATTTTAATAATTGCTTGTACATCTTTCGGGAAACAGGAGCCGCCATAGCCCGTACCTGGATAGATAAAATGAGGCCCTATTCGAATGTCTGAGCCAATGCCTTTTCGTACCATTTCAACATCAGCGCCAACCAGGTCACAAAGATTGGCTATTTCATTCATATAGGATATTTTTGTGGCTAATAGTGAATTCGCGGCATATTTTGTTAGTTCTGCGCTTCGTTCATCCATAATAAGAATGGGTTTTCCGGAACGTACGAAAGGCCTGTAAATGTTCTTCATGCTTTCAGCAGCTTCTTCATCTCGAGTGCCGATCACCACGCGGTCTGGCCTTAAAAAGTCATCAATTGCTGCACCCTCTTTTAGAAATTCAGGATTTGATACAACTGTAAACTTAAGGTCTGTGTACTTTTTTATTTCCCTGGTGACTTTTTCAGCCGTTCCCACAGGTACAGTACTTTTGTTGACAATTATTTTCGGGCTATTCATGTATTTACCAATATCCCTTGCCACAGCTAATACGTGTTTTAAATCAGCGGAACCGTCTTCATCGGGAGGCGTACCAACGGCAATGAAAATAATTTTAGATTTCTCAATTGCAATTTTAATATCCGTGGTAAAAATTAACCGATCTTCTTTGGCGTTTCGCAGGACCATTTCTTTCAGCCCTGGTTCATAAATTGGTATTTCGCCTTTATTTAACGTGTCAATTTTGTTTTGGTCAACGTCAGCACATATTACTTCGTTACCTGTATCGGCAAAACATGTACCTGCAACTAATCCGACGTAGCCGGTGCCAATAATCGTAATTTTCATATTTTACTCCTTTTAAATTGAACTATAAATAATAATCGGTCATTCTTACGCGCTTCGTTAATTTACTAAGATGCTTTAAATTGGTCAATAATAAAAGTCTTAATTACTAAAATTTTATATTTCGATTTTATTCTGGTCACAAAGAATATTATTCTAATAGTACGGAAAAAGTCTTGAAATGAAGATTAAAAAACGCCATCCAGTATAATCACTGGATGGCGTGCCACGATGTGTTTGAGGATAGTAAAGAGGTTAGGAAGTTTATTATTGTTTTAGTTAGCCTTTTTATTTGCTTTTTTATAGCGTCCCTGAAAAAACCCACGTTTGTCACCCGGTCGTCCTGTTTTAAAATGACCTTTTAATGTACCACCAGTCTGGTAATTACGGTCAACCCAGTGTCCCTGGAAATACCCTTTGTTATCATTTTGCTTGTAAGTCCACTGTCCCGCAAGAAGCCCGCGGAACTCACCATTCAGACTGATATATTTACCTTTGAACACTTTGTTGCCAAACCTGTTTATTCCCCAAATGCCGCGTAAATGTCCAGCATTTGTGCCGAGACTGTTAATCCAGCGACCTTTAAATATACCGCCATCAGCGCCAGTCTTAATCCAACGACCTGAAAGGAATCCACCTGCAAAAGGTACGATTTCTTTTGAACGGCTGACGATGGATACCTGCTGCCCTTCTGTGCTAACATCTTCAATTAGCTCCAATGAATCCAGTTGGCTGTAATTTAAGGTTGTGGAATAGCCGCCAGCAGTAAGTGTAAATGTGCCGTCAAGATCATCCTGGGTGGTATCATTATCAATTATAGCAAGGGCCAGTCCATCAAAATGCGGTTTGGTAAATGATGTAAAATCAATTTTTTGGCGTGATTCGCGCGGTAGATGGATGTAGTCGTTCCCTTCAAAACGAATGGTTTTAAGAAGAACAAGTGTACCTTTATTAATTTCAGCCGAACCGCTCCAATCGGTAGATTCAGTGACTGTAGAATCGCCTTCGAGATAACCCCAGGTTATGCGCAGGAAATAGGCTTTGACCTTGTCAGAATTTAAGGCCTCAAGAACTTCAGGCTCAACACTGATTGCATCTGTTACCATTACATCCTCTGGAAAGTTTTCAATTATCTCGGTGTCTCCAAATGCTGCTGCCTCATCAGTAGTGTTGTAACCACCGTACTCTTTATCCAAGCTAAGCTCCAGTTCTCCTTCAGGATCAATCTCAGCATCTGTTAATTGTTGATTGCTACAAGCAGTAAAGATTAGCATCATGATAAAGGTTGAAATCCAAAGTAAAGACCACAGTTTTTTCATTTTTATTACCTCCTGTTAAGATTAGTACATTTTTAAATTAATTGAATTTGAACGAACGTTATGCAAGAGGTGGGCCAAAATATATTTTTAAATAATAAAAGCAACCTAAATTTTGGAGATTGAAAGACTTACTTGAGTGCAAATTCTTGAAGGTAATTTTTAAGTTATTATCTGTTGTGCGTTATGGGGCATTGTTGTACTTTACGGTACACTAATAATATTGTGATTTTCACTTGACTTTACATCTAACATCTTTTAAATTCCATCTGTTTAGATTGGACTTCAAATATTTTATTAACAGGAGAAATAAACCATGTTGTGTGAACATTTAAAAGGTTTATCTGATTATGTTAAAGATAATCATATTGAAATAGGAAGTTTGGATTTGATTAAAGTAGTTTGTACGAAATGTCAAATTACTACTGAATGCCCTTTTATTCCCATCGAAAATTATCAAAAACCATCTCAAAATGAACCTGACAATAAAAATGATACCGAAGGCAGCGAACCCGAATAATTAAATTATCCATCACACATAAAGAATTTATAGATATGCATCAAAACCTTATTAAACTTTTTGAGTCGCATTTTGGTGAAAAAGTTAGCGACATGAGCGAGCTTGGTTCACACGGCTCCAATCGAAAACTGTTTCGTATTAGTAGTACAAAGCGATCGGTTATCGGGGCTGAAAACCCGGACCGGGCTGAAAATATAGCTTTTCTTAAATTTTCCAGACATTTTAATGACGCCGGTTTACCGGTACCTGAAATTTTCAGTGAAGATCTTGACGCGGATATCTATCTTGAAGAGGATTTAGGCGATAAAACATTATTTGATTTACTCAGCCAAACCATCGGTTTCAAAGATTTTCCTGATGATATCGAATCCCTTTATGCAAAAGTTATTCGAATCCTACCTGAATTTCAGATAACGGCAGGAAAATCACTGGACTATAATGTTTGCTATCCAAGGCACAGTTTTGACCGGCAATCCATGATTTGGGATCTAAATTATTTTAAATATTATTTCCTGAAGTTGGCTCATATCCCTTTTAATGAGCAAGACCTTGAAGACGATTTTAATGATTTCATTGATTTTTTATTGCAAACCGAACAAAATTATTTTCTTTACCGGGATTTTCAATCCCGCAATATCATGATTAGAAACAATGAACCATTTTTTATCGATTATCAAGGCGGTAGGCGTGGAGCATTACAATATGATATTGCTTCTTTGCTTTTTGATGCAAAAGCCAATTTGCCTTTTGACGTCCGGGAACGGCTATTGCATAAATATTTAGAGGCGATTTCGCAATACGTAACAGTCGATGAAAAAACATTTTTAAATTATTATTACGGATATGTTCTGATCAGAATTATGCAGGCTATGGGCGCTTATGGTTTTCGTGGATTTTATGAACGTAAGACTCATTTTCTGCAAAGCGTACCATTCGCGATAAGAAATCTCGAATTTGTGCTTAAAAAAGCCAAAATTCCAACCAGGTCAAAAACTCTTTTTACTGTTTTGCGCAGAGTTGTGCAATCGACACGGTTGCGGGAATTGGGCAATGTCGAACTGCCGCTAACCGTTAGAATTCAAAGTTTTTCATATAATCAGGGCCTGCCAAAAGATGAAACTGGCCATGGTGGAGGATTTATTTTTGACTGTCGGACTTTACCAAATCCGGGCCGGCTTGAAAAATATAAAAACCAAACTGGCAATGATCCTAAAGTTATTACATTTCTTAAAAAAGAAGAGGAAGTTCACACTTTTCTCACCCATGTTCGTGATTTGATTTCACAGGTAGTGGAAAACTACCAGCATCGCAATTTTAGTCATCTCCATGTGGCGTTCGGTTGCACAGGCGGTCAGCATCGTTCTGTTTATTGCGCTAATGTTATGGCGAAATATTTAATCGATAAATTCAAAAATATAAAAGTTGAGATTTCTCACAGGGAAATGCCAAGAATACTCAGCAATTTAAAATCCCAGAAATGAAAGCCATGATTCTCGCCGCCGGACTCGGAACCCGGCTTCGACCCATCACAAACACCAAACCGAAAGCCTTAATTGAAATCGGCGGGGTACCACTAATTGAAATTGTACTCAAAAGACTGATCGCTGTAGGCGTATCAGAAGTCATCATCAACCTGCACCATTTTCCAGAACAGATAATAGAATTTCTCAACGCAAAAAAGAATTTTGGCGTCCATATTGAATTCTCTCACGAAGAGACTCTCCTTGACACCGGTGGCGGTTTGAAAAAAGCCGGTTCCTTTTTCGATGATGACCAGCCGTTTATTTTACACAACGTTGATGTATTAAGTGATATTGATTTGCAAAAGATGATGCAAACCCACATGGCCAGCCATGCTTTAGCAACTTTAGCAATTAATCACAGGCAAACCAAACGCTATTTTATATTTGATGAAGACAATCTACTTTGTGGCTGGAAATCTTTGATTGAAAATAAACGCATAGATACCCGTTCGCCAAAAGGAAGTACAATCGACTTGGCCTTTGGCGGCATTCATATTATTTCTCCAGACATTTTCGGGAAACTGACTGAAAAAGGCTCTTTTTCAATTGTAGATAGTTACCTACGGCTGGCTGGCGAAAACGAGCGAATTATGGCTTTCCGAGTTGATGATTATTCCTGGCAGGATGTGGGGAAAATGGAGCAACTGCAATCATATAAAGCTTAACATCAAAAATATGATTAGATTGAATGCATATTCTAACCGCAATGAACGCAAAGATTTCGCAAAGTTCGCAATGTTTTTTTATTGCCTGAATAATTCACAAATATAAAGCGGCAGAATAATTAAGGACAAAATGTTTGTTTTTGTTAATAATGCTGTCTAAGTAAACATCCTGACTTTTATTTGACCCTCACCAGTTTTTGTAATTTTACCAACAATTGCAGACTCCTTCACCCCTATTGATTGAAGTTCATTCAACAAATCAACTGCTGCATCAGAAGTCACCGATATTAGCAAACCGCCGGATGTTTGCGCGTCACAGAGAAGGATTTTCACGGTTCGCGAAATATCGGGTGACCATTCCATCGAATTGGAGACAAACTCCATATTGTTTAGAGTGCCACCGGGAACGACATCTGCAACTACAAATCCGGCAGCTTGCTCAAGAATAGGGACTTTGTCAGCATAAATCTCTGCATTCACGCCACTGCCTTTAACCATCTCCTTCAAGTGACCAAGCAGGCCAAATCCAGTTATGTCAGTACATGAATTGACTGGAAATTTTCCCAGGGAGTCAGCCGCGTTGCGGTTAAGCGTGCTCATAATCTCAATGGCTTGCTTAACAGTTGTATCATTAGCCATGCCGCGTTTGATGGCGGTGGTGATGATACCCAGTCCGATCGGTTTAGTCAAAATCAGGGCGTCTCCGGGTTGGGCATTGGCGTTGGTAAGTATGTGATCCGGATGAATTATGCCGGTGACGGCCAGGCCATATTTAGGTTCAGTGTCGTCTACGGTATGCCCACCAATGATGCTGACACCGGCTTCTTTTGCTTTGTCCTGTGCGCCCAGCAGAATTTCTTTCAGCACATCCATTGGCAAACGATTTGAAGGAAAGCCGACGATGTTGAGCGCAAACAAAGGTTTACCGCCCATGGCGTAAATGTCGCTGAAAGCATTGGCAGCGGCAATCGCGCCAAAATGATATGGATCATCCACAATTGGGGTAAAAAAGTCGACGGTTTGAACAACGGCGGTTTCGTCGTTTATTTTGTAAATTGCTGCATCATCGGCGGTGTTAGCGCCAACCAGGACATTGGCATCCTGGGGAACAGGCAAATCAGCTAACACTTTTTCAAGCGCCTGTGGACGCAGTTTGCAGGCACAACCCAGTCCGCGAGTGAAATGAGTTAGTTTAACATCCTTTACATCGGCGCCCATTTGAACACTAGGCATTTCAGAAGGCTGCAATCTTTTTACGGCTTCACTAATAAAATCAATGGCTTGCTCAATGTCATGCTCGGTAGTAAACTTGCCAGTGGAAAAACGAATGGTTCCCATGGCATATTCAATCGGTACGCCCATGGCGCTTAATGTAGGTGAAATATCAATGGAATCGGAGTGGCAGGCCGCGCCCGCGGAGGCGGCGACCTCCTCCAGCTCATCGAGTAAAGTGTTAGCCTCAATATTTGCGAAGCTCACACTCAGAGTGTTAGGCAGTCTTTGTTCAGGGTGTCCATTTAGTTTTATTTTTCCTAAATTTTCCTGTAATCCCTGATAAAGCGAATCCCGCATTCGTTTGCTGTGGACCATGTTTTGGTCTAAATTGTTCTGAGCAATTTCACAGGCTTTTCCCAATCCAACAATCTCCAGGACGTTTTCTGTCCCGGCCCGCAAATTTTGCTCGTGTGCTGCACCGTGCATGAATTTTTCTAAAACAATACCGTGTTTAACATACAGAGCGCCGATGCCTTTTGGCGCATAAAGCTTATGTCCCGCAATGGACAGCAAGTCCACTCCCAATTCGTCGACGCTGGTTGAAATTTTCCCAACACTTTGTGCAGCATCAGTATGAAAAATTATGTCGTGTTCCTTTGCAACTGTAGATATTTCAGAGATGGATTGAATGGTGCCCACTTCATTGTTGGCATGCATGATAGTAATTAAAATAGTCTGTGGCGAGATGGCTTTTCGCAGCGTGTCTACGTCAATTGCTCCAAATTCATCAACAGGTAAATAAGAAACTCGAAATCCATGTTTTTCAAGATATTTACAAACCTCCACCACCGCTGGATGTTCAATGGCCGAGGTGATGATGTGATTGCCTTTGTCCCGATTCGCGAACGCAACACCTTTAATGGCGTAATTATTCGACTCACTGCCGCCGCTGGTGAAGATGACCTCATCTGCATTACAGCCCAATAAACCTGCAACCTGTCTTCGTGCTGTCTCCACAGCTTTTTTAGTCTGAACGCCATACCAGTGCGTGCTGGAGGGATTGCCGAAATACTCTTCGAGGTAAGGACGCATGGCTGCCACAACCGCAGGATCGAGTGGTGTGGTGGCGTTGTAATCTAAATATATGGGTTTCATAATTCAATCCAACTATTTTTTGACAGGATTTACAGGATGAACTGGATATTGCTAAATTAGCAATGAAATAAATAGATTATTGAATAAAGGGACACAGAGGCCACAAGGCAGCACAGAAAACGTTGAATATTTATTTATTTCTTTTCATTTTTTGAATTTTTCCTCTGTGAACTTTGTGATTCTCAGTTCAGGGAGTGAGATAACTAAGGAATATGTTTCAATGATTATTTTAATAAAACTATCTCACTCCCTGAACTCTGTGTCCTTTATCTATTCTTAATCCAGTAAATCATGTAAATCCTGTCTAATTGTTTTGTTTATTTCAAGGTAGTGTTTTCATTGATTATTTCCAACAACGGTTTCAATACAGTCCAAACATTGTCTGCAACAATTTCATGACCTTCAGCCGTGGGATGAATGCCGTCTGGTAGATTGAGCTCCCGGACGCCGCCCACGCCTTCTAATAGAAAAGGAATAAGCAGCGCGTCGTTTTTTTTAGCTAATTCAGGAAAAATTGAACGAAATTGTCTCGTGTATTCCTGGCCCAAATTTGGGGGCGCCTGCATGCCGGCAATGACAATCTTCACATCCGGATATATATTTTTTGTCGTATCAATAATTGCCTGGAGATTCTTTTTTGTATGCTCTAATGCAAATCCTCTTAAAACATCGTTGCCGCCGAGTTCCAGAACAAGCACATCAACTTTTCTTCTGAGCAGCCATTTAAGCCGTCGCAGTCCCGCTGTGGAAGTTTCACCGCTCAGACCGGCATTGATCCCGACAAAATTCCAGCCAAGGGAATCAATTTTTTGCTGAATCAAATTCGGAAAGGCCTGCGCTGGGGGTAAGCCATAACCAGCAGTTAAACTGTTGCCCAGAAACAAAATGGTTTGGGGAGATGTTTTCTGCTTAGAGCTGTTATTTGCTAATGAATTAAAACTCTCTTTTGTACTGTTTAAATTCGCAAATGATTTTGAAATGTTAAATGGAGCTGGCCATATTAACAGGAACAAAATATATCCAATAACTAAATTAATTGACTGCCGCATTGAAGTAGTCCTCCGAAACTATACCCTGGAAATTACGTTGTAATTAACAATCATTTTTTGTAATTTAGAAAAAATACTAATAAATAGCAATCTTCACTTTGACAATTTGCAGGCTTATGAATCCGATATTAGTAGTTCAAAATTTATCAAAATCTTATAAAAGCGGCGACACATTTCTTACAGTTTTAAAGGAAATCAACCTGACCATTGAAGCGGGAACATCCTGTGCCATTGTCGGCCCGTCTGGCAGCGGTAAAACTACTCTGCTTGGATTGTGCGCTGGACTGGATTTGCCCAGTACCGGTTCCGTGGTTATTAATGGAACCCAGTTAGACAGCTTAAGTGAAGATGAACGAGCCAGAATTCGAAATGAAACAGTCGGATTTGTGTTTCAAAATTTTCAACTCATTACCACGCTCACAGCCCTGGAAAACGTCATGGTGCCGCTTGAATTACGGGGTGAGAACAATGTTAAAAAACACGCAGAAGAATTGCTTGAGCAAGTCGGATTAGCCGATCGGATGAAACACTATCCAATTCAGCTTTCCGGCGGCGAACAACAACGGGTATCTTTAGCCCGTGCTTTCATCAATCGCCCCAGGATTTTGTTTGCAGATGAACCCACTGGCAATCTCGACTCTGAAACCAGCAAAAAAGTAGAGGATCTGCTATTTAAACTAAATTCAGCCAAAGGGACAACATTAATCGTGGCTACGCATAATCTCGATTTGGCGAACCGGACGCAGAGAATCATCAGATTGAAAGGCGGCACGCTGGTGGCTGATGAACGAATGGAAGTGAGACAACAAACTCAACAGGCTTTAGTCTAACTGGAATGTTGGAGTTATGGATTGAGAATAGATGAAGAATTCAAAAGAAAACGCTAAAATCACTAACCGCTCAACTATGGAGAATTTTAAAGCAGTCGGGTGGAATTCACATTTTGAAAAAGAGTTTGACGATTATGCTGCGAAGGGATTCGAAGCGGGGCGCGTCATTGTTGAAAACAGAAACAGCTATATGCTGTACACAAAACACGGTGAGGTTTCGGCAGAAGTCTCCGGCAGGCTGCTGTTCACTGCTGAATCTTCATCGGAATTGCCAAAAGTGGGGGACTGGGTTGTAATAACCTTATTTGATACAGAAGAAAAAGCGATTATTCATAACATTCTCAAAAGAAAAACAAAATTCTCGCGGAATGTTGCCGGTAAAAAAACTGACGAGCAAATCATTGCCACAAACATCGATGTTATTTTTATTGTACAGGGTTTAGATGATAACTTCAATTTAAAACGGTTAGAGCGCACGCTTGTTATGGTTTATGAGAGCGGCGCCAAACCGGTCGTCATTCTCAATAAGGCCGATTTATGTGAAAACCTGGAAGATAAAATCAGGGAAGTTGAGACCGCAAATGCAGATGTCGCGGTTATGGCGATGAGCGCAAAAACAAGCTTTGGTATTGAGGCTTTGAATAAAATCATAAAAACTGATTTAACATTTGCCTTTGTCGGATCTTCAGGTGTGGGTAAGTCTACACTGATAAACCAAATTATAGGACAGGAAATACAAAAGACCTGTGAAGTCCGGCAAAATGATTCCCGAGGGAGGCACATTACTTCCAAACGGGAGCTCTTTGTTTTACCGCAAGGCGGTTGTTTAATCGACACCCCGGGTATGCGCGAGCTTCAACTGTGGAACGCGGATGAAGGCTTAAGCGAAGCTTTTGCCGACATCGAAGGCATGGCCGTAAAATGCCATTTTTCGGATTGCTCGCATACGCAAGAAATTAAATGTGCAGTTTTAGAGGCGGTGGACAATGGCACACTGACTGACGCTCGCTACCAGAGCTATATAAAACTTCAAAAAGAGTTAGGCTTTTTGGAAGGGAAACAAAATACAAACAGTTACTTAGAAAGGAAAAAAAAGGGCAAAGAGCTGCAGCGTTTAATTAAAGAAGTTAAGAAAATAAAGAAATTGAAACGGAGTTGAAAGCTTAATTGATGAAATCAAAAAATCCATTCTCAAATCCCTGGGTGTGGAAAATGGCCTGGCGCGACAGCCGCACTCACCGAAAACGACTGTTTTTGTTCATGACATCAATCGTGTTAGGAATAGCGGCCCTGGTATCTATCGGCTCTTTTGGTGAGAATCTGGAAAAAGCCATCGACGTTCAGGCCAAAACTTTGCTGGGTGCGGATATGATGCTTACCAGTCTGCAGCCTTTTGCTCCTGAAACCGAAACCCTGATTGATTCCATCGGTGGCGAACAAGCTCGTGAGACGTTATTTGCTTCCATGGCATACTTCCCTAAAAACGCCAACACCCGCCTGGTTCAGGTTCGATCCGTTCAAGGGGATTTTCCATTTTATGGCAAAATTGGAACCGAGCCAAAACAGGCGGTTGAAACCTACAAATCCGGCGCAAATTCCCTGGTGGATGACGCTCTCATGCTTCAGTGTGAAGTTGCTCCCGGAGATTCCATCAAGATTGGTGCAACAGTTTTCCAAATTGCCGGCAGGTTAAAAAAAATTCCAAATAATCCACCCATTTCCAGTGTTTTCAGTCCCACTGTTTATATACCAGTTACCTATCTGGAGCAAACGAAATTAATTCAGCGTGGCAGTCTGGTTAACTACCGAATCTATTTTAAATTTGATGACGCCAGAGATCCAGAAGCGCTCGTTAAGAGCCTGAGGCCTCATTTAAACAAACATCGGCTGCGCGCGGAAACAGTAGAAAATCGGAAACGCCGGGTTGGAAGGGTGATGGAAAATCTATACCGTTTTCTAAGCCTGGTCGGGTTTGTGGCTTTGATACTGGGCAGTATCGGGGTGGCCAGTGCAGTGCATGTTTACACAAAACAAAAGCTCGGAGATGTGGCCATTCTTCGCTGTGTAGGCGCCGAATCAAAAGAAACCTTTTTTATATATTTGATTCAGATTGCCGCGATGGCATTCTTCGGCTCTATGATAGGTGCGGGAGTTGGCATGGCTATTCAAATATTCCTGCCAAATGTTTTTAGCGAATTCCTGCCAGTAACGATTGAATATTTTGTCGCCTGGCTGGCCATTGCAAAAGGCATGCTACTTGGCCTGGGTCTGGCTTTGCTCTTTGCATTACTGCCTTTATTGTCCATCCGTAAAATTTCACCTTTACTGGCGTTACGTTCTTCTTATGAAAACGGAACTGTTGGTGCAAAAGATAAAATGCGAATTTTCATGTATTTCCTGATTGTGATTGCGGTTAGCACTTTTGCTATTTCACAATCAGCGGAGTGGCACTATGGATTAATTTTCACGGGAGCAATTTTAATTGCCTTCGGCGTTCTATCAGCCGTAGCTAAACTGATCACCGTATTTTTCAAAAAGTATTTTCCAAAATCCTGGCCTTATGTCTGGCGTCAGGGATTAGCCAATCTTTATCGCCCGAACAATCAAACATCCGTGCTGATGTTGTCCATTGGCTTAGGCACCTT
>CAZIKB010000161.1:0-12350 GCA_964539665.1 uncultured Cytophagia bacterium
AATACCCGTCGGATAAGGCAATCTTGGATTTGCCAGAGACGGAACGACAATGATTAGCCGTTCAAGCCACATGCCGATGACCACGCAAATAGAAGCTATGAGAATGCCCGGAATCTTTTTTGTTTTAGGATTGACAAGTATCGTGACCGGAATTACAAAATTACAAAAAATCATCAACCAGTAAAATGGCGAAATATCACCAATAAATTTATAATAGAATACCCTCATCTCATTAGGTTCATGACCATAAAACGCTGTCAGATATTCCGAAAAAGTGAAATAGAACCATAAGAAAGACATGATAAGCAGTAACATGGATAAATATTTAAAATGAATTTCTTTCAGATATTTTTCTAAATGGAAAGCTTTCCTGAAGGCAATCATGACAATCAATAAAGCCGCAATACCTGAAAAAATTGCTCCGACAACAAAGTATGGGCCAAAAATAGTACTATGCCAACCGGGCTGGATGGTCATGGAGAAAATAAACGAAATGACGGTATGAACAGACACGGCGATTGGAATGACCAGAACCATTAGAATGTTGAGTGCTTTATTCAGCACTTTCTGCTGATGTTCAGTGCCCTGCCAACCCCAGGCCAAAAATTCGTAAAGCCAAAGCGGCTTGACACCGCGATCGCGCAAAATAGCAATATCCGGAATCATGGGAATATAC
The DNA here is from genome assembly GCA_964539665.1 of uncultured Cytophagia bacterium. GTDB lineage: Bacteria > Zhuqueibacterota > Zhuqueibacteria > Oceanimicrobiales > Oceanimicrobiaceae > CAZIKB01. The sequence goes on from CAZIKB010000161.1 coordinate 677, forward strand.
AAGTAAACTGTACTTGCAGCAAAATACGCGGTTATACTGGTGACATCCCAAAGCAGCGGCGACTGCAGTCTGCCATCTGTAAAAAGGTGCAGCATACGATCCGGTCGACCTAAATCAAGGATCGGATGTAATCCACCAATGGCCAAAACAATTGCCGTAATGACTTCCGCCATCCGCGTAATAGGACGGCGCCATTCTGCCTTCGAGAGCCTCAGAATCGCCGAAATGAGCGTACCCGCATGGCTTATGCCGATAAAAAAAACAAAGTTGATAATATAGAATCCCCACGATATTGGTTGTCCCAAACCTGTCACACCCAAACCAAAAATAATTTGTCTGATGTAAGTATAGCATGTAAAAGCAATCACCCCTAATAAAATGGCAATAGTGATATAAAATCCCTTACCTGTACGTTCGATGGGACGTATCAGGTCTGCGTCTTCGTAAGTTCCCTGTTGAATTTCATGCATTTATACCACCTCTGATAAATAAATGACTTTTGGTTCTGTACCCAAATCTTCCAGTAACTTAAAGGCCCGAGGATTTCTTTTCAACTTGCTAACCTCACTTTTAGGATCATCCAAATCACCAAAATATATGGCCATGGTTGGACAGCTTTCAACGCAAGCGGGTACATAATCTCCCTCTTTGAGCTCGCGCCCCTCAACAGCCGCCTGCTCCTTAGCTATTTGAAGCCGATGAATACAAAAAGTACATTTTTCCACGACTCCCACAGGTCTGACTGATACGTCCGGGTTACATGCAGCAGCCATTTCTTCAGTCCTTTCTGGTTTGTACCAGTTAAATGATTTGACAGTGTAGGGACACGCTGCCTGACAATAGCGACAGCCGATACATTGCGGAAATATTTGTGTCACAATGCCTTGTTCATCAAGATATGTCGCACGCACCGGACAAACTTTGGCACAAGGCGGATGTTCGCAGTGAAAGCAAGGCCGCGGTAAATAGCGTACTTTAACATTTGGATATTCCCCTTCATAAATTGTCAGAATATCCATCCAGAGCATGGTGCGCTCTTTTGCCGATTCCTCTGGCCCGACTATGGCCACATTGTTTTCCATTTTACATGCGGCGACACATTCACCACAACCGGTACACTTATTCAAATCAATGACCATACCCCATTTTGGCATACTACACGCCCTCCTTTCCATTAACATTTTCCACAAAAATTTTCGTACTAATTCGGGAAGCGCAGCCACTTAAATAATCAAAATTTTCATAGATGATTTCATGTGGATTCACCCCCACTCCCTTAGCATATCGCCCATACGCTTTGTGACCAAGGCCAAAAGGAATATACAAGATGTCCGGCATGATTCCGGGTAAAAGCCTTGCTTTAACTTGCAGGCTTCCTTTAGGAGAAGTGACCTTTACCATGTCGCCTTCATTTATTCCATGCTTAAAAGCTGTTTCGGGATTAATTTCAACCCAGGACTCCCAGTAATTGCGAGTCAGCAATCCAAACAGCTCCTGGATCAACGGCAGATTACTACCCGCCCCGTTCACATTGGTAATCAAATTGTATGAAAGTAAATGCAGATTATATTGATCACCGCTGTCATCAAATTTTGGCTCTTCATAATGAGGTAAAAATACTAAATCCCCCCGAGCTTCAATATGCCAATTTTCCAGTAATAAAGTAAGATCCTGGGTGGCAGGATTTTTCCCATTGAGTTTTGACTTGATTGCTTTTTCCAATATTTGTGAATGAAATTCAAATTTTTTTGAAGGGGTTTTGAACATTTCCCGAAAATCAGTATTAGATGGAAAAGGATTCCACCATCCTCCATTCTCTAACAACACGTCCCAAAATTCTTCAAAAGTGGTGTAGTCAAAAATTTGCCAGCCCCGATCCTTGAGAAACTTCAGCCAGGCTTCATCCATTCGCTCGGTAAAAATAGTGCCCGCTCCGGCTTGATAGACACCTTCAAGACGAGATTGGATATATTCTTTATAATCAGACCAGGGAAACGATGAAGCCACGGTGCCACCAAGGGTGTCCGCGATTTGTAAGATTACATCACCTGAATGCCGGGAGTCGTACAAAGGTTCAACCACCGGCTGCTGCATTCCAAGATGTGAAACCTCCACCATGGGTATGCTGTGAAGCACTTCATGTTTTTCCAAAAAGACATGGTCAGGAAGAATTAAATCGGCGTATGAGGCTGTTTCATCTAAGAAAGGTGAGAAGCTTACAATGAATGGGATTTCATTCAGCGCTTTAATGAAATCACTTTGATTTGTTGAATTGAAAATCGGATTAACACTCCCGACTAATAGTACATCGAGAGGATACGGCTGTTTTTCCATAAATACTTTTGGTAAATTTGAAACCGCCTGTTCTGGAAAACAAAAACCCTCAAGTGATTCAGTCAATAGAGGATTGCTTAAACCGTTCCGGGCATTTTCGTCAAAATTTACTTCAGGCATATCTGCAAATGGTGGAACTTCTGGCATTGAAATAGCGCTATCTCGAGTGAAATTTCCTTTCAATGCATTCAAACACTCAATAGCCCAAACCGTGTACAGACCATTGTTGCTGTTCACAGCCTGGCCGCCAGCTAAAACCAATGCATGTTCAGCAATTCCAAATTCCCTGGCTAATTCCACTATTTTGGACGGCGGAACGCCAGTTAATTCTGCAACTTTCTCCGGAGAAAAATCTCGTCTGACCAAAGATTTGAATCCCTGGTGAGAATTTCCTGCGCTATCCTTCCAATCATCAAAACCAAAACTATTTGAACTCACAAAACTTTGATCATACTGTTTATCTTTAATCAGAACATTTGCAATCCCTAAAGCTAAAGCGGCCATAGTACCCGGCCGGATTGGCACCCATTCGCTGGAATTACCAGCAGTACGGGAAAGGCGGGAGTCAACATGGATTATCCTGGCGCTTCGTCCGTTTTTTCGATTCCGCATCTCCGAATAAATTTGATTGAAGCGAATGGGCGAAGGGCCAACATCCAGACTATCAGCCCCGAAATTGATTAAAAACTCAATGTCCTTGAAATTGTACCCGAATTGTTTCTTTTGGCCCATAGTAAGGTAGTTAACTAATAGCGGCAATTTATCGTCATTAAAAGAATACAAATTGGGCGAGCCAAAAGCCTGCATAAATCTTTCAAGTAATGTCGAAAGCAGATTGTTACCCTCACCGGTAAATAAACCTAATTTGTGTGTTTCACCTTTGTTTCTTAATTCCTGCAAACGCGACACAACAATCTGCATGGCTTCTTCCCAGGAAATACTTTCCCATTGATTTTGTCCTCGCTCGCCAATTCTTTTCATGGGCTGCTTGATCCTGTCCGGATTAAATAAAGCCTCTATCCCAGCTTCAGCCATAGGACAGATACCGCCGCGGTTGATCGGATGGATCGGGTTTCCCTGAATTCGAACCGGGATACCGTCGATTAGCCTTACCTTAATTCCACAACCTCCTGGACAAAGAGAACAAACGCTATTTTTCCAGGTTTCGATTCGAGGTAAACCACCAACTTTTTCATAGACTTCGTCAGGTACAGACCAAATAGTGTCGCAACCTATGCTGGCTAACGAATAGCCAGCGGTTGTAATTCCTAAGTACTTTAAAAATTCTCTGCGAGATATTTCCATTCAGATGATCCTTTAATTTCCTAATATCTTAGTTGAAATTGATCATTTTATTTTGCAGGGAGTACACAAATATTCTCGTGCCCTCTTGTCCTTAATTGAATTCATGCTGTTTCAATTTATTTCATCAAAAGTAATTTTTTGGTTGCCACGAATCCATTGACTTCGAGTCGGTAAAAATAGACGCCGCTTGGCAGAACTGAGCCGTTAAATGTGACTTTTTGATGCCCTGCCGGCATAACATTGTCCACTACAGTTGCAACTTCTTTACCCAGAACATTGAACACCTTCAGTGTCACATTACCGTTTTCCACAACATCAAATTCGATGTTGGTGGTTGGATTGAATGGGTTCGGATAATTTTGGTTTAATATGTATGACTCAGGTATTTGATTCTCTATATTAGATGCAACAGTTGTGATCAGTGCTAAATCCAAAGTATAAACAGTAGGATCGACCGGAGTAGTATCTGTTGCATGGCTCGAACCCTGGTTATCAAAAATATCATGAGTGAATTCTACTGAAGAACCAGGAACAACTGTAAAATCGTTGTCACCGCCAGCATAAGGCTTCTTAAATTCTACTGTCCAAACTCCATCCGCGTATTTGCCCGCAGATTGTACTGCTGCAATATCTCCTGATGGAACCCGGAGTACTAATCCAGGTATTGCATCACCAACACTAAATACACCATCAACAAAATCAACCGCGGTATCTACAGAATGAGCTGATAAAACGCCAAATGGATCAAAACTACTTAAGGCAGCTGCTTCTATCAAAAAATCAACATTCGCACCAGGATCTGATGCAGCCATAAAAGGCGGTAAGCCTGTAACAGCATCCAGACTATTACTTGAATTTGCACTTACTCCACCATCACCGTGCCGACCCGCAGTATCCCAAAACTTATTCTCTGAAATACCCATGGGATTGCTTCTGGCAGCTTTCCAGTGCCAGACATCAACTTTGCCACTGTTCGTACTCATGTCAGGGAAATGACAAAACGCCTGGCAACTTGCACCGTCCTGACCGGTTAGTCCCATATCAAAAACAAAGCCAATACGATCTTCATCTGAAGATTTAACCCAGCCAGTGTCAGATAAAGTCACGTGATTCTTGGCAATGTTTTCTGCCGTATCTGCCCAGGAAGCTGAAAGGTATAGAAAGCCTCCATCTGCCATTGCATTTAAAGTAACTCCGCGTGCAGTTACTAAAGGGGTAGATGTCCATTCACCTGAAGATGTGACGCCATCTAAAGTTGGCGTCCCAGCGGTTGCCAACAGGGTAGTTTGAGTTGCTGGTAATTCCGAAAAATCCAAGGTATAAACAGTAGGATCGACCGGAGTAGTATCAGTTGCATGATTGGAACCCTGGTTATCAAAAATATCATGAGTGAATTCTACTGAAGATCCAGGAACAACTGTAAAGTCGTTGTCACCACCAGCAAAAGGCTTCTTAAATTCTACTGTCCAAACTCCATCCGCGTATTTGCCCGCAGATTGTACTGCTGCAATATCTCCTGATGGAACCCGGAGTACTAATCCAGGTATTGCATCACCAACACTAAATACACCATCAACAAAATCAACCGCGGTATCTACAGAATGAGCTGATAAAACGCCAAATGGATCAAAACTACTTAAGGCAGCTGCTTCTATCAAAAAATCAACATTCGCACCAGGATCTGATGCAGCCATAAAAGGCGGTAAGCCTGTAACAGCATCCAGACTATTACTTGAATTTGCACTTACTCCACCATCACCGTGCCGACCCGCAGTATCCCAAAACTTATTCTCTGAAATACCCATGGGATTGCTTCTGGCAGCTTTCCAGTGCCAGACATCAACTTTGCCACTGTTCGTACTCATGTCAGGGAAATGACAAAACGCCTGGCAACTTGCACCGTCCTGACCGGTTAGTCCCATATCAAAAACAAAGCCAATACGATCTTCATCTGAAGATTTAACCCAGCCAGTGTCAGATAAAGTCACGTGATTCTTGGCAATGTTTTCTGCCGTATCTGCCCAGGAAGCTGAAAGGTATAGAAAGCCTCCATCTGCCATTGCATTTAAAGTAACTCCGCGTGCAGTTACTAAAGGGGTAGATGTCCATTCACCTGAAGATGTGACACCATCCAGCGTCGGTGTCCCTTTGGTAGCAGTTAGAGTAGTCTGAGAGTACATATTGCCCCCTGATAAGAAATATGCTAATGCTATCGTAAAAATTAATCTGTGCTTCATATAATTAATCCTTTCAAATTAAATGTTGTAATTTTGTTAATTTCACATTATTTATGATTTAAGAATATCTTTGACTTCTATTTGTGGCTGAGTAAATGGTTAATATTAACGCAAAAATGTTGCCTACCGATGACAAGAGTAACAATCATTTGACACGTCTTTTTCTTCATGACAATCCCTGCACCAGTCCATGGTTAGCTCTGCAAACGGTCTGGATACGGGAACAGTAAAATTACCAACATCGCCATGACAGGTTGAACACTCCAATTTACCCAATTTCACATGGCGACGGTGCGAAAAATAGGCATGATCCGGAATAGAATAGATCTGGCGCCAGGGTATCATTTTATCGCTTGTAATAAATGCCAGTAGTGTTTTCTCCGCTGCGCTTTCTGATACTGCTTCCTCATGACATTCATGGCAATTCTCAATATTCGGGATTGATGCGCGGGCGAGCTCTTCTGCATATTTATGGCAGTCCAGACATTCCGCTCCTCCTTCTTCGACATGAAGATAGTGATTGTACGCTATGGGTTGCTTCGAATCGTTTTGATTACATGCCAATCCACAACCAGTGAGTAATACAATTATTACCGTGCAGAAATTAGTCATTTCATCTCTTTTCATTTTCTAATACGTGATTTATTATACCATTTTGCCTTAGACTAAATTAGCAATACTTTTGTCAGTAGTGGTTTCATTTCCATTCTACTTTTCTGTTGCAACATTCTGCTGCAGGGAACAAAGATAAGTATACAAATTCGACATGTCCCTGCCACTTAATTCCTGCCATTTCATCTTTCTCTCCTGAAACAACTTTTGCATGGCCGGAGCATGATTCCACATGGCTGTAATCATTTCCAGAGGCGTGTCTAAATTACTGAGTTTTGACAAATCAATTGAGATTCCAGCTCCTTTTCCTTGTAGTGAGTGGCAGGAAAGGCAGTTTTTCTTATCAACTATTCGAAGGCCCTCGCTAATATCACCCGGCATGTCGAGAAGCTTGATACCATAAATGAAAGCAATGACATCAGCAATTTCTCCCTTTGCAAAAATTGGAAATTTAATGTTCTCCTGCTTCATAATATTCCACATTTGTGGACCGTGATTCCACATCTTGCCAGCGATTTGAGTAACAGAATATTCGAAATCAATCTCCGCAAAGTCCGGCCCCAGACTGCCGCCAGTCCCGCGAACTGAATGACAGCGCATACATCCTTTATCTTCTGCAAGGGCTTTTCCCTTTACGGGATCACCGAAAACGAAATCACTACTAGGCGCTCTTTCTGGAGACATAAAAGATCTAATGGCCGCGGCAAGATGGACAATTTCATTTCCTTTAAACTGCGGTCGTTTGACGTTATACTCTCGAAATATTTCTATCATATGAGGACCGTGATTCCACAAGGATTCGACAAGTTTAATAGGTGACATATAATCACGAATTGCACTTATATCAGGACCGATGTTTCCACCCAGGCCACCGAATTTATGACAAGTCACACAGCCTTTGGATTTCAATAGTTTCTTTCCCTGTGACTCATTACCGGGCTCTCCGAGATATCGAAAATAAGCAAGATATGAAATAAGTTGCGACATTTCTTCATTATTAAGCTCTCTGAATTTGTAACCCGTCTTTTGCATTCTCTTAGACATACTGGGAAAGTGATTCCACATCAATGCTGCCAATTCGAGATAGGTGCCGTAAAATTTTTCCTTGGCCAGATCCGGTCCGCCTTTGCCGCTCCCACCATGTACTGCATGACATTGGCTGCATCCTTTTTGTTGAAATACTTCACGTCCCTTCCATGGTGAATCTGATGCTGTGTTTATTTGAGCATAGACTGAAACATACATAAACACCAACAATAAAAATATAATGCATGAGCCGAGATAGTATGATTTCGTTCGAAGACTATTGTTAGTTAACATGATACCCTCCTTTAGTTTTTGATATCACTTCAGGGTTTGATTGTTAACATTATTAGGTACTCTGAAATTCTTTTCTCCTGATTGTTACCTGGTAAATTGAGATAATAACAATATCATAGAATGGTATGACATAATATTTGCAATACTCATGCCATATACATAAATCATCAACTAATAATTTGAAAATATAGAAGTTATGACAATAGAGATCTGAGAATATGAGACACAGGAAAGACGGTCAGCCGTCTCGACAAAGTTGTGAGTTTTTGATAACTATTTGGTAATATTGGTGGTTAGAATAACAGATATTAGTGACGAAAATTCGTCAGCAAATGTACCAAATCCGTCACCTTTTTTAATGGTTGTCAGGAAACTTCAATCGTGCAAGTTTATCACGCAGCGTCGTCCTGGGGATTTTTAATAGAGCCGCAGCCTTCATCTGGTTACCTTCAGCTTCTTTTAAAGCCCAATAAATTAACCTGGCTTCCACTTCGGATATTGCCTCTGAAAAATTGATCTGCTTATTTCTACTAAGATTGAAAGAAAACAAGTCTCCCCCCTTATGTAAATCTCGAATGCTGTCAGGTAAGTCGTCAACGGTGATGCGGTCTGATTTGCACAACGTCACGGCATGTTCCACAACATTTTCCAACTCTCTTACATTGCCCAACCAATCGTGGTTAAGCAATATTTTTTGTGCTTCTGGCGTTATAGAGTCAACCGATTTGTGTTTTTCCTTAGAGAGTTTTTTTAGAAAGTGCTGAGACAAAAGTGATATATCCTCACGCCGCTCTCTCAATGGCGGTAATTTAATTTTAACAACATTAAGACGATAATAAAGATCCTCTCGGAATTTACCCTCCGCCGCCATCTGATTAAGGTCTTTCTTTGTAGCGCATATTAAGCGCACATCCACCTTCAATGACTGTTCACCCCCAACCCGTTCGAACACTTTATTTTCAATTACCCTGAGCAGTTTAACCTGAAGCTCTAATGGAATATCATCTACGTCATCTAATAAAATTGTGCCCTTATCAGCCAACTCAAACCGTCCCCTTTTACGGCGTAACGCTCCGGTAAAAGCGCCTTTCTCATGACCGAAAAGTTCACTTTCAAGTATTTCCCGATTTAATATGGCGCAGCTTAGTTTGATAAATGCACCTAATTTTCTTGAACTATTGTAATGCAGCGCATTTGCCAGAACCTCCTTACCAGTACCTGTTTCACCTTGTATAAGAATATTCGTATCACTATCCGCAACTGCATCAGCTTTATCAAAAACTGCTTGCATGGCCTTTGAGCGCCCAATGATATTCTGATAACAGTATTGAGATTGGATTTTCTTTTGCAAAGCCTCAATTTGTACTTTACCTTGACGGTACTCCAGCAATCGACTCAATTTAATGGACAACTCATCATACGGGAACGGTTTGGTTATGTAATCGTAAGCGCCTTCTTTCATGGCTTCAACCGCATTCTCTATGGTGCCGTAGCCTGTCATCATTATCACTTCGATCTCCGGTGAAAGCTTTTTAATCTCTTTTAAAAATGTGATCCCATCCATTGACGGCATCCGAATGTCCGAAACTACCGCATCAAAAGTGTTTGATTTCAAGTGCTCAAGACCGATAAAAGCATTTTCCCCAATCTCGACGTCGTACCCTTCGTCCTCCAACTGGGTTTTCAAGGTCACACGCTTTAATTTTTCGTCATCTATTACAAGAATTTTGCCTTTCATTTATTGTCTCCCACTGGTAATAACACGCTAACAGTAGTGCCCTTGTTTAATTCACTGGTAATTGTGAGCTTTCCCCTGTGTTCTTCGATAATTTTTTTACTGATTGAAAGTCCCAGGCCTGTGCCCTTTTCAGTATCTTTGGTTGTGAAAAAAGGGCTGAATATTCTCTCCAGGTTTTCCTCAGAAATGCCACATCCATTATCTGTAATTTTCACCTGCGCATTTGGTTCAGTCCCCTGATTCAGTAAATTTGTTGTAATGCTGATATGCCCATTAGATTTACCATCCAGGGCGTCAGAAGCATTAATGAAAATATTTATAAAAACTTGAGATAGATTGTACGGATCGCCCAAAATGCCGGGAAGAGATTTATCCAGCCTGGTTTCCAATTCAATGCCCTGTTCGTCAATCTTGTGCATAATAAACAGCAGAGATTTTTCGACCACCTCGTTCAGGTCTATCATTTCCATCCTAAGTTTGTGGTGTTTAGAGAAGATTAGAAGCCTTCTCACAATAAATCCAATTCTTTCTATTCCTTCTGAGAGCAAACCTAACATCGTGTTTGCTTTGGCTGAATCGCTGGGATTTTTCTTTATTATATCCAGACAATTTAGCATCCCATCCAGAGGATTATTAATTTCGTGAGCGACACTTGCAGCCAAACGTCCAATTGAGGTCAGCTTTTCAGATTGAATAAGCTGCTCTTCCAGGAATTTGCGCTTGGTGATATCTCGCCTTAACTCAATTACCTGAAAGACCTCGCCTTTTTCATCCCGCAGTGGAGAACAATAAATTTCCAGATATTTCTCTTTGCCGCTTCTGTCGAGGAAAGTATATAGTATTTTTTGCAAAGCTCCCTGTTCAAAAGTAGTCTTAGCCGGACACCTGTTCGACAAGTCATGATGGCAGACCGTCTCAGAATTCTGCGAATCCCTTGAGCAATATCTCCCGATGATATTTGATCTGCTACTCTGGCGGTTATTAAGATAAGCATCATTGGCAGTGATAATCTTGTAGTTACGATCCACAACTACTATCTCATCGTCAATGCCGTTTATCACATGCTCCAGATAGTCTTTGTGTCGTTGCACTTCATTTAAAGTGTATTTCAAATTGGCTGTCATTTTATTGAAACTATTAGCCAAATAGCTAATCTCATCATTGCCTTTGAACTCGATAACTTCATCCAAATTACCCTTGCTAATGCGAAGCGTGGTGTCGGTAATTTTTTTAATTCTCTGAAGGATTAATTTATTTATTAAAAAGCCCAAAACCACACTGGTAATTACCACCATGACAAAAGCGATACCAAATATTTTATTACTGTTAGCAGCCAATTGCCGGCGAGAATCAGCCATGGACAAATCCATCAGCAAAATACCATTTATTTTTTCACTTGAGTCATGACAGCCAAAGCACCTGGGTCCGTTAAAAATTATACTCATATTTCTGAAAATTTCTGCACCCTTTTTATCTATAGCAATGGCGGTATTATTTCGCATCACCGGAGACGACTGGTGACATACCACACAAATGGAATCAACATTATTTTTGTAGACTTTTCCCATCATTCTTGAATCAGAAGATATCTTTAGTTCGCCTGATTTATTGAAGATCATGATTCGTTCAACACCGGACTGCTCAGAGAGCCTTTTCACTTCGTCATTCAGTAAGTGAGGCTCCTTTTTCAGCATGGCAGTTTCCAGGGTGCCTACAACTAACCGGCTTAAATTCGTGGTCGAAACCTTCAAACCATCGATAAGTTGATCTTTATGGAAGTGATAAAAAAAAGCAAAGAAGGGTAGCCCCACAATCAATAATGACAGGAGTAAACCTAAGATTAATTTAAAGTCTAACCTCTGATAAAACGGGGTGATTTTCATTGTCTTTTACTTAAATCAATTTTACAACATGTTTGAACCATTCATTTACAAACAAAGTTCAGGAAGTGAAAAATGTGGGTGTTCTAATCGTCCCAGTATTCAGAGCAATTTAAAGAAAATATTGCAATAATTGAGCCATTACTTGCAAAATAAAATTTTCACAATGCCAATAATTAATATAACCAACGAACTGCATGAGTCAATACCATTTTTAGTTGAAAAAGGTGGCTCCGCGTTTTTTTATG
>CAZIKB010000162.1:0-12239 GCA_964539665.1 uncultured Cytophagia bacterium
TAAATTACGTATTTTTAATCATATATGCAACTTGTTTAGTCGCCTCATTAATAATGCGGATTTGGACCACATTTGCAGTGCAGAACCATTTAGTTGACATTTTGAAAATTTTTATCGTCACCACGAATATTGACATTCACCGAGTCAAAGCGGTAATTCCATACCCAGCCCATATTCTTTTGCTTTATGATATATTAAAATTGCAGTTGCCATGTCTTCCAGAGCAAGTCCGAGATTGATGCAGATTGTGCGTTCATATTCTGTTTGGCGGCCGGTTTTTTTGCCAACAATAATCTCCCCGAGATCAGCATAGGGCTTAGGAGTGGATTGGAAATAACCGGCTTGACGATAATAGTCCAATTGCGTCAGGTCGTCAGTTGCTAACTTATCAGCTTTGCTCAGTGCTTCACCTTGCCAATACGAATCAAAATCGACTGGACAGGCAAAGGATCCTTCACTAAACCATTCTGCTTCAATGATTGGTTTTGGCTTCTTTAAAATCGGGCCGCTTGTCACAACAATGTCTGAATCATGGACGGCATCTTTCGGGTGTTTGACAATTTCTATGTCCAATCCAAGGGATTCGCTCATTTCTTTTTTATACTTCGCAGCCTGTTCAAGATTTATGTCAAAGGCTTTGACTCTAGTGATCTTGAAGATACTTGCCAGCGCTTCAAGATTGCTCCTGCCCTGAACGCCGCAGGCCAATATCCCAATCGTAGAGCTGTCCTTTCGTGCTAAGTACTTTGCAGCAACAGCCGTGGCTGCTCCTGTGCGTTTTGCCGTAATCCAGGTTGCATCCATGATGGCTATGGGAATGCCTGTTTCTGGATCGTTCAGAATTAACAGACCGTGAATGTAGGGCAGTCCTTTCTTCTGATTCTCCGGGTATCCGGCAATCCATTTTACCCCCGCTGATTTCAATCCTGGTATGTATGCCGGCATTGCATGGATGAAAGCGTCTTTGCGTGTATGTATTCCAGGCTTTGGAGGCATTTCAACCTTTCCCTGTCCTTTTTCCCTGAACATTTCTTCAAGCGCTTTGATAATTTCAGACATCGGTAAATTAACTTCTTCAACGTCTTGTCTGGATAAATAAAGTATAGTCATATGACACTATTTTATAAAAATCATTCTTTTGGATTGCACAAATGATTCCACTTCTAATTTATAGATATAAATACCCGATGAGACCCCCTGACCTTGATCGCTTTTTCCGTTCCATGATACTTTAAAGGAGCCAGCATTATATTTTCCAGTGACTAATGTTCTAACCAGTTTTCCTTGAATGTTGTATATTCTAAGACTGATCTCGCTCTTTTTTTGTAATTTAAAAACAATCTGAGTTTCAGGATTAAATGGATTCGGGTAGTTTTGAAACAGCTCAAATGTTTCTGGAAATTCGGCGATATATTGAATATCGGTGGTGACATTTTCTCCGAAAACCATCTCTTTGAACTGCCAATTGACATGCATATCCCATTGGTCATTATTATTCAGACTGGCTTCAGCTAACAGGTTCACAAAAGCGCTTTGACCAGGTGGTAGGATATTATTGCCTGTTACATCTGTTGTAGAAAGTGAAATCGCCTGCTGGTAGGTTCCATGAGATTGAATTTGCCAGGGTATATTTTTCAAGTTTTCAAAAGTGAAATTGTTTAGCGGACCGACATAATTTTCCATAGCCATAACTCTGAAGGTGGCGGAGCTTAAAGTATCCGCATGTGCTCTCCAGGGAACATTGTCACCATTATTCCACCAACTTACTGGTTTGTTGTTCCAATTCACCAGGTATCCCTGTGCAGGATTTTGCAGTGAAGGTAATTCAGAGAAGTCAATGAAACCGCCCCATTCTTCGCTGCCGTCGCCGTTATGTGGCAGACGTGGATCGACTCCGTCACTTCGGTTCTGATACCGGCCAACATGCCAAAATTTTACATTCTGGTCTTTGCCAGCATAAAACAAATTGAAGGACATTGGATTCAGAGATGCGGCAGCTTCAAATTCTTCCAGGTTTTGCGCTCTACCCATACCGAAAATAGCTTTCATCATGCCAAATTCGTCATCCCAGAAGGTCATTTTTTCTGAGTACACCTGTTTGTTTGCCAGGTCAGCTTCAAAAACTGGGCCATGAATTGTTCGATAATGTTTGAAAATTTCAAGCTGCCCAAATACTGAAATGGTATCCTGAAACACCTCAAAATCACGCCAGCCACTATTGTATTTGTATTTACTGAAAGTGGTATCAAATGTGGTCTCAATGTAAACATCTGAGTTGTCCGACATACCGCTGGTTAAAGTCCACGCAAAATATTCATTTCGGCCGATGATTACACCAGGCATTCCGGCTATGATCATACCACTGACATGATATGTCGGACAAATCAATTCAACTTCATTCACAATAGAGGTCTTATAGATTTGGGGTGTACCCATTTGTGGGCAGCCCAGCAGCATCACATCTCCTGTTTCTGACTTTGTTGGAGTAATCAAGGTCGCAAAACTTCCAAATTTACCAGGTATCCCTAATTTATCAGCTTGCTGCTGTATTGCACGACGTTTTTTAAGATGTGTTTGAACAACATTATTTCGTATTTTCATACCAGAATATTTCCAGGTTCTCACAGCCGCGTTGCCCGTTTCGCTGTCGGGAATAGTGGTGGGAGCTCCAGCATAATTTATAGGCCGATTTTCATCGAACCATTCCTGGCCATTTTCCTGTAACTCAGTTAATCGTTGTAATTCCGATCCTCCAGCCCATCCAAAATTTCGTATAAGCATCGGTGCAATGGCCATGCAGTCAGTGACTTTCCAGCGAGAATAGGGAAGGATGAGAAAATCAACTGGTTTATATTTTTGAGGATTGATGGCCATTGAATCGAGATAGGTGTTTACTCCGGCAACGTAGGATTCCAGAGCATCCTGCAAATCTTTGGTTAATTCATCAAACTGGCGCTGTCTTTCTTCCCCTGTGTAATAATAGGTTCTGATGTATTTATCAAAATCCAGATTTGATGGTCCTAAAAGTTCTGCTGTTTTGCCCAGTGCTGCTCTTTTGAAATCTACCATCTGACGTAATCTATCCTGGGCAGCAGCAAAACCTTGCCCAAAAAATACGCCAATTTCAGTACCTGATTTAATATGTGGCACTCCATAACTATCACGATGGATTTCAACCGTTTTACCGTCTGGTGCGATCAAAGTGATGTCTTCTGCTTTTAGACCAGCAGTGACGAAGGATGGTATAATAATACTAAATAAAACTATCAGAGCAGTAGATATATTTTTCATAAGTCACCTCTCTCTACGTTGTAAATAGATTTATTCAATTATCCTGAAAAGTTTTGTTTTTTGAACAAGAAAATTGAAAGATTTATCAAAAAATGATTCTGGATGCTCGATGCTGGCATCATATCCAAAATCAATCCAGCTTCGTTTGAATATTGTTAATTATGATTTACGATCTTGTAATTTGTAATTCATGTTTAAGGTCTTTTCGCTTCAGGAATTGCCTTTGAAATATAACAGAACCTGATTCACACATTTAATCCGTCAACCGAGCCAAATGAAAGTTATGCAGAGTCACTTGATCGCCACCAATCCTCACACTCCTTAACCACGTGTATAAGCTATTCGCCCAAACTTACGGGCGGGTGGGCTTTGAAAAGTAAGTCCTGATCAATTCGGGTTCTTCCTGCTCAGACCAGACGAGGAAGCCTTTATTTTTCATAATGTCGATTCCGGGAGCAGGAAGGAACGTTGTAATCAGCTCTAATATCTCCGTCTCCTGCAGGTGCGTGGCTTTCTGGATCACTGTAGTGAGAGGCATCTTGTCCTCATTGGTGCTCTCCCGTTCGTCGATCGACGCCACAATCTTTGTTCGGTCGAACCAGTCCGGCTGGTTTGAGAAATAGGCAACCGTATCACCGACATCCTCGGAAGCGATAGGCTCTTGTCCAACCTCGGCTCGAAGCTTGTTGACCAGTTCGTCGACTGGTACACGCGCCACGGCAGCCGCCTGCTGAAGAGATGCGACCTTCGCCACGCTTTTTCTCAGGAGAGGATTCTTCAGCTTTTTGAATGGTGGAGCCATCCCGATAAGGACATCCTCGAGCTCCGGGTAGCGGTCGAGCAGCGCTCCAACTTTGGTAGCTGGTTTGATAGTAAAGTCGTCGTTTGGCATTCTTTGCTCCTTCGTTATGTTGTGCAGATTTAGCCGGGCGTTCAGCTAATTATATACTAAAAATATTTACATTTTTGTCAAGAGAAAAACAAAATAAATATTTTTAATTACATTGTGGGAATGCGTTAGGTTATTAGCCTACAATCTCCTCACGCAGTTCGTAGCACCCAAGCCACTTAGAGCAGACTACCAGATGTCGGTCAGCAAACGAGATCGTAAACACAGGACAGAGTCTTTGTAATCGGAAGACAAATCCTACAGCGTTCGATCTTCCCGATCTGTGGCACAGACCTCGGAGCATATTATAACTTGCTTTTACTGTTTTAATTCTGTACATTTAAATGACATAATTATACAAAAATCCAAAATTCGGAGCCTTAGAATGGAATCTTTAGATGTAAATAATATTCGCCCCCTTACTGAGTTTAGAAATAAGATGAAAGAATACATACAAGAACTAAATGAAAATAGAAAACCAATTCTCTTAACGCAACATGGGAAAAGTGCTGCAGTTCTGCTTCATGCTGAAAAGTTCCAGGAGATGCAAGACCAAATTGAATTCATGCGAAAAGTCGCACAAGGGCTTGAAGACTATAAAAACGACCGTGTTCATTCGCTTGAGGAAACCTTCAGTATTCTCGATAATATCATCGAGGCTGCCGAGAAGCGATGAAAGTCGTTTTCTCCTCAAGTGCCAGAAACATTTTGGCTGAGATTGTCAAATTTATTGCGTATGACAAACCGCAGGCTGCACGCAAATGGGCTGCGAGTATTCTTGAATCAGTTTCAAAATTGTCAGATCTGCCGCGGATAGGTCGCATTGTTCCTGAATATGCTGATGACAATATCCGTGAAATTGTCAAAGGCCAATATCGAATTGTTTACAAAATCGATGAAGAAAAACAAACGGTAGTTATCGTCATTTTTCATCATGGAAAAAGACTACTTATTTAACCATTACTCAACTGCTGATAAAAAACACAAATATGTCTAAAGCTTCCCACGATTTTCAGGTTTTTGCCAAACCGATAGGCTCCATCTGCAACCTGGACTGTCACTATTGTTACTACCTGAAGAAGGAACACCTCTATCCAGAGGGCGAGTCGTTTCGCATGCCCGATGACATCCTGGAGTCGTACATTGTCCAGCACATCGAAGCTTCCACCGAACCAGTGATTCGCTTTTCCTGGCACGGCGGGGAACCGACTGTTTTGGGGCTGGACTACTTTCGTAAAATTGTTGCGCTGCAGCGTAAGCATCAGTCTATAAATCAGCGAATTACCAACGGTATGCAGACCAACGGTACTCTCCTCGATGATGACTGGTGCCGTTTTTTAGCTGAAGAGGACTTTTCTGTTGGGCTCAGTCTGGACGGTCCGCAGGAATTGCATGACCGCTACCGCGTTACTAAAGGCCAAAAGCCCACTCACGAGCAAACCATGCGCGGGTATGAACTTTTGCTGAAGCACCAAATCTCTAACGATATTCTGTGTGTGGTGAATGCACACAACGTTCAGTACCCCACCGAAGCTTACCGCTTCTTCAAGCAAATCAAAGCGCAATACCTGAGCTTTCTGCCACTGGTTGAGCCGCAACCAGAAACCGAAGTCGGCGTAAACCACCGCACCGTACCGGCTGAAGCTTTTGGCGATTTTCTCATCACCATCTTCGACGAGTGGCTGAGCCAGGATATCGGACGGATTAAAGTGCAGATATTCGAGGAGGCCGCCAGAACGGCCTTCGGGCAGGAGCATTCGCTGTGTATTTTTCGGAAAACCTGCGGGGATATTCCGGTCATCGAGCATAATGGGGACTTCTTTTCATGTGACCATTTCGTCAACGCTGAACATTGTCTCGGAAATATCCAGAAGACGCCATTGGTTGAGCTGCTTGAGAGTTCGGCGCAGAGAACATTCGGGCAAGCTAAATTGGACAAATTATCGCGTTATTGCCAGATATGTGAGGTCCGGGAAATGTGCAATGGCGGCTGCCCGAAAAATCGTTTCATCAAGACGCCAGATGGCGAAGCCGGCCTGAACTACCTGTGTACGGGCTATAAACGATTTTTTAATCACTGCCGGCCTTTTGTTGCAGAAGTAGCCGCTGAATGGCGCCGGCAAAAACCAGTGGTGCAAGTTGTCGATACCAGCACTCAACCAAAAACGGGGCGCAATGATCCGTGCCTGTGCGGCAGCGGCCTGAAATACAAGAAATGCTGTTTGAGCAAGTGAATTTAGATTTTTTATAATGTTTTTTTAGCTTTAAATTTCTCTACTTTAAACTAACATCTTTAGGCATTTTAGGCACTTTAAACTTTAGACACTGCGCTTTAACTCGCTAAGTTTTTAGCTTTTCTTTGAAGAACTCAATGGTACGCTTCCAGGCCAGTTCGGCCGCTTCTTTGTGATATCGGGTATCGTTGGTGTCGTTATTAAACGCATGCTTGGCACCCTCATAAATGTATTTCTTGTATTCGGCGGATGCCTTTTTAAGAGCCTCTTCGAATGCCGGAATGCCCGCATTTATTCGTTCGTCATCACCGGCATAATGGAGTAACAAAGATGCTTTAATCTTCGCGACATCTTCAGCAGCAGGCTGACTGCCATAATAAGGAACGGCAGCCGTTAACTCCGGGGAGTGAACAGCAACCTGGTTGGTCATGGCTCCTCCCCAACAGAAGCCTGTGCATCCGACTTTTCCAGTAGATTGAGGATGGGTCTTAAGGTACTTTACCGCAGCAACAAAGTTTTTTGTAGTCGCGTCTCCGTCAAGCTCGCGCATTTTGGTACGAGCTTTATCAGTATCGTCCGGTGTTTCCCCGAGCGGCGATAAAGCGTCTGGAGCGATAGCCAAAAATCCTTCTAAAGCCATGCGCCTGTTAACATCTTCAATGTGCGGATTAAGACCTCTGTTTTCGTGGATCACGATCACACCAGGTAGTTTTTCCTCTCCTTTAGGTCTGGCCAGACTTGCATGAACTTCGCCGGTTTCACCCGGATATTTGATGTATTCTGTGTGCAGCCGCGAATCGTCCTTTGCCACGATTTGGGCTTCGGCATGGTTATTTTCAAGCAGGGGCAGCAGAGCATAAGCAGCCGCAGTACCGCCAGCGAGTACAGCTAATTTCTTGAGGAATTCACGACGATCAAGTGTTCCACCTGTGTATTCCTCGAATAAATCTGTAATTTTATGGTGCATAGTTTTTCCTCCATTTTTCGCAGATTTAGCCTTCTGCAAACAGTAAAAATGTGAAACTCCAACATTTAGCTTCATGTTTATTCATATATTATAAATATTTTTGTTTTAGTCAAGAAAAAACAATATTGAGCGCGCCACTTAAAAGGTAATTCTTCTACTCCTCGTTGTGCAATGTTTCTGTAACTCGAGAATACAGGTTCAATTGAGTATTGTAAGGCTGTTACTCCACCGCTGGCAAAATCTGATTTATGATAATATTAAGTATATTTCCCCAGTTTTCTCCAGCTTTTTGTTGACTGATGCTACGGTAGTTACATCTTGCAGCAACCACAAGATTTAATTTTTTCACTACAAGAATAAACTGTCCGCCATAACCCACAGCACATATAAAATCATGATTGTATTCCCGGCCAAGCCACCAATAATAGCCATAATTACTCAGGTAAGGAAGACTATTGTTTGTAGAAATTTTTGAAGTTGTGGCTGTCTGAATCCAGTTTGAAGACACAATTCTCTGCCCATCAAAAACGCCTTCATTGAGATACAAATAACCGATTTTTATCATATCATGGATGCCGATACACAATCCAACTCCGCCATAACAAAATCCGCGATTGTCTGTATACCAGATTCTTTCACCGAGTCCCAAAGGCCCGAACAAGTACTGATCAGCAAATGCAGAAGCGTCCATACCGGTGGCTTTTGAAATCACAACCGAAATCAGATGGGCAGCCCCGTCGCTATAATTAAAAACTGTTCCCTGTGTATTCACAACCGGCTTCTGTAAAATATAATTCAATTGATCCGGAGCGCTGGCAAAATCGTTAAATTCCGATTCGCTTCCTATTTCATGCCAATCATGACCACAAGCCATGCTCATCAGCTGGTGCAATGTGACCTCACCCAAGGCTGCATTAACCGTATCCACTTCCTCGCCTAAGAATTCATTCAGCTTTTGCTCCACATTCAGAATAAATCCTTCATCTATTGCAATCCCAATGAGAGTCGATGCAATACTTTTAGTAACCGACATGACATGCAGAAGCGAATCTGGGCCCGGTCCACGGTCATTAAAATACTCTTCAGCAACAATCTCAAAATTACGGGCTACTGCCAGACCCTGAAGATCGGCAATCTGCTGGGCATTAGCAAAAGCGAGGGCTAATTGAGCTCCATCAATATTTTGCTCCTCGGCTTTGGGATAGGGTGACTCATACTTTTGTGTAGGACTGCTTTTATCGCAGCCCGGAACATAAAAGATAAGCAGTGCAAAAATTACCAATCTCGACATTCGTTTTGCGACAAAGTGAAACATGATCCATTCCTCCAAAAAGTTGTACTTTACATGATACTCAAATTAACTACGAGGTTCAACAGATAATGTTTATTGGTTCGCTCTGAATTTCATATTGGTCCGATTTAAGCGACTCTGTATGGTTAAAATGAGATCAGATATGACCACCAGAATTTTCTGGTCAATACAAAATGTATTTAGAAGGATTTTAGAACCAGGTCTATTTATTGGCAGGATTTCATTGTTATTGAGTATAATCTGATATTTACTGCTTCAAATTTGTTCACCAGATATTGTTTCAGAAGTCCTGAGAGGTGAACAATCATTTTCTCCCTGACACATAATATCTTTATCAAAAGTGGATGCAATTACAACTCATCAGTCGGGAGGGGACATTAATGATAAAAAGTGAAAAAATATGTATGATTTTTCACTTTACGTATCAGAGGTCTCGGGTGTTAATCCAATACTGCTTATGGAGGCTACTTGTTATTATTTGATGATGATTCTGCTTTGTTGCTTTCTTTCACTGGTTCAGCTAAATTTAGATCAAAAGAAGTTTGCTCGTCACTGTCGGGTAGTGATGAAAATGTTGAAAGTGTTTTTAGCTCAGGGAAAATGTCAAAGGAAGCCGTACCACTTTTCAGAACAGACGTTGAAATCCCACTCAAAATTGTTTTATCCAAAAGCTTTTTCCTTTCCAAGACTTTTTCACGCAACTGAAGCATTTCTTTTTCTTCCTGCTTTAATCTTGAAGTAAGCTCTTGGGTCAGTTTTTTGGGCTGCCCATTTGAGGCAACGATTTGATTATACAGGGTTTCAATTTCTATTTCAGAAAAATGGAGCGCTAATTTTAAATCATTAAAGAATTCTATATGACTTTTTAATCTGGCCTCTGGTATAACGTTTGCCCATTCTTCAATGGAAGAGATTACCTCTTCTTCCATCATCATGAGTTTCTCAATAATTTCTTCACAGTAGACTATTAATTTGTCAGAAGTATTCTGATTGTCATTTAGCTGACTCACATAGGATTTGATCCTGTTTTCAAGGTTTGCCAGGTTTGTAAACAACAGTTTCAAACCACGAATAGTGGAGAGACCTTTGGCAACTAGACCTTTTCTTTCTTTCCGATCTATTAATTGTTTAGCAATCCTGCTGCCTAAAATTCCAGACGAAAGTGACAGCCAAAGGGAAAAAATTGGAAGAATCAGCTTACTTGAATTGTTCATAATTGATTGAGCAAAGAGATATGACAGCACCAGCATACCTGATATAAGACAAAACAAGATTAACGCCCAGGGATCAAATATTGCTCCTCCAAAACCCTGCCAGTTTTCCTTCAATTTTGACATAACTTTCTCCTTAATATCAAGCAAAATTCATAATTATAAGATAAGTTATGAATATCCCGACCATAAGCAAGATTCATGTCAATATTTTAAGGGCGATGTCACAATTTTAATAATTTGTTCAGACACTATTTCACATTGCGTATTTTAATTTTACTGCCGAATTTTTTCAAGAGAAGATAAATGACCATCAGGGGCCACCATGCACCTGCTCCAATAGAGAGTTCTAAATTGCCCATCAATTGTACACCCAGCATATTTTCGAACGAATTGTCATTTATAAGATAAGTCCATGTCGACGACGGCGCTTTCAATTCCGCATCATCTAATTCAACTCTATTGTCTTTAATTTTGATATTATTAAATGATTGTATGGTTTCATGTTCAATCTCTTTTTGTATTTTGTCGAAAGTTTCAATTGCCAGTTTTTGAAATTTAAACAGGGGCTCCTGTCCACCAAGTCTGGTTAAATGGATGCCTTCGCGGATGTCGGCAATTTCGGCAAGATATTGTGACCACGATTTATCCAGGAAATATAATGATATATGCTTACAAATATGGTGTAATTTTTCTTTACTAATTTTTGCTCTTATTTGATTAAATTGATCAGACGAATTTGTTTTATAAAAATGCAGGACTGAATTTCCCAACAACAAATCATTCCGTTTCTGAAAAATGAATTTCCTTTGCTGCTCAATTAAAAAAGAATATTTGTTCAAGGTTTTTTTGATTTCCAGGTTTTGACCGTCTATGATTCTTTGCAGACGACTGATCTCACTTTTAACCATGGGATTATCGATTTTGCCATCCTGTTTTTCAAAAATAAAATTAGCAGGGAAAAGGGCTTTTAATTTGTATTTTGCAAACAGCTCATCGTCCAGGCTGATGAAGTAGCGGGAGGCGCCTGGATCCCCCTGTCGGCCTGCCCGTCCCCGCAACTGGTTATCAATCCGCTGGCTTTCGTGCTTATTGGCGCCAATGACATACAGTCCCTTGAGTGCCGTAATTTGTTTTTTCTCATTTTTTTCTGCAGCGCCTAATCGTATATCCGTACCTCTTCCAGCCATGTTGGTTGAAATGGTTACCGCCCCTGACCTTCCAGCACGGGCAATGATTTTGGCCTCGAATTCATCCCTTTTGGCATTTAGAACCTCACATTGCACTCCCTGTTTTTGCAAAGCGTTAGCTAACAATGCAGATTCTTCGACGCTTCGGGTGCCCACCAGAACAGGGCGTTTTGTTTTGTGTACCTGAACAATCTCTTCTATTAACGCCTCCTGTTTGGCTTCTTTAGTATGATAAATGATATCCGGATGATCCTTACGAATACATGATTTGTTAGGTGGAATAACCACGATATCCAGGTTATAGAATGTTTTAAATTCTTCTGCGGCTGCCTGCGCCGTGGCGGTCATGCCGCTGATTTTAGGATAGAGCTGTAAGAAATTCTGTAATGTAATGGAATTTAAGATATGCCCTTTGGATTGAATATCGATGTTTTCTTTGGCCTCAATCGCTGCTTGCAGTCCGTCGGGCCAGCGTCGCTTATCTGCCACCCGACCTGTAAATTCGTCCACTAATTCCACTTTGCCATTTCGCACAATATAGTCTACATCACGACGCAGTAAATACTCAGCATGTATTGCACAATTCAAACGGATTAATAATTCGATATTTTCTTCATCGTACAAATTGCCGCAATTCAATATATTTTCCACCCGTTTTACTCCATTATCAGTTAAATGAAAATTGCGGGCATATTCATCAAAGTCAAAGTCGGTTTTTTCTTCCAGTTGACGGGCAATTTGCGCAATGCGATAAGTGTCCGAAATGTAATCCTCTGATGCTCCCGCGATAATTAAGGGCACTCGTGCTTCATCAATCATTATTGAATCTGCCTCATCCACGATGGCAAAATGATAATCGCGTTGAACTTTGTCCGTCTGCTTGTAACAAAGGCTGTCCCGCAAATAATCAAATCCCGATTCTTTGGCGGTGAGATAGGTGACGTCCGAATTATAGACGCTTTGACGATCTTCAATGCTCATGCGTTCCTGAACAAAACCGACGCTTAAACCTAAAAAAATATATACCGGTCCCATCCAACGGGCGTCACGACGTGCTAAATAATCATTGAAAGTGAGAACATGCACGCCCTGTCCAGTAAGGGCATTTAAATATATTGGCATTGTAGCCACAAGAGTTTTACCCT
>CAZIKB010000163.1:0-12189 GCA_964539665.1 uncultured Cytophagia bacterium
AAAAACTTCGACCTCAGCTATCACACGGCTACTGCTATCCGCGAACAATATTTACCTTCTGAATCCTGGATTAGTCACCTCATTAATGCAAAAAAACTGAAAGAGAAAGAAATCGAAAAACTTTTAAAAGAAGATAAACGCGAAATCATTAACACCTTCAAATGGGCGCAGAATTTTCTTGCAGTCAGGTTTCCCGAAACATTAGTGGATATCAAGAAACTCGAAGCTGATTCCAAGTTTTTCAGAAGCCTGGTGGTTGCCTTTATCATTATTGGAGCCGTGCTTTTAGTAAAAAGTGAATGGTTAAGTAGCGGTTGTTTCTTTGTTTTATCCCTTTTATGTCTATACCGCTTTGGTGACATGCGATATAAATCTACCCAAAAAGCTTACGAGCTCATTATAACGATTAACCATCTCAAAAAAGGTTCGACTTCAACGCCTGGTATGCAGACCCAGGATAACCGGATAATTTATTTAATGTCAGAAAAAGAGATAACGCCCTATCAAAAAAAGATTTCTGAACTTATAAAAGGTTTGCGTGTAACGAGCGAGGCGCTTGCTATCCCCATGGGCAAAACCTGGAAAGTTTTAAATTCTACAGAGTTTGAAACTCTTTACTGTATGAGCGGAAAATGTGTAGGGAAAATTGAAACAGGTAATGATGGAGAGGAAAAAGTTATTTTAACGACTGATGCTATCTTGCCGCTGCCATCAAAATCATCATATAAAATCACTAACAAACAGCAGGAGCCTTTGCTGTTTTTATCTGTAAAATAAATGAATCTATTAATAATTGAACGGAGGTACTGGTCATGAAAAAACTCAATTTTTCCCTGACAACGAGATCAAAGGGTGATATTGTCAACCTTCACACTGCTTTTAAGAAATTGAAGTTGAATATCGCTGAGGATGAGATCACCAGAAAACAGATGGGAAAATCGACAAAGGATGCCATAAAAGATTTTCAAACGAAGCACAAGCTTTCCGCTGATGGCGAGTTAAACGATGAAACACTTTCAGTACTAAATGCCGAGTTGTTTGATATGCATCATACATACAGCAAAACAAGGACGAGGAAGTTGCATGACTTGCTTGAAAAAATAGGTATTCCTGTAACAGCAGAGGAAAAAAAGAGCCGCATAGTGGGAGATAAAACCCGTAATGCGATTAAACTGTTTCAAAAGAAATACGGGCTTGCCGCTGACGGCAAGCTGAACGAAACGGTTTTAGATAAATTGCATGAAGAGGTAATTAAGAATACATATTCCACAAAAACCCAAAAAAGCAATCTGCATAAGACCTTGCAAAAGGTCAATTCCATTGCGAAATTGAACATTGAAATTGCTCCTAATGAACTTAAAGAAAAAACATTAGGAACAACTTCAAAAAAATTGATAAAGACGTTTCAGGAAAAATATAAACTCCCTGTTACAGGTGAAATAAATAAAGCCACGCTTGATAAATTAAAAAGTATTGCAGCAAGTAAAGGTACTTATGTTAAAAGACTTAAGGCTTTACCTGCAAAAGAGTTGAAAACCGTTACCCAAAACTTGCGGCTAAATATGGTTTCCCCCCAGGTAGCTGAAATGCAAAAAGCATTGTCCTTTGTAGGTTATAAGATTTCAGAAAAAGAATTCAAGACACAGACATTTGGTAAAACAACTATTAAGGCCATTAAAAAACTCCAAAAAGAAAAGGGGATTGCACAAACCGGGCATTTTGATAAAGCGACCAGAGTTCTCGTAAATAATTTAATTATCGTTGCGAATCCAGAAGCGACAACAAAACACAGATATCGCATTCGAGGTTCAGTGCGCGATGAGCTTTGGCAGCGTAAAAATAAAATGGTTATTAAAATCTATGAAAAAGTACTGGATCAGGAAAGTGCACAACCGCTCGCTGCAATGAAAAATTTTCTGAATGGTTTTTTTGACATTGCTTATGACGCCCCGATCAATCCTGTAAACGGAAAGGTAAAGGAAAATTTTCACCTCGTTGTAAAACTTTATAATGCAAACGATCAGCAAAATCCGGTTGCGGTGCAGACACATTATAATGTGAATCAAATTCATTGGGTAAATTTTACTGAAAGTAAAAATGCTGATGGCGCTACCGAATATAATGGCAAATACGCTGGTGAATCCGACTATGAAATTACGGGTTCTATTTTGCAAAAAGCAATTGGCAATGCAAAGATTGAAAATCTGAAAGAAACTGATACTGATAAACAGATTTCCCAGTTAAGTCTACAAACCGGTCTCAGCACGGATGATATCATGTGTCATGTATTATCTCGCCTGGTCGCAAAATCAGTTAATGTGCCTGCTAAATTAAACTCTGAAGTATTTTATGCCTTTATCAGGCAGAATCTTCCTGCGGATTTACCGGGTGATTTGCTAAGAGGAACCAGCGAATGGGAAACGATTGATCATCTAACTGAATTAACTGCTTCGGGGATAGTGTTTCTTGATGATGCCATTCAACGGCAAGCGATTGACAACGCAGTTTTACAAAATTTAGTTTCACAAAAAATAAAAGTAAACCTGGATGCTATTGTACAGGAGTTACAAAACCAGCGCAATAAATTTACTCTTACAAAGCCAATCTTGGTTGGAAACGGAAGCCTTCAATCCTTGCTTGATCAATCTAAAATTGATGCTGCGCATTATCCAACAATCGCAACAGTATTTATCAATAACAAGGGCGTTAATGCGTCTTTCTGGGAAGAAATTAAAGCCCATGAAGCAGTAATCGGGACTGATGCAATAGCCGATTTTACAGCAACGATTGAAACAGGAAATATTTCCAAAAATCATATTCCCACAGTTACATTTTTGAAAGGCAAGATCGGAAGTGAACCAGGTAAGTTATTCAAAACAGCGAGTGATATTGCAAAACTGGACCAGGAAGGATTAGTTGATTTAATTAACCAAAATGGTAAACAGGCGCCCGACAATATGCCCGGCGACACGCCTGACGAAAAAGTGGCGAATTATGCTGCGGCAATGAAAAACAGGGCGGAGTTCTTATATCCGGCAGTATCATTAGTCGCAACAGTCAAAAGAAATACTCCAAAGATTACTAAAATTACGGAAGTGCAAAACTTCATTGATGAGCAAAAAGAGTTGAATTTCCGGCAACAGAACATTGACAAATACTTGCTTGATCATCCTGAAATAAATATTGATGCAAAAACAAAAGAAGAATTAAAAATTGTTCAGCGTGTACATAAGATTACTACTAAAGCTTCAGCCGGTTCAGCGTTAATTGATGAAGGATTGCATAGTTCCATGCAGATTTATTTCATGGGCAAAGACCGCTTAACAACCATGATGACGGCAAAAGGAGTTGAAGCATCACACATTCATCGTGTGTATGAATCTTCTAAAATGCAGTATATGCAGATATTGGCGCGCCTGATGGATTTCAGGCGTGAAATACACAGGTACACCCCACAAGCTATCGCGTCCCATACCTATACCAAAACAGAAATTCAAAATGCAATTGGTGATATTCCTGACCTGGAAACACTTTTCGGTTCATTGGATTATTGCGATTGTGAGCACTGCAAATCACTGTATAGCCCTTCAGCGTATTTAACAGATATGCTTCGCTTTTTGAACGAGCATGATTCACTGATTGTGCAAGGGGGGAAAACACTTACTGTAAAAGATATCTTATTCGAAAGGAGACCCGATCTTGGAAACATCAAGCTTAATTGTGTAAACACAAATACGCCATTACCTTACATTGATTTGGTGTGTGAGATTTTAGAAAACAATCTTATCGGAAATAAAAACTTTGTCTATCAAACCACTCTATCTCAAAAAGAGTTACGGGCTATCCCACAATATGTACAATCCGGCGCTTATACAACCATTGCCAATGCTGACTTTCCAATGAATATTTCTTTCAATCTCCGGCAGGAAGAGGCGCGAACTTACCTGAATTATTTAAGAGCGCCCCGCTTCGAATTAATGGAGGCTTTCCAGGATAAATCAGATTCTAATAACAAGAAACCCGACGATGCTGCGATTGCCGCGGAATATTTTAATATTTCAACCAAAGAAAACGATTTGATCGTTACACAGCGGCAAACCGCGGTTGATCAAAATAAATACTGGGGATTTAACACCACGCAAACGAGTATACCTGTTTCCCTGTTTATGAAAAGGACTAAACTTAGTTACTATGAGTCGCTCGAATTATTGCTGGTAAAATTTGTCAATGATCCTGCTGCCCCTCCTGTAAGCAAAATTGAGCGCCCTATTGATACGTGCGACACTGCTCTACAGGCAGTAATTAATTTAACGCTCCCCAAATTCGACCTGATGCACCGCTTCATCCGGCTGTGGAGAAAGACAGGATGGAAAATGTGGGAACTTGATTTACTTATCAGGAGTTCGAAAATCGGAAACAATGTGATTAATGGCGATACATTGGCAAATTTAAAACGATTCAAGCAGCTACAGGAAAAACTCAAACTGCCGTTTGAAACACTCATTGCTTTCTCTGGAGATATCAACAGGGAAGTTAGAATTACACCTCATAAACCCGATGTAATTATTCAACCCTTGTATAATAACTTGTTTCAAAATCAGGCAGTCACCAATCCGGTTGATGCTTACTTTAAAGCCATTGATAATAACAATGTTCCAATTCCGTTAGATGCTGCAATTGTCTTTGGAGTTAACGCCGGGGCTCCGTATAACGGATATACGCCCGTTCCAACTATTCTCTCTGCGCTTGCACTGCGGCAAACAGACTTTGATTTGTTAGCTGACAAAACAAATGAGCATTTATCTGTCGATTCGCTCTCAACACTCTTGAGATATGCCTACCTGGCCCGCAGTTTAAAATTAAATATTACTGATTTGCTCTTGTTTCTGGGTATTACCAATAATTCCGATCCTTTCAGTTCTTTGCAGGTCACACTCGACAGCATTAAATATTTAGAGCACATAAAATCTTCCGGCCTATCTCTTCGTGAGCTGGATTATATTTTAAACTATAATGCAGATTCACCGATTGGTTTAAGAGACGAATCTATTATTCAATTAATTGATTTGTTGAGAAAAATCCTTGAATCAAATAAAGAAAAGATTAATCAACTTAAGTTGATTGTTGCAGATCGTAATAGCATTCTTGCTTTTGATGCTGATGCATTACTTCCAATGACAGATGCCCAACTGATTGCTGCACTTACTCCTTTACAAGTGATTTTAAATTCGGCCATCGAAAATTTCACCACGGCTGCATTTTCTGTTCAGGAAACAAATTTCATTATTAATTTTGATACGACGTCCATTACGGCTGCGGGTAAAGCAAATTTAGCTGATAATATTAAAACACTTCAGCAAAACCTGGACAATTTATTAAACCAAAACAAGAATCAAATTAAATCGCAGGTTGCCGCCTCGTTCAGTTTATCAGATGAGCAGGCCACTGTTGTTTTAGAAAACATAATGGTTTTACCCGGACCTGTTTCTCTGCTGCAAAAATTAGAAGATGAAAGTTTAATTGCAAAAAATCCAGACGGAAGCTATAACGAAATTAATTCTACAAACTTTCCTGAACATTATAATGCCTATTTATTGCTGCATAAAGTTTCACTCTTAGTTTCAAAAATGGAAATTGCAACAAAAGATTTAGAATGGTTTACTGTGAATTATGCCGCAGTAAACACCATTAACTTTTCAGTATTGCCGATAACGTCAGCAATAAATCCCAATGATTATAATGGCTGGTACAATCTATACCTTTTCCTCAACTTTAAATCAATATTTCCTGAGCCGGAAAATGCCTCTATTCGAAGCATCCTTGATTTGGCAAAAGTTGATACCAGCAGCAAACCGGAAATAATGGATGAAATAGCTAAACTCACCCAATGGGATAAGACTAATATTGTTTCTCTTGATACAGGGTTTAAAACTCAGCATGTAGTCGGGCATCTGGATTACACCAATGCAAAGCTGTATCACAGGTTGCTGAAATGTTTTGAGCAGATGAAACTCACCGGTGTTGATGCTGCTACCATGTTTAGCTGGACAAATATTACCTCTGATACAACGTTAGATATGAACATTGCAGTGCAAACCCGGCAGGCTGTTAAATCCAAATATGAACAGGAGGACTGGCTGCAAAAAGTTACTCCGCTGCATAATGAAATTCGAGAAAAGAAACGTGCCGCGCTTGTCGAATATCATTTAGAGAATTCGCAAAGAAACGAACAAGCGGAGATTGTTTTTAATGGAAAAACAATTCCTAATCCGCTTTACTGGGAGGATTCCAATTCATTATATAAATATTTTCTAATTGATGTGGAGATGAGCGCCTGCCAGTTCACTTCACGCATGAAACAGGCTTTAAGTTCTGTTCAGCTATTTGTGCAGCGTTGCTTCCTGAATCTGGAAAACCGGTATGTCGAGGTCACACAGGATGCAAAAGAAGACACTTCTTCACCAAATGCCTGGTCGCAATGGAAGTGGATGAAGAATTACAGGATATGGGAAGCCAACCGGAAAATATTCTTTTACCCTGAAAACTGGCTCGAACCGGAACTACGTGACGATAAATCTCCCTTCTTTGAAGAACTCGAAAATGAACTGATGCAAAATGAAATCACCAAAGAAAATGTTGAAGAAGCATTTCAGAGCTACTTGCACAAAGTAGATGAAGTATCACATCTCGAAGTTTGCGGAATGTATCACCAGATGGAAGATTTGAATCCTGATGAAGCAGGGTATGAAACCAATATTGTACATGTCATTGGAAGAACCAAGTCAATTCCTAACATTTACTACTATCGTACTTATGATATGAATTACAGTACATGGAGCGCCTGGGAAAAAATTGATGTTGATATTACAGGTGATCATGTAACGCCAGTTGTGTATAACCGAAAATTGCATCTGTTCTGGCTGCAGTTTATGGAAAAGCCGATGAAAGCCAAAAAGGTTCCTGCGGCACAACCCACAGACGGGCCAACAGAAGCGCCGGAGCCGATGAAGGTTCTCGAAATTCAATTGGGATGGAGTATTAATAAATCAGGAGGATGGACGCCCAAGAAAATTTCTAAACAGAAATTAATTCATCCCTGGGAACGGCCGCATTATTCTTATAACCTAAAGCCGTATTACCTGGCTAAATTCAATGAACTCTATCTGGATATTTATCTTTCCACTTCAAAAGAATTCAATGATGGTACTTTTTATGATCCAAACGTTAAGCTGAAAAATAATCCGGTTTATTTAACTAAAAACAGGTTCAATGAGACTTATTTGCCGTGGCATTCATCGAGTTTCATTTTTAATGGAGAAATTAAAGAAATTAAGCTTAAAGGTTTAGGCGGACATTACAATTTTTTTGGAATAGAATTATGGCTTGACGATTCCTATGATTATGTTCATGAAAAATTTGGGAGTGATGGGGAGCAAATTAAGGAACTTGATCCAAAATATGAATATGGTCCTCGTTTAAAGCTTCCTAATGGAATGCATTTTAATAACACCCATCTTACCAATAATAGAAAAAATTCAAAGAATGATCAGGCATTAAGGGTATTGGAAAATTCTAATACTTCTACTTTATTGTCAGGCGCTGTTTCTCCATTTGAATTAGTAATTACACAACAGGACTTGCAATTAAATACAATTACTACTAATCATCTAGTGTTTTACCAGGACAACCAGCGGGCATTTTTTATAAAACCCGAATGGGAAGCCCGTTTGGATAATTACGGGCAACTCATCAGTAAGAACCGTAAATACAGGTTTCTGCCTTTCTATCATCCATATACACTATTATTTATTCGCGAACTGAACAGAGATGGAATTGACGGGTTGCTGAATAGAAAAATTCAGACAAAACCTGAATCTTATGCTCCGAAAAACAATTTTAACTTCAGTTCCTATTCTCCAACTTCAGCCGTTATTGTTGGCGGTGACGAGCCTGCTGCACAAAAGTATAAGGATATTGTTGATTTTTCTTTCGGTGGAGCCAATTCCATATACAATTGGGAATTATTCTTTCATGCACCATTAATGGTGGCCTGCCGTCTCATGCAAAACCAGAAATTCGAAGATGCAATGAACTGGTTCCATTATATTTTTGATCCAACCAACATTGAGAATTATTCTACCCCTCAAAGATATTGGGTTACCAAGCCTTTTTTTGGATACAATTCTGATGACTACCGCAAGCAAAGAATCGAATCGATTTTATCTAACATAAATCTGAAAGAAAATGCGGACCAGTTAAAAGCATGGAGAAATAATCCTTTCAAACCTCATGTAATAGCACGATACCGCCCGGTTGCATACCAGAAAAACGTGGTGATGAAATATCTTGACAATTTAATTGCCTGGGGCGATATGCTTTTCAAAAGGGACACCATTGAATCTATTAACGAAGCATCATTGTTATATATGCTGGCTTATGAAATTCTCGGTGATCGACCCAGGAAAGCGCCCAATGTAAAACATGAGGAGCTCACATTTAATGAATTAGAAACTAAATTAGATGATTTTGGCAATGCCCGGGTAGATGTGATAGTTGAGGATACCTTGTTGCCAATTACTGTTATTCCTTCTTCATCCGGTTCCGAACCCATTCCCAAGTTAGAAATTTTTTATTTCTGCATACCTAATAACGATTTCTTGACGAAATATTGGGACACAGTGGAAGATCGTCTGTTCAAAATTCGACATTGTATGAACATTCAAGGTGTAGTGCGTCAGCTGCCGCTGTTTGAACCGCCAATTGATCCGGCATTACTCGTAAAAGCCGCTGCTGCCGGAATGGATTTAAGCAGCGTGTTGAATGATTTGAGCGCCCCCACTCCTTATTACCGGTTCAGGATTGTGGCACAAAAGGCAATTGAGTTTTGCAATGAAGTGAAAATACTTGGAGAAAAATTATTAAGCGCTCTTGAAAAGAAAGATGCAGAAAAACTTTCTTTACTGAGATCACAACATGAAATTCAATTACTCGAAGCAGTTAAAGAAATTCGCAAAAAGCAAATTGATGAGGCGGTTGAAACGATTGGAAGTTTAAATAAGGCATTTGACTTGGCAGATGCAAGAAAAACCTACTATAAGGAATTACCAAGGATGAATGAGTGGGAAATTGGGGGAGCAATTGCACATGGATTAGGGATACTTTCTGAAATAGCAGCCACAATTTCAAGCACAATTGCTGCTGGGGTTTCTTTTATCCCACAATTCAAAGCTGGTGTTTCCGGATTCGGTGGCACACCATCAGCTGACATTGAAATAGGTGGAAAGCAAGCGAGTACAGCTGCGGCACAAATTGCTGCTCTTTTCCAAGGACTTAGTACGATAGCTCATTCAGGTGGATCAATGCTTGAAACGCAGGGATCATATACCCGCAGGGATGAAGAAAATATACATCAAGCAAAATTGGCCACTATTGAAAAAGACCAAATCCAATTTCAGATCAATGCAGCAGAAATAAGACAAGCCATTGCAGAAAAAGATTTGGAAAACCAGGAAATGCAGATAGAAAACTCCAAAACAGTGGATGATTACATGCGCAATAAATTTTCTAATGAAAAATTGTACAGTTGGATGATTACGCAGATCTCAACCGTTTATTTCCAGGCTTACCAGTTGGCTTTTGATATGGCCAAGAAAGCGGAGAAGTGTTATCAGTATGAGTTAGGAATTAGCAATTCAAATATTGTTCAATTTGGTTATTGGGATAGCTTGAAAAAAGGCTTGTTGTCAGGTGATAAGCTCATGAATGATTTAAGGAAACTGGAAGCAGAATATATAAACCAGAATAGGCGGGAATTTGAAATTACCAAACATATTTCTTTATCCCAAATGGCTCCGCTAAGTTTAATTACCCTTAAAGAAACTGGAAAATGCACCATTTCTCTGCCTGAGTGGTTATTTGATATGGATTATCCAGGTCATTATATGCGCAGGATTAAAAATGTATCCCTTAGTATTCCCTGCGTCACGGGTCCATTCACGGGAATAAACTGTACGCTCTCTCTCTTAAGAAATGAAACAAGAATGGATGCTACGTTATCAGGAGGCAACTATGAAAAGCAGGAAGATGACTCACGTTTCAAAACCATCTTTGGGGCAATTTCTTCCATTGCCACCAGCCGTGCGCAAAACGACAGCGGTATGTTTGAGTTGAATTTTAATGATGAACGTTATTTGCCGTTTGAAGGAGCAGGTGTAATTAGCGATTGGCAAATCAATATGCCGATTGAAAATAATTATTTTGACTTTGCTTCTTTGTCCGATGTTGTCTTGCATATTAGCTATACATCACGTAACGGCGGAGGACAGCTTACTACTGCCGCCAATACTGCATTGCAAGCCAAACTTCCTACACAAACAGCAAGATTGTTTAGTCTTAAACATGAATTCAGCACCAATTGGCATAAATTCCTAAATCCTGAAGGCGGAAATGATCAAGAGTTTGTAATTAATCTTAAAGAAGATCACTTTCCATTCTTTATTCGTGGAAAACTTAGCGCCCTAAAAATTAAAAAAATGGATATGTTCATAGAGAGTAGTGTTGAAGGCAATTTTAGCTTTACTTCAGACATTAAAGCTACAAATGCAGATGTCTTGAATGGATTATCTGTTGACAGGGATTTAGCATTTAACAATGTTCATCATTTATCTAAAGAATTTGCACCTGGATCACTACCTAACTCTTTGGGAGAAATTAGGGTGAAAATAAAAGTAAGCACAGCAGGAGATTTTAAGTCGCTTACAAGTGATCAGATAGATAACATATTCATCCTTTTTCAGTTAGGTAGTTGAAAATGATATGAAGAGGACACTTGACAAAATAATTGATTATGCCATAGAGATTACCGAACCTGAAATGATAATCCTGTTTGGTTCAATGGCAGATGAAATGACCAATGTTTTCAGTGATGTTGATTTATTAATCGTTTCAGAAAACACTTTAATCAAGAAGGATATTACCGCTAAGATCGTAAGTTATTCAAGTGAGCTTTCTCTCAAAACCGATGTATTAATTTATTCCAGATCAGAAATTGAAGGGGAAAGTCAAACCCCCAATTCTTTTATCGCGGCTATTATCAAATCGGGCAAAGTTGTTTATGAAAATAATTAAAAAAATTGAAAAAAGCTTGACATTTTATAAAAATATGAATATTCTAAAATAGTCGGAGCGACTTAAGAATGTAGTATGGAATTGAAATAGAGGAAACTCAGATTAGGCAACATTGAAAGAAGAGCACCGACTAAAACTTTGAAAGTGCTTCCGTGGCATTAACTTCGGGAGCTTTTTCTTTTTTATGTCATGGTAAATGTTAGTTCTGCAATACATCTTCAGAGAGCAAGGTTGAATTTTCAAATATATTACCAAGTACTGATGACATTCCTGCCTGATTTCGGTATCTGGAATAAAACCTCTCCATTTTCTAAACATATCGCTTGTACAACTTCAACATTATTTCTTCCACACAATTCTTAGAAGAACCATATTTCATTTCTAACATAACGAAGTTTCTTTATGCTAATATAAAAATACTATGAAAAAAATAATCAGCAGAAAACTTAAAAGAATTATAAGTCTTGCCTCAATATTGCTGTTTCTTTTAACTGTAAATATGGCACACGCTTATGATGCAGAAGATAAAGCTTGTAGCGCTGAGTGTGGACAATGCCACAAGATTGAACAAAAGGAGGCATCTGATCTCCTTAAAGGATTTGTAAGTAAGGTGATAAAGGTTAAAGAGGGTCCTGTAAAAGGCATGTGGCAGGCTGATGTGGAAGTGGACGGTAAAAAATTCCCTGTTTATATTCATTATTCTAAAAAATATTTTTTTGCCGGCAATATTGTTGATATCAAAAACAGGAAAATAGTTGGAAAACCCCCGAGACAGGCTCAAAAGACTAAAGTAGATGTAAGTAAAATCCCATTAAAAGATGCTATTATTATGGGCAATCCCTTTGCAAAGAATATGGTTATTGTTTTTGATGACCCTGATTGTCCGTACTGCAGAAAGCTTCATCCTGAAATAAAGAAAATTGTTTCTCAGCGGAAGGATATTGTTTTTTATATAAAACTTTTCCCCCTGGTTAGGCTTCACCCTGATGCCTATAATAAATCCAAGGCTATTGTGTGTGAAAAATCATTAAAACTGCTTGATGATGCATTGTCCGGCAAAAA
>CAZIKB010000164.1:0-12175 GCA_964539665.1 uncultured Cytophagia bacterium
CGGATAATATACAAAATTTATTTCCCAGTGTCCAGTAAAAAATGTGGGACACGTTTAGTTTATTAAGGGGGACTATCCTTAAGTTGAGGCTAATGGAAGCACGTTCGGGACAGGCCAGCACAAGCTTGTCCCTGTATGTTTGTAACAGGGAAGATGGCTGGAATGACATAATGAATCGAGTTTTCGGTTAATCACTAATTAATTGACATTCTATTAAATTTGTATCAATTTTTCACTCGTTCCGTATTGCCTCAACCGGATTAGACTTTACCACCGAAAATACCTTAGAGCTGACTGTCATTAATGCAATTACAAACATCAGCAATGCTGAAACAATGAACGGCACAACTCCAAAATCCACATAATAAGCCCAAACGCTGGACATAAATGCAGTTATCATAAAATAGCCCATAATTGAAGCGAGCACACTGGCAATCAACATAAGGAGAATAAATTCTTTTGAAATCAAACTACTGATATGTACAAGAGATGCGCCTAATATTTTGCGAATACCTATCTCTTTGGTTCTTTTGGCAATATTCAAAGAAACAAGCGCGAATAAGCCCATCCCTGAAGTAATTACTACGATGACAGCAATATACAGGAACATCAGTTTAACGCTTTCGTTGACATGAGCTGCCTCTGCCAGAATTTCGGTTTGGAAAAAACCATCATAAGGCAAATGCGGGAACAACTGTTTCCAGGTATTTTGCAGATAGGTTGATACAACAGTTAAATTATCCCGATTGAACTTTATAGAGAGGTAGCGATATCTTTCAGGAGGTGCAAGACGCAGCACCATTGGTTCCACTTTTTCCCAGAGTCCATCATAGTGAAAATCTTTAACAACTCCAATCACCCGGTATTCTTTTTCTGAGTCAGTAGTTTTGAATTTGATATATTTCCCCAGAGCAGACACCCAACCAAATGTTTTCTCCAGGGTCTCGTTCACAATGACAGATTGGTTGATATCAGTTTTTAAATTATGATTAAATTCCCGTCCACTAATTAATTCAATCCCCGCTGTTTGTAAATAATTCTCGCCAATTTCAAAAACAGGGGTCCTCGTTTTAGTCTTCTGGTCAACTTCTATATCTCTTCTTGTCCAGTCTCTTCCCATTAAATGTTGTGAGCCGCCAATGCTAACAATATCAGGGTGACTCTCAATAGCATCCTTTAATAGATCATAGTTTTGGGCTCCTTTAACTGGTACAACTAAAATCTGTTCTTTATCAAATCCAAGGTCATGATTATTAATAAATTCACTATTTTGATAAAGGATGATGCCAGATAGTATGGCTGATATGGATATCGCAAATTGCAGCGTAAGTAAAATCCGAATTAAAGGATTGGTGCCGCCCAACTTTTGTCTGCCTCGAAAAATAGTCACTGGATTAAACTTGCTGATATAAAAAGCCGGATAAGCGCCGGCAGCGACAGCCATAAAAATTAACAGCCCGATTAAAAAGCCGACTACCCCAAGGTTTTCAGTGTAATTTAACGAAAAAGCAACTTCCGGCCAGAGAGCATCATAAACAGTTACAAATATTTTGGCCAGAAACATACCAGACAATAAGGCGATAAAGCATAAAACGAGGTTTTCACCCAAAAATTGTTTAATCAATTGACTTCTCACGCCACCTATAACTTTTCGGACACCTATTTCTTTATGTCTTTTTGAAGCAAATGCGACAGCCGTATTTATGAAATTAAAACAGGCCAGCAATAAAACCAGAAGTGTAACAACAGAAGGCATTATGATTGCCGGCGGCGCCCAACCTGGGAAGAAAATATTGCCGCCGAGAGCGCGAGTAGTAGACGATAATTGCGGAAGCGGGGTAAGATAAAATCCGTTTATCTGGAAATTCTCATTTGCCTCATTTGTTTGCGGGATATAACTTTGCAGTTGTTCTTCGATTCGGGAAGCAGAGGCTTCATTGCTAATTTGAATGAAGGCGGCGCCGGTCCAATCCTTCCAGCTTTGATGATTATATCCAAACATATCTTCTTCATTAATATAGGGAACACAAACTGTAAGCTGCAAGCTCGACATGACAGATGGTTTTGAAATAACGCCACGAATGAAGAATACATACTCATTTTCACCATCAGGGCTCAGGATGACCTGTTTTCCGATTGGCTCTTCATCACCGAAATATTTGTGAGCAATTTCTTCAGAAATAACCAAACCGCGATTATCCTTTAATGCATCTTTTGTACCGAATGGCATAGTGAAAGTAAATACTTCAAAAAAACTATCATCCACATAAAAAAGGGTTTCATCGAACACTTTCTCCTCAAACCGCAAGATGCCGCTGCCACGTGCAATCCGAACGTATTCTGCAATACCTGGAATATTTTCCTTAATCGCTGGAGCCAGAGGTGTCGGGCTGTTCGA
Source organism: uncultured Cytophagia bacterium (assembly GCA_964539665.1). GTDB lineage: Bacteria > Zhuqueibacterota > Zhuqueibacteria > Oceanimicrobiales > Oceanimicrobiaceae > CAZIKB01. Next base: position 2,399 of record CAZIKB010000164.1, read on the forward strand.
AAAATTCTGCCGATGGTTGTTGTTTATTCTGTATGAATTTACCAGGAAAATTCTTTCGGCATTTTCATGAAAAGAATCATAACTCTGACTGAATTGATAACTGATATAGCCCGTTACACTAACAGCAATTGCTACTCCCAATCCAACGATATTGATAAAAGAGTAGAGTTTGTTTTTGAATAAATTTCTCAACGCGACTTTTAAATAGTTCTGAATCATGACAACACTCCAATAAATTGAATTTTTTGTAAATGATGGTAATATTATTAGAATTTGAATCCAGTACCACAGGATTGCCAGTACCTTGCCTCTTCTCGTGGCGATATCATGGTAGAGCTCCTCGAAGTCTGCCAGCATGGTAGCCGGATGGTTGTGGTTCAGGAAAAACGACAGCAGCCATCTGGCGAAGAAAGGGGGTTTTGTAGTTTTATTTCTCATTGTTTTATTGTTAAATTGCTCTATTGTTAAATTGTTATCATTACTGGACACTATTCTTTCATTATGTCATTCCCGCGTGTTTAAATCGGGAATGACATCGCTGCTGCAATGATGAATTTTGTAATTTTATCTCTCATTGTTCCATTGTTAAATCAGTAACAATGAAGCAATGAAGCAATGAAACACTAGAGCAATTAAGTTTTTATTATTCATACTTAAGCGTATCCACTGGATTAGTTCGAGCTGTTTTTATGGCCTGGAAACTCACAGTGACAATTGCCACCATAAGCGCCAGCAATCCCGAAAATATATAAATATCCACTCCAACATCAATTTTATAAGCATACATTTGCAGAATTTTATTCGTTACAAAAAATCCAACAGGCCAGGCAATGACATTTGCAATTAATACCCAACGGATAAAATCTCGTGATAGATTTATCACAATATTTGATACAGTCGCACCTAACACTTTTCGAACACCTATTTCCCTGGTCTTCTGTTCTGCCATAAACGAGGCCAGACCAAACAATCCAAGACATGAAATCAAGATGGCAAAAAAAGTAAAATAGTTTAAAATCGTACCAATACGCTTTTCGTTCCTGTAAAGTTGTTCATATTCCTGGTCGAGAAAATGATACTCGAATGGTGAGACCGGATTGAATTTTTGCCACACGCCCTGAATTGCAGATAATGTCTCAGTTACGTCTTCACCCTTTACTTTGATTAATACTATACCGTAATCACTCGCCCTGGTCATATCGTTGATGAAAAATATCCGCGGCTCAATTTTTCGATGCAGAGATTGAAAGTGGACATCTTCAACAATGCCAACAATTTTAGTTTTGCGTTCTTTAGAGAGTTCGAACCACTTGCCTAAAGGAGAGTCGATTCCCATCGCTTTTATGGCTGATTCATTCATAATCACACTTTCTTTGGCATCAGTTGTGTATTCCTTTGCGAATGCTCTCCCTTCTATGACCTTTAAATTCAGAGTTTCAAAAAAATCGAAATCAACACCAGAAAGAATCAGGTCAAGATTATCAGTTCGATCCGGATCGGCTCCCTCCCATTTCCAGCCAGCGTTACGCCAGGTTGACGTAAAAAAGTTCCAGTGTGCTGAAACCGCGGAAATTTTTGATTCATTAAGCAATTCATTTTTAACTGTTTCATATTTCTCAGCAATATTTTCTTTTATGGGGATAAAAACAATGTTTTCTTTATCAAAACCCAATTCCATTTTTTGTAAAAAGTGCAGTTGTTTATAGAGAACAGTTGTACCAATAATAAGAATTATTGACAATGAAAATTGAATAATAACAAGAACTCGCCGGAATGTCCTGCCCTGTTTACCCGAACGGATTAGTCCTCTTAATACAATTATGGGTTTGAATGCCGAGAGGATAATTGCCGGGTAAATTCCTGATATCAAGCCAGTCAGGAGAATCAGTATGACAAAACTGAGAATAAATTTGTAGTTTAAAAAATCAATTATCAATTGTTTGCCAGATAGGTCATTAAAAATTGGCAGCGCCAGAGTTATTAAGAACATCGAGACCAAACATGAAATGAAGGCCATGAAAATCGATTCTGCAAAAAACTGACGAATGAGCTGACCCTGATGTGCGCCAACAGTTTTCCTCATACCGACTTCTTTTGCCCGGGTTGTTGATCTGGCAGTCGAGAGATTCATGAAATTAACACAAGCAATGAGCAGAATGAAAAAGGCGATCACTGAAAACAAATACACCAGCCTGGAATCTCCCAGAGAATATATATTCATCGGAAAGGAGTGCGCATCCAGATGGATTTTCAACAAATTCTGTAATCGCATGGTCAAACCATTCTTTGCTTGCGGACATTCTTTGTTCAGAGCGATATTTGTGATTTTTTTGCCAGTTTCATATAAATTTGCATTCTCTTGAAGCAAAACATAAGTCGTAAAGTTAAAAGACCCCCAGGTAGTTCCATAACCGGAAAGTTCATTGATGAATTCGAATGAGCTCATAAAATCAAATTGAAGATGTGAATTATGTGGCATGTCTTTGATCACACCTGTTACTGTGGCCAGCGCTCCCTCAACATCTAAAATTTTACCAATGGGCTCTTCAGCACCAAAATATTTAAGTGCAAATGATTCTGTAATTACAATATCCGTAGGCTTTGAAAAGGCGTTATCAGGGCTTCCTTTCACAAAAGGAAAAGAAAAGAATTTGAACAGCTCAGGATCAGCGATGATGCCTCTGTCCTCATAAAAGACTTTCTCGCCAAACTTGAAGACTTTTCTTGAATGTTGTGCAACTCTTGTAACGTACGTGATTTCAGGAATTTCCGCTTTGATAGCAGGAGCGAGCGGTGCAGGCGTCGCGGCCAAACCCTGCCAGTTGTTTTTCTCCCAATCACTGATAATTCGATAAATATTGTCTTTGTTCTTATGAAACCTATCAAAACTCAATTCATCCTGTACCCATATCAGGATTAAAAAGCAGCAGGCCATTCCGATAGCAAGACCGGAGATATTGATGAACGAATAGCTTTTGTGTTTTTTGATGTTTCTCAAAACGGTGGTTAGATAATTTCTAAACATGATCACACTCCAATAAATTGAATTGTTTATAAATGATGGAATTATGATAACAATCTGAAACCAGTACCAAAGCTTTGCCAGAATCACACCTCTACTTCGGGCAATATCGTGATAGATTTCCTCGAAATCCGCCAGAATAGTAGCAGGATGACTATGGTTCAGGAAAATGGAAAGAAGCCATTTGGCAATAAAAGGAGGTTTTGAAGTTATATTTTTCATTGTTCTATTGTTTCATGGCTCTATTGTTTAATTGTTTGTAAAACAACAGTCTAACAATTGAGCAATTATGTTTTTATTATTCATACTTAAGCGAATCCACAGGATTTGCCGTTGCTGCTTTTACCGACTGATAGCTTACTGTAATCATAGCCACAAGCAGTGCAAATAATCCAGAAATAAGAAAAACCACCCATTCTATATGGGTTCGATAAGCGAATCCCTGCAGCCACAAATTCATGACATACCAGGCAACTGGCCAGGCAATCAGGTTTGCTATCAACACCCATCTGGAGAATTCTTTATTTAATAAAAAAGTGATTCCTGACACAGAGGCGCCTAAAACTTTTCGAACACCAATTTCCTTGGTTTTTTGTTCTGCAGTGAAAGATGCGAGACCAAACAAACCCAGGCATGCAATTAGAATGGCCATAAATGAAAATATGCCCAATACTTCACCAAGCTGTGTTTCTGACTGATAAAGATTATTGTATTGATCATCTAAAAACGTATATTCAAATAATCCTTCTGGTGAATATTCTTTCCACGTTTTTTCAATATATTTTAGAGCTGCCGGGATATTACCAGATTTAATTCTTGTAGAAATCTGCCAATTCTCTTGCTGGCTCAAATGATAAATAGTGGGCGCAATTTCATTATGCAATGATTCAAAATAAATATCTTTAACTACCCCGACTATTCGACCAGTGCGATTTCCATATCTGAATGGCCTGTTAATAGCGTTTTCAGGCTCACCCCAGCCTAATTCTTTCACCGCTGTTTCATTTAAAATGAAGGCCATTGAATCATCACTTACAAATTCTCGGGAGAAATTGCGTCCGGTGAGTAATGCCATTTCATAGGTTTGCAGAAAATCGTAATCCACACTAACGCGCTTCAGTGCAAACGAGATAGGTCCTGGATTTTCGCCATCTAAAGTTTGGCCGGCATTCCAATTGAGTAGATTATCCGTCGGTACTAATCCTGAAGAAGTCACACTAACAATTGCAGGATTCTGTTTTAACTGCTCCTTGAAAGATTCCATTTTCTGGATTATGTTTTCAGAAGCATTCACAATAACCACATGTTCTTTATTATAACCCAGTTTTTTATTTTTCATGTATTTCATCTGACTGCTGATTATTCCAAGGCATATAAGTAAAGAAATGGATATGGCAAATTGAGCCACAACTAAAACCGGCCGGATCATTTTACCTTTTGAAGTAGTTTTATGAACATTTTTTAAAATTGACGCTGGCATAAATGCAGAAAGAAAAAATGCCGGATAACTTCCTGCCAGAATTCCAGTGATTAAACCAATAAGCATTAACAACAGGATAGAGCTTGAATTGCTGTCAAATCCAAATGATAAATCTTTTGAAACAAAATTATTAAATAGGGGCAATAAAATATTGACAATTATCACCGACAATGCCAATGCTATAAATGATATTAAGACTGATTCACTCAGAAACTGCTGCACAATTTGAAAACGACTGGCGCCAGTTACTTTCCGCATCCCGATTTCTTTTGCTCTATACATCGAACGCGCAGTTGACAAATTCATAAAGTTGATACAGGCTAATATTAGTACAAATATAGCAATTGTGGAAAAAATATAAACATTAGAGATATTCCCATTCGGTTCAATTTCATTTGTTAACTGGGAATGCAAATGGATGTCTGTAAGTTTCTGTAAATGCAAGATGTTTGTTTTACTTGGATCTTGAGCAGGTTTTCTACCACGTAATTCCATGAAAAGGGGAGTAAGATATCTGTCAATAAAAGCGCTCAAGCCATTTTCAAACTCTTTGACTGAAGCATTTTCTGAAAACAAAATGTAGGTTAAATAATAATTGTCAAACCAGTTAGTACTAAGATAACCTTGCGGCAACCACCTGTTCAGAGTTTTGAAAGAAGCGAGAAAATCACACTTAAAATGGGTATTATGAGGCAAATCCTGCATTATGCCGGTAATTTTTAAATCGCCAACTCTCTGTACATTCAAAACTTTATTCATGGGATTTTCATCGCCAAAATATTTCTCTGCCATTGACTGGGTGATAACTACAGTCCCGGGTTCGGAGAGGGCATTTTCTGGATTTCCATCAATTAACGGGAATGAAAACACTCTGAAGATATTCTCTTCTGCCCAAAAAAAGCGTTCTTCAAGAAACCTGTTATTCATATATTCAACTATAGGCTGATCTTGATTAATTCTAACGATCTCCTCACAAGTTTCTCCATAATCATTTTTTAATAACGGCCCAATAGCCGTAGCAACTCTTGCAATTCGAAGACTTGGTGTGCCGTCATCATCCAACCACTCTCTTGTCACTCTATAAATTCTATCAGAATTTTCATGAAATTTGTCGTAGCTTAATTCATCCAGCTCCCACAATGAAATAAGAATAGTGCATGTCATACCAAGAACAAGCCCGGTAATATTAATAAAGGAATATCCTTTATGCTTCTTAATGTTTCTCAAAGCTATTGTTAAATAATTTCTAAACATAGCAACACTCCAGTAAATTGAATTGTTAAAATAAGATGGTATGGTAGCGACAATTTGAAACCAATACCAGAGCTTTGCCAGGAGTACACCTTTTCTCCGGGTCAAATCGTAATAGATTTCATCATAATCTGCCAGCATGGTTTCAGGGTGGTTGTGGTTCATGAAAAATGACATCAGCCATTTGGCGATTAAAGGAGGTTTTGACGTTACAATTTTCATAATTCGATTGTTTCATGGCTCTATTGTTAGATTGTTTATTCCTTAACAATGAAACAATAGAGCAATTAAGTATTTATTATTCATATCGCAGCGCCTTCACTGGATTTGCTCGGGCTGCTTTTATTGCATGAAAGCTTATTGTAAAAATGGCAATAATTAGTGCAAGCGCCGCGGCCAGAATAAATACCCAAAAACTCAAGGGAATACGATATGCATAATTTTGGAGAAATAAATTCATAACAAAATAAGCAACCGGCCAGGCAACCACATTTGCAGCTACTACTAACCAGACAAACTCACGATTAATTAATTTTGTAACGTTTGTCACTGTTGCTCCCAACACTTTTCGGATACCAATTTCCTTAGTTCGGTTGACTACATTTAGCAGCGTTAAACCAAAAAGTCCTGAACAGGCAATCACAATAGCGAAAGAAGAAGCATAGGTAATCATTTGGCTCCAGCGGGCTTCTTTTTCATATTGTTGAGCAACCTGATCGTCAAGGAAGGAATAAGAAAATGGAATATCCGGTGCAACTCGATTGTATTCTGTCTCCAGCAATTTTATTGCTGCTTGAATTTCACTTCCCTTAATCTTTACAAAAACATGGTCATAATTATTTTCCGGACTGAGTTTCATATAAGCAGGTCCAATGCTGGTGTGCAAAGACTCATAATGGAAATCGTTCACAACGCCGATAATTCTGCCGGGAAATTGCTGTTTAAATGAAGCTGACAGTTCCTCACCAACCGGAGCTTCCAGTCCTAATCGTTCCACAAAAGCTGCATTCACAATTACGGCTTCTTTACTATCAGTTGGGAATTCACTGGAAAAATTTCTGCCTTCCTGGAGATGGATACCCAGTGTCTCGATAAAATCATAATCGACATAATTATAACTCAGAAGTATTTTGCTGCCTTCTCTCAAATCAGGGACTTTCGCCATCCAAAATGTGGTTAACGGATACTTTGCACCACTCACAGATTGAATGGATTTATATTGCTTAATTTTGTTCTTAAACGCAAAGAAGAAAGTACTCCTTTTTTGAACGTCAGCAGAAATATTATTTAAAGGGATCAAAACAACCTGATCACTGTCATAGCCAGGATTTTGTTCAAGCATAAAATTTAGTTGACGGTAAATGAAAAGAGTTGTAATAATTAAAAATATCGATATACTAAATTGCAAAATAATAAGTACCCGGCTCAGCATGGTTTTTCTATTAATTTTAAACTTCCCACGAAACAGATCTACTAACGGAAAACGAGAAAGCACCAGGGACGGATAACTGCCAGCAGCTATTCCTACAAGTAGATTTAAGCTCAATAAAGCAAGCATTGGCCAGCCATTACTAAATAATTCCAGATGTAATGTTTTTTGAGAAAGATGATTAAAGGCAGGCATGAAAAGCTGCGCAAGTAAAATACCGCCCAGCAGGGCTAAAAAACTCAGCACAATCGATTCGAACAGAAATTGCCTGACAAGCTGATTCCGCTGCGCTCCCAGAACTTTGCGCATACCGATTTCTTTTAACCGAGTTGAGGCGCTGCCGATAGAAAGATTAGTAAAATTAAAACATGCAATAGTTAATACCAAAAGTGCTATTCCGGAAAAAATATAGGAATACAATGATTTGCTTTCATTGACCAGCGCTGGACTGGTTTTTTGCCGCTTGAGATGATAATCTGCAAACGATTGTAACTGGTAGCCGCTTTTTTCACCAAAATCTCTTCGAAAGTCTTTATCAATTGTTTCAGGAAATTTGGCTATTAAACTTTGAGCCTCATCCTTTTTCGATAATAGAATAAAAGTAGGCAGGTGATCTCCAGATTCCCAATCCAATAATTTTTCGCCATGCACTTTTTCAATATTGACCAAGAAATCAAACTGAATACTCGAATTACCTGGTATCTTTGCAGTCACCCCATTCACCAAAAAATCCTGGTACTCATCATTCAACTGAATGGCAATGGATTTGCCAATAGGATCTTGCTTACCGAAATATTTTGTCGCCATTGATTCACTCAAAACTACATCATGCGGTCCCGCCAGCACATCCTTATGACTTGCCGGGTGCAGAGGGAAAGTGAAAATATTAAAGAAAGACGGATCAACAGCCAGTCCTTTTTCTTCGAAAAGCTTGTCCTGGTATTTGACAACCAATTTTTCTTTTGTCATCCTAACCGCATTGATTATTTCGGGAAATGTTTGCGGAAGAGTTGGACCTAATAGAGGCTGGGCATCGATAACTGCACTGGCGGTGCCAAAATCTAAAAATCCATAGATGCCATAAATTTTATCGACATCTTTATGAAATCGGTCATAAGTGATCTCATCATGCACAAACAGCAACATTAAGATACAACAGGCGATGCCGATTGCCAGACCGAAGATGTTAATAAACGAATAAACCTTGTTCTTTTTGAGATTTCGTAAGGCAATTGTAAAGTAGTTTCTGAACATAGTAACACTCCAGTAAATAGAATTGTTAACGAATGATGGTACTATGATGACAATTTGCAGCCAGTACCCGAGCTTTGCCACAAGAGTGCTTTTGCTCCGGGTGATTTCGTGGTATAGCTCCTCAAAATCTGCCAGCATGGTCTCTGGATGGCTGTGGTTCAGGAAAAATGACAGCAGCCATTTAGCAAGCAGTGGAGGTTTTGTCTTCTTTGTTTTCATTGAGGTTAAGCCTTTTCCGGTGATATGTCCGGCAAATCATCCCAAAAGGTCACATAAATCTTCTGAATTGCTTTTAATTCCTCCAAGCCTTCTTTCGTTAATTTGTAATAACGTTTGGCTTTTCCTCCGCGTTCAGCAGTGGGATTGGCAAGAAATGAAGTCACAAAACCTTTAGCTTCAAGGCGATCAAGTGGGACATAAATAGATCCGATTGACCAGTATTTGCCTGTCATATCGGATATGTATTCCCTGATTTTCACACCATACGGTTCATTTCGCATCTTCCAGATGGTTAGCAGAACTAATTCCTCAGGTCGTGATAAATATTTCATTGCTTGCTCCCTTTCTTTATTAATTCTATGATATAGAAAATAATGTCACAAAAAAGGCCATAATTTCTATAATGTAGAATTTATAAGCCTAAAAAATCCGTCGCAATTGACGGCTTAATTTTTATTCTTAAATTAGCGATAAAAGGAATTTATACAGGTTGAAACGAAGATTTTAATTGATTGTTTCAAAATAAAATTTATGCTGTACATACAATATCAAATGGGTCCAAGTAAATTAACCGCACTCCACAGGTTTAAATTTAGTAAATTATTTAGAAATTCCCACAACCCAAAAGTTGTTTTATTCAAAAGAAACGTTTATTCGGAGCTCAAGCTTCAGCTTGAGAACTAAACTGAGTTCGCCATACAAGCTAAAGCTTGAACACCAAAAACAAGAGCGATTTCTAAAAGCTCTCTAAAAATGTATTGGCATCCATTACTTTTGCATAAGATCCTGAGAGTGTACTTAATGTTGAGTAATGCACATCTTCTGCCGAGATTTCTTTGCCCTTGAATTTTAGAGCTTTTGTTGCGCATGCATCTTGTATAACAACGCATTCAAATCCAAAATCGCGCCCGGCTCGTGTTGCAGCTTCCACACACATGTGAGTCATCATACCACAAATTACTAATCTTTTGATATCATTTTTCTTTAAATAATCTAATAAATCTGTATCCTGAAAACTATTTACATGATCTTTGCTAATTACTTTTTCACCATTTACAGGCTGAACGTATGTCGAGTAGACATAATATGACTCCTATATTAATACACGTACATTAAGACAAT
>CAZIKB010000165.1:0-11799 GCA_964539665.1 uncultured Cytophagia bacterium
CTTGATTCTCACTTTAATACTCTTCATTTTTTCATAAAACTTTTGACACTACCTAAGTTATTGTTGGCTTTATTTATACCAAATATAACAAGAGGGCATTTGTATTTCAATATAGGAACTGAATGTTATTGCCGGCACAATTGGCTACCTGGGGAGTAAGCGTTTTCTACCCTTATATCAGGAAAAAGTTCTTGCGGATCCGAAAATTAACAAAAAGAAAGTAAAGAGTAAGCCGCCTGCCATCTCTCAAATACCAGTCTTGATTTTCTATGGAGTAATCGGATTTTCGGCATTAGCCTACGAGGTACTCTGGACCAGAGAATTAGCCATCACTTTTTTTTCCTCAACCTACAGTTTTACAGTTGTGTTGACTGTATTTCTTACCGGACTGGCATCTGGAAGTATTGTTTTGCCACGACTTAAACTGGTCTCAAGTTATCCGTGGTTGGCATTTGGGACAATTGTATTTGGCATCTCACTCACGGGAATGCTTTCAATTCCACTTTTAGATATTTTGCCGCAATCGTTTTATCTTAACAACATCGATAAAATTGGTGCTAATTGGTTCTCGGAAATATCAATAAAATTCCTGGTTACATTCGCAGTTCTTTTTGTCCCGACCTTTTTTATGGGAGGGTTGTTACCAGTTGTGTGCGGATTAGTATCAAAGAAGATTCCCCAATTAGGAAAAGAAATTGGCAGTGTCTATTCCATAAATACTTTTGGTACAATTGTCGGAGCTCTGGTATCCGGTTTCCTGCTTTTACCGCTTGTTGGAGTTAAAACAGGCATTTTCATTGTTTCTTTGATCACTCTGATTGTTGCTACTCTGATTATTTTTCTCTACAGTAAAATGAAAAGGAAGGTTATTTGGATTCTGGGCTTCTGGCTAATTGCAACTGGCTCATACTATATTATTGATGCACCTTCTATGTTTAGAGAATTGTCTGCAAATCAGACACTTCTCTATTTTAAAGATGACATCAGCGCGGAAGTCAAGGTTGTGCGAGATTGGCAAGGAGAAGTGCGACTCTACTTAAATGACAAAAAACAGGGAGGAACCGACGTAGTTGAGACCGAAAGCTGGGCAGGTTATATTTCTTTAATAATGCATGCAAAGCCAGAATCAGTGTTGGTGATTGGTTTGGGAACAGGAATAACAGTGGGGGCGGCGTCGCATTTTCCTGTAAAACAAATTACTGTTGTGGAATTAATAAAAAGTTTAAAAGAAAGTTCTAAGTTTTTCAGTCAGGTGAACCATGATTTTCTGAAAGATCCAAGAGTACAATTCGTAGAGGGAGATGGTGTTAATTACTTATTTCTGACAGAAAATAGCTATGATGTTATTTTGAGCGATATTGTCCATCCAGATGATGTGGGTGCGGGGAATCTTTATTCGAAAGAATTCTATGAGGTATGTTTATCAAAACTCACACATAATGGAGTTTTTGCTCAGTGGGTTGTTTTAGATCAGTTTACTACAAGTGAGTTAAAAATCTTCATTGCCACTTTTATTAAAGTCTTTCCAAAAGTTACGCTCTGGTTTGGCTCAGAGACCAATAAATTTAAAAAGTGCTTGTTGGTCGGCTCTCATGAGAATTTACAATTGAATCCCAGAGAAATACAGGATAGGTTGCTAAGTAATAACATGGGAAATAAACTACCTGGTAGAAATGATCCACTCGCTTTTTTAAGTTATTACATCACGGAGAAGAGCAACTTGCAATCACGCACCAAAGGTGTTTCTGTTAATTCAATCTGGAAGCCTGTATTGGAATATTCCATCCCTAAAAATCGATTTAAACAGGATAAAGGGCTGCAGAATATGAAGATGCTGCAGGATTGGAAATCTCCACTGGCGTCTTTAGTAGAACTGAATAATTATTCTCTTTCAAAAGCCGATTCATTGAGAACCATTTTAGAAAGATTTGACCAGGTCAGGCGTCTAATCAATGCAGGAGAATTATTTCGTTTGCAGGGTGATATAAATAATGCTGAACTGACTTTTCGACGAGCTCAAGAGCACCAGGCGGATCAGCTTGTACTTGCTAACCAATTTCATCAACTTGGAAAAGAGTTTTCGATAAAAAAACAAACTGGTGAAGCGATACAAGCATTTGAACAAGCCATCTCACTTGACTCAAGCCTGGCTGTTGCATACCGAAGCCTGGGCATTATTTTGGGGATGAATTCACGTTATGGCGATGGAGAGAGGGAATTATTGAAATCAATTGAATTAGATCCCGGGGATCCTATTGCTTATCGCTCGCTTGGAATATCTTATGTCGTACAGAAAAAGCATGAACAGGCTTTACGAATGTTGGACAGGTCATTGAAATTAAATCCTTTTCAGGCGGATGTGGCTTATGTTTTGGGTACTGTGTATTTAGATATCAGTAATAAGAAATACGCGAACTACTATTTGCAAAAAAGCCTGGAAATTAATCCTCACCATCAATTCAATCAAAAGGCGAGAAAACTCCTGGGTTATTAGTCTGAGTAGTTGCACATTCCCGGGATGACTTTGGCTTTTACTGGATATCCGTGATTATTTCACTTGAATATTTGTACAGGTATATTATATTAAAATTGTTCATGAAATTTGAGTTAAGTCGATAATCATAAATATGATAAAAGACATAGGTGAAAAGATTACCCGTTTTTACACCTGAGTTATAAATATTAAATATTAGTGGGAAGAAATATGACAAATAAAGTTGAAATAATTTCAATATTAATAATGGCGGTACTTGGTTTATTATATTCTTTGTTTTTTATGGGAAGGGATCCAGTGCTGTTAATAATATTTGGACTACAAATATATCGTAGCGGGATGGCCCTGAGGGGAATTGCCAAAGCGGGGATGTAAGATGAGAACACTCCGTAACATGGGTAAAGGCGATCTGCAACAAGTGAATTTAATCCTTTCGAAATCTTTTACACATGCTCGTTTGCAGAATGGTTTTCAAGCCGGGAGAGTTCCCCTCTGCCGCAACGAGTTTTTAGAAATGTATTTATCTGCTAATCCTGAAGGCTCTTTTGTGATTGAAAGAGAAAATAGAATTATTGCTTATTGCTTTTGCCATTTATGGGGAACGGTTGGTTGGATAGGCCCGTTGAGTGTCATTCCTTCCGAAGAAGGACAAGGTTACGGGAAAGAAGTGGTTTTAGCAGCGGTCGATGTTCTGAAAAACCAGGGCGCTGAAACCATAGGTTTGGAAATGCCAGCCTATTCAAATAGAAATTTGGCGTTTTACACAAAATTAGGCTTTATACCGGGTATGCTCACTGTGGATTTTATGAGAAAAGCCTCTGCAGTTACCAATGATAAGTGCAATAATGGATTAGCGGTTACAAAATTAAGCGAGCTATCGTTTGAACATAAACAGGAGTTTATGGATAAGGTCAAGAATTTTTCAAATCAATTTCAGCCGGGCTTAGATTATTCCAGAGAAATTAAAGTTACCACGGAATTTGGCTTTGGTGATGCTCTGATCTTTTCTGAAGCAGATAAAATATGTGGATTTATAATAGCTCACACAGAGCCATATTCCACAGAAGAGAATCGGCAATTTTTAAAAACCAATGTACTGCAAATGTCATCAGAATTACCTGTCAGCACATTAGATTGTTTTTTACAGGAATTAGAAGATTGGGCTCAAGCGGAGCAATTAGCAGGAATATATATGAGGGTACCCACTCGGTTTACTGAAGGTTACAAATATATTCTGTCAAAAAATTTTACGATAGTGAATACCGAACTTCGAATGACACTGAAAGGTTACTCACAAAAAAACGATTCCGGTCAAATTAATTTCAGTAAATGGGAATAATTAAAAATTAACTTGTTTTATATTCATTATTCTATTATATTTGACAATTATTTACCCAATAGAACCCCCCATATTTAAAAGTTACTTTGATAGTCAGATGTAGTAAAATCACTATGTATTGATTTGGAAATCATGCTTAATTATTTATAATTTAAATCTGAAGATGAAAAATTATTATGAAACTTAGTGGGATAAATATTCCGGTTACGACGCCATTTGTTAACGGTCAAATAGCAGTTGATAAATTAGCAGATAATATGGAAAAATGGAACGAAATTGATTTGGATGGTTACGTAATTTTCGGCTCTTCGGGCGAAACCGTGTATCTATCCCAGAATGAAAAAATTGAGTTGGTAAAATCGGCAAAGGCGAATATACCGGACGGCAAACTTTTTATAGTTGGTACGGGCCATGAATCAACAAATGAAACAATTCATTTTACTAAGATAGTTGCCGATATAGGAGCTGAGGCGGCTTTGGTTGTTACACCAAATTATTATAAAAATCAAATGACTGCCGATAATCTTAGAAACCATTATATCTCTGTAGCTGACAAATCAGCTATTCCAATAATCTTATATAATGTTCCGGTTTTCACTGGGATTGATATGACTGCTCAAGTAATTATAGAATTATCTAATCATCCAAATATTATTGGAATTAAAGACAGCACCAACAATTTTCCCAAATTGATAAATATTATAGTGAATAGTCCAAAAGAGTTTAAAGTCCTTATTGGGAACGCTATTCATTTTTTGACTGGTCAGTTTATCGGAGCCCATGGCGCTATATTGGCAATATGTAATGTTGCGCCCCAAAAATGTGTGGATATTTACCGACTTTATCAAGAGGGATCTTATGACGAAGCCCGTCAATTGTTTTTTAGTTTAGTACCACTCGTAACAAACATTATTTCACAACATGGGATTCCTGCAATAAAAGCCGCCATGGATATGTTGGGATATTTTGGAGGTACACCGAGACCGCCACTGTTACCAGTCAATGAAAAGGTGCAGTCTGAAATTCGCCATTATTTAAAAAGTGCAGATTTATGCTAAATTAAATTGTTCTGTGAAAAATGGAATAGTATCTATTTTAAAATAATCATTTATATGAACCATTAATAAGTAAATATCATGATAAAAATTATTGACAAATCAAATGAAAATGTAGCTATTTTTGCCTTGGAAGGCAAACTTACAGGTTTTGAAGGTCGAGGAACAATTCAGGATAAAGTTCGCGAAACCATCAAAAAGAAAATTAATCATGTAATTCTGGATTTATCGAAAGTAACCTGGATTGATAGTACAGGTCTTGGAGAATTAATAGCTTCACTTTCTTCAGTGAAGAAGAATGACGGTAATTTGGTGTTGAGTAATATTCAAGCGCCGGTACAAAGCCTGTTAAAAATGACCAACCTTAATCAGATTTTTGATACATTTAATAGTATAGATCATGCACTAAGTGAATTAAAGCTTTAAAAAAAATGATGTCTATTTTATCAGTAAATTAATAAGATAATCTTTGCTTCCTTTTTCCTCAGAAATTATATTTCCCTTAGCGTATTTTGAAATCTAATTATGCAAATTTATGCTTTAGCAGATATATAATATAATTTGAATGTCACTCGCAATGTGAAATAATTTGTTCAAGAGAATTAAGTTAAATATTCCTGCCAGCTTTACACAGTGATTTATTGGAAAATTTTAAGAAGAAATTTCAATATTGGAAGAATATGTTTTTTAAAAAATAGATTATACATTCCAGTAATCTTAAAGTGAACCTGTAATTATTATCTCCATGATATTTTCATTATAAATTTAATTATTAAAAACAGGAAAAAACATGGATTTGCAATTGATTTTAACAATGATTTTTCATCTTGTTGGTGGTCTTGGCATATTTCTACTTGGTATGAAATATATGCAGCAGGGTCTTCAAGTCGTTGCGGGTCCGCGTATAAGAAAAATGATTCATGCCGTAACTGCCAACAGATTCATGGCAGTTGGAATTGGAGTTTTCATCACCTCAATTATTCAATCGAGTTCTGTAACTTCTGTTATGGTGATTGGTTTGGTCAATAGTGAATTAATGACCTTCAGTGGAGCCATAGGAGTCGTTATGGGCGCTAATATTGGTACGACCATCACTGGATGGATCCTGGCTTTGAAAATTGGGAAATATGGTCTCCCCATCCTTGGAGTATCTGCGTTTGGCTGGCTTTTCCTTAAGAAAGAAAAGTATCGATATCTGGCTCTAACGATTCTTGGGATTGGTATGATATTTTTTGGATTGGAGCTAATGAAAAATGGCTTTAAACCTTTGCGGGGAATGCCTGAATTCGAATCGTGGTTTCATGCTTTTGAAGCCACTGATTATATTGGTGTTTTGAAAGCAGTTTCCGTTGGCTGTATATTAACCTTCATTGTGCAGTCTTCCTCAGCAACACTGGGAATCACCATTGCTCTTGCCACAACGGGTATCATAGATTTTTATACTGCGGCGGCTTTAGTATTGGGCGAAAATATCGGAACTACTATTACTGCATTTTTAGCTTCTGTGGGTGCAGACGATATCAATGCCAAAAGAACAGCTTATTTTCACATGATTTTCAATGTACTGGGAGTGGCCTGGATCACGGCTATTTTCCATCCAGTGTATATGCCTATTATTAAGAGTTTTATTGATCCGAGTATTCAAGCAGCAGACGGAACTTTCCCTAAAATGGCTGCTGCTATAGCTGCTGTGCATACTGGATTTAATGTGACAAATACAATTATATTCCTGCCTTTAATGACGCACCTTGGAAAATTAATACAAAAAATAGGGCACGACAAAAAAAGGCCAGAAACAGGTTTTTTAACCCACCTCGATTTTCAGATTGGCCACTCTCCGGTAGCGGCTATAGAACAATCCCGTCATGAAATAATACGATTGGATAAAAGAGGAAAGGAAATGATGGATAATTTGCGCGCCATTATCAGTAATGATAAAAATGAGAAAAACCAGCAAAACCTGAGTAAGGAAGTTTTTGATCGAGAGGAAATCATCGACAAAGTTCAGATTGAAATCACAGCATTTCTTACTGATCTACTGTCTCAATCAATCAGTCATGAAATAGCTGAAGAAGCCAGAGCACAACTGAGACTGGCCGATGAATATGAATCTGTGAGCGACTATATTACTACCGTATTGAAGCTTTATTTGCGATTACAAGAAGCGAACATCAGACTTTCTGATATACAACAAAAAGAATTGTTGGATTTACATGATACGGTTGCCGCCTACTACGATTCAGTAAACAAGGGCTTAGAAAAACAGGGCCAGATAGAATATTTAAGCAAGAATCGAAAAGAGAGTCTTAAGATTACCAATAAAATCAGGGGATTGAGAGATATTCACTGGCATAGATTATCTGAAGAATCCTTTGAACCGCTAATCAGTACATCTTATATGGATATTGCTGCAGCATACCGTAGAATGAAAGATCATCTCTTAAATATTGCTGAAGCATTTGAGGGCGGAAAATCTATTGTAATTTAGGGATAAGATATTTAATCAATTACTGTGAGGCAGTGCTTGATTTATAGAAATGCTCCAATCTTTTAATAGCTTCTACTTTCCGAAAAAATCATAAATTAAGAGTTGTTTATAATTGCCATTTTCATTAAAATTAATTGCATTTTTAATATTTGCGTATTAAGTTGCACATAAATAATTGAATTTGATTAAGTAAATAGAATTTGCTAATAGTGTGCATAAAATGCATTTAACAAATTTAAGTGTTTAACAAAAATTATTATCGATTTGATAAGTATTATTAAATTAACTAAATATAAACGAGAAGGTTAGAAAATATGGATTTAGATTTGATATTAGTAATGTTTTTTAATCTGGTAGGTGGCCTGGGTATATTTTTACTTGGTATGAAATTTATGCAACAAGGTCTGCAAGTTGTTGCTGGTCCGCGCATAAGAAAAATGATTCATGCTGTAACTGCCAACAGGTTTATGGCAATTGGAATTGGAATATTTATTACCTCCATTATTCAATCTAGTTCTGTTACTTCTGTTATGGTGATTGGTCTGGTCAATAGTGAATTAATGACTTTCAGTGGAGCAATAGGAGTCATTATGGGCGCTAATATTGGTACGACCATCACTGGCTGGATCCTGGCTTTAAAAATTGGAAAATATGGTTTACCAATCCTTGGCTTGGCAACTTTTGGCTGGCTTTTCTTAAAGAAAGAAAAAGCCAGGTATGCTTTTCTGACCATACTTGGTATTGGCATGATATTTTTTGGATTAGAGCTCATGAAAAACGGATTTAAGCCTTTGCGAGGTCTACCTGAGTTTACGGCCTGGTTCCAATTATTTGAAGCTACAGATTATATTGGTGTTTTGAAGGCTCTCTCTGTTGGTTGTATATTAACTTTCATTGTGCAGTCTTCATCAGCAACATTGGGAATTACCATTGCACTTGCCTCTACAGGCATTATCGACTTTTATACTGCCGCAGCTTTAGTCCTGGGCGAAAATATTGGAACAACTATTACGGCATTGTTAGCTTCTGTGGGTGCGGACGATATCAATGCCAAAAGAACAGCTTATTTTCACATAATTTTTAATTTACTGGGGGTAGCCTGGGTCACAGCTATTTTCCATCCCGTGTACATACCTATTATTAAGAGTTTTATTGATCCGAGTATTCAAGCAGCAGACGGAACTTTTCCTAATATGGCTGCTGCTATAGCTGCTGTGCATACCGGATTTAATGTGACAAATACAATTCTATTCCTTCCTATTATGATGCACCTTGGAAAATTAATACAAAAAATAGGGCGCGATAAGAAAAGGCCAGAAACAGGTTTTTTAACCCACCTCGATTTTCAGATTGGCAATTCTCCAGTGGCGGCTATTGAACAATCACGTCACGAAATTATACGATTGGATCAAAGAGTAAAAGAAATGATGGATAATTTGCGCGCCGTTATCAGTAATGATGAAAATGCTAAAAACCAGCAAAACCTGAGTAAGGAAGTTTTTGAACGAGAGGAAATCATCGACAAAGTTCAGATTGAAATTACAGCGTTTCTTACTGATCTACTGTCTCATTCTATCAGTCATGAAATAGCTGAAGAAGCCAGAGCACAACTTAGACTGGCCGATGAATATGAATCTGTGAGCGACTATATTACTACCGTATTGAAGCTTTATTTGCGATTACGAGAAGCTAACATCAGCCTTTCTGATATACAACAAAAAGAATTGTTGGATTTACATGATACGGTTACCGCCTATCACGATTCAGTAAACAAAGGTTTAGAAAAAGATGGCCAGATAGAATATTTAAGCAAAAATCGAAAAGAGAGTCTTACGATTACGAATAAAATCAGGGGATTGAGAGATATTCACTGGCATAGGTTATCTGAAGAATCCTTTGAACCATTGATAAGTACTTCTTATATGGATATTGCCGCTGCATATCGAAGAATGAAAGACCATCTTTTAAATATTGCTGAAGCAATTGAAGGCGGAAAATCTATTGACAATTTATTTTAATTTAATATATTTCAAACAATATTCAATTTTTTACATGAGTTTTACTTTATTTCCAATAACATTTAAAAAGGTTTAAACGCATGGAAACAAATCGTTTAAAAGTCTGGTTGCAAATCCTTGCTTTATTTGGATTGTTGTATTTATTCATTTTGAGTATTTCACTTATGGGAACGGCTTTTAAACTCTTTGGCAGTGGATTCGCTGAACAATTGATAGCTACCACATCCAATCCTTATGTTGGATTACTCATTGGTATTTTGGCAACCAGTGTAATTCAAAGCTCGTCTACCACGACCTCTCTTGTTGTCGGACTTGTGGGTGCAGGAGCCTTAACGATTTCGAATGCGATTCCAATAGTCATGGGAAGTAACATCGGTACCAGCATAACTAACACTATTGTTTCTATGGGACACGTATCGCGCAGCAATGAATTCAGAAGGGCTTTTGCTGGCTCAACCGTTCACGATTTTTTCAATTTGATAACTGTTTTTATTTTATTCCCTCTGCAATTGACCACGAATTTTTTGGGAATTTGCTCTGGATGGCTTTCTAATGTATTTCAGACTTTTGGCGGATTAAAGACAGTAAGCCCTATAAAATTAATTACAAAACCAGCTATAGCAATTATCGAGACCGTGACTGGGCATTCGGGTATAATTATTTTAATATTATCCTTTGTATTTTTGTTTTTGGCATTACGATATTTGACTGTGGTTTTAAAAGGTCTGATCTTAGGTCGATTAGAGGCTTTATTTGATGAATATATTTTTAAAACGGCTATTCGCGGCTTTGTGTTTGGAATTGTCATGACTGTACTTGTGCAGAGCAGTTCAATTACAACTTCCATTGCTGTGCCATTGATAGGCGCAGGTATACTCACTTTAGAACAAATATTTCCTTATACGCTTGGAGCTAATATTGGCACCACCATAACTGCCATGTTAGCTTCATTAGCTACGGGCAACATTGCGGCAGTGACTGTGGCTTTTGCCCATCTATTATTTAATATATTCGGTATAATCATTGTCTACCCATTTAAGAAAATACCTTTATTTTTGGCCAGGTCTCTGGCAGAACTGGCCGTCAGGAATCGATTGATACCGGTTGGGTACATACTTGTTGTATTTTTTGTTATTCCTTTTATTTTTATTTATTTTGTGAGGTGAAATATGTTTAAAATTTTTGAAGAAATATTTGGCAAAAAAAACCTGATGCAAGAGTCAATTGAAGAATCCTGGGAAATGCTGCAAATTGATAAAGAAATGTTGGACGCTTCAATTAAGTCACTAAGAAGGCATGACACAGAAGATGTTGAAATAGACCTTTACAAAACTGACAAAGAAATTAACCGGCGTGAGAGAGATGTGAGAAAAAAAGTACTCACACATTTAGCCGTTTCATCTGCTTCTGATTTAAGTATTGGATTAACCCTTGTTAGCATAATCAGTGATATTGAAAGAATTGGGGATCATACTAAAAATATATACGAGCTGGCTAAAATTCATCCTAAAAGATTAAAGGCCGGTAAATGGGAAGATGATTTAGTATTGATAGAAAATACGGTCTCGGAACATTTGGGTAGTTTAAAAAATGCGCTGAAAGAAGCTGATGAAGAAGTTGGAAAAAAGATAATAAATGATTTAGCGAAAGTGAAAGATAAATGTGATGATTATATAATGCTTTTAATTAAGGGAGAGGAAGAGTCTTTCAAAGTTGGCGAAGCTGTATCTTTAGCATTATATCTGCGTTATTTGAAACGCGTTTCAGGACACATGCAAAATGTTGCCTCGAGTATTGTTAATCCATTTCATCGTCTTAAATATCAGGATAAACATATCAAATTAATCGAAGATAAACAGAAAAATGAGATTGAAGAATTGGAATGAATACTCCCCGCAGCAAGCTGACAGGGTATCTTGGTTGTCATTCCCGCAATCTTTTAAGCGGGAATCCATACGTTCACTGACTTCTGGATGCCCGATTATCCCGACATTCATTATAATAAAGTCAATAGGAAAGTCGGGACGGGCATGACATCTTTCAAAAAACGATGCAAGCTTCGGAGAATTAAATCCGAAGAGATTAAAAAACAATCTTTATCCATTCTAAGGAAAACACCAGGATAAGTTGTTGTCATTCAGGAGGCATCTTTTCAGTTCATGAGCTCACGGTCTTCTATTAATAAAGTTCTTCCCGAATGACATTGCCTGTTCGGTTGTGATTGCTTCTAAGGAAAGTACGTGGCTTAGTTGCAGTGAAGTCTCTCGGCTAAATTTATTTGTAATACAAACGTCTTCGTTTGCGAGTGCGCTCAATCGAGACGATTGAGTTGCACGCTTGGAGGAAATACAATGAGTGCGCCAAGCAAAGCTAATATAGTCAAGCCGGCCAATCCGGCACGACCA
>CAZIKB010000166.1:0-11671 GCA_964539665.1 uncultured Cytophagia bacterium
TGGACAGCAACGTACCGCCTTCTAATACGCTGCTCATGGCGGACGCTCTAATCGCAGCCAACAAGGACTTTGATCTAATTATGTTCCCGAACCGCGGTCACGGATTCGGAAACGAGCCGTACATGATGCGGCGCCGGTGGGATTATTTCGTGCGTCATCTTCACGGTGTGGAGCCGCCTAAGGAATATAAATTCACAACAGACACCAGGAGAAGATAGGTCTATTTCGCTGAAACGTTTACTGCGGATTCAATTAGTTAGTATTTGACCGGAGATTCGCTAAAATGTCATATAGAAGAAAGTGAGAAATCTTGTTATTTCGATAATTTGGGATTGAATTACTGCTTCACAAATATTGAGGTTTTAGTTTACAATGCTTTTTTCTTGACAATCATGTGAATATTTATAATATAGATTTACATTTCAGGATTAGATATTTCCTTTAACATCAATTGGGATGCGGGGATTTTCATGGGACGGATGATGTTTTGTTTTTGTGTGAAAGTATTTTTTTTAGATATCGGTTTATCCATCCTAAGTAAACTCCATTAGGAAGCATTAGCAGAATATTTAGGAGGAATAAACTTAAGTTAGCCCCTTATAAATGATATGAATAATAATAAGTCAAATACTAAAAAATATCCTTTATCCATTCGTAATTGGCCTGAAGATGATCGACCCAGGGAAAAATTGCTTAAATTTGGAGAACATAATTTGAGCAACGCTGAATTGCTGGCTATTATAATCAGGACGGGAATGGCTGGTAAAAGTGCAATTGATCTTGGTAGGGAATTATTGAGTAAATTTAAATCATTGCGTGCGATGAGTGGCGTGGATATTTCTGAATTCAAAGAGATTGCCGGTTTGAAGGATGCTAAAGTTGCACAAATTAAGGCTGCAATTGAATTGGGACGGCGAATGATGAGCGAAGAAAAAGCATTTCACGGAGTGGTGAAATCATCTGCTGATTTAGTTGAATTTTTAATACCTTTAATGCGTGATTTAAGGAAAGAGTTGTTTGAAGTTATTTTGCTCGATAAGGGGAATCATATTTCGGAGGTGATTGATATTGATTTGGGAACGGTAGATCGGGTAAATCCATCGATTCGAGATATTTTATTAACGGCGTTGAAATACCAGGCGCCAGCAATTATTTTGGCGCATAATCATCCATCTGGGAATGTAGAACCAAGCGAAGCAGATAAAATATTGACAACAGATTTAGTTACTGCTGCTCGGGCTATGGAAATAAGAATTTTTGATCATGTGATAATTGGTGAAAACAGATATTATAGTTTTGCCGATGAAGGCTTAATTGAAGAGTATGAAATGGAAGCAATAAAATAATCCCGCAAGGGATTACATGAAAATAGCCCATCAATTCATTGATGGGAATAAAGAATGAACATAATTTTCCGTCCCGTCGGGACGATTGATTTGGTTAATAGTCTAATGGAGTAAATTTATGGCGCATTCATATACGAACATTTTAATCCATTATATTTTCAGCACAAAAAATCGAGAAAAAATAATTACAAGCGAATTGCAGGAACGCTTGTGGCCATATATGGGTGGGATTGCCAGAGAAAATAACATGAAAGCGCTTGCTATCGGTGGAATCGAAGATCACATTCATCTGCTAATTTCATTACCCGCTACATTATCAATTGCGAAAGCCATTCAATTGCTCAAAGGTGGTTCATCAAAATGGGTGCATGATACATTTCCAAATCATAATAGTTTTAAATGGCAGGAAGGGTATGGTGCGTTCAGTGTGAACATCTCACACGTAGATGATACAACCGCCTATATTAAAAGACAACTAGAACATCATCGCAAGAAGTCGTTTCAGGAAGAATATGTCTCGTTTTTGAAAAAACATGAAATTGATTATGATGAACGGTATGTTTGGGGGTGATTTCAATCGTCCCTAAGGGACGAAATCGGATTATCTTTTTTTACCCAGCAATGAATTGCTGGGCTAGTTTCGTTTGTCCCTGCGGGACAGTTCCATTACGATTTTGATGATACATGAATAAAACAAGGGAGAATGTTGGTGGCAAAATTAGCAAAACGAGACCGAGAGCGAATTATTGAATTGTTAGAATCAGGCGAAGACCTGCCTTTGGATTACAAACATATCCTTTTCCCGCCTGAAAAAAAAGAATATGAACTTGTGTATGCGGGAAAAGAGCGTGAAGAAGATATTTTAGCAGAAACAATGGCAGTTCCTTTACAACCCATAAAGACTTTTGGTAAAAACTGCGATGGCTGGACAAATAAACTTATTTTTGGCGATAATTTACAGGTAATGAAATCTCTGTTGGATGATCCTGAAGTGAAAGGACAGGTAAAATTAATCTACATTGATCCACCGTTTGCCACAAAACAGGAATTTAAAGGAAGTCAGGATCAAAAAGCCTATCAAGATAAAATTGTAGGTGCTCAATTTATTGAATTTCTAAGAAAAAGATTAATTTTCTTGAGAGAAGTTCTATCTAAAGATGGAAGTATATATGTTCATTTAGATTGGAAAAAAGTACATTATATAAAATTAATTATGGATGAAATTTTTAGTAATTTTGGATTTACAGAGTTGATTCGTAGAACTGTTGCTGCACATAATGATCCAGGAACTATTGGTAATATTCACGATACTATACTTTCTTATAAAAGGAAGGAATCTTTTTTTGAACCACCAAGGGAAAAAACTGACTTAAAAAATAAATTAGATTATGATAAAGTTGATCCAGACATAAAACTCATTGAATTAATTGAATCAGGAAATGAAAATTATAATTGTTTTATAAATAATATCAGAATACCAATAAGTTCTGATATTTTTATATTCAATGATAAATATAATAAACCATATTTTCGGATTC
Source organism: uncultured Cytophagia bacterium (assembly GCA_964539665.1). GTDB lineage: Bacteria > Zhuqueibacterota > Zhuqueibacteria > Oceanimicrobiales > Oceanimicrobiaceae > CAZIKB01. Next base: position 2,885 of record CAZIKB010000166.1, read on the forward strand.
CAAAAGTAATAATGAGAGAAATACCTTTAAGTGATGAATCTGTAACTGTAATGATAAAAGAAGAGGTTCGTGAGATATATAAAAAGATATTACCATTATATTCAAATGGTGGAAATACTACAGCAAAAACATTAAAAGGTGGCGGATATGAATACGAGTGGAATAGTATTGAAAGGATTTGGAAATATAAAAAAGAACGAATGAAAGAAATGAATGGAAATAATGAATTGTGGTATACATCTGAAGGCATTCCAAGAAAGAAAACATATTACAAAGGGAAATTAATACAAAGCATTTTACAAGAAAATAAGTATTGGAACCTACAAGGAAATGCAAAAGAAAATACTGGCTATCCGACACAAAAACCTGAACAATTATTAGAATTAATAACTCAGACATCCTCAAAAAAAAATGATATTATATTAGATTGCTTTGCAGGTTCTGGCACAACATTATCCGTTACCGAAAAAATAGGTCGTCGCTGGATAGGCATAGATTGTGGGAAATTGTCAATTTACACTATGCAAAAACGCCTGCTCAATCTGAAAAGCGAAATAGGAAACAAAGGCAAAACGTTAAAGCCCAAACCGTTTACCTTATATCATGCTGGTCTGTATGATTTTTCTAAATTAAAACAACTGCCCTGGAAAGACTGGCGTCTTTTTGCATTGCACCTGTTCAATTGCAGGGATTCTAAACATACTGTGTCAGGAATTGAATTGGATGGTTACAGGGGACGGTCAGATGTGCTGGTGTTCAATTACCAGCAGGACGGCGGGGTAGTTTTGGATTACGGATTCATTGATGATCTTCATGCCATGCTTGGCTCAAAAGTTGGCAAACAGTTTTTTATCATTGCCCCAGCCGCCAGCGTCATATTTTTAGAGGACTATATCGAAAAAGGATCGGTGCGCTATTATATTTTGCGTATCCCTTATTCAATTATTAATGAATTGCACAATCGGGATTTTGAAGCCATCAAACAACCCATTGATGAAAGTCAGGTAAACGATACAGTGGATGCCGTGGGATTCGATTTTATCCGCACGCCTAAAGTAAAATGTAAGTATTCTATAGAAAAACCGAAAAAGCAATTGCTTGAAAATGCAACTATTAAAATCAGCACCTTTAAAAGTGAAGCCATGCTTAAAGGTGCCAGCCAGTTAGCTAATAGAGAATCGTTATCTATGATTATGGTGGATTTTAATTATGATGGCGATATTTTTAATCTTGATAAGGTCTATTATGCCAGCGAAATCGAAAAAAACAATTGGAAAGTGTATTTACCTGTGGAAGAAATCAAAAAACAAATAATGATTATTTATCTTGATATTTATGGTAATGAATATCGCGAAATTAAAACGATAGAAGATTTCTCCGATTCAAAACAAGTTCAGGCGGGGGGCAACTGATATGTTAGAACATCAACGAGTTCTCAACCAGGATCTTGTATTACGTGTCAGTGAGAGTGTGGATCCGTCTGTTTTTGATATTAACAAATATGAGGGCTTTTTTGACGCGTTGTGCGGTGAACGGGAATATCAGAAAGAAGCCATCAGAAATACGCTTTTATATTTGCTGGGTGGGAATTATCCTAATCTGTCTCAATTGGCAGAGGAAAATTACCATTCCAATGTAAATCTGCAAACATTGTATGGTTCCTTTGAGCAATACAAAAAGCATCTGCAATTTCCGAATAAACTATCCTGTTCGCTGGATTTGGCGACAGGCACGGGTAAGAGTTATGTGATTTATGGAATTGCCCGCATTATGCTTGCAGAAGGTGCAGTAGATCATGTGCTGGTGGTTTGTCCGTCCACTACGATTGAAGACGGACTTATGGAAAAATTCAAATTGCTTTCAGGAGATGAAGCGTTGAGAAATTTGTTACCCGATGATGCTGCAATCAAAAATCCGCACATTATTAATGCTACTGAAAGTATTACAACGGGGACAATTTGTGTTGAGAATTGCCACGCTCTTTATGAACACGTAAAATCATCAATTCGTGAAAGTCTTGCGGGAAAAGGCAAACGGACAATTGTGATTAATGATGAGACCCATCATGTCTATAATCAAACAGGTAAATCATTTAAAAAATGGAAAGAGTTTCTGATTGATGGTGAGTTTGGTTTTAAATATGTCGTTGGTTTGTCAGGCACTTGTTATATCGGTGATGAATATTTTACAGATGTCATCTCCCGCTATTCTTTACGTGAAGCCATTGAAGAAGGTTTTGTGAAAATTATTGATTATGTCGCCGAGGACACATCGAACACGCAGGATGAAAAATTTCAAAAAATTTATGATAATCACATTGAGAATAAGAATACAAAATATCGTTTGTTAAAACCGCTTACGATTCTTATAACCAAAGATATCAGGGCTTGTAATAAATTAACGGATGATCTCATTCAATTCATTGCAGAAATGGAAGGTATTTCTGAGGAAGATGCCAGCAAAAAGGTCATGGAGGTTACATCTTCACCTAAACATAAAAATAATTTGCGGAAATTGGCTGATGTTGACAGAAAGGACAGCCCTGTTGAATGGATCACTTCTGTAAGCATGCTGACAGAGGGATGGGATGTAAAAAATGTATTTCAGATTGTTCCACATGAAGAAAGAGCATTTGACAGTAAATTGCTTATTGCCCAAGTGCTTGGTCGCGGTTTGCGGATTCCAGAAGTTTATTTAGGGCAAAAACCTGTGGTTACTGTTTTCAACCACGATCGTTGGTCTGGCAGGATAAAGCATTTGGTTGATGAAGTTCTGGAGATTGAAAAACGTATTTACTCGTATCCAGTCGAAAAAGAACAGGATTTCCATTTCAGCATACATAATATTGATTACGCTAAACTAACAGAAACGGAAGAATACAAGCAAAAGAAAGAATATGAATTTACAAAAGGGTTTATCACGCTGATTCGCCAGGCGCCAGCGTTAGAACGAGAAACGGAATATGTTCGTGCAACAACTGGTGAAAGCCGTAGAAAGAAAACACTGATCAAATATAAAATGTTTTCAATTACTGAAATTGCAGAGCAATTGCAAAACCGATTTAAATCTATTGATATGGAAACAGCCGAAACTGAAAATCCTACAAATTATTCTGACAAGTATAACCTTCAGTGGTTAAAAAAACTCATTACAAACTCTTTGCATCGTATTGGCGAAAGAGGTAATCAGGTCAGTGACGAAAACAGACAAAGGATATATCGAGCTTTCGGCGTTATTCATCGCCCTGCCGCTAAAGCAGTTCGATATATAATGTCGCCCAAAGCATTAATCGAAGTAAAAACCGAAGAAAGAAATAGAAATAGCGTCGGCTATGCTTCTATTAAACGAGGGGATGCAACAATTTTCTGTGATGATTTGACGATTAAGTTGAGTGATGAAGATACAGTCAATTTTTTAAAAGACCTTGAAGATGATGAAACAAGGTCAGTATCTGCAATGGAAAAAATTGACAATATCTATAACTTCAAAACTCCTTTGAACGTGATAATTGCAAATCATAAACCTGAACGACTATTTGTTCGAGAACTTATTAAGCATGAAAATTCAAAAGTAGTTGATAGTTGGCTAAAATCCACAGATCAAGATTTTTATCCTATCGAGTATGCGTGGAGAAAAGGTGAACATCCGAAACGTGGCCATTTTAATCCTGATTTCTTTATCAAAATAAGTGATAATATTTTGGTGGTTGAAATCAAAGGTGACGAGGAAATACGTGACCCGTCTGATGAAAATAAAGCCAAATACAAGGCAGCGAAAAAACATTTTAATACTTTAAATGAGCAGCAAAGTAAATTGAAATATTATTTTAATTTCCTGACACCAGAAGATTATGATTATTATTTTGACCATTTGAGGAAAAGTAACTTAAATTTTAATTCAAAACTGGATGCGGAATTAGTTAAAAATGGTGGTTAAAAATTATGGGCTAACAAAAGTTTTCACCTGCCCGAAAAGCAGTTTATCCAATTAGTTACGCTTAGTGGTTCTAATGAAGTATTTGTAAACTCAAAAGCTCTGTGCGTTTAAGCTTTTCGGCAGGTGAAACTAAGTGTTGAGACTGTCGAAAAAGTAAATTCCTACTTCAGTCTGAGTGGAGTCGAAGGCTGTAACTTATTGTTTTTCAATCATACTTCGACTCCGATCAGTATGAAGATATGTTTAGTTTTGACTTTTTCGACAGTCTCGTCAGGCTCCTTTATCAAATCGAGCGATATCTACTCAAATGGAGAAGAATATGAAAGTTTCTGGAGAGTTCGAAGTCAATTTAAAGCCGTTAGATACTTACACTCAAGGAAGCGACGGAATCAACCTTGGTCGAATGTCAATTGACAAGACATTTAGTGGAGAGCTGGAAGCAACAAGTAAAGGCGAAATGCTGAGTGCAATGACAACTGTAAAAGGTTCAGCTGGCTATGTCGCAATCGAGCAGGTCAGCGGGAGTTTAGCAGGAAAAAACGGTAGTTTTGTTTTACAACATTTCGGCACAATGAATCATGGCAAGGATCGTCTAATCCTTGAAGTGGTGCCTGATTCAGGGACGGGGCAATTGTCTGGTCTGTCTGGGAAAATGTCCATAAAAATTGAAGACGGTAAGCATTTTTACGAATTCGAATATGAGTTGGCTCAATAGTCTTTGTCAGCAACTGACCCAGTTGAAAGTTAGCCTAACAAAAAAATCCAGCCGACTACTCAAGAGTCGGCTGATTTAGGCGTTAGCAGTAATAATATGCGCGATAAATCAATTGATTATGCATAATAATTTTTTTATATTATGCATGCATCAAATAAGGAAAGATAGTATGAGAACAACAATTGATATACCCGAAGATTTGATTAGAGAAGCTATGAGAGTAACAAAAGCTCCTACAAAAACTGCTCTAATCAAAAATGCACTTAACAACATAATTCAAAAAAACAAAATAAAATCCTTAAAGAACTATAAAGGAAAAATAGAAATTGATATCGATTTAAATTCTATAAGAGATAGATTTGTATAAATGATTTAATACTTGCAGAATTAGTTCCTTTCCTAAGGGTAAAAAGACAAACACGTGTTATTAAGTTACTAAAAGATATAACAAAAATATCAATCAATGTTGATTGGAATAATATAATCGATTATAAAACCATTTGTATCCAAAATGGAATTAATAATGTTGGGATACCTGATTTAATAATTTTGGATAATATAATTCAGAATGATCTGATGCTCTTTTCACTTGATAAACATTTCGATTTAATCCATAAACATATAAATTTTGAAATAATTTGAAATACATGATAAGCTGGTTTCCTTTTAACCAGAGACCGTTTTTACAATCAAACTAATATTAAACCAAAATCCGCCAAAACATCCGTTTATAAAAAACCATTAGGCGTAGCACAGGCATTCAATCTTTTATTTGTTTAAGTGCAGAACAAAACCACAGTGTTTCAAATTAAGTGCAGTGGGGAATTTAGAGTATTATACTTTGTTTCAGTTTCTGTGTAACGGTTTTGCAGGACAACATTTGTGCAATATGTAAAATAAACAATTTTAACATTGCCTTAAAGGTCTCAATTGTGTATATTATTGTAGCACAATAAAACATACGAAAGGATTGAGTTATGAAATTTTTAACAGTAAGAGACTTAAGAAATAAATCTGCCCAAGTGTGGAAGGATCTTCCTGAAGAACAAGAAATGATAATAACTAATAATGGAAGACCAGTTGCTATTTTATCTTCAATAAATGAAAAAAACCTGGAAACTTCTTTAAATTCTATTAGGAGGTCACGGTTCGTTGAAGCTGTATCGTCCATACAACAAGAATCTATTAAAAAAGGTAAAAATAAATTAACAATTGAGGATATCAATCAAGAAATAAAAGAAGCTCGTAAGGTTTTAAAACAATGAAATTAGTAATTGATACGAATATCATTGTTTCAGGTTTATTAACACCCTATGGAAATTCCGCTGAAATTCTTAGATTATTTATTAATGGGAAATTAACCCTACATTATGATGTGCGGATTTTGGCTGAATATTATGAAGTTTTAAATCGACCAAAGTTTGGTTTCAATAAAGAAAAAATATCTGTAATTCTCAAAGAGATAGAATTATCTGGTGAATTGATAATTGGAACTCCATTAAAAGAATCCCTACCTGATCCTGACGATAATATGTTTCTTGAAGTAGCCTTAGCCGGTAAAGTCGAATGCTTTGTAACTGGTAATTTAAATCACTTTCCTCAAGATTCTTGCTTTGGCATTCCAATTTTCTTACCCTTAGAATTCATTAATTATTATAAAGAAAAGAGCATATAACAAGGCAATTTAGCCCGACAAAAGGGCAGTGTTTCCAATTAATTACGTTCAGTTCTCTAATCACGTTATTGCTAAATTTAAAGGCCTGTGCGTCTAAGCCTTTTTGCGGCTTATCAGCCAGCGTTAGGCTCCTTCATCAAATCAAGCGATATCTACTCAAATGGAGAATAATATGAAAGTTTCTGGAGAGTTCGAAGTCAATTTAAAGCCGTTAGATACTTACACTCAAGGAAGCGACGGAATCAACCTTGGTCGAATGTCAATTGACAAGACATTTAGTGGAGAGCTGGAAGCAACAAGTAAAGGCGAAATGCTGAGTGCAATGACAACTGTAAAAGGTTCAGCTGGCTATGTCGCAATCGAGCAGGTCAGCGGGAGTTTAGCAGGAAAAAACGGTAGTTTTGTTTTACAACATTTCGGCACAATGAATCATGGCAAGGATCGTCTAATCCTTGAAGTGGTGCCTGATTCAGGGACGGGGCAATTGTCTGGTCTGTCTGGAAAAATGTCCATAAAAATTGAAGACGGTAAGCATTTTTACAAATTCGAATATGAGCTGGCTCAATAGTCTTTGTCAGCAACTAACTTGGTTGAAAGTTTGCCTAACAAAAATAATCCTGCCGACCGCTTACAAGTCGGTTGATTTAGGCGTAAAACATCACTACATTGGCATTGATAAAAACTAAAGTTGACTGTGAAATCCCTATTTGATTACGAACAAAACTTGCAACTAACTTTCTGAACGTTCGGCTACTATAGCCGGCAAAATTAAGGTGTAAAGAATGTCAGACCAAAACTTTTCAATTATACCATCTACCAAAGTTGGAGCGTTGCTTGACCACTATCCGGAGATCGAGGATGTCCTCATCGGGATAGCCCCGCCGTTTAAAAAGCTGAAAAATCCCATCCTACGAAAGAGCGTGGCGAAGGTAGCGTCTCTTCAACAGGCAGCTGCTGTAGCGCGGATACCGGTAACAGAACTGGTCAACAAGCTTCGAGCAGCAGTTGGACAAGAACCCATCGCATCCAAGGATGTCGGCGACACGATTTCCTACTTCGAGAGCCAGGCAGACTGGTTCGACCGAACAAAGATTGTGGCGTCGATCGATGAACGGGAGAGCAGCGATGAGGACAAGATGCCGCTCGTGACATTGCTGCAGAAAGCCACAATCCTGCAGCAGACGGAGATTGTAGAACTGATCACAACGTTCCTACCTGCTCCCGGAATCGACATCATGAAAAAGAAGGGCTTCCTCGTTTGGTCGGAGCAAGAAGAGCCAGATTTGATTAGGACTTATTTCTCAAAGCCCGGCCGTCCGTAATAAATCCTCAAGCGCCTGCTGAACCATCAAAACGAGAGTTCAAGTGTCTCGGAAAGCTGTGGTTGATTTCATCATTAGTTTACAGTCTGAAAGAGCAAAATATTAAAAAAATGTTTCAGTATAAGATAGCAGGCGAAATTGAATAAAACATTTGTTTTTAACGTACGTATGATTACATTCAAATCATGAATTATCAAAATTCAACAAAATATAAAAACTTCTTTTTTAAATTCTTTTTCATTCTTAACGCCCTAATATATCTGGTTAAGATTGAAGGCGACCTTTCTGTACCTGCAGATTACTGTTATAATCCCATTCAAATCCGGATTGAACAGGTCGTTTCTGAGAGACCAGAATATAATTTACGATTATCTCAATTTGACACTTCTCAAAAACAGATAGCAGATTTCACTCTTGCGAATATTGATTTTTCTTTCATCAACAAATATTCGCTAATTCAATTTAACAATTATGTGTTCCATGAATTAAAATCATATCAGCACCCTTTTTCTCCCAATCACCAACTCACCTCAATTCTGCAAAAACACAATATCTGGCATCAGTCTTCTGATGAAAGCGATCCTCTTTTTGGTTAATCCTTCAAAGAATTAAGGGATCCAAAATAAGTAGCCATCCTGGTTTAAGTTAAAAATTTGTGAGTGATCTAAAGTGCCTGAAATGTTATTTAAACTTTAGCTCACTTTAGTCAATTCAAACTTTAGTCACAAAATTAGAGGATAATGCCATGATAAATAAAAATATTCTTACTAAATTTAAAAGATTTCAGCAACGATTGAACGGTAGTACGATAGAATTTGATCTTACATCTTATCAAAATATAGTCAGTGAAATAAATAAACTAAAATCTGACTTTGAAAATAAAAGCGATTCACAGCTTAAAAACCTTTCACACAAGCTGTGTGAAAAAGCTCGAAATATCGAATGCCTGGACAATCTACTTGTTGAAGCATTTGCACTTGTCCGGGAAGCCATCTGGCGGGTGTTAAGATTAGATCCCTTTGAAGTCCAGCTCATTGGCGGGATTGCAATGCATCAAGGTAAATTGGCGGAAATGCAAACGGGTGTGAACGATGGGCCTTTTACTACATCAAAAAACACATCTCTCACCATAGATGTTT
>CAZIKB010000167.1:0-11500 GCA_964539665.1 uncultured Cytophagia bacterium
ACAAATTGAGAAATTAAAAACCGAACTGATGGTGTTAGAATCAAAACTTTTGAATGTAATTTCGACAAATAGTGGAAATGATATTCCTGAAGATATCGCAAAGGAAAGGAAGAAAATTAATAAAGAGCATAATGATCTTATACAAAAGATAGTAAAAGAAAGTCCTGTATTAGCCGATGCTTCAAATAAGACTAAACAGCTTAAAACTCAAATTGAAAAAATAGAAATGCAAAAAAACTGGCAGTCTTATGCTGAATACGGAAAAGTAAGAGCGCTTTATCTAAGAGGAATAAAAGAATAAATGTCTGTTTTATATTCTCTGAAAAATAATACTGTTTTCGTGATATTATTTGCAGTTTTTGGTCTTAGTCCTGACCAGGAACTTCAAAGTCAGGTTGCTCCCGGGCAGGATATTAAAAAGATACGCAACATAATTGAAGCTATCTCAGAGAGTGAAGCTCTGCTGGCAAAATATCCGGATAGTGATTTTGCTCCCAACATTATGTTTCAGCTTGTAGAGCTTTATGCGCAGCGTGCAAAACTTCGCTTTCAGAGAGAGATGATGATTTACGAAGAGGCTGAAAAGAAATTTGATCAAGGAATCCTTACTGATGAGCCGACTATGCCTCAAATAGATTATAGCGATGCGGTCAGAACTTCTGATATGTTATTGGAAAAATACGCCAATGTTTCTTTTCGTGATAAATTGTTATACAGAATAGCCCTCTGTCAGATTGAGGAAGGTAATGAGGAAAAATCGTTCGACTATTTTGTTATGTTATCTTTAGAAACACAAGATAAACAATTACTTGAAGAGTCATATTTCAGAATAGGCGAGTACTTCTTTAAACATAAAAATTATCAAAAAGCTGTTGACCATTATAGTCATTTGTTGAGCAGTTGGGATTGTCCTTTCTTTGATATGGCTTTGTATAAATTAGCCTGGTCATATTACAACCTTGAAGAATATACTAAAGCTATTGGTACTTTTATTTATTTAATTGAAGATGTTAGTTTATTACTGCAAACTGAAACAAGTTATCTGGGAACAACAAAAGCAGATTTGCGTCAGGAATCAAAAGAATATGTAGCCATTTGTTTTACGGAATATGGGGGGACTGAAAAAGCACGAGAGTTTTTGTCAGATAAAAAAGAACAGCAGTATACAGAGGATATTTTGCTGCTCATGGCAGAGGTTTATAAAAAACGAAATTTTTACACTGACGCTATAAGCTGTTTAAATATTCTGATAGAGTTTTATCCAGATAAACCTGAAGCTGTAAATTATCAACAACAAATAGTCGAAAACTATGAACTGGCTGGCGACAATGAAAAATATACAGAAGCTCGTCTATTCTATATCTCGAACTATGGCCTGGACAGCGTATGGTTAAGGACAATTAAAGATGATGATATTCGCCATCAAGTACTTAATATTGCAGAAGGATATCTTTTTGCACTGAGTTCAGAAGCACAAGCAATAGCACAGGTCTCCAAAACAAAATCGCATTATGACCTGGCCATAAACAGGTATCGTACTTTTTATAGAAATTTTCCAAACTCACATAGAATCGGTAAGGTATTGTTCTATTTAGCCGAATGTCTTTACGAAATTGAAAGCTATATTGAAGCTGCTGATTTCTATTATGAAATTGTCTTCAATTACACCGAATCAGAATTTCGGGAAACTGCTGCATACAATCGAGTCCTGGCTTACGATAAGCTCATTAAACTGGAAAGTGGTACTGATTCGACTTCTTGTTATTTGCAGAATTTTCTTGGATTGGGTGCGGCGCGGGTGGACACATTTATTGTTTTTAATGCTCACCAATCTCAGTTCCTGCAGGCATCGAATGATTTTGTATTATTTTTTACTCAAAGTTCCAGGCTTCCTGAATTACTGATGAAATACGCCTTGACTTTATATGAGCTTGAACAATTTAAATTGGCAAAAGATACCTACGAGCACATGATCAGTAATCTGTCAATAAACAGTTATCTGCCCCAGGCTTATACAATGATTGGGCAATGTGCTTTTAAACTGGGCGATTTTTTAGAAGCAGAAGTCTGGTTTCAAAGACTCACCGATATTTTCCCTGACTCAACAAGATACGTGGAAAGAGCAAAAAGAATGATTGCATCGACCAAATTTAAATTGGCGGAAAGCTACCTGGAAAGCAGTGATAGTACCCGGGCCGCCCTGGAGTTTGAAAAATTAGGTTGGGTCGTTTATGACTCCACCATATCTGAAAGAGCTTTGTTTGAAGCCGCTTTATTATATGAGAATCTTGGAGAGAAAAACAAAGCAATAGAAACTTATGAATCCATCCCGGAAATATTTCCAGAGACTAAAAGCATTGACAAAGCGATTTTTAAAGCAGGAGTATTATGTGAAGAGTTAGAAGATTGGAATCGTGCCGCAATTAACTATTTAGCATTATCTGAGATTGTTCCGAACTCGCCATTAGCGCCGAAAAGTTTGTACTTCGCGGCCAAGTGTTACGAAAATTTCGATAAATTTGATGATGCAAGATTGTGCTATGATAAATATACAAAACTATATTATGACGATGCGGAACGGTATTTGGAAGCTGCATTCAGAAAGGGTGAAATTGTTTATAATCAAAACGACTTTCAAACTGCTCTAAATGATTTTGATTTTGTTGTTAATTCATATCAAAAATTTGTAGCAGAAAATAAGGAGGTAGAAAAGTACATTCCTGCAAACGCCCAGTTTTTAAAAGCTGAAATCTTATATTTCAATTTTCAAAATATTAAACTTGAGCCGCCTCTAAAGCGTAATTTAAAGCAAAAAAGGCAAAAATTCGAGCAGGTCATCAAGGCCTTCGCTGAAGCCGCAAAATATAAAATTGCTGATTGGACAACCGCTTCTACACATAAAATCGGCACAACTTTTGAGGAATTTGCAAATGCGCTCATAGAATCGCCGCGTCCGGAAAATCTCACCGGTAAAGCATTAGAAGAATACAACGCCAAATTATGGGAAAGTGTATTGCCGTTTAAAGAAAAAGCTTTGAGCACATATCAGGCAAATGTAAAACAGGCCCTTGAAAATGATATCAATAATAAATGGATTGATGAAAGTAAAAAACGCATAAAAGCTATTGCGGAAGAATTAGAACGAGAAAGCAACAACGAGGCATTTAAAACCGGATAAAATGTTGAAAATGTACATTCAAAGATTTTTAAAGATTTATTTGTTAATAATCGTCGGTTACTGTTTTTCTCAGATGTTTACATTGCCATGCTATGCTCAGGAAGTAAGCCAGGCAAAGCAGGACACTGTTAAAGAAAAAAAGAAGGTTGATCTGGAGAAAAAGCAGGAGGATGTAAAAATATTATTAGATAAAATTGAAATCCTGGGACGTATAGAGAAACCCCAGACAGTATTTATTATTCCAGGCAATGATCCGACGGTGGAGGGCATTCATATTGATCGCTCTTTTTTTAAACAAATATTCCGCTCTATTGAAAAAGATAAATTACGCAAGCGTAGTGAAGCCGCAAAGCAATAACTCTGTTGTCAATTACATTTAACAATAAAATCAGGAGGTTTAAATTTTGGATTATATAAATCTTGCATTTAAGAATGGGGGACCGTTTATGTATGTAATTTTAGGTACACTCATTTTTGGAATTGCCATCATAATAGAGAGATTTATTTACATCATGGTAAAAAATCGAATTGATACCACTAAATTTGTTAACATGGTTATTCAATTAATTCATCAGGGGAGTGTGTCCAAAGCCCTCGATGTTTGTAAATTATCCAAAGCGGCACTGCCGGTCATTACCAGGGCAGGATTATTAGAATATGGCAAAACGCCCAGAGAAGTCCAGAATGCATTTGAATTAGCGGCTATGTCAGAAATACCTAAATTAGAAAAACGCACTCAGTATCTTTCCATGATTGCAAACGTTGCTACCTTACTTGGATTACTCGGCACAATTATCGGTTTGATTCAATCATTTCAAGCGGTTGCTGCTGCTGATTCGTCACAGAAAGCAGCCCTGCTGTCCGCGGGCATTTCGGTTGCCATGAACACAACGGCATTTGGATTAATTGTTGCCATCCCCTGTATGGTTTTTCATTCTTTGATTCAATCAAAAACCAACACTCTCATCGATGAGATAAATGAAAACGTTTCAAGAATTTATCAAAGAATAATCAGGTCGAGTCAGTAAAATGAATTTAAAAGATGCTCTTCATCGGGAGCGGGATTACAAAGTCGACGATGTAAACATTACCCCGGTAATGAACATATTTTTGATCCTTATCCCTTTTTTACTTTTAACCGCCGTATTTGTCAGGATCGCTGTTTTGGAGTTTTCTTTACCAAGCACTGAAAACCAATCCAATGAAACAACAGAACTGCCCAAAAAAGTGGTGCTTACAATTTTAGCCATCAACGAAAAAGGCTTTGAGTTAAAAACAAAGGGAGTGAAAGTATCGAGTATTAAGAAAAAGCAGGGGGAGTTTGATTTTCAAACATTGGTGATGAAACTGAAAGAAATAAAAAAGCTTCATCAGGAGTCAGAGGATATAATTATTGCTCCGCACGCGGTAATTAAATATGACACGATCATAAAGGTCATGGATCGCTGCCGGGAAACTGGTTTCCCAAATATCTCAATTTCGGGTTAATAAAGCAGGTAACATGTATTTTAATTTTGAAAACGAAGAAACAGACCAAAGTAATTACAAAGTCATACGACGAAAACGCAAGAATTATAGTTCGTTTACTTTGCGGCTGACTTCTATGATCGATATGTTTACAATTCTTCTTGTTTTTCTTTTGCAAAGTTTTTCAGCCGAAGGGGAAATTGTGAGTGTTTCTAAAGATTTACAACTGCCAAAGTCCACGGCCAAAGCTCCTCCGAAATCCACACCTATTATAGTCGTAACCAATGAGTGGATTATTCTTGATGGAAATCCTGTAGTACAAGTGTCAGAAATTTTGGGCAGGGATAAAATCATCATAGACAGGCTGAGAAATCATTTACAGAATATCCGGGCTTTTTCCGAAAATTTAGGCGAGCTGGATGTTAATAAAGGGTTTAAAGGAAATATCACTATTCAGGGGGATAAAGAAATTCCTTTTGAATTATTAAAGAAAATTATGTATACCTGCGGTCAGGTTGGATTTAATAATATGCTGTTAGCTGTACACCAGGAAGAGTGATGCGTAAATTTAAAAAACAACTTTTCTTAACGATTGAACAATCTGGTAGAGTTTTTCATCAGCATCTGACATCCCGTGGTAGTTTTACGATCGGTAAACACCCGAAGAATGATATCACTTTGTATGGAGAGCATTTTCCTAAAAAACATGTCCTGTTTTCAGGAAAGAACAGTCATTTTCAATTAAAACTTAAAAATTATATGAAGGGTGAGGTAGTTGCCCGGGAATCGCGTTTGACATTTAATGATATGATTGTTCACAACTTGCTTGCCATGAAAGGCGACAGCTTTTTCTATCCGCTTACACAGGATAAAGCGGGATTCATTGTTATTGGCGATGCAAAAATATCTTTTCAATTCATCGACAAATTTGCAAAAGACAGAACCGCGGCGCCCATCCAACAATTTAGTGGATATTCATGGTGGTTAGCTACTTTTAAAGACCTCGGGCGGGATCTGGCCTTTAAAGCCATCTTAATTGCCGTGATAACTTTTCATGTTTTTCTATTAAATTATATGAGGAAATTACCAATAGATCCTGCACCGAAATCAATTATGAATAGTGTGCCTGAACGATTTGCTAAATTTATTGTGAGTAAATCTGCCCCAAAAATTGCAACCCGGAAAACGAGAGCTGTTAGTGGTGAAACTGAAGAATCTTCTGAAGAAGATGCAGAACGGAATCCATCGGAAAAAGAAAGCAGAGAAGCGCGACCAGAAAGTCAGGGTGTGCTTGGTTTATTGACCGGCACGGGAAGTGCAAACAAATCCAGTTCGCTGGCTGACTTTTTGTTGGATAAAGGATTGGTGAAAGAATTGGATGAAATTATGTCGAGTTCAGAACTTCAACTTGGTAAGGGCTCGAATGAAGGTGGTTTGGATTTAGATGAACTGATTGCAAAAAGTGAATTGAGCAGTGGCATTGACGACATTTTGGAAGGTGCTGACCAGGTAGAGTCCGTGGATTTGGGAGAAAAGGGACAGATTCAAATAGAGAAGGTTAGCAGAATGACCGGCACCCAGGAGGCGCTTGGTCAACGTTCCGAGGAATCGGTTCGTGAGGTTATGCTTTCCTACACAGGCAGACTCACATATATCTATAATAAATACTTAAAACGCGAGCCCACCTTACAAGGCAAGTTAGTGGTAGAAGTAGTGATTGCGGCTGCGGGTAATGTACAGAGTGCGAAAGCTATTACATCCACTACAGACAATCCGGAATTTGATAAGGAGGTTTTAAATTTTATCAGGAGATGGAAGTATGATCCTATTGACTCTGGAACGGTCACCGTCTCCTATCCTTTGTTCTTCAACAAAGTCAGGTAGTTGATATTGACGCGATAGAATAGGACGCTTCTACCACGTTTTTAGAAATAAATACCCCTAAAACAGATGTTAATTTATGAATACAAAAAAGAAAGTTCTCCTCACATTAATGTTATTGGGACTTGTAGATGCAGTCATTCCACTTCCAGTCATTGGACTGTTTCTGATATACGTTGTAATCGAGAGACCGCCGTGGTTCAGAGAGGTTGTGCGGGATATCTATGATGGAAGTTAGGAATATTATTAGATAGGGGAACGATTCCTGATGAGCATCCCAATATTCAATGATATTAATCATATAATAAACGGTTTAGAACAAAGTCCGATTATATTAAATAATCTACTGTCTCAGATTCCACCAAAATTAATTATGGAACAAAGAATAAAAAGCAAGTGGAGCATTCATGAACATGCCTGCCATGTCGCCACTGGAGATCAATCAGGTTTTATCGATAGATTCAGACAATTCCTGAACGAAAGCCAGCCCAGGATAACGCCATTATCAGGTGAAAGCTTTCCTGCAGATCACTTGCTCAAAATGGATTTGAATGAAGCCCTTGCCAAATTTTTTGAGAAGAGAAAAGAGCTGATAAGTTTAGTTAAATCAGCCGATGCATCTATCTGGTCAAAAAAGGCGGAGCATCCGGAATATTATGACTACACCCCATACATTATGCTCAGGCATCGTCTTATGCATGATCATTATCATTTGTATCGGATTGAGGAATTATGGTTGACGACAGAAGAATATTTACCACGTTGTCAAAATTAAAAATAAACTCGAACCTTCATAGAATTTCGTTGGATGAAATCCTTTTTTTACCACGGAATTTCATGGGTAAAAAAATAAATTTTTAATTAATTGATTTTATTCGGTAGGATTTTTTAAATTATTTTGCAAATCTAAATATGCAGACTCAGTGACAATTCGCTGTTATTATTGTTCCTCAATTTGGTTTTTTACTTCCTCCAAAATGCCTTCCAACCATTCTGAATCTGAGGTCATATCATAATTATCTGTGTCTATTACCAGCACATTCCAGGTTTGGGAGATTCTTTTTATCCAGTTGTCATAGAGAATATTCAATTGGGCTAAATATTCCTTATCAATATCGCGTTCGTAATCACGTCCTCGTTTGCGGATTCGGCTTAATAATGTCCAGGTTGAGGCTTTCAGGTAAACCACGATTGAGGGTTTTTCCAGAGTTAACACCATGGTACTGTATAAATTTTTATAGGATTCATAATCGCGCTTTGGCATGAGATCTCTCAGAAATAGATTTTCAGCAAATATTTCAGCGTCCTCATAAATGGTGCGGTCCTGAATACTTGGGGCAGGACTTTCTTGAATTGTTAAATGATCCTTAAATCGTTGGGTTAAAAAGAAAATTTGAGAATGGTAAGCCCAGCGGTGCATATCACGGTAAAAGTCTGCTAAATATGGATTTTGCCTTTCGGGCTCGAAAAAGACTTTCCAACCAAATCTCTCATGTAGTAGTTTGCTTAGACTGGTTTTTCCTACACCAATGTTGCCTGCAATGGCGACAAAATTTGACTTAGACAAAATTTATCCTTAAATTTATTCATTATTGTACATTTTCCCTTTGGTTATGTCATTCCCGCATGTTTTAAGCGGGCATCCATTACTTAGCTACCCAATGGATGTCCGATAAAAGTATTCGGGCATGAGATTTTGGGCGTCAAATATCATTATTAAAAAGTGTACGGTAGCAAGATAATTTATTATAACGATTCAGAATGCCAACTATTTTTAAATTAATTTCCATAATTCTCAGGCAAAATGCAAGTGCTTTTTTATTCAAAAGACTTGCAAACCAAATTTTAAAAGTATGGTCTAATTGACTAAGCGTGAAGGACTGATGAATCAAGAAGTGAAAGCGATAATCAAAGAAGCTCAAAGAGGTAATATTTTGGCTTTTGAATCTCTAGTGGAAAAATATGACAGGCAGGTTTATCAACTTGCATATAGTTTTGTCCAGAATACACAGGATGCGCAGGATGTTTATCAGGAAGTATTTGTTCGTGTTTTTAAAAATTTAAATCGTTTTGAATTTAAAAGCGAATTTTCCACCTGGCTTTATCGAGTTGTGGTTAATTATTGTATTAATTTTAACAAGAAGAAGGGGCGGATAAAATATTTTTCAATCGATGGTGAAGCCGACAACAGTGAAGAAAACTGGAAAATGACAGTAAAAGGTGATGAGATGAATCCCGAGGATACGATACTTAATAAAGAGCTTTCCGGGGAAATCAACTCTGCACTGGAGCAGTTGTCGGCACAGCAGAAATCAGTATTTATATTACGCCATTATCATGGTCATAAACTAAAAGAAATCGCTAAAATCATGAATTGCTCGGAAGGTACTATAAAAAATTATTTGTTTCGGGCTACTCAAAAAATGCAGCAACTTTTGCAGACTTATGCGAAAAATCAATGAGTCAATATTTAAAAGGATGTAATAATGAAAACAAGAGAACATTTAGAAAAACTGATTCCACTTTATTTTTATGACGAATTAGCGGATGCTGAAAAGAAGGAATTGGAAGTTCATCTTGAGTATTGTGAAAAGTGTCGTAATCAGTTTGAGGAGACAAAGGCCTTACACCAAATTCTGGATAAAAAGATAAATTTAGAACCCTCAGAGAAGCTTATAATGCAATCAAGGCTTCAGTTACGAAATCGGCTTCGGGAAGAACAAAGAGTTGCAATGAAAGAAACCTGGTGGGAAAAATTTCTGGATTATGTAAATACAAGCAGCCCGGGATTCCAGTTGGCAGGGGCAACGGCAATTCTGGTGATTGGTTTTTTGCTCGGACAGTTTATCCACGCTGAAAAAGCACAAAATCCATTGCTGCTGCCTGAAATGACAGCCCAACTTGGCTCGGATGAGATGAGTCAGCCTCTAATAAATAATATTGATCTGGTGGCATTTGATCCAAAAACAGACATGGTGACCGTAAGATATAAAAGCGTAAGTGATGTTTTACTTGAAGGCAAAATTGATGATGCGCCCATTCGAAAATTATTAGTCCATGCTATTAGAAGTGAAGAGCATCCGGGGCGTCGACTTACAGCAGTCAAAGCATTCGGCGGACGTGCTTTTTCCGACGACGAGGTTGAAGAGGCTCTAATCTATGCTGTGAAAAATGACGCGGTTGACGGTGTCCGGCTTAAGGCTGCAAAAGTTTTAAAAACACTACCCATCAATCAAAGAATAAAAACAGTTTTCATACGGGTGCTTTTGAAAGATAACAATCCGGCCGTTCGGATTGAAGCAGTGGAAGCGTTAAGTAAAGTTAAAGAAGAGGAAGATGTCCTGCCGATTTTTCAGGGCGTTTCAAAAGGTGATGAAAATGAATTCATCAGGTTGAAAACCTCTAAAGAGTTGGAAAGACGTGAGAATCCTAAACTTGACCAAAATGAAAATAAGTAAGGAATTAAAATAGAACATAAAAAGGAGAAAGACATCATGAAGTCCGAAATAATGAAGAAATCTATGCTGGTGATTATTAGTTTGTTGTTTTTTGGTTTAAACGCATCTCTCCTGGCACAGGAGTTAAAGAAACAGGGGCGCTATTATGTTGCTGAAATTACAAAAACTTATAAAGTAAGTAAAGGCGGTACCCTGCGAATATATGATATACAGGGAGATGTTCATGTTAGTGCCTGGGATAAAAACGAGGTACTGATAAATGAGAATATTAGGATGGACGTTTACAATGAAGATGAGGCGAAAACAGTGCTTGAGCGATCCAAATCAAGCTATGTTCAGAGAGGTGATGTAATTGAAATCGGAGGTGAATACCACAGGCGTGACTGGATTAAAAGCCATTTTGAGGTAAATGTACCAAAAGAGTTTAACCTGGAAATAGAAACGCGTGGCGGTGATTTGAGTGTAAGTGATTTGATTGGGGAAGTTGAACTGCATACTTCCGGCGGAGAAATTAAGCTAACAGATATTGACGGGATTGTTGATGCGAAAACCTCCGGCGGAGATATTGTCGTCACAAATTCGCATAAACGAGCAACTTTGAAAACGTCCGGCGGGGAATTAGAATTGCGAAATATCGGCGGACCGCTGTCAGCAAAAACTTCAGGCGGTAATGTTACCTTGAGAGGTTCAAAAGACCGGGTGGAGCTTCGTACCTCCGGCGGAGATATTGAAATAACCGATGCAGGCGGAGATGTAAAAGCGCACACCTCTGGCGGAGATATCGAAATTGGTAATACCCAGGGCGCGGTGGAGGTACACACCTCAGGTGGGGATATTGATTTTAAAAGTGTCGGTGGTTTTTTGGACGCTTCGACTTCGGGTGGCGATATTGAAGGCCGTACTGTACAGGGTGGAGCCGAGGTCTCTACTTCAGGAGGTTCCATTGACTTGCAAGATGTGAAGGGGGGAGTTCAGGCAAAAACTGCCGGCGGCGATATAACTGTAGAAATTACATTGATGGATTTCAAAAAAGATCACCGGGTAGATTTACGAACTGCTGGCGGTGAAATCACGCTGTTCATTCCAGAAAAACTGCCGGCAACTATTCGGGCTGAAATTGAAATTACCGATAGATGGGAAGACTATAATATTTATTCGGATTTCCCTATAACCAGTACGGAAGAAGATAGTGAAAGCAGCGAAAGAAGGCGAAGCCGGCGTTCCCGGAGTCGAAAATTTATTCGAGGCGAAGGCGAGATTAATGGCGGTGGTGATATAATTGAACTATTTACTACAAATGGGAATATTCACATAAAGAAATTAAGGAAATAATGTAACTTTATCAATTTGAGCAGGTAAACTGAATCCAATAGACTTTTGCAAAATATACATAAATGTCATTCTGAGCGACCTTTGGGAGCGAAGAATCTGAGACCACTAACATACTGTAAAATCGGTAGTTTTGTGGTTACAGATTCTTCGTCACTTCGTTCCTCAGTTCCTATATTGAAATACA
>CAZIKB010000168.1:0-11293 GCA_964539665.1 uncultured Cytophagia bacterium
ATTTATACCAAATATAACAAGAGGGCATTTGTATTTCAATATAGGAACTGAGGAGTGGAGCGACGAAGAATCTATGACCACATACTATGGCAATTAACATGTATTAGTAGTCTTAGATTCTTCACTTCCTTCGGTCGTTCAGAATGACAATTCAAGGGTTTTTGTTCAAACACTATTTAGGCGTACCAGGCGGTTCAGGAAAACCAGCATCGCCATTCTTCTTAAACACAAATAAATATATTGCAGAGCCGCCAGCAGTCAGGATTGTACCAGCAGTAATCCAGAACAAGGACTTGCTTCGTGATGCTGCAAATTCAGCTTCAACTACAAAATAATAATCAGTTGCTTTTAAAGCACGAGGAACTTCCCTGGAAAAGTCCCAAACAATTTGTCTTCTCCGGCCTGCAAAATGCCCTTTTCCTATATCCCCTTTTAGCAATTTAGGTTGAACCTGCATGGATGGATTCTGCTCTCTCCTGAGCGTTAAAGTAATAATATACTGCTTGTCCTGTGGCCCAATCAAATCGTAGTTAATGAATATTTTGCCATCGGAAGGTTTGAATCGAACATTTTCAACACGCAGAGTATCTTTAGACTGGACTTGATTTGAAGAAATTAGAGGCAACAGCAGCACAATAATTAGAAAGATAGAAATTGGTTTACGACTTCTGTTTAATCTGTTCATATCTAAACATTCATTTGAGCAAAATCATTTTTTCTGCTAAAGTTTTTCTCGAGGTTGTTTTCAAACAATAAATGTAAACCCCGGAGGCAAGATTGCTCCCTGAGTCGTCTCTGCCATCCCAACTAAACAGGTATTGTCCAGCTTCAAGTTCTCCTGTATAAATCGTTTTGATTTTCTCACCCAGTATGTTGTAAACGACTATCTCAACTTTGGAGGTGTAAGGAATAGCAAGTGGTAAGTTGGTTGTCGGATTGAATGGATTAGGATAGTTTTTGCCTAATGCAAATTCTTTTGGGATAACAGATTTCAATCTTTCATTTACAGCGTCTGTCTTGCCAACTACAATGTTAAACCTGGAAATTTCCGCAGCAGGAGTAAAACTGTAAAGTGAATTTTCCCGCAGGTTAAAACCTTTAGCTTTTGCTTCGTCAATAAGAAACACTTCAAATAATGCAGGAACACTTTCAATGCCTGAAAACACCAGTTTCACCTGAATCCGCTGCAGTGTTTGCACTTCAAACTGCCAATTCCGGGATTCATTAAATTCAGGTCGGATGTCCGAAGCAAAAACACTGTAGTCATCATCCCACTGGGATCTGGGAAAATAGACTTTTGGCGCAAATGCGACGGTTTCAGGTTTTCGAAGGTCAAGGGGATCGAGTCCAGAGCTTGCCATTCTCGACGCGCCAAACCAGATAGATTGATCAATAAATTCGCCAGCAGTCAGCTTAATGCTTATTTGCCAAATATTTGAGTTGGATTCTTCTGCAGCCAAAGACTTTGAAAAAAGTAAAGAATAAGGAATTTTCAGAGACGAAAGGTTCGAACCATTAAATAAGAAGTAACCAAAATAAGGCTCGAAATCAGATGATTGGTTAAATGATCCCTGGTAAGACCATATAGGCTCAGATAAACTGTTCGCACTCTGAATATTTGACCAGACAAGAGAGGATGTAAATGGATTGGTAATTAAATTCCAACCGGCGTGTAAAGGAATTTCTACTGCTTTATTTCCGTTTAGAGCAGCGGATGGCACATTAGTATTAACATTCAAGGAATCCTTTTTAATAACCCAGAACGCCCGGCCAACGGAAAAATTAAACACGGAGCTGCCGTCATACTCGACAACTTCGCTGCCATTATGCCAGTAGAGCTGCCAGTCTTTGTTGTGACTGCCGTCAAGAAAATCAGTTATCGGGCGGTTACTTGCTCCGGGCAGCCCTAAGATTCTATAGTCTGTAGTCTTGTAGTCTGAAGCTTTATCTCTATTGGGAAAACTCACGGTGGAGTTAACGCTTAAGGACGCAGGATAAGCTGGCAGTTCAGTGGTAAAAGTCTGGTCGCTGCCCTGGGTGGCGCCGGCGCTGTTTGTCGCAACCACACGATAGTGGTACCCTGTATTGGGTAGAAGGTTGGTAATTTGCGCGCTGACGTTTACAGGACTCGAACCACTCACCGGACTTTGCATAGCTGTAACCTCACTGCCGTAACTCGCAGTCGTGCCATATTCGAACTTCACGGTGGTGCTCAAACCATTTGGATTCACGCTGCCATTGAGCGTACAGGAAGTTTCACCGACAATTGTTGCTGCTTCGGTCATAACGGTTGGCGCAATCGCCGAGGTGGTGAACGATTGATTTGAGCCCGTGGTCGTACCCGCACTATTGGTTGCAACCACCCGATAGTAGTAAGTGGTGTTCGGAATCAGTCCGGTAAGTTCAGCATCCACAGGAACAACACTGGCGCCGGTGACAGGGCTTTGTCTTGCCAGAATTTCACTGCCATAACTCATGCTGGTTCCATACTCAAATTTTACAGTTGTGCTGAGACTATTTGGATTTACTGAGCCGTTTAAAGTGGCTGCAGTGGTGCTGACGTTTGTAGCCAAATTAGTTGTGACTGCAGGCGCGTTGGCTGAAGTAGTAAACGCCTGGTTCGAGCCTGTAGTTGTGCCAGCGCTATTGGTGGCAACAATCCGATAGTGGTAGATGGTGTTTGGTGCAAGACTCGCAAGTTCAGCAGTAACCGCAACCGCACTGCTGCCATTTACTGGACTTTGACTCGCTGTAATCTCATTGCCGTAGCTTTGAGACTTGCCATATTCGAATTTGACGGTCGTACTGAGACCATTTGGATTGATGGTACCGTTCAGGGTAGCGGAAGTTGTGCTTACGTTAGAAGCCGCATCGGTAGTGACTGCAGGCGCATTGGCGGAGGTCGTAAACGTTTGGTCTGAACCATTAGTCGTTCCGGCGCTGTTGGTTGCTACTACCCGAAAGTGATAGGTCGTGTTTGGTGCCAATCCAGTAAGCTCGGCTGAAACAGAAACCGCACTACTGCCACTCACTGGACTTTGAATTGCCGTAATTTCATTACCGTAGCTTTGCGTAGTGCCATATTCAAATTTTACAGTGGTACTGAGGCTATTGGGATTGACTGAGCCGTTCAGGGTGGCGGAAGTAGAACTCAAATTTGTGGCTGCATTTGTAGTAGCCGAGGGTGGAATGGTTCCAGACGAAGGCGTCGAATTCACTTCATTGGAATAATCGCTTTCGTTTAAACTGCTGTCAATTGCCGTGATGCGGAAATAATATTTAGTGCCGTTACTCAAACCAACTATGGTTTTTGTTGTTTCGTTTATACTATTGGTAGAATCTATTCTTGTAACTGGAATTGGAGATGTATTCCCGTAGATTCGGTAGCGGAGAAAATCAGGTTCGGAATTCGTTGCCCACGTTAGTGTAACCTGTTTGTCTCCGCTTTGAGCGGTAAGATTTTGTGGTGGATTTGGTGGTATAGTATCCTCAGCAGGAAACGAAAAATCACCTTCTCCAGACACTGTAAAATCAATAAGAGCATCAAGAGACCAGATTGTCAAAGAGGCACCGCTATTTACAATAATTTCACCATCTTTATCTCCACTGTTTATGAGATAGGATTTATATTCACCATTGGCAGTAAGGGTGATAGATGCTCCTCCTTCAATGGTTATTTCAGCATTTTGTGCAATTAGAATAGATGAGTTGATAAAAATAAAAACAATAATACAATTCATCCATATAGTTCTATTTTTTGTTGGCATATTTTTTACTTACATTTTTCTATTTTAGCCTTATTTCTATTGCTTCGGATTTCGCGAGTTATAAATAGTTAAAAAGCGCGTATAGCTCTCACTTTATATTGGCTAAACTTCATAGCAGCCTCAACCTTGTTTATCGAGACTATGAAGTTGTAAGCGGTAGAAAAACCAACTTCATTAGAACTCCAATACCTACCGTTTTTAAATTGCAAACCATTTGTAGTACTGTCCCCGTCGTTTTCAAGAATTTTAGATATTACAAATGCATTATTGAATAAAATTTGAAATTCCCATACAGCTGGCAGATACCAGTCGGATTGACCACCGCCTGTGTAGTCATCACAAAGCTGGGCCGCATAAGTACCGACGCCTTGTACACTTACTATGGTAGTTGTATTGGTTGCACCATCCCACGTACTTTCTGCATTTGTTGTAATCTCACTTCCATTATACCATTGTACTCCGCTACTGCCATCAAGGTCGTTTAAACTTGCAATTAGTCCGTGTTGTCCGTTATCATAAATGTAAAAAACTATTCCACCACCGTAAAGCTCTCCAATATAATGTTGTCCAAATGATGTACCATTTTGATAGATGTTACCAGTACAACGAATATCACCTATAACATCAAGTTCATATCCAGGACTTGTTGTTCCAATACCAACCTTACCATCGCCTTGAACAACGAATTTTATATCACCCGCACTATTCATAACCTGAAATTCATCATTCTCACCAGTTCCTCCGAGTTTGTTGATAATATTCTGCGCCATTGCGATTGCAAAAAACAAGAAAATAGTAATTGCTATGAATAGTACTCTTTTGGAGCTGTTTTTCATTTTATCCTCCGTTTATTATTTTTCTGTCTAATGAGATAAAATACAAAATAACAAGATTAGTATTTTATTGAAAGTTCACAGCGACATAACAAGAGCATAACGGGCGCTGCCATTTAAAGCACATTACGTCAATTAAAATTTAAACTTTCCAAAAGCATCAAAGTCTGAAATCACGCTAAGCTGGTAGCGTCCGCGTTAATGCACATGTTAGGGAATTTTGCTAGATTTCTTGTATTGTTTAATTGGCTTTCCATACTCTCTGAAATCTATTTCTTCTTTAATTAAGGGTCTGATCCAGTTATGAAGTTCATAAATCGACTTAAATGATGGAATTGGATTTTCTGACCAAGGATCACACATCATAATTGCATCACCCCAAGCCTCACAACTTCTTCTTGCGTAATTAAAACCCAATGTCTTTCTGATAGAGTTTGTGACATGAGAGTGTTCTCTGACAATAAATTCATTCCAATTTCTGCGCACCTCGGCGGATGGCTTAATGTCGATTATCTCAATTTCATTCAAATCCTTTCGTTTATTTGCATCCCAAGCTTTTCGCATCATCATTTTTGCGGCCACATCGGTTTTTGGAGCAGAGTAGCCAAAGATTGTTAGAATGAATGAGTCATTTAAGCAATAGTCTAAAGCTTTCCACTCCGACTCAATGAATGGATGATTTGTGTAATCTTTCTTTTTTATTGGAAAGAGCAATTGGGATTTTTCAAAGGCTTCATGACATATTGAACAAGAATTGTCCAAATGTCCTGCCCTTTTGCATTTAGCACAGAAACCAACGGCAACGTTGCCGTGTAAAAAGTACAATTGAGGAAGTTCTCCTAATTCAATGTGCCTGATGTATGCTTGAAGCAATAACGGATCCCAATTGAATGTGAAAATGACATCTTTTTTTTGAAGGGATAGTATTAATTCATCATACAAAGTCACTGTATCCGGTATTCTCAAATATGAGAAGTAATCATACACGATGTCGTTTAGTTCTTTGAGCGTCTGTGTATTTTCAGGTTGTTCAAAAAGTTCATTATACAAATCTTCGAAATTCTTACTCTGATAGTCAATTCTGCTTTCTCGTAAAAAGGTTTCTAGTTTCAAGTTCTCAATAAGATCATCCATTAGAGGTAACTTCTGTCCATAAATGTCACCATTGGGAAAAGCAGCTCGGCTAGCCCCTGCACCTAAAATGACTATATTGGGTACGACTTTCCAAAATGGATATGATTTATCTTTCAATTTAATTTGATCCCCTAACATAAATTTATTATTCCTAATAAATCTGGGAAACCTTTCCTAATAGAGTTTATTTAGGAGGGATAAACCAATATCTAAAAAGAAAACTTTCACATCAAAATTAATTATCTTACTTCCCCCGAAAAAAGCCCCAAATCCCAATTGATGTTATATGAAATTAAACGGCAGTACTTACAAGATAAAATACCGTTGGAAAATAACAAGCTTAGTTGAGCTTAATAATTTCGTTTTCTTATCAAAGGAAATATTTAACACTCAAAGTTATTAAAATATTAAAAATATTTACATTTTTGTCAAGATAAAACAACATTAAAAACTTTTAATTGTGTTGTGGGAATGCGTCTATTTATTCAACTGTTACTCGATTGATATTACTGGAAAAGTGATACGCTGCTATGATTTGTGTGGTGGCTACGTTCCGCTGAAGCTTCTGAAAACTGTACAAATAGTCCGCTCCACCTCGCTTCAGGTGGCAAAGACCAAATCCAAAGCCGCATACCCAGCCTCGACCCATTGGACACGTCCCAGGTCTCGACCAAGCGTGATGCAATGAATGGCCACACACGTCGCCAGATAGCGTGACCGGGAAATGACCTCAGCGTCCAACTTGCCGGTGTAATGCGCCAGAACGTTTTCCAGCCAACTCTCCCCATACCAAGTGTACAGGCAGGCAAAATCTATCGCGGGGTCACCAATAGCAGCGTCGCCCCAATCAATAATCCCATTCACCCCTCCCGAACAAGTGTCAACTAGAATATGCTCTGCCCACAGGTCATTGTGGACTAGACTCGGAGCCCCTTGGAATGACACCGGCGCATCGTTCTCAACGTAGCGACGCAAGAGACCCAGATTCACCTTTAGACCATTCAGCCTTCTCAGCTGTTCGTGAGACTTGTCCCGCCAGTGCGCAACCAGATCACGTGCTTCCGGTACGCCCGCTTCTCTGGCTTTGTCAACAGGATAAGTGTGTAGTCTTGCGAGGAATACCCCCAGCTGCCGTGCAACTAGATGCCGATCAACCATCTTCGAGGTATCACCGCCAGTACCTGGCAGTTTCCTGTATCCGGCAAATGGCCGAATTGAGCTTTCATGCGATTCACAGAAGTACTCGTGGTTGGGAACTGGCAGTGACACCCACTCCCCAAGACCTGAAAGGAGTTTGTATTCCGTGTTCAGCTTGGCAACGCCGGCTTCCCGCTTTGGGAAGCGAAACAGCCATCTAGCGTCAACCTCAAAGACCTGAAAATCCCACCCTTCACCCAGCAGTTCCACACGTGCGCCGCGGAACTTCGGAAAGGCGGTAGTAATGATAGCTTTCGCACTGTTTGCAGTCAGAATCTCTTCTCTGTAGATCGGTACACTCTCCTTATGGCTAACTTAAGTCTATTATTCTTAATAAATCTGGTAAATCTTTCCTAATAGAGTTTATTTAGGATGGATAAACCAATATCTAAAAAGAAAACTTTCACATCAAAATTAATCATCTTACTTCCCCCCAAAAAAGCCCCGAATCCCAATTGGTGTTATATGAAATTCAGCGGCAGTACTTACAAGATAAAATACCGTTGGAAGATAACAAGCTTAGTTGAGCTTAAATATTACGTCTTCTTATCAAAGTAAATATTTAACACTCAAAGTTATTAAAATATTATAAATATTTACATATATGTCAAGAGAAAACAACATTAAAAACTTTTAATTGTTTTGTGGAAATGCGTCTATTTATTCACCGACTCCACAACCGATCGTTCCGGATATGTATCCAGAACGAATGATCGACAAGGACAGTTGTCCCAACAATCCGTTTACACAGAGTGATAAATTTCCGAATTTACAAAAACATTTAGTTTAAATATACTAAACGATCGATATACAAAAAGACATTAAATTACAAAATTGAAAAAGATCGAATCAAATAAGCATGGTCTTCGTAGATTCAGACAGCGAAAACAGAATGCTGGCACAATCTTGGAATTCGAGAGTTAAAATGTTCTCCTAAACACCGAGAAAATAATGGCATAAAAAGTGGCTAAAAAGTGTTATAATAGTAAGAATTTGAAAGAAATTATGTGGTAAGTGGAATCTTTCATGTACATGAACAATCGCAGAAAAAATATTACCGTACTGAGCCGAATGCAAAACCTTGATAAAGTTGTCGCTGAGTTAGTAAATTTTGTTGCGGGAAACACCACTATCAAAGAAGACGCCATCGAACTAGCGGTGACCGAAGCCGTGGCCAACGCAATCATTCACGGTAACAAGAGTGATCCCAGAAAAAAAGTCCATGCACACATCTCGATTAATCCGCAACAGATAACTCTCCAGATAGCTGATGAGGGATTAGGATTCGATTACAAGAAACTGGCTGATCCAACAAAGCAGGAGAATCTTTACAAACAGGGTGGGCGTGGTATCTTTTTCATCCAATATTTCATGGATGAAGTTAAATTTAATCGAACCGGGAATGAAATCACCATGATAAAATATGTGAATTGATCACTATAAGACAGAGATAATGATTTCAGTCTTCGTCACAAAATGATTTTCCATCAATGTCACCACCTTTTTATTCTCGCCTAAACTTGTTCAGTTAGGCCTAATATATTTCTCAATACGGGTCTAAGTTATTTCATGGCCTGAATAGCATAGAGGGCTTCTTCGCGTGTAGCCGATTCTCCTGGATAACGAAAATTCACTGCAAAGGGGGTAAGGTATGAAAGTAATTCTTTATGCATTTCTAAATCAGACGCAAAAGGTAAACATAGTTTCATCAAAGCCAATAAATCATGAACCTTATCAAAGCGTTTCTTTGTTAATTGCAGAATGGCTTTGAGATATTTTTCTATTGACTGTTGAGCATGGAAACCAGCAGCGTCATAATTTGGATGTTTTCGTGCCCTGTATTCCCTTAAGGCGCTATGATAGTCGCCTTCAGCTTTTTCCACCCACTCATTAATCAGTCCGTTCATAAATCACCTTGCCATGATTGAAAATATCTTCTATAAAAAAATCACCATTTTGCAGGCGATTCTCAATCTGCTCTGGAGTTTTAACAATAATATCTAATGGAAATGAATGATCTAATGCTAAGGCTATTTCTGAACTCAATTTCCAGGTTGATTTATTGGTTTCAACAATCACTAATAAATCAACATCGCTTTCCGATGCGGGACTACCGTTTGCATATGAGCCAAATAAGATTATTTTATCGGGATTAAACTTTTGAATGATGGTATTAGCCAGCGATTTGATCTCATCAAATTTAGCACAGCGCATACCAATGATCGATACTGAATCTTGCATTGGTTATTCCATAATTTATAAATGATAGCCTATGTTTTGCACATACTTCAATATTTATCAAATAATTCTTCAATTTAACCTTTTATTGAAATATCGTAAATGACTTAATCACCTCAACCCGTTTGTCCGCATCTATTTCTGCCGCCCATTTCCAGACATCATTCAGGCCGGCTTTGAAGGTACGGGCGTAGCCCTCGCCATGTTTTATTGTTTCTCTGGAGCGAAAAACCAGCGAGTCTTTAGTGGCAATTGCTATTAGATACTCAAAAGCAGTGCTTTTACCTGAAGGCAGGGTGGCTGTAAATGAATAACCGGCACGGGGTATGTGCCGATCTTTAGCAGGCAAAAGTCGGTTCGATTTTTCTAAAACATTTGGAAACATCAGGTAAATTGTATCGTTGCCGGACAGGTTAAATACGTTTAAATAGCAATCCTTGGTAGCATTGACATCAAATGACAACGCCTCACCCTCTTTGTAATTCTGTTTCGAGAGAGTTATTTCCAGTAGAAACGACGGATCAGCTTGCTTTTCTTCAGCAACGACAAAGAAGCGGTTTCTGGCATGGCGTTTAATGATTTCAGTGCCCTCAAAGTTGGCTACTTTTGTTTCTTCCTCCCACTTGTCCTCTTTTAATATCCGGCCTCTGCGGCTCTCGTGAATAAATTTAGCAAAGGACTCCCCTGCATCCATAACTTCTCCTGATTCTCTCATTACTTCAAACTGATGTAGAAATTGACCGGCCGAAATAGTAATCCCGAGCGCTTTTTCAATGGCATTGCTGCGGGCACGCTCCCGGGCGCGCTGTTTGGCCTCGTCCGTAGTCATGTTTCCAGCTATCATGACTTCTCCAGCTCCTTCAACCCACTGCCCCTTGTCCTGGGAATAGAGGATTTTGCCATGAGTTAAAAAAGCTAAAGTCAACAACAGAAATAAATGCTTTACAGAGTAATTAATCGTTTTGGTTTTCATATTTTTGATATGGTTAAGTGAATGAAATTCTATTAACAGGTCAAATAATAACTATAAATATAATCTAAGAAAGAACACTTGTCAAGATAAATTTGTTAACTAATTGATAAAAACAACGAATTGCATTATTTAAACTTATTGGTGATCTAATAAAATATTGTATTTGGTTAACATTATTTTCTTGACTTTATATTATTATCATGTATTATTATTAATGATGCAGGAAAGAATAATCGCCTTCATCGATTAAAATCAATTGCAGGGGAGAAAATATGTTTATTATCACAGAAATTTTGATAAAAACACAGGTCATATCATGCGAGGCCTTTAATAAAAGGTTTCGCTTTTTATTTATCACTCCTCTAATTGTTTGTTGAGACTGTCGAAAAAGTTTTTGTTTTCAGTCAACCTCATGCTGAGCAAACAGAATATTCGAAAAGAATTGACAAGGCCATCCTTCGACTCCGCTCAGGATGAAGTTAAAGTACTTTTCGGCAGTCGCGTCAGATATTTTAAATAGCTAATTGAATGTTTCAAGTCAGTTATTACTGAAGTTAGTTTAGTAAACACGTTTCTTATCGGGAGAAAGCCATGTACAGATACAAAATTATTCGATTAACTCAATTAGTCGTGATGTATTTCATTTTTACCGCGACGGCTTTCTCTCAACAAAATAAACCTGCTACGCCTGAGCAAAAAATATTTGATTTGACCATTGGCCAGGTACCGGGTCTGGAAACAAGTCTTGCGGTGACTTGGTTTGCACCTGCAGGAATGGATAACTTTATAATTGAGGTCACGAAGCAAATTTCGGGTGAAAGTCGACAACTGTTTGTATCAGGCAGGAATTTTGTTCAGGTTGAGGACATCAATCCAAATAACGACTACACTATCTCTGTTTCAGCCGTTGATGCGGTGAAGAAAATTATTGCTCATTCTCCAGAAGAAAAATGGTCTGGAAAACAGAATCGGGAAATTCTGAGAAAACAAGCTTTTGCCACATCCGCACTACAATCGCAAGCTCCTGCATTAAACGTTACCCTAATTAGTCTGGAAAGCAACGCATTTCCATTTATTTTTACCACAATTAAAGTTGACACGGGCGGCAATGCAGTCCAGGGATTGACCCCGGATAATTTCAAGGTGTTTGA
>CAZIKB010000169.1:0-11083 GCA_964539665.1 uncultured Cytophagia bacterium
TGTCTTAATGTACGTGTATTAATATAGGAGTCATATTATGTCTACTCGACATAAGTAAACATTCATGGTAATAATTATTAATTTCTGATTTGCTTTGATAAATCATTTTGAAAAGGAGATAACTATGGAGAACAAACAAATCAAGATCCTCCTGCTAGAGGATACCGATAAACATGCCAAACTGGTGGAAAAGAAGTTAGAAAAATTTGAAGAGTTTAAAATAATCTGTGCTGACACACTATTGCGCGGGTTAGAATTTTTGTCATCGGATAAACCCGATGTGGTTTTGTTGGATCTCATATTACCAGACAGCTCAGGCATTGACACATTTACTAGTGTTTACAATAAAGTGCCAAGCATACCTATCGTCATATTGAGTTCGATAGACGATGTGAAAATTGCGGCAACCGCAGTACAAAAGGGCGCCCAGGATTTTCTTGTCAAAGGGAAATTAGATAAACAGTTATTGAAGCGTGCTATATATTATGCCATCGAGCGCAAACGGATTGTAGAAGAGTTGCAGCATTCAGAGCGAGAGTTATCCATCAGAAACCAGATCGCCAACATTTTCCTTTCCATTCCCGATGAGGAAGTGTACGGACAAGTACAACAAGTCATTCAAAAGAACCTGGACAGTAAGGATGGGATATTTGGATATATTGACGAGCAAGGAGCTGTGGTGATACCCGATAATGATCGCATATTCCCCAAGGAAATCTGGGCGGCTACCATTTGGTCTCAGGCTATTAATGAAAAGAAGACTTTTTGTTCGATTGAACCCTTTGTGAAAGGCTCTAAAGGACATATTACAAAAATTAGAAGTGTTTCGGTACCTATTATTGATAAAAGTGAGGTTGTCGGCATCATACATGTTGCCAACAAAAGTACAGACTATGACGAGAATGATATCAAAATGCTGGAGACTGTTGCTGACAATATAGCACCTGTATTAAATGCGAGATTACAGAGAGATCAACAGGAAAAAAAGCGCAAAAGTGCGGAGGATTCGCTATTGAAGCTTACGAATGAACTTAATGATCGCCTTAAAGAGCTAAATTGCTTATATGGCATTTCTAAAATCGTTGAGGAGTTAGATGAAGCATTGGAAGAGATTTTTCAACAGATAATTGATCTTATTCCTCAAGCCTGGCAGTACCCTGAAATCACATGTGCGCAATTAGTAATTGATGGTCAATCATATAAAACGAAAACCTTTAAAAAAACCAACTGGAATCAGACTGCCGATATCAATGTGGATGACGAGCAAGTTGGTGTTTTGGAAATTTATTATATAAAGGAAAAACCAGAAAAAGAAGAAGGGCCTTTCTCGAAGGAAGAAAGGAACTTACTCGATGCTATCGCCAGACACTTAGGTAAAGTTATCCAGAGAGTTAAGGCGGGTGAAGTGCAGCGGGAATCGGAAGCCAGATGGCGTGCACTGGGCGAAAATGTCCCCTATATTATTCTGAATGTAGACAGTGAAGGCAAAATTCTGTTTATCAATCGTAGCGTGCAGGGTCTTACTCCAGATCAGATAATCGGAACGAGCGTCTATAATTACAATTCGCCTGAGCATCATGAAATATTAAGAAATGCAACTGCACAGGTCTTTGAAACTGGAGAGGTGGTTTGCTGCGAGATTGATGCTCAGGGATCTGAAGGGACTCCTTCATGGTATGAAACTCAAATCGGGGCTATCAAGCATGATGGACAGGTTGTTTCCGTGACTCATATCACCAGTGACATTACCGATCGCAAGAAGATGGAAAAAGAAAGAGCACGATTGCAAAAAAAGATTGCGAGAATGGATAAAGAGCTAAAAATGGTAAATCAAGAATTAAGAGAAACTACTTCCAAGAATTAGCTGCCGGTAATCATGCTGTCGTAGTAGAAGTTATGGCCAACGGTGTTGGATTCTTTATGAATTAAGTATAAAAATCTTTCAGCCTTTTCCTACCACCTGGGAACCAGGAAAAGACACCCGGGCGGGACTTTCCGTAGTATGTAAAATCGTTGAAGAACACCACGATGAATGGAAAGTAGAAAGCCAGGGCGGTGAAGGAACGAACTTTAGGGTGATGTTACCGACTTCGGAATGAATTTGAAATTTTTGATATAATCAGGAGAAACACGATGGAAAAGTATAAGACTCTGGTGATTGAAGATGAAAGCGCCACATTGAAACAACTGGCGAAAGTTATTCGGAAGGAAGGATTTGAGGTTGCAGTAGCAGAAAATGGTTCTGTAGGTCTGGATATATTTAAGAATGAACATCCAGATATTATTGTTACTGATTTGAAGATGCCTGATATTGATGGACTGGAAGTCTTACGTCAGGCAAAACGCATTTCACCTAATGTTCCTGTCATACTCATTACTGGTTTTGGTGAAACGGATACTGCTATTTCGGCGCTGCGAGAAGGCATGTTTGATTATATAAAAAAACCTATTGATCTAAATCTACTAATCCTGGCCTTGGGAAGGGCAAAAGAAAAAGTTCATGAATATAAAAACTCAGTACCTTTCCCAAACATATTGTTAGTCGATGATGAGGAAACAACCCGGCGGCGTCTTGCCAGAGTGCTGACAAAAGAGGGCTGGCAGGTCCATCAGGCTTCTGATGGCGAACAGGCATTGAATATTTTCAAGAAAACAAAAATCGATATTGTCTTAACGGACATTAAGATGCCCAAAAAGGATGGACTTCAGGCATTGCACGAAATGCGAGCTAACGCCGAAGACTTTGAGGCTATAATTCTTACCGGTTATGGCGATGAATCAAGCGCAATTCAGGCAATGAAAGACGGCGCCATCAATTTTCTGAAAAAGCCCATTGATTTAGAACAAATGATAGTTGCGGTGGAAAAGGCGATAGAAAAAATTAAAACAGATAGGGCTTTAAAATATCGTACACGCGAACTTGAACTGGCAAAACAGATTATTGCCAAAATTACCGCAGAGAAAGACATTGTTATAGATGTTCGGGGCAATGCCCCTAAAGCAGCCAAGGATTTAGGATCGAAATTACTTGATGCTATGCCAATAGGCCTGATTATTGTTGATAGAGATATGAATATTCGATATATGAACAGTTATTTAGCCAGAGAAAACAAAACCCTGCCGAAAAAAATTGATGAGGATTTTATTAATCTTTTGGCAAAAATCGGTTCTAAAGAACTCTCAATTAAATCATTACAGTCTTTAATTGTAAAACAATTTGACTCACCAAAAGGAACATTTACTAACTTATCTGTTGGTAAAGAAGCATTCCTTACTTTATCATCAATGAAAATATTAGACTATAAAAAAGAGGAAGAAGTAGTTCTATTGGTAATGCGTATATAAAAGCTGGCGAAATTTCACGTCCAGGCCAGCTATATCAGACCAGATGATGATAGCTTGAAAGTATGAGGGTATAAGAACGCAAGAAATGTTATGGAGACAACAAGTGTAATGAATGTAAAAACAGTTCTCATTGTAGATAATGATAAGATTATCCGTGAACAATTAGAAAAGCAATTAAAGAGAAAATATTTCAGAACATTGTTAGCGGTTGATGGCCAATCAGCTCTTGATGTTTTTTCTAAGGAAGAGGTAGATATTCTGCTGCTTGATGATGAGGAGGAAATTGTAAAACGACTGAAAAGGTTTTTAGAAAAAGAAGGTTATGAGGTTTTTAGCGGAAGCGGTGGCAAAGAAGGATTAAATATTATTGAAAACAATAAGATTGATGTAGTTGTGACTGATTTTAAAATGGGAGATATGAACGGCATTGAAGTTCTTCAGCGAGCAAAAAATCTTCACCCGGATATTGAAGGGATTGTAGTTACCGGATTTAAAGATCATGAACTCGCCATAAAATCACTTCGTGCCGGGGCAACTGATTATCTCAACAAACCCGTTGATTTGGATGACCTGCTCCATTCTGTCGAGAAAGCCATTGAGAGAATCAACCTTAACCGAAATCGATTATATAGAAATAGAGAATTAAAAATCTCAAAAGAGATTATTTCTAAAATGAATGAGGAGCTTGAAAGACGGATAGAAGAGCGATCAAAGGAGTTGAATCAGGCCCAAACACAACTTTTCCAGACCTCAAAATTGGCAATACTGGGTGAAATGTCAACCGGTCTGGCCCATGAGATGAATCAACCATTAGGAGGAATATCTTTAACTGCAAAACATCTTCGTAAATTATTTGAGAGAGGGAAATTAAGCGAGAAACATATGGAATCTGGTCTTTCAGATATTGAAGCTTCAGTGAAAAGGATGTCAAAAATCATCCTACACATTCGCACATTTGCTCGTCAGGAAACAATAGAATTTGTGCCGGTAAATGTCAACGAGACGTTTGAGTCTGCTATGAGTCTTATGGGTGAACAATTGCGGCTGCATGAAATTGAAGTAACGCTGGATTTGAATGCTGATTGTCCCCTGATAAATGGGGAACCTTCTCAACTTGAGCAGGTGTGGATAAATCTTATTTCTAATGCCCGGGATGCTGTGGATGCAAAAGGAGCTCAGACCAATGGGTATAAAAAAAGGATCACTATTTCTACTATTTATCAGTCGGAGACTAAAACCGTAGCTGTCAGTGTTAAAGACAATTGAGCCGGTATGACGGATGAGGTAATGAGGAAAGTAATGGAGCCTTTCTTCACAACTAAAGAAGTCGGAAAAGGAACCGGGTTAGGTTTATCAATCAGTTACGGAATAATTGAAAACCATAAAGGTAAAATAGAGGTGAAAACTAAAGAGGGTGAAGGAGCCACGGTTCGGGTAACACTCCCAACTGAAGATCAATGATGACTAAAATATTAGCTATTGATGATGAGAGAATTATCAGAGAACGGTTGAAGAGTCTACTAATAAAGTATAAATTAGGAGTACTAATATCTGAAGATATGAATCATAATTGTCGATAATATATTTCATAATAGTAAGTGTTTGAACCAAAGCTCCATTTTGCTCAAGCAGACGTTCGCATCTGCGGCATGAGTGATTGCTTTTGAGTCGGGCGAGGAAGTCAACGAGCAAGGATCAGTTTTCTTTCAAACACTAATTAAAAATTACAAGGACATCTTCTCATATTAATAGAAAACTAAAATCCGCCCAAATATAGGAGAATAAAATATGGCAAAATTACTAATTGTAGATGATTCTAAGAACAGCCGTCGAGCTATGAGTATTGTAATGACTCAGATGGGTCATGAAATAGTTGAAGCCTCTAATGGCTATGAAGCTCTTGAGATAATTACATACCAGAGACCTGATTGTATGCTCCTGGATATCCTGATGCCTGAAATGGATGGCTTTGAAGTTCTCGAGGTATTACATAAAAGAAAAACAAACCTCCCTGTAATTATGGTTACTGCAGACATCCAGGAAACCACGCGTAAAAAATGTTTAGATCTTGGGGCGATTGCCGTCATTAACAAGCCTGTAAAAGAACAAGAACTTCAAAAAACAATCAATGTGGTTATGAATACAAAAAGTTAGGACAAATTATGAAGATATCTGATAAATATAATGACGCTTTAAAAGAAGTAATCAACATTGGTATTGGTCGTGCGGCTGACATGTTGAATCAGATGGTTCAGTCACACATACAATTACAAGTTCCAAATATTGAAATTATAAGATCTCAGGAATTGAAAAATTTTATTGCGACTCAAGATAAAAAGAGAAATGCTACTGTACAGCTTCATTTTAAAGGAACATTTTCTGGTATGGCAGCGCTGATTTTTCCAACGGTAAGCGCCGCTAAACTCTTGGATGTTATCACTGGCGAAGATTTCGAGAATTCTGACCTCGATTCTGTTAAAATTGGAACGCTAACTGAAGTTGGGAACATCGTTATTAATGGAGTGGTCGGCTCAATCAGCAATATGCTTAAAAAAAACCTTGTCTATTCAATTCCTTCCTATTTCGAAGATACTTTAGAAAGCCTGATAGAAATGTGCAATTCATCTGCCAAATCTGACATTGTTTTGGTTCAAACTCGATTTAGTATTGAACAATTGCAAATAGTAGCCGATCTCTTGCTTTTATTTGAAATAGGGACATTGAATAAATTGGTAAATTCCTTTGAAGATATCGAGTTTAGTATAAAATAATATGCATAACATCGAAACAATTTCTTCAAATTTTGTCATTCTGGATCAATCCCCAATCGGCTATTTTATTCTTCAAAAAGATTTTGTCGTTTTATATTGGAATCAATGTATAGAAGATTGGACTGAAATTTCCCCAGGTAGAATCGTTGGTAAGAAAATTAACGATTTTTTTCCACATTTGACTGAACCCAAATACTATCGTCGTCTTCAAACTATTTTCGAAGGCGGGCCACCAGTCATATTTTCATCCCAGCTTCATCCACATTTGATTCCATCACCTATGAGAGACAACAAATTTCGTATCCAGCATACTACTGTTACCGCACTTCCCTCATCAGACGAAGTAAATTTTCATGCGCTTTTTGCAATACAGGATGTTACGGATTTAACAAATCGTATCAAAGGATACAGAAAAATACGTGAACAGAATCGGGCAGAAATTGTTGAACGTAAACGAATACAGAAAGCATTGCACCAGGCATACAAGGAACTTGAACAAAAAGTCCAGGAGCGCACAGTCGAACTTTCAAAGGCCAATCAACATTTAATGCAAGAAATTGACGAACGTAGGGAAGCGCAAAATGTCTTAATGGAATCTGAAGAGAGGTACAGAAAGTTGTTCGAAGGCGCTGGAGAAGGGATCATTGTTGCAGATATTGCAACAAAAGAATTTAAGTATGCCAATCCAGCAATATGTAGAATATTAGGCTACACTGAAGTGGAATTGAAACGAAAGTGTGTGCCGGACATTCATCCCAAAGGAGCTTTAGAGCACGTAATTTCTGAATTTGAGGCCCAGGCGAAAGGTGAAAAAACATTAGCGCCAAATATTCCGTGTTTGCGAAAAGACGGGAAACTGATATTTGCGGATATCACCACAGCCACAGTTCTAATAGATGCAAGAGAATGCAATGTAGGTTTCTTCACAGACATCACCGAGCGCAGGCAGGCAGAGGAGGCGTTACAAAATGCGCATGACCTTTTGGAAATACGCGTGAAGGAACGAACTGCTGAGTTAACAAAATCCAATCAGCTTTTAAAACAGGAAATCAGTGAGCATAAACGGACAGAGAAAGTGCTGCAGGAAAGTGAAAAAAGATTCCGCGAGCTGTTTGAAGGCTCTCCCGTGGCTATTTTCGTCGAAGACTTTGATGGAAAGATTTTGGATGTAAATCAAGCAGCATGTCGCCTTCATGGCATGAAACGCTCAGACTTAATCGGTTCAAATGTACAGCAACTTGTTCCTCCAGGTAATAAAGTACAAGTGCTTCGTAACTTTAATAAAATGACCAATGGCAAGACAGAGAATTTCGAAGGACTCAGTTTAACCAAAAAAGGTCATGTCATTCCGGTTGAGTTAATGTCGAATCGCATTAAATATGCTGGTAAACCGGCTATCTTACTCCATGTAACTGATATCACAGAACGCAAGAACACGCAGGAAGAATTAAAGAAATACCGTGAGCATTTGGAGGAAATAGTTGAAGATCGCACATATGAACTAAGAAAAGCCAATGAACAACTTAAAAAAGAAATCATCGAACGCAAGCAAGCAGAACAAGCTCTACATAAATCACATAATGAGACTAAACATTTATTATCTTCCATCTCATCAATTTTGATAGGTGTTGACCAGAACCACCAAATTACCCGTTGGAACTCAGTGGCTGATTCGACTTTCAAAATTCCTGCAGCTAATGTCGTTGGAAAACCATTTTCAAAATGCAAAATTCAATGGGATTGGCGCAAAATGAAGGAAAGTATTTCACACATTACAGAAAACAAAATCCCGACTCAAATAGATGAAATTCGCTATACTCGACCAGATGGGAAAGAAGGTTTCCTAAGTATTACACTTAATCCAATAGTAAATGATGCCAATGAACCAACAGGATTTCTTCTCCTCGCAGTTGATATCACAGAACGTAAAATACTTGAGAGTCTGCTTGCACAGGCACAAAAGTTAGAGTCTATTGGGCAATTGGCAGCAGGAATTGCCCATGAAATAAACACGCCCATTCAATATGTTGGCGATAACACCCATTTTCTTGGAGAAGCTTTTGGTGATTTAAACATACTATTGGACAATTATAACACATTTTTAACTGCGGTCAAAGAAAGGAAAGTAACAGACGAAATGGTTAAAGTCATTGAAACTTCCACAGAAGAGGCCGATTTAGAATATTTGCTTGAGGAGATACCTTCAGCTATCGAGCAGTCACTGGACGGGATTAAGCGCGTGGCTAAAATTGTCCTCTCAATGAAAGAGTTCTCACATCCTGGAGAAGAAGCTAAAACAGCCATTGACATTAATAAAGCCATTGAAAGTACCATAACCGTTTCGCACAATGAATGGAAGTATGTTGCAGATTTGGTCACGGATTTCGATCCTAAATTACCATTAGTACAGTGTTTTCCCGGGGAAATTAATCAGGTTATTCTGAATATTATCATTAATGCAATCCATGCCATCGCCGATGTAGTAGGCGATGGTTCAGAAAAAAAAGGTTGTATTACCATAAGCACCAGAAGTATTAAAGACTGGATTGAAATTTACATAAACGATACTGGCTCCGGGATCCCCGAGGAGGCAAGACCTAAAATTTTTGATCCGTTTTTTACGACTAAAGAGATTGGCAAGGGGAGCGGCCAGGGATTGGCTATATCACATAATGTATTGGTCAATAAACATAGTGGAACATTTACTTTCGAAACAGAGATGGGCAAAGGTACAACCTTTATAATTCGGTTGCCTTTAAGTAACGCTGTTTTGCCTCAGTAAAAATGAGACATTAATGAGTTATTAGTTACTTGCGGTTGTCCTAAGGAATTAATAGATTAATCATCATGAAGGGAGGACAACCGATGTTAAAATCCAAAAGAAAATTCAATTCTCAACAAAATCAGGTTCTTCCAAAAGTTAAAACAACCCTCAGACTGGATGTGCTGCTCAACACAAAAACACCTCGCTTCGAACAGTTTTCAACTACTCGGAACGAGGCCGATCATTTTATTTTTTACAATCTTTGTCAGGAGGTTTACAAAGGCATCCCAAAAGAAATCTTTTTACCTAATCCAAGCTGGAATTGTCGTGACTGTTAGTACCGACAAAACTGTGTGAATATGATCCGCTTGAATGTTTAACTCAAGAACTTCAACATGTTCTTTCTGACGACATAAATTATATATCTGTTGCCGAGTGTACTCAAGTATATCATCACGAAATATTTTATAACGATATTTAGGACAAAACACTATGTGATACTTGCATTCGTAAATCGTATGAGTTAGCTTCTTAAACCGACTCATAATGTAGCGCCTCTCTTTTAAGCACCTTTAGACTTCTGCAAACTATACATAAATGTCATTCTTCTATATTGAAATGCAAATGCTATTATATTTTTACAGAAGCAAAGAAGAAAATTACCATACAAACCACTTTTAAATCGTTTTGCCGATTTTTTTTATTATCTATCTTGCTTTTTATGAAATTATTTATATTATTATATAACATATTAGATTTTGACAATAAAATGATCCCGAAGGGATGACGGATCAAGTTGATCAGTTACGATATGTTTTATAATGTCTGTAAATAATGTATATGACAAATTATTGGAATAAAGAAATACTGATACTGGGATGCGGAAATGTTCTCTTTGGTGATGACGGCTTCGGTCCAGCAGTGGCAGAACATTTACTAAAAAACTTTGAAATTCCATCTAAAGCTTGTGTTATTAATGCTGGTTTGAGTGTGAGAGAATTGTTGTTTACCCTTATCCTGAGTGAAAAACGCCCCAGGAAAATAATAATCGTGGACGCTATCGATGCCGGCCGGCCGCCGGGAGAAGTGTTCGATCTTGATATTTCGGATATTCCGGAAAAAAAGATCGACGATTTTTCGATGCATCAACTACCTACTTCAAACCTGTTAAAAGAACTAAAAGAAATGTGTGGCGTTGATGTGCAGATTGTATCTGTGCAAGTTCAAAATATTCCTGATGAGGTTTCCCCCGGTCTTTCCAATGTTATTAATGATTCTATTCCGGCCATTTGTGAGAAGATACTCTCTGCTTTAAACTAATTAAGATTTGGGATTTTTTTTATCCATTGATTTGTTGCTGTAGCCCTGTTCCAGGTTTGGCCTGTAAGTTGTTTATCAAGGCTGCTAAAACAGCAATATAGTAATCCGTTGACATCATTCGAATTATTTGTGGAGTGTATTAGATGTTCTGGATGAGAAATCTGGGTTTGCGATTGACACTTGTTCTGGGCTTCGTACTTTCAAGTGTCATTGGATTGCTGGTTTACCTGCTGGCGGTCTATCACAGGACTGAATTAATGAATGAAATATCCTTTAGCACCCACCGACTGGCAGCCACTGTGGAGGCAAGATTTGGCTATGATATGCTCAATCACAACTGGCAAGAGATAAAAAGATCCATAGATGCAATTGGCAAACAGAAAGGGATTGAGAATATAAGGATATTCAGCAAAGTGGGGAAAATAGTCTTTTCTTCAGATGAGAGTGAAATTGGCACCTTGGTGGATAAGAAAACCGAGGCCTGTTACCAATGCCATGACGCTAAAACACCATTGGTGAACCTCAAACCGCTGTTAGGTTCCAGAGTGTTTTACAACCTGCGAGGTCAGCGTATTCTTGCTGTCATAGAAGCAATTCATAATAAGGATGCCTGCGCAGGCGCTGCCTGCCATGCCCCGCCGCAGAAACAAAGAATACTTGGCATTTTGGATATCGCCGTCTCGCTTGTGGATATGGATGACCGCCTGGCACGTTCTGGCGTTGTGATGATAATAGGTTCGTGCCTCTTTGTTCTGAGCATTTGTTCTCTCGTGGGACTATTAATTTATCGATTTGTGAGAAGGCCGATTAAAAGGTTACTGGAAGGAATTAACAAAGTAGCAAAAGGAGATTTTGACTACTCGCTTGCTGTCACGAGTTCCGA
>CAZIKB010000170.1:0-11052 GCA_964539665.1 uncultured Cytophagia bacterium
TTAGCGACCAATTAACACCCAATATTCGAGTCAGATATAATTTCAGGGAAGGCAATGATTTATGGTTGGTCTATAATGAGGGTTTTAATACCGACAGGGCAAATACCACTCCGATATTGCCGAGAACAGACAGCCGGACAATTATGATGAAGTATACTTACACATTTAAAAAATAGAAATTAAAATCATGATCCTGGCATCGTAATTATTATTGAAAATAGCTACTCATATTTCAATAAGTAATTACGATTTGGAATAAGCATTCTTTAGTAGAAAATATTTAACTAAGAGAATTCACCATGAAACGAATTTGCGTTAATTTTAAGGAGGAACCGTATTGAATAAATATTTTTTGGTTGGATTAATGATTTTGTTCATCATTTGCATAAGCGGTGAAACGACTGCACAAAATTCTAAAACTTCAGGATTGAAGAAAGCAAAGTTCAGATTATTAAATATGCATTACGAAAATTCAAATGGTGAAAAGGGTGTAACTACCTACGAATACAATAATGACGGAGTTGTATATAAAGCCCTGTGGCATCTTTTGGATGGGAAACGTAGTTCGATTAATTATCATATTTATGATGAAAACGGCAACCTGAACAAAATACACTGGAATTTTTCATTTGATGGAACACAAACTTATTTATTCGAATATCAAAAAGTGACGAAAGGCTAATAATAAATATTCAGACAGTAGAGGAATACTTATGATTACTAATTTTATAAAAACCACTTTCAGGAATTTCAGGAGATTCAAGGGCTATACTTTTATTAATATTGCCGGACTTGCTGTAGGTATCGCAAGCTGTTTGCTGATTTTACTCTTCGTGAATACCGAGCTGAGTTATGACCGGTTTCATGAAAAAGCCGATCAAATTTATCGCGTCATGATGAAAATCCATATCGGAGCGAATCAGTTTGATGTCACACGGGGACCGTGTCCTCTTTCTGAAGCAATGCTGAAGGATTTCCCAGAAGTTGAAAATTCGGTCAGGCTTTTTACCCAGCAATCCAGAAGACGGACTACCTATGTTCGTTATGAGGACAACCAGTTCCGGGAGGAAAAATTTATCTGGGCAGATTCCACTATCTTTGAGGTCTTTACGATTCCATTTATATCGGGCAATCCCAAAACGGCTCTCAAGGAAATGAACTCAGTTGTAATTACTCCTGCAATGGCAAGAAAATATTTTGCCGATGACAGTCCCATAAACAAAATGATTGAGCTTGAGGACGGCTCGTTGTATAAAGTAACGGGTCTTGTGGAAGAATTACCGCCAAATTCCCATTTCCATTATGATTTCATTGCCTCGTTTCAATCTCTGAAAAAAAGCCGCGATCCCGATTGGTATGATACGGCCGCCTATGCTTACATTGTGCTTCCTGAGAATTATCCCTATCGCCAGTTAAATGCAAAATTTCCTGAATTCTCCCGCAAATACTATG
This sequence comes from uncultured Cytophagia bacterium, assembly GCA_964539665.1. Taxonomy (GTDB): domain Bacteria; phylum Zhuqueibacterota; class Zhuqueibacteria; order Oceanimicrobiales; family Oceanimicrobiaceae; genus CAZIKB01. Next base: position 1,453 of record CAZIKB010000170.1, read on the forward strand.
AACCTATCGTGCAAAAAACCATGGGTGTGTCGTATGACCAGTTCCTGGAATCTGGCAACTTTTTCGGATTCTATCTGCAGCCGCTGACTGACATCCATCTTCACTCTACTGCGCAAAACAAATTTGAATCGTCAGGAAACATGCAGACCGTAATTATCTTTTCAGCTATCGCACTGGTAATTCTGATTGTGGCATGTGTCAATTTTATTAATCTGGCAACTGCGAGATCTGCAAAACGAGCTAATGAAGTTGTAATTCGAAAAGTGGTTGGCTCAAACCGAATCCAGCTCATAGGGCAGTTTTTAACAGAATCCATTGTGGTCTGTGCTATAGCAGTAGGGATCGGCGTTTTCATGGTTTACCTTTGTCTGCCATTCTTCAATGATTTAATCGGGAAAAGTTTGACCACGGCTTATCTTACAGATGAGTATTTCTTAATGGGGATTTTCACTGGTACTGTACTCGTCGGCATCCTTGCTGGAATTTACCCTGCCTTTCGGATGGCATCCTTTGAACCTGTGTCTGTATTGAAAGGAAAAAATCAGTCGGGAGCAGGTGGGCGGAGGTTTAGAAATATTTTGGTAGTTTTCCAGTTTGCCACATCAATTATTCTCTTTATCGGGACTATTGTGATTCACAATCAGTTAAATTATTTCCAGAACAAGGAGTTGGGATTTGATCAAGAACACGTACTCGTCATCTATAGCGCTGAAAAATTAGCGCCAAATCAGGAATCATTCAAAAATGTGTTGAAACAAAACGCCAACATAGTCAGCGCCACCTACACCGATTGTCTGCCTCAAATTCTCCTGGAAGTGAAAATGTTCCAAAAGGAAGGAGCGTCAGACAATAATAATCACACGCTGATTACCATTACCTCAGATTATGATTTCATGGAAACTTACAAGCCGAAGCTTTATGATGGCAGATTTTTTTCACGAAAGCAATCTACTGATAATCGTGCAGTAGTCGTGAACCAGGCGGCCCTGAAAGAGCTGAACATCGAAAAGCCCCTGGATAGCCGGTTGTTGCGTATGGATTACCGGGATAAACCGTATCAGATTATCGGAGTTCTTGAGGATTTTCATTTGCAATCATTGCATTTTCAAATTCAGCCACTTGCCATGCTGTTCGTGCAAAAAAGACCGGGTGTACTACTCTCTGTGCGCATACAGCCGAGGACGATTCAGGAAAGCCTGCAATTCATCGAGACACAGTGGAAAAACTTTGTTCCGAGTCAGCCCCTGGAGTATGTATTTTATGATGATAACTTCGCACTTCAATACAATAGTGAAATACGGGCCGGCAAAGTGTTCGGTGCGTTTTCAAGCCTGGCAATTTTCATTGCTTGCCTGGGGCTCTTTGGTATTGCTTCTTTTATAGCAGAACAGCGAACTAAAGAAATCGGTATTCGGAAAGTAATGGGCGCTACAATTCCTGGAATACTAATTAACCTGAACAAAGAATCAGTAAAATGGGTTTTGATAGCCAATATTATAGCCTGGCCGGTTGCTTATTTTGCTATGCACAAATGGCTGCAAAATTTTGCTTATCGAATTGATATTGAGGTCTGGATATTCATTATCGCAGCGTTGCTTGCCTTGCTTATTGCTTTGACTACTGTCAGCTTTCAATCCATTAAGGCAGCCCTGGCCAATCCAGTTAATTCATTACGGTATGAATAGATTGATGGCCTGGAGTCATGCACAATCCAGTATTAATACTTAAAGGAGATAAATAATTCATGAAGATCGAGAATATTCCTTTTGCTATCACTAATTGGAATCAGGTTGAACCTGTTGAATATCCAGGGGAAACTGGTACTTCTTTCTGGCAGATTTTTGAACAAGGCAATCTTCGAGTTCGTATCGTAGAATACTCGCCAGGATTTAAATCAGATCACTGGTGCAGCCGTGGTCACGTTCTGCTAGTTTTGGAAGGAGAATTGCTGATTGAATTGAAAGACGGCCAGATTCATCATCTGAAACCCAATATGAGTTTCCAGGCAGAGGATGATGTGGAAAATCCACATTTGGCCAGTACGGAGAGGGGTGCCAGAGTTTTTATCGTTGATTAAGGTGAGGATTAAGCTTTACTTAACTTTCATAGTTTAGTAACGGTTCTTCTCTGAGTACATTTTTTAAGTGAAGTATCGTCTTAGCTGGCTGAATTAACGACCAATCTCGGAAGATTTAAAAGTAAGGAGCGGAAGATGAAACTAGTTTTATATGTAATCGGACTAATATCAGTCCCAGTCTTAATATTTTTCACTTGTTCCAAACAGATTGATTTTCCTGAATTAAAAGGACCATACCTCGGCCAAGAGCCGCCGGATTCCAAACCGAAGATTTTTATGCCCGGCATGATTTCCACTTATGATATGGAAGGGTGCATCGCTTTTCTCGATGAAGCTAAAGTATGTGTGTTCTTCAGTGCCGGGACTGGATTACTCTATACTTATGAAAAGAATGGAAAATGGACAATACCTGAAAAAGCTCCCTTCCAGAATGAAGGTGGTTTTACAGATTTCACAGCAGGACCAGATGAAAAGACCTTGCTTATCCAATCCAGCAGACCAACCTCCCCTGGCGATACTTTGAGGGATAGCAATATATGGACAGTCGAGTTGACCGGATCGGAGTGGACAGAACCTAAACTGTTATCTAAACCGCCCAATTCCGATGTTTACCACGAGGGATTTCCTTCCATGAGTTATGATAAATCGGTATACTTTTTTACAAGCTCGAGACCTGATTCACGGATGGGTGAAATGTACCAGTCCCGTTTTATGGGAGATAAATATCGAGAGGTAGAAACGCTCGAAGATCCTTTAAATAGCCGGTATCACGAAGTCGATCCTTTTGTTGCCCCTGATGGGAGTTATGTCCTGTTTGGCTCAAACCGTCCGGGTGGATTTACTTTCAGTGACTTATATGTTAGTTTTCGACGAGAAGATGGCAGTTGGACACATTCTTTTAATGCAGGTGAGACAGTTAATTCAATTATTGTGCCGATCCGAATGAGTGTTACGCCTGATGGTAAATATTTCTTTTTTGTGAGTAATATTCCAACACATATTCCAAAGGGTGAGGAAATAAATTCTCAAAAGGTCCAAAGATATGGGGATTATGATATATATTGGCTAACGACTGATTTTATTCACAATCTAAAGAAACAGTATTTCAAAACTAAATGCGCGTTTGAATTTTTTGATAGTGAGTATCGAAAAAATGGCCTGGAATCGGCGCAAGCAAAGTTGGAGTCACTCTATAAAAATGAACTTAATAGTTATCATTTTGAACTATCTGAATTCCTAACACTCTGTGGAGGAATGATCGAATCGGGGAATACTATTGAGGCTGAACAAATTTATAATGCTTTGAGAAAAATAATACCTCAGGAATTCCGACTCAAGCTGGGATTTGCACAAGCCAATATTTGTCATGGAAAAATTAAAAAAGGATTGTTACTACTGAAAGAAATCTGGGAAGAAAAACCATCGGTAAAATTGGAACGCGCATTCGGTATTTTATCCTACTACCTTCAGGCCACCTCTCAGAAAGATGCTGAATTGGAATTACTACGATTCATCGTCCGGGAATTCCCCAATTCTTATAATGCACATTTTAACCTGGCCCGAGCTTATTCTCGTTTTAGAGAAACTGAACAAGCTATAAAGCACTGTAAAGAATCTTTGGAATTGAAACCAGGTTTTAGTGACGCCTTAGAACTGCTTGATAGGTTGGAAAAGGAGCGTTGAGAATAATTATAATATTTATCAGGAGGAAGTGCTATGAAACGGGTAATCATAACATTCAGTTTTTTTTGGCTGATGCTACCATTTTATACAAATGCTCAACAGACAAATGATTTTCCGAAATTAAAAGGTCTTTACTTCGGCCAAAAGCCGCCGGGCCTGACACCCGAGGTGTTTGCGCCGGAGATTTTATCCAAATCCAAACCTGAATGGGCATTCTGTTCGGTATTTTCTCCGGATGGCAATGAATTTTATTTCACCTCGGAGCTGAATGAAAATCCGAGTGATATAATGTGGATGAGAAAAGTAAACAACATCTGGACTCAACCTGAAACCGCGCCCTTTAACAGCCCAAATGTGGATAACGATTTATGTCTTTCCTATGATGAAAACCGGGTGTTCTGGCGCTCATGGAGGCCTTTGCCCGGGAATAGCGAACCGGAAGAGCACTCTAAGATATGGTATGCTGTTAGAACAACAAACGGTTGGGGTGATCCTCAACCTTTAAAATGCGGAAACACGGTAGTGCGCGCGGGTTATCCATCAATAAGCAATAATCGTACGCTTTATTTTTCTTATGGCGATGAGCATAATACTGGTATTTTTCAGTCAAGATTCGTAAACGACGCATATCGAACTCCTGAACACGTATGTACCGTTAATGATACTATCGACAGTGAGGGAGATATGTGTATTGCGCCGGATGAAAGTTACATGATTGTGTCTTGCTGGCGCTTGCCAGAAAATAATGGCGATAGTGATCTTTACATCTCTTTTCGTAAAAATGACGGCTCGTGGACCAAATTTAAAAACATGGGAAAATCAGTCAACACAATAAATAATGAGGGCTGTCCTACAGTTTCTCCCGACGGTAAATACTTATTCTATTTAAGTGTGGGAGTGGAGGGCGAAGTAGTAAAATGTGACACATACTGGGTGGACTCGAAAGTTATAGAACTATTTAAACCAGATGAATTAAAATAATGAGGAGATCTAATTGTGAAATTTGGAAAATATCTATTTACCCAAACCGTTCTAATTGTTTTATTTGCAACATTCAGCTGCAAAAAAGATCCAATTTCTACACAGGATAATTACAGCTTTACGGAATTAACAGGAGAATACCTTGGGCAGACTCCGCCCGGTTCAACTCCGGTTGTATTTGCGCCCAATATAATATCAGTAGATGACCATTTTGAGCACAGCGGAGCAGTGTTTTCTCCTGACAAAAGTGAAGTTTACTGGGCTGCAAAGCCCAATGGTAGCAATATATTTCATATATATTTTATGAAATTAATCGACAGCAGGTGGACTACACCGCAAATTACTTCATTTACGGAACAATATGAAGGCAACCGTCATGCTTTCTCGCCGGATGGACAAAAACTCTATTATGAAACAATCAGACATCCCCTGGGAGTATCTATTCTTGTTGTAGAAAGACAGGGTGGAGGCTGGTCAGAACCGTCTGCTGTCTCGTCGGTAATTAATTCTACGGGTGGGGAAAGACCTTTTTGCCTTACCCAAAACGGTTCAATGTATTTTGCAAGAGGAACTAGTATAACTGAAGATGAAGAAATATTAGTATCTAATTTTGTAGATGGACACTTTGTTGAGCCTGTAGAACTTGGACCAAATATTAATTCAGATTTAACCGAACTATATATATTTGTTGCGCCGGATGAAAGCTATATGATAATTGAGTCAAGCGATCATATTAGCTATGCCGACCTCTCAATCAGTTATAAAATGAATGACGGTACATGGTCTGAGAGAATTATCATTCCATTTGATTGGGCACGATTCCCGGTTGTTTCACCTGATGGGAAATACTTATTCTTTATGGGGTATGAAGGTATCTACTGGGTGAACACTTCATTTATTGAAGAATTAAAACCGGATGAGTTGAAGTAAGAGGAGATTTTATTGTGAAATATAGTTTGGTTTGTATCGGTATGATATTTTTGGTTTTGCTTATTTTCAATAACTGTACACGGCAGGATGATTTTACAGTTTTGAAAGGCCCCTACCTCGGCCAGAAACCGCCGGGACTGATTCCAGAAATCTTTGCTCCGGGAGTAATATCAACCGGTAATAGTGAGTTTAAGGCCGTATTTAGTCCTGACGGTTCTGAGATATATTACCAACTCTGGGGAGCCCCTTTCCCGGTTATTCTAACAATGAAAGAAGAGAATGACCGATGGACAAAACCCAAAGTGGCAGCTTTTTCCGGACAGATCATTGAAGGATTTTCTATTTCTCCGGATGGCAAAAAAATGTTTATCTCGTCGCAACGGCCTTTGGACGGTAAAGGTGAACCCGGAGACGTTTATGTCTGGAAATCCGAAAAAAATGAGAAAGAATGGGGAGAAATCAAGCCTCTCAAATCTTCAATATATGGTTATCCGGCTGTGGCTAATAATGACATTTTGTACCTGGCTACGGGTGATATCTGGGTGGCAAAGTATTTAAATGGCAGCTATACTGAAATGACAAAATTGGGTGATTCAGTAAACATGGATGAATTTTATGAAGAAGACCTCTTTATTGCCCCGGACGAAAGCTACCTTATGTTTTGCAGGCGAGATGATGGTTTTGGATCATGGGACATCTTTATCAGTTTCAAAACAAATAATGGTAAATGGGTTAAGGCAAAAAACATGGGAGATAAAATTAATACGCCTTATTCTGAAGTATATCCATTTGTATCTTCCGATGGAAAATATTTGTTTTTTGGCAGTATGAGACCAATACATAAGAATTATTCGGAAGCTCCACTGACTTATGAGGATAAAATTAATATACTTAACAGTCCGGGAAATGGCAACGCTGATATTTTCTGGGTGGATGCCAAAATCATTGAAGAATTGAAACCAAATAATCTGTAATAAATCAAGGAGGTTACAAAGAAAATGCTAAAAATGAAGTTCATAGTTTTATTAGTAGTTATTATAACATTTCCCGAAGTTATGACACCTGGATTTAATATAAAAGCAAAACAAACTATCACCAATGATAAGCTCATTAAAAGGCTGAATAATGAAATTCAAGCAACTATGAAATCAGAAAACATTCACGGGCTTTCTATCGCTGTGATAAAAAAAAGGAATGTGATCTGGACTCAAGCCTATGGAACAAGAAATAATGATACTGATGAAGCTGTAAATATAAACACTCTATTTGATGCAGCTTCAATGAGCAAACCTGTAACTGCTTATCTTACATTGAAATTTTATGAAAGGAGAGAAATTGATCTTGACACCCCGCTGATACATTATATTCCAGATGAAAAATTGTTCGAAGATGAAAGGTGTAAATTAATTACAGCTCGGATGGTTTTAACTCATACAACAGGTCTGCCAAATTGGGGAAAAGAGTTAATTCATGAACCTGGAGAAAAATTTGGATATTCAGGTGAGGGTTTTGTTTATTTAGGGAAAGTATTAGAAGAAATTTCAAAAAAGTCTTTACATGAATTAATGCAACATGATGTCTTTAAACCAATTGGAATGAAAAATAGTAGTTTTGACTGGACTGATCAATACGATGTAAATGGTGCCTCTGGTCATACTTATAATGGAAAAGTTATTACTAAGAAAAAATTTAGTTGTGCTCATGGTGCTGGCACTATGGTAACAACAGCTGAAGATTATGCAAAATTTGTGCTTGCCATACTTAATGACTTTGGATTGGAAAAAGGGACAATTGAGCAGATATTAACTCCGTATGTTGTTGCAGATAATTGGGCTCAAAGTTACAAGATTCCAGATATTTACTGGGGTTTAGGTTGGGGAATTCAACCGGGGAAAAATGGACATTGTTTTTTTCATATGGGTAATAACAGATATTGGCGAGGATACATTGTTGCTAATAAATCAACGGGAGATGGAGTAGTATATTTCTCAAATAGTGAAAATGGTCATGAAATAGCCAAAACAATAGTGGAGATGGTAATTGATGATACACACTCAGGACTTCAATTAGTTCAATAACAAATTACAAATTAACATTTAAATTCTGTAGGTAGTCCCATGAAAACATCAGTATTTTTGATTCATTTTAGTTAAGAGTGGATTGATATGATTCAGAAATTTATTGAAGAATTAAAACCAAAAAATATTAAATACACCAAATATAAAACAATCCAGTATCATAGCTCAAATTGAAAGTGATTATGGTTTTCATGATATAAATAATAAAGGGAAATACACATATGCGATGAGTGCAAATGGTGATTTGGAGATTTATAATATCAGTGATCCAACAAGGATTTTTCGGGTTAGTAAATTAGCTACTCATAACCAAATGGGATTAATTTGTATTAAGAAAGAGATAGCATATATCTCAAAACCAGAGGGTGGATTGTTAATTATTGATATTTCAAACGTTAAATCGCCTAAAATGATTAAAAAGATTGTTATCAACAGTTATTCCAGATTTATTGTCCTTTATGATAATTATTTGGCGGTAGGTACTGGAAAAGGGACTCATTTTTATGATATTTCAAAACCGAAAGTACCCAGACTAATAAAAATTTATTCCGAATTTCCTGGTGATATCTGTAGAAAAAACAATACTCTTATCATAACCTCTGGGAAAGCCGGTACAAATATTTTAGATATTTCCAAATACAATCACCTAAAATACTTGGCAGTTTTGGTGAGTATTTCCATCAAGTAGATTTTCGTGATGAGTATTATTTTGCAATGTTTGAAGGTGTAAAAATATTTAAGATAGGAGACAAAATCCGTTAGAAATGGAAAAATGAAACAATGGTCGAGGTTATAATATGCTATTATCAATTGTGAACGATTATAAGAAGAAGGCTATTATGATTATAGAAAAAGTTAAAGTAAGTAGATTGTTAATAAACTCATTGTTATGTATCATATTAAATCTTTTTACAATTAATCTTTACTCTCAAACAGTCACTACATTTATTTCAGGTTCAGATTTGAATGGCCCTGATGGTTTTGCTTTTGATAAAGAAGGAAACCTATTCGTTGCAAACTGGGGAAATGGGGCTGGTAGCACAATTTTTAAAATATCCTTGGATGGGGAGGTTAGCACTTTCCTTTCGGATCTTAGTGCACCTGATGGATTGGCATTTGATGAAAATGGTACTCTTTATGTTTCCAATTTTGCTTCCGGGATTATTAATAAAGTAACACCTGAAGGCGTTGTAACTGAATTTGCCAGTGGCCTTAACACTCCAAGCGATTTGGCCTTTGATAGTTTGGGAAACCTTTATGTTTCGAACCATGGAAATGGAAGAGGAACTAAAGTATCCAAAATATCGCCAGCCGGAGTTGTAAGCACTCATGCTTCTGGATTTGATGCACCATTGGAACTTGTTTTTGATGCAATGGGAAACCTTTATGTTTCAAATTATAACTCAGGCGTGATTAATAAAGTTTCTCCAGAAGGGATTGTAAGTGTGTTTGCAACTATCACAAATTCTCCTCTTGCACGTTTGCAGTACCTGATTTTTGATAAGGAAGGAAATCTATATGTACCGAGTTACGGTCATAATAGTATATATATCATTTCACCCGAAGGTGAAGTAAATGTTTTCGCCGGAACAGGTTCTGCCGGCAGCACTGATGGCTCTGTTGATTCAGCTCAGTTTAATGGCCCTAATAGCATTGCTATCAATGCTTCAGGGATTATTTATGTGTCGGAGTACAATGCAAACCGAATTCGTAAAATTTCACCTGGATCTGAGAGTTCTCATGAAGATGAAATCATTGATGATTTAAAACCAAAAGACTTAAAATAAAAGGAAAAAAATTATGAGTGCGCCAAGCAAAGCTAATATAGGCAAGCCGGACAATCCGGCACGT
>CAZIKB010000171.1:0-10966 GCA_964539665.1 uncultured Cytophagia bacterium
TTACAAAATACTAAATTAAAAGATTGTATAATGCAATATTTTGACACTACGAACACCAAATCGAGGAGACAATAAATGAAAGTCCAAAATTATTCAGAAATTGAAGAAACGGAAGTCACCATGGAAGGTGCTAAAGACGTCAGTATGCGGTTACTCATTTCCGAGAACGATGAAGCAAAGAACTTCGCCATGCGCATGTTTACAGTTGAGCCGGGCGGTCATACACCTTTTCACTTTCATGATTTTGAACACGAAGTTTTTATTTTGGAAGGACAGGGCGTTTTGAAGGCCGAGAAAAAGGAGCAGCCATTTAAAGCCGGTGATGTTATTTTCGTCAAGCCTGATGAAAAACATCAATTCCGGAATGCTGGCTCCGGCCAAATGAGGTTCCTGTGTTTGATTCCAATTCAAGATAAATGTGCTTGAAATTAAATGGCTAAAACTCTAATAATTATCTCAGTTTTCTTGTTTTTAATCATTGGATGTAATCATTCCGAAAATTCGGGTAGTGCAATTGTCAAACAGATTCTCAAGATTCGCGCAGACAAAGATCTGTCATTTAAGCACTCTAAAAAATCACCTATACCGGATGACCAAAAAAAGGAGTTCCAGGGTTTGAGTTATTTTCCCGTTGATTTGAAATACCGTTTTCAATTATCTCTTACCCAATATAAGGAAAAGAAGAACATTAAAATCACCACAAGTACAGGGCAGGAACGTGAAGCGCTGAAATACGGTTACTTTGAAATTAATATGGATGGCACGGACTGCATTCTGCATGTCTACAAAATGCTGGATATCCAGGGCCAATTTTCCACCTATCTGTTTGTACCATATCTGGATATGACTTCCGGAAAGGAAAGCTACGGCGGCGGCAGGTATCTGGATTTCCAGGAGAACGATTCCGGATTTTATGTTTTGGATTTTAACCTCTCTTACAGCCCATCATGTGCTTATGGTAAAGCAGGCTATAACTGCCCAATTCCACCTGCTGAAAATAAGTTGCCGGTTGCGATTATGGCTGGGGAGAAAAACTACTTATATAGTAAACATTGACTTCATAGTACTCAAAATATTCAATCCCTGTATTATTCATAAACATTTACTTGAGTTAATAACTTAAAAGAGTTATATTTAGCAATACATTTTATTTTGTTACTTATTTTTGAAAATACAGTAAATGTACGTTCCTGAAGATTCTAATCAATTTATTAACGAAATCACTAAACGAATTCTCGACGTTGGCGAGCCATTGAAAATAGTATTATTTGGTTCACGCGCCCGAAAGACCGCTCAACTGGATAGCGATTATGATTTCTTAATCATTGAAGACTCAACACTCCCTCGATATAAAAGAGCGGCTAAATATCGTCGCACATTGAGAGGAATGCGTTTTTCTAAAGATATCCTTGTCTGGACTCCTCAGGAGATAGCGGAGTGGCGAAATGTGTCGAATGCGTTTATTACAACTGCAATGAACGAGGGAATTGTTCTCTATGAAAGATAAGTTTGTGTTAACGCGTGGGTGGCTGGCTAAAGCGCAAAGTGATTTATCGAGTGCTAGTAAATTAGTTGACACTAATGGTCCGTATGACACGGCTTGTTTCCATGTTCAACAATCCATTGAAAAACTACTTAAGGCTTACCTGGCTTTCCATGACAAACCTATTCCTAAAACACATGACTTAGAAGAACTTCAACAACTCTGTCTCGATATATCTTCAATTCCATCACTGGAAAAGCTTGATTTTACAGAAGTTACAAATTACGCTGTTGAAATACGATACGATTTGGAGTTTTGGCCAGAAAGAGAACTTGCACAAGAAGGAATCGAAATGGCGAAAAAAGTATTAAAGATAATTCGACAAATTCTACCAGAAGAATGCCAACCATAAATTTCAAATATTTATTATTTATCCTGTTTAAATCACAAATACAGATGATGTAAAGTAACCAATCACAGGGGATATCAAATATTATTTATTCCTCGTGAATTATTATTAAAAAACTAACCTGTGAAAGACTATAATTTGAACCCGGGCACGAAAAATAAGACTAAACTTGGGAGCATTCACATGACAGAATTACTATACCAAACTGACAGCTACCTGAAAGAATTACCAGCAACCGTCACAACTGTTGAAGACGATGCGGTGGTTTTGGGTCGAACCATTTTTTATCCCGCCGGCGGTGGACAGCCTGCTGATGCAGGTAAAATCGTCTGGGCTGGCGGAGAAGAAAATATCAAAAAGTTGAAGAAAGCAGGTGACGATGTTTTGCATTGGCTGGATGGTTCGCGACCTGATGTGGGTGAAATAGTGACCTGTCAACTCGACTGGGAACGACGCTATCAGCTTATGCGAACGCACACAGCCCTGCATATTCTCTGCGGAGTTATCTGGCGGGATTTTGGCGCTCAGGTGACCGGCGGCAATATGGAAACCCTGAAAGCGCGCATGGATTTTGAATTAGAGTCCATGTCTGCCGATTTTGCAGAAAGGGTGGAGGCGGCAATCAATAATGAGGTAGAAGCATCCCGTGCTGTTCAGGTAAAAATCCTGCCAAGGGAAGAGGCTTTTCAAATTCCGGATTTGATTCGCACAAAAATTAATCTTTTACCGGAAGGCATCCAAATGGTACGAACAGTAGAGATTATCGGTTTGGATTTGCAGGCCGACGGCGGTACGCATCTGGCCAATACCAAAGAAATCGGCAAAATCAAAATTGTAGGGCATGAAAGTAAAGGCCGGATAAATAAAAGGCTGCGAATCAGGATTGAAGATTGAGAATCGAAGCACCAGGTCATAATTCAACCAAACCGCTTGCTACTCCCGGGATTCAAAATAACTCTTGAATAAGTATAAAATATTCTATATTTTCCAATTGGTATAAATTAGCGTTATCAGTAAAGCACTGATTGTTTAGCTGAGATCGTCATCAATTTTATAACGAACTTTAATTTCATCTTTATTAAATTTGTTGCGAAAATAATTTATCAAATAAGTTTTCACAAAGACCCGGGAAAAGGGCAGGAGCAAAGCCAGGCCTAAAACATCGGTAATGAGGCCGGGCGTAAGCAGCAACAAGGCGCCGGCCAGAATTAACACGCCATCTAAAAGACTTTCGCCAGGAATCTGGCCTTGTTGGAGCTCATTTTGGATACGCTGTAAAATCCCAAATCCCTGTGAGCGTGCCAGGGAAGCCCCAGCAATGCCGGTAACGATGACTATGATTAATGTGTTCGCCAGGCCAATTGTTTGGCCAATTTCAATAAGCAATGCAAGCTCTATCAGCGGTACAATAGTAAAAAGTAAAATGAGACGAATTAGCATATAGCAATTTATTATTTAATACACATATAAAAATAAGCCATTAATTAAATTAAAGCAAGTGAAATTCCATTCAATGTTAAAATCAGGATTGCCCGTTTTATTATTCATATTATTAACAGCGTGTGTGAATCCTTTTACTACGCGGGAGCCGGAACCGCCTGATCAACAAAATTCATCATATTTCAAGTCTCCTGTCACAGTCGAGATTGTTTTTGAGAATCTCGCAAACGCCATTCAAAATAGAAATATTGAAAGCTATATTCGAAGCTTTGTGGATTCCACTCGCTCTAACGAGAGATTTACTTTTATACCGGATCAGGGTGTTGCTGCTACCAACCCAAGCATATTTGTAAACTGGGGATTGGCGGATGAACGACGCTACCTGACGCAGTTGCTGCAATCAACCCCGGCTGATTCAGGCCGGATTCTGAGGTTTTTAGAACCAAATAAAAATGAAGGACCGAAATCAGCTACAATTACTCAAAATTATGAACTAATTGTCCATCATACCAGGCAATCTGAAAATTTACCTGTCGTGGTCAGGGGGCAGGCAAAATTTTGGCTGGAAATAAACGACACAGGTGATTGGGCAATTTTTCAATGGGAGGATTATACAAATGGTGACGATCCCCCCTGGAGTAAACTAAAAGCTTCATTTCAATAAAAATGGTATCACGTTGGAAAATCAGGTTGTTCTGGATGCTAATTGCTATTATGTCAATTTTGGGTATAATAAAGTTTTTGGATCGTCCTGGACCTGGAATAGACTTTTTCCCGATTGACGGGAATATAAACGATTTTTCTCAAAAAGAAGCGCTAAGATTTAGTGTTTATCAGGTGTTATTTGATTGTGGTGTCAGAGTAGATTGGTTCTCGGGCGACAATTATTTTAAAAAAGTTCGCATTCCCTCCGACCTGCCACTCTTCGAACCTTATGCTGATTTAGTTGCTAACTTTCGTGAATTGGGCGGACAATTATTAAAGGCTGAGACCAATCCGGCATGGGATAAAATGGTGATAGAAGTTGGATTGAATGATGAATCACTGTTTGAAATAACTTTGGTGAGCGATACTTCGCTGAAGCGGGTCGCCGGCGAAATTGCCATCGTGATTGACGATTTTGGTTATTCCTTTGAGTCTCTGGCTAAAGGATTTATAAATTTTAAACAAAATATTACTTTGGCTATTCTGCCTGGACTGAAATATTCTAAACAGATAGCCGAAGCAGCCTACGAAAACAATCGGGAAGTTATGATTCATTTGCCCATGGAGCCCCAAAAGGGAAAAGTTAAATTGGACGATTTTATCCTGCTCACAAAAATGTCTGAGCAGGAAATTAAAAAACGTGTGCGGAAGGCCATCTCTTCGATTCCTCATGTTAAGGGCTTAAATAATCATAAGGGTTCATTAGCTACAAAAGATGAACAATTGCTTTCGGCGCTGTTAACTGAAATTCATGAATCAGGACTGTTTTTTTTAGACAGCCGTACAGTCGCCAAAACGCTGGCTTATTCCCGCGCTCAAAAAATGAATATTGCCTGTGGAATTAATGATACCTTTTTAGATGCGATCCAGGAGGCGCCGTTTATCCGGGAGCAAATTAATTTACTTGCTGAAATTGCCAGCAAAAACGGCCATGCAATTGGCATCGGCCACCCGAATAAATTGACCTTAAAAGTATTGCAGGAAGAAATTCCAAAATTGGAAAGAAAGGGATTTAAATTTGTAAATGTATCAAAAGTTGTAAAATAGGAGAGATACCATGGTAAGATTAGGATTAAATGTTGATCACGTCGCAACTGTTCGAGAAGCGCGAAAAGGGGATTTACCGGACCCTGTGGCTGCTGCAATTATTGCAGAAATGGCTGGTGTGGATGGAATTGTTTGTCACCTGAGAGAAGATCGGCGGCACATCAGGGACAAAGATCTGTATTTGCTGAAAGAGATAGTAAAAACACATTTAAATCTGGAAATGGCGGCAACCAATGATATGATAAAAATTGCCACAGAAGTAGTACCGGATATGGTTACGCTGGTGCCAGAGAATCGTCAGGAAGTGACAACTGAGGGTGGTTTAGACGTTCAGGAAAATATGGATTGGATTGAAGAGGTCATTAGTCAACTTCACAATCATAATATTGTCACATCATTATTTATTGATCCCGAGCTTGATCAAATTAAAGCCTCTGTTCGCTGCGGTACGGATTACGTTGAACTTCATACCGGACTGTATTCAAACGCCGAAGATTTAGGCACAACCACAGATGAATTGGAAAAATTGCGCTCCATGGCCATTGCTGCGTCGAAGATTGGATTGGGCGTCAGCGCCGGGCATGGTTTAAACTACCATAACGTGCGGGATATTCTGGATATCGATCAGATTGAGGAGTTAAATATCGGCCATTCGGTTATTGCAAAAGCGGTCATGGTAGGCATGGAAAGCGCTGTCCGGGAGATGCTGTCGATAATTCGAAGAACCTGAGAAACAGCGCTGTCTAAAAAGCCACCAATGCGTGATTTGTCATGCTCGAATGTTGTAATCGGGTATCCAGAAAAACAACAACTTATGGATTTCCGTTTAAAGCATGCCGGAATGACACTGTGGCTTTATAGACAGTCCCGTTACTTTTTTTGGCGAAGATAATATTAGTATTTTGAAAAAGGCAGGCAATTGAAATTGTCAGAAATTACAGCAAAAGTTATTCGGAATAATCGAGTAGAAAGCCTGCATCGGGGTCATATTGCTGTTGTGGATGCTGCTGGAAATCTACTTGCGTCGCTTGGCAATCCGGACTATCAATCCTACATCCGGTCTGCTGCAAAAGCCATTCAAATCATGCCTCTTTTGAAGGCGGGCGCGGATCGGCATTTTGGTTTTACTGAAAAAGAATTGACCGTCATCATGGCCTCACACAACGGTGAAGATTTTCACATCAAACGTGTGGCAAGTATCCTTGATAAGATTGGATTAAATGCTGAGTATTTTAAATGTGGTTTTCATGCTCCCCTGCACTTGCCCAGCGCTGAATCGCATTTAAAGCAAAATGCGCCAACATCTGCAATATATAACAACTGTTCCGGCAAACATGCCGGCATGCTGGCTTTGGCCAAATTTAATGATTGGCCATTAGAGACTTATTTAGAACCAAACCATCCGGTTCAGGAGCGAATTAAAGAAATGATGGCGCTCTTTTCAGGATTGAATGAACCAGAGATTGGAGTTGGAGTAGACGGCTGCAGCGCGCCGGTATTCTATCTGCCGATTCAAAACATGGCGCGAATGTACGCTAAATTAGCCGAAGGTAAAATCAATTTTTCCCGGAAAGTATTTGATCTCATGTCTGCCAATCCGGAAATGATCGGCGGCACGGATCGATTTGATACTGAAATAATGCGTGTCATGAGCGGCCGTATGATTAGCAAAGTCGGCGCTGAAGGTATCCGCTGTTTAGGAGTGCGCGGGAAACAGCCGTTCGGTATTGCCTTAAAAATAGAAGATGGCAATAAACGAGCGTCGGATGCTGTTTTGCTGGAAGTATTAGCCCAATTGGATTTGATTTCTGAACCAGAACTGGATGCCCTTTCTGATTATCGACAACCAACCATAATTAACTGGGCTGGAATTACTACCGAGTGGATTAGTGCGGAATTTGAATTAACAAAGTTTTAAACTGCAAACTCCGTGCAGGAACGCTGTAACCAACCACGGATTACGACTGAAATTCACGGAAATAAAATTCACTCCCAGACCACAAAAATTACAAAGAATACAGAATTATTGTGAAATAGGGTATAATGATTCTTCAGCTTCGGCCTGTTTATTTGTCTCCAATCACAGGGGATATCTAAGAATTTGTAGATCCAGTTAAAAAAAGGACGGATACCCTGTTAACGGTTGCAATTAAATTCTATTACATAATCCTATTACTTTTTTCTAAATTTCCAAATAAATTTTTAAAATAGTGGGAGTAACTACTATAAAAAGTTGTCTATATAAATAGAGAGCTATACAAAAAAACAGCTATAAGAAGTTTTTTTGAACAGAGCATTAAATAGCATGTCAAAGCCAAAACTCATTATTCCCTAAAAATTAGTTCGCATTTGGTATGGTGAATTCACATATTTATTGATAATGGTTTGGGCAGCGAAAGATGATTCGTTAAGTAAAAAAAATGTTACCAGACAGCATTTCGAAAAAAGCAACCGGTTAAGAATAGGTGAGATTAATAATCCATTTATTAACTATATTCCAAAATTGATATAATCCTAGTGCACTGAAGATCAAATCCAGAATACTTTTGACAAGTCCAGCTCCTGTATCTTTTTGAGATGTTTTGAAGGGATGATCACGATGGTCACAATAATTAACATTAAAATAATCCTATTATCTTCGTTTATCATACTGTGTCCTCTTGCTTTGTCCGGTAACTTGCTCTTTGCACAAGAGCTTTCCTTTGAAATAAATGAAACAGGGCATGCTTTTTTTCCACCTAATATTGATGTGGATTCATCAGGACAATTCATTGTCGTTTGGCAAGATTATCGTCACTGTCCGGGGTACGAGGGCGGAGTTGGTGGAGAAGAAGGGGGCGCGGCTATCTATATTCAAAAGTTTGACACAAACGGAGTTAAATCAGGCAATAATATTAGAGTAGATGAAAAGAGCGATGATGATATCAGAAATACGAATCCGGATATCGCCATTAACAAAACCAGCGGCGATTTTGTGATTGTCTGGCAGGAACGGTCAGGTATATCAGAAAATGATTGGGGGAAAAGCCGAATCATAGCCAGCATTTTCAATGCCGGTTTTGAAAAAATCGCTTTTCAATTTGTTGTTAATCATGATAATACAATACGGCAGAACTTTCCAGAGGTGAAATATCTAGCAAATAATAGTATCATTATTTTTTGGCATGAAAACCATGATCACAATCAGTTCTATTACGCAAAGCTGTTCGATCCATCGGGTGTTCCAATAAGTGAAAAATTTAAAGCCAATTCAAATCATGTGCCTGGTAACGTTCTTTTCGATGCGCTTCCATTGTCGGGATTTTATATTGTTTGGGATCGCTACATACAAATGTATGACAATTTTGGCAGCCCTGTCACAGGCATATTTGAGGGGCCGTTGCAAAATTTCAATGCGACGAAGAGTTTGAATGAAAACGATATTTTGATCGTCACTCGAGATGAATACCAAAGGCGGCTCGAAGGCGTCATCTATCATGTGGACCAAAATTCATATAGCGAGCGTTTCCGGATAGACGACGACACCACAACCCTGAATACGCGTGGCGGCAGTGATATCGCTGTGAATCAATCGGGGGACTTTATCGTTGTTTGGAAAGATTCTCGTAATGATTATAATAATTTGTATGATGTGTCGGATGTTTACGCCCAACGATTCGATAATACTGCCCAATCCATTGGCAGTAATTTTAAGGTCAATCATGAAGCAACCGAATTACATCAGTCATTCACTAAAGTTTCATTCTATCAAAATCGATTCATCGCCATTTTTACACAACGCCGAATTTCGGAGCCAACCGTAGAGTTGCCCCCCCTACCCATCGGAGTGGTTGATCCCAGTAAATCGAGAAGTTATATTGTCGGAACAAGTCAGGATTTTTCAAGCCCGACTCCAGGTCCGGTCTTTGGGTGGGAATATATTTTTCCGCCTGATCCTGATACTTTTGATGCTTCAAGACCGCCTTATCCCAATCCGTTCATCAAACAGGTTCACGGATTTGTTGCTATTGAATTTGATCTTGATAGCGGGGCAGATGTTTCTTTGAACATTTATAATATGTTGGGCCAAAGGATCAGAACGCTGTTTTCCGGACCATTACCTGGAGGTTTTTATAGGGCCAAATGGTATGGCACCACACAGGATAGAGATATGGTTGCCAGTGGTCTTTATTTTTGTATCCTTCGAATTGACGGTCAAGTTTTTACTAAAAAGATTACTTTCATAACAGGTTCAAAATAATTGAAAAGGGGGTGATTCCAATGTGGGGAGATTTCTTTATTCCTTGATCATTCTGGGATACCAGCCCTGGACGCATGGATGGCGAGGATTCAACCCTCGAATCTCATGACACATCAGGGTAGAATCCTGGCGAGATCAAATAGTATGTAATGGTAAAATATTAAAATGCAATGTGAGGTACCATTTTAATTTTGACCCGCCGGAAGAACGGCCAGGTTCAGGTTCCGGCGGGCGTGCGCCCTTAAGTGATCAACCAATTGATGTTGATCAGTATCAAGGACTATTAATTTTAATACGATTTCATGAGAAAGTCAATCTTTTTTAACTATTGTGTTATCGTACTGAAACCCCCTTAGTTATTTGCATGATGAATAACAAATAACAAAGGAATCAGATTATGATGGCAAGCGTGTTCAATGTGGAGATAAACTTGTTATTTATAATCTTTTCATTCTTTTAAGCATAAAAATATAAAAAAAAATGAAAGGAGAAAATCATGCGAAATCAAGTAAATTTTAAAGGAATTATATGCTGTCTGGTATTTTCTTTAACTTCAATCCCTCTGGCCAATACTTCCCCAAAGCAAATTGTTGTCAAGTTTAAACCCAATACAATCAACATTCCTGTGGGTCAAAAAGAAGCAAAATTAAAAGATATGAATAAAGACAAAAGTCAAATAAAAGACTATTTTGAAAAGCTTTCAAATGCTGTTGAATTTGAAAAATTAATTCCGAAAGCCAAACCTGCCGACACATTATATGTAAATAAAAAAGGAGAGATTAAGAAATTAAATGATTGGTCTCAGGTATTCATAGTAAAAATACCAAATTCTGCTAAGAATATTATGGATATAATTGATGACTTGGTAAAATTTGAAGATGTTGAATATGCTCAACCACCTGTTCAAATTAAATTTGATCATACACCTGATGATTTGCATGAAGAGGGCAATCAATGGTATTTAACCACAATTAACGCTGAAGATGCCTGGGATATAACAACAGGAAGCAGTAGTATAAAAATCGCGGTAATTGAAAGAGGAGTCGCTTCTCATACAGACATTGATAATAAACTTACAGGAGGAGATCCTGGATCATACGGATTTCACGGTCTTATGGTGGCTGGTGTGGCTGGTTGTGAAACTGATAATGATCTAGGATTGGCCAGCCTTGGGTACGATGTCATGATAGTTCCTAAAAATACTGGTGGTACAGTATCTGGAATTGAAAACGCTATATTAGAGGCAGCCGATCCTAATATAGAAGACGCAGATATAATTAACTGTAGTTTTAAAACTATATATGGGACTGAACAACAGTACTCTTCATATAATTTTCCAACAATTGAAGATGCTGTTGAAGATGCTATTTCAAAGGATAGAATTGTTGTAGCAAGTGCGGGCAATGAACCAGAGGGTGGCGATCAAGATGAAGTTCCGCATACCCAATGGCCCGCTGCTTACACTGGCGTAATAGGTGTAAGCGCAACCAATAACGCTGATGGTTTTCCAAACGGATACAACTATGGAAGTCTTGTTGACCTGAGCGCCCCAGGGATTGATATTCGTGTCCTCCATGAGAATAATGGTTATATCATTTTAACCTTGACATGACATAATTTATTTATTATATTTCTTTCTGGA
>CAZIKB010000172.1:0-10963 GCA_964539665.1 uncultured Cytophagia bacterium
TTGATTCTCACTTTAATACTCTTCATTTTTTCATAAAACTTTTGACACTACCTTGGTGTTATTCACAATACCAGGTTTATTACAAATATATCGGCCGCTCCATGTACTCAATCGGATCTCTTACGCCGGCTTTTTGAAATCCCCGTAGTCGAAAACCGCAACTGTCACAAATCCCACATGCCATGTCTTCTCTCTGATAGCAGGACCAGGTTAGTTCAAAAGGGACATTTAGTTCCATACCTTTTTTAACTATCTCATGTTTTTGCAATTGAATAATCGGGGTGACAACCTCTATTCGGGTTGCAGGTTTCGTGCCTATCCCAATTACTTTTGCGAACGCATCGTAAAACTCTCTTCGACAATCGGGATAACCGGAACTGTCTTCTTCAACTGCGCCGATATATATTTTAGTCGCTGCAATGACTTCCGCCCAACTGGTCGCGATGGCAAGAAGGTTAGCATTACGGAATGGAACATAGGAGCTTGGGATTTCTTCGCTTTCCAAATTGACTTCTGAGACTTCAATATCCGAATCCGTTAAGCTCGAACCGCCTATTTGGGCAAGGTGCTCAACATCTACAACTAAAGTTTTTTCAGCCTGGTAATAACCGGCCATTGCTTCAAACGCCTGTAACTCCCTTCGTTCAGTACGCTGGCCATAATTTAGATGCAGCAGGGCCAAACGGTGAGTCAGGTTTGCAATTGCTACAGTTACGGCGCTGTCCATACCGCCACTGGATAACACTACCGCCAATTCTTTTGACATCAACTACCTCTTTCAAAATTTGCCTTCACAATAGAATGCAAACCGCCCCTGACTGAAAATTCGCCAATCACATCCATAGATCTTGGCTCACATGCTTTTATCAAATCATCCAAAATCTTGTTCACCACAGCTTCGTAGAAAATACCTTCATTTCGAAATTCTAAATAATAGTATTTCAAAGCTTTTAATTCCAGACATTTTTTATCAGGCACATAATTTATCGTAATAGTTCCAAAATCCGGCAGCCCAGTCATGGGACAAACCGAAGTAAATTCATTATTGACAATAGTAATCGTATAATCGCGATCAGGATATTTATTTTCAAATGTTTCAATGTGTTTCAATGTTTTTACTCCATTTAATCCTTAAAATTGCTTTAATTTTGGTTCTGTTGGTAAATACTTCTTCTTTTCATTTGTTTGAAATTCTTTTTCTGTTGATTCCATTTCTATAAGAAAATCTTCCATTCCAAGAACAACTGCCTGTGCCATATCATTTAAAAAGTCGTCATCTAATAACAACATTTCATCTTCAGGGTGGGTCATAAAAGCGCCTTCCACTAATAATGAGATTAAACTGGTTTGCCTGGTGACATAGTAGGTCGATAAAACTCTGCCAAAAGGATTTAAGCCCAATTCAATAAGTCGCTGGTAAACAGCTTTTGCGATGGCCTGGGCTTGCGGTACAGTGTAATACGTGCTGGTTCCGCGTGGTCTGGAAGGGTTGGTAGCCGCACCAATCGAATTGTTGTGCAGCGAAACAAAGATGTGCGAATGACTCTCTTCAGCCAGCCTGATTCGCTCCTGCAAAGTCATGGTTGTGTCTTGTGTGCGCGTCCTGACAACAGTCGCCCCTTCCGCTTCCAATAAATCCGCAATAATATTGGCATAATGCAAATTCACCTGTTTTTCAAAAAGACCAGTCGGGCTAACCGCTCCATCAAATTCACCACCGTGACCGGCATCCACGGTTATGGTAAGACCTTTAAAAACAGATGCTGGTTCCTTTGAGAATTCAGGGGTTCTTCGAATATTTAACCAAAATTGTTTGCCGACATAACGGCCCGAATAGCCCCACTGCTGTTTTTGATTGAGTTCAATTCGCAAAACAACAATTTCTCCACCTTCCTGACGCCATCGTATTAATCGAATCGTATCGTCATTTTGTGGGTATGTTATCCATTGCGGCGCTTGCAGTGCCCGATAAAATTTGATTTCCAATGCAGCAGGCTCCAAAAATTGCTCAACCTGAAATGGCACTCGTTCAGTAAGATTAATTCTTAATTGAATCCAGTCCCCGGTTCGCAGAGTACCAATACTCCCTAACAAAGCATGAGGAAAGGTGGAACCAGACGGGAGGGCAGTTAAACTATTTGAGCGAATATAGCCAATGACATTTTCTGCCAACCGCACCTTCCTGACGCCATCTCGCTCTCCAATAATTTGCATTCTTATACCTGATGGCAGCGCCATCCAGATCTCACCATCCGGACTGGTTTTTATGATATTAATAGAATCAGAAGTAACTCCAATTAGAGGAACAACCTTTGACAGGATATGTATTTTACCCTTAGATTTGAATTTTATGGTGCGACCATTCTTTCCCCGCAATTTAAACTCAACCTGCTTTGGTTTATATTTATCCAAATCACGCATCACCACTGTCCCTTTGTACAATCCGCCAATACCCTTAGCTGATTTTTTCGACACTTCCGCCATCATTACATTCTTACCCACCTTATCGACGGAGAATGTAGCGCGCCCTTTTGGACTACCCTGGAATTCTACTTCCAGGAGATCTCCTGGTGAAAGATAGACATCGTTTTCAGGATTAATACTTTCAACGTTAATCATAGTAGGAGTTTCGGGGTATGTTGTTACAGGGTGTGGTCGAAATATACGCAAAGAATCACTTACAATCCCAATACTGTCTTCAGCGGTAAAAAAAATCATATTCTCCCCGGGCTCTAAATCTGCCAGGCCAACAAAAGCGCCGGATTGGTATATTCTGGTTTTTTGATTTTGCACCCGTAATTTTGCTGTCGGAAAAACCGAGCCGGCATATCTCACCCGATCAAAATTTATTGTATCGCCATCAGCAGGATATACCAGTCGCAGCCTGACTGAATCTGGAATGGCATGCATTTCCGGATTCTGCGCTTGAAT
This sequence comes from uncultured Cytophagia bacterium, assembly GCA_964539665.1. Classification (GTDB taxonomy): domain Bacteria; phylum Zhuqueibacterota; class Zhuqueibacteria; order Oceanimicrobiales; family Oceanimicrobiaceae; genus CAZIKB01. The sequence goes on from CAZIKB010000172.1 coordinate 2,932, forward strand.
TAAATCAGGTGCAAAACACATTGCTAATAAAATCGAAAAAACACTTATTCTTTTATTTTCTCTCATGAGCATTTATCAATTATTTATTAAATTTATAAAACTCTGCACGAATAACTTTCAGTAAATATAGAAAAATAAAAAGTAAAAATCAAAAAAAATCCCCGAGTAATTAAACTCAGGGATTTTTGAGGAGGAAGGGAAGAAATTTGAGGTTACATGTAGTATATAATCCTTTGTTTCTTTATATTTAATAACAACTATTTACTGATTTTTCTTCCAATAAAACGAAAAATAATTTATTTTATATTATTTATACTTAATAATTCAAGGTTTTATTCATATATCCGATAGTAAATTAGTGATATATTTAAGGTGAATTATTATGAAAATAATCAGAATACCCATTTTCTTTTCTTTAGCAGTTTTTTTAGTATCCAATATTGCCATCGGACGTGAGAATAACGATGAGAAAATTAGAGAGAATTATGATAAAGTCGAATATAAAGCACTGGTAAAATGTGCAAAGATAAAGCTCACTACCTTTAAATTTCAAGTTAAACAAATCAAGGATGTTAATTTTCTTAAAAAACAATTAGAGGATTTACAAAACAAAAGACTGGAAATCAGTCGTGCGGTCAGACGGCTGGAAAATCTTGCTAAGAAACGAGAAATGGAAAAAGCAAAATTAAATGAGGAAGAAGATTCACACTAGACAAATTAATATAATTTATCATTATTTCAATCAAGGTTGATTTTTAAATTACATGGATTTGTAATTAATAATGAAAAAAGCGACTTATATATTAGGTCGCTTTTTTTATTATATACCAGATGCAAATAGTTTTACATTTGGTAGCACTATTTGAAACTTTACTTGCATATTGTAAAAATACAGTATTGGATTAATTTAATTGAATCCGCCTGGGAACGCCGTTCTGTTATCTGGCTTTCAGGGGTGCGCCGTTTGGGTAAAACCTGTTTGTGTCAAACATCACCGCGGATTAACCATAGACATAAATGTTTTAATATCAGATAAGTCAGGCAGAAGAAAGTTTGGCTGAGCTTTTTCTAATTCTTCAAAAGAAAAAAAACCTGTTGCGACAGCGATGCTTTTCGCGTTAAATGCTTTTGCACAGGCTACATCCAGAGGTGTATCACCGATAACAACAATATCTTCAGGAAGGATTTCCCTGCTTGTTTTTTCAAAATATCTCTGAGCCGCAACACTCGGCAGTTCATTGCGAATTCCCGAATCATCTGCAAAGGCGCCAAACTGGAAATAGTGCATTAATTGAAAATGCTCTAATTTAATTCTGGCCCCCTGAAGCCAGTTTCCGGTTAGCAGGGCTAACGTCATGTCTTCACGGTTGTTTAAATATTCTAATAAATCTAAAATTCCCGGTTCAATATGTTTACCGTTATCGGGCTTCTTTATTTCACTCTTTAAAATATCAAAATACAGACGCTTGAAATCATCTTCTTTTATTTGCTGCCATTCCAAATCGTGTAAAAACAGAGCATCTTTAAAAATCGCCCGGTCGGTGCGACCGGCAAAATTTACACTATCCAGTCCATTTTTCGTTCGAAATAATTGTTCAAAAGCAATGGTCATAGCGCGACGTCCTGCGCCGGCAGAATTGATTAAAGTCAAGTCAATGTCGAATAAAAGTAGTTTCATGATGCTCCTAATCTAAAAAAAGAACCGGCAAAATCAACAAGATAATTTTGGTTAAGGATTTATCGGTTTCCGTTAGCCATTTTAACCGCTTCAGGTAATTTGAATAATTGACTCATCGCGATAATTCCGAGTATGGGGCCAACGCCTAAAACACTAAAAGCTAATTTCCAGCCTGCTAATTCCTGAAATACAGGCACCAGCCGAATTGAAATCATCGTAAGTAAAAAGCCAATGCTGGTTTGCAGAGTCAACACAGTGCTCATGTATTGCGGTTCACACAGTTCTGATGCCGCCGTCGAAAATTGCGCTGAATCAGCAACAACAGTGACACCCCAGATCACACAAACAAACAGGATCAAGGCAGGATTCAGGCCTGGTAGAAATCCAACGATGAAACAGCAAATACCACTAATTGCCATTGCTGAAATAGTCGAAATACTCCGGCCAACTTTGTCGGCCCAGTATCCGTAGCCAACGCAGCCAATTGCGCCGCTTGAAATAATGATGAAAGCCCAGAATCCTGCAGACATTCTTTCAACCGAGCCATGAGATTTTTCGACATTAAGCAGAAAAAGCGGTACCCAGGTCCACATCGCATACAGCTCCCACATGTGGCCGAAATATCCAAGATAAGCTAATCGAATGGGCTTATTCTTAAGAATTTTTAAAGCATACTTAAAATTTAATGTCTGAGCCTGAACATTATAAGGGCCGTCTTCCACAAATATCAGCACAATAAAAGCAGCCAGAGTTGACAAAACAGAACTCACAAAAATCGTCAATTTCCACTGTTCCTGTAAAATAGAACCCACGAGATGCGGCAGCGCTGAACCAATTGTCAGCGCACCAACTAAGGCGCCAATAGCCAGTCCCCGACGTGCTTTAAACCAGCCTGCCATTATTTTCATGCCGGGAGGATACACACCCGCCAGGAACATCCCAGTTAATAATCTTAATAACAGCGCCAAAATAAAATTAGCCGCAAATAAGGGAAAAAGGGCATTAACAATTGCAGATAAAAATGCTGAAATTGAAAACACAAGTCGAGTATTAAAAACATCTGCTAAATTTGTAATTGCGATGAATAAAGTACCTGCTACAAAACCCAGTTGTACTGCCATGACCAACCAAGCAATCTGCCCACTGGAAAGCCCCCATTCGATTTTTAATGCGGGATTAACCGCAGAGGCGCTGAACCAAACAGTCATGGCTAATAATTCTGAGAAGCTGAGCAGTAAGAGCATTTTCCAGGGTTTGGGCAAGAAATAGTTTCCTTTATTTTAAATCATCCAACATAAGAATTAACAGTATAATTCCTGTGTAAAAATTAACGTCAATCGAATATCGGGGACTGTAGTGGTACGGAGTTATTTTGGGGAGATGAATATTAGTCTAGACTTTAAGGGGCTCACATAATCTGGTATGAATTTTCAATAATTTTTATGACACTAAGCGAAAGTGTAATTTCATTAATATCCCCTCAATAAATAATGGGAACTCATCTTTACTAAACTTTGAAAGTTTAGTAAAGCACCATTTTGAGTACGTACATTTCAAAATGACAATACTGTTCAATAAAATATTTTACCCTTCTAAAACCCCTTCAACGCTTTCCCCTCATCATTAAAGTGCGGCATATATTTCGTGATTCCGACCATATCAAATATTTTCTGAAAATGCTCTGTCAATCCCCAGGCGCGAAGCGATTGCTTCATTTTGCGGCTCTGGGTCAACATGCTTATGATGATAGCCATGCCAGCGCTATTAATGTAAGATACATTTTCAAAATTCAAGCCAATTTTTTTTACGCCATCTTCAGTGAATTTCTCGTATGCTTCCTGGACAACTTTTTCAGAAAAGCTGGTTACTTCACCGCTCATGTCTATTACTCCGACCTGTTCGATAATTCTTGTTTCCACTTGCGTGGACTGTTGCATGAATTCCTCCTGCACTTTGCATTATGACTAATAAATTGTTCTAAAATTAATTATAATTTTTCTAAAATGCAACTACCCTTTTTATATTACACATTTTGCTACTTTCTTTGCTATATTTTGAGCTGAAGAACAGTTTTAAAAAATATGCTCCCAGCCTGCACCGAGCAGTTTTCGGTGAATGAAAGATAGGCTGCATCTTACTTTAGCATTTTATATCAATCCATTTCATCCAATATCTTTACCAATTTTTCTGTTAGATATTCCCTTTCGTAAATTGAAATGTTGGAATTATGGAGCTTTTTAATTGATTTCTGTTTGAACCTGGTAAAATATTTCAGGACCGCCTGTTCAATCGCTAATAAATCTTTATGATTGGTTATCACGACTTCGGCGGTACTTTTCAGGATGCAAACGCCTTCTACTTCAGGGCCAATAACTAAGACAGGATTGCCAGAGGCCAAATACTCAAAAGTCTTGCCGGGAATAAAATCACGACTGGCCCAGTCTGCAATTGGATATATTAATAAATCAGCATTTACTATTTCTTCCAGAGCCTTATGATGACAAAGATAACCCGTTAAAGTAACCACACTTTCCAGGCCCAATTTATATATGGTTTTTTCTACTTTTTCATTCCAGTCCATGCCGATCAATTTAACCAAGATCTCATTTTTAAAATCTGCATGCTTTTTAAGTAAGAGGCTCAAACCAGCTAAAAAGTCATCGACCGGAGCAATAGATGTCATGGAGCCGCAAAACGTCAGGGTAAATTTATCATTACAATGGGACTTCTCAGTTTTCGCTATATCTTCAGAATCAAAGCCATTGGTTAAAACAAAAATATCAGATTCCTGTTCAGGTGATTTGTTTTTGAAATATTCGACTAATTTTTGAGAGACGCCAATCACTCTATCTGAATTCTTTAAGACAACTCTTTCTAAAAGACGATTCACCCATTTGTGAAAAAAAGTTGGTTCGTATTGAAAGTTTCCGCCAGACCATCCATCACGAAAATCGGCAGTCCAGCAAACACCAGTCATCCATTTTAATATGAGTCCGGCCAATTGAATAGAATGCGGCGGTGATGTAGTTAAAATATACTTTATATTTTCTGTTCTGATCAACCGGTAGGCCTTTAAAACAGCGAATGGACTCCACAACAGTTTGGAATCCGGAATGAAAACCCAAAAAAATATTTTGTTTAATTTTTGCCATTTATTTTTAGTATAGATTTTATTATCTAATCCTGCTTTTGATTTTTTGATAGAAAACTTGCTTAACAGTCGCTGTGGTTCCAGTGAACCAGTACGATAAATTTTGGCTAATTTAACATCATCTAACAAAGTGTGATCTTTTGCATAATAAGCAACATCTTTAACCGTAACCACAAACGGATCCCACCCAAATTTGGGAAGGTATTTTACAAATTTCGTTGCACGCTGCGTACCCCCCATACCGAGAGGCGGGAAATAATAGGCTAATATTAATATCTTAGGCAAAACAGAAGTCGATTTTTAAATTGGATTTGCACATATCGGTTGAATTCGTGAAAATCTGTGTGCATATTTATTTTCGGAGTCTCTGTTTAAATGAATCTTTCTTTCAATTTATACTAACGAGAGCCCTGGAAAATGGGATTAAATTTTCAACACCATCTTTTGTAATTACAAAATCATCTTCAATGCGGACTCCACCGATATCAGGAAGATACACACCGGGTTCTAAGGCAATGACGTTCCCAACTTCAAGCGGGTCGTCACTTAACTCACCAATTCGAGGCAGGCTATGTACTTCTAATCCCAAACCGTGACCTAATGAATGTTGAAAGTATTGACCGTAACCGCGCTTTTTTATATAATCCCTTGCTACCTGATCTAACGCTTTCCCTCGCATGCCTGGCTTTGCAGAGATTTCTGAAAGTTGCAAAGCTTCCAAAACAACGTCAGCCATTTCGTTTTGTGCTGGAGTTGGTTTACCTAAAACGATTGTTCTTGAAACATCTGCCGCGTAACCATTCACCACAGCGCCAAAGTCTATAATTACTAAATCGCCAATTTGTAATTTTTTAACGGTTGACAATCCATGCGGCAAAGCCGATCGCTTTCCGCTTATTACACCAGGTTCAAACGGATCCTTTTCACTTCCGAGTCGTTTTGTCCGGTAAGACAATTCCGCTGAGATATCCAGCTCGTTCATTCCAGGTTTAATAAAATTCAAAATATCTTCAAAAACTGTGCTGCAAATCCTGGCTGCTTTTGTAATATTAGTCAATTCCTGAAAATCTTTAACACTGGCTATTTTCTCCACAATTTTCTCTGATGCGATTAATTTAACTTCAGGAAGAATTTTCCTAAGATGCGCAAAATTATTAACCGTTAAGTGCACGGCTTCAAAACCCAAATTTACACCAGCATTTATAGATTTTACATTTTTTAGTTCGGTTATTAAATCTCGCTTCGCGATAAGAATTTCGGCATTTAGGACTTGCTCATTTGCCTGTTGGGTATATCTACGGTCGGTTATAAAATAAAAAAGGTCGGATGTAATTAAACCAATTGCATTCGACCCTGTAAAGCCAAATAAATATCTCAAATTAGCTAAAGAAGAGATGAGAAAGGCATCGAGATTAAAATGTTTAATGCGCTCTCTTACCTTATCAACTCTATGGTGCATTCTTCGATTCTTCTAACTTTCGTTTAAGAATCTCGATTTTTTGGAAAAACACTTCATTATCCGGATGCTTCTTCAACAATAATTCAAACACACTGATAGCCTTTGCATATTGCCCTTGAGCGGCATATATTTCGCCCAAAGTTGGGGTAACAATTTTCTCCCCATCACGTTTTTTCATCGTACCAGGCTGGTATGAGTTTTCTCTGATTTCTTTTATATCAGAATCAGGTTTTAATTGATCTGCAACTTTTTTTGAATGCTGATCAAAATCCAACTTTTCAATTTGATCAAATTCACTTTTGAACGCTGACTGCGACTTCTGAATATCTTCTTCAAATGATTTACTATCTTTAAAGTAACTTTGGGGATCCTTTTGAATTTCTGAAACCAAATCTTCTTCATAAGAATAGACATCATCACTATTAGTCGGCGATGGAGGCTCATCTTTGACAACTTCGTCTTCAAAGATATCGTCTAAAATGCTTGAAAATTCCTCAGCTTTTTTTTCATCAATATCAACTGTCGGTATATCAAACTCATTTTCTGGCTGATCGATTTTCTGTTCTTCTTCCTGATAAAGCAATTCTTCTTCCCCGGAAGATAACGGCATGGGCTCAGTTGAATTATCCTCAAATTCAGATTCAGATTCAGTAGAATGAGATACAAATGACTCGAGAGATTCCATATCTTCGGATTCAATTTTGTCACCATTTTTGAATTCCGCTATCCTGCTGCGCGCGACTTCATCAAGAGGATCAATTTGCAAAATTTTCTTGTAACTCGTTTCACAAGTATGTTCCCAGCCGATTTCTTGCATCAAGTCTCCAAAAAATTTATGGGCAGACAGATATTTAGGATCAAAAAAAAGAACTCGCTTAAATTCTTTTTCAGCCTGATCATGTTGTTTTTTTTCCAAATAACATTTACCAAGCACCATGTGACCAGTGACATAATAAGGGTGCTTTTTAATTCCTTCTTCACAAATTTCTATTGCCTCATCGACTTTTTTCATGTCCAAATAAATATCAGCCAAACGTGCAAATAAAATTGTTGTTGGATTTTGTTGAAGCTGTTCTTCCAAATATTGCACTAACTTGTCATTATCCGTCGACATTTTCCACTAATCCATTTAATACATATTATTAAAGTTAATTTAAATAAACTACTACACATAAGCAACAAAATTCTTTGTTTTTACCATCCGGAAACAGATTTATTTAGTATTTCATTAGTTATTTTTGTAACTGCTTCATCAATTGCATCATCACGGGTTTGCGGGCGTTCTTTATCATCTGGATTGAACGTGCCCCACTGGATTATTTCATCTTCCCAGATAACTTTTCTTTTTTTCAAATCTTCATATCTTACACGAACTGTGATGAACACCTGAATATCCTGAACTTTTTCATCACTGGTAAATGCGCCTGCACGATCATCGACTTTTATTATGGCGCCTTCAATTATGGAGTCGGCATTTCTGCGATCTGAGATTCGTAATGTATTATCCCGAGTGAACTCTTTAATTAATTCATCAGTCAGTTTTTCCTTGATTCCAAACTCTGAAGTTTGGTCCTGAAATATAGGAACAGCAACCGTCTTAATGCTTGTTGCCCCGGAACTTGAAAAAGAGTAAGGTCCGCATGCAAATAATAAAATGGAAATTAGACCCGTTATGATAAATTGTTGTATCTTATATTTAAGCGTTTGAATTAATATTTTAATAGGGTAATTCATATTCTTTAAT